>ONLQ01000045.1 GCA_900318665.1 uncultured Bacteroidales bacterium | reverse complement strand
GCCTGTATGCTCATACCAGTCGTATGTATCGCAGGCGGTAGCGGTGGTGTCGCCTGTATTCTTATAATTAATAGTCAGGTGCAGCGTAACAATACTATCGCAACCATCGCTGTTAGCACCTGCAAAGGTGTGATTCTTGCTCTCAATCGAAGATTCCAGACCTGTATGCTCATACCAGTCGTAGGTGTCGCAAGCGGTAGCGGTGGTATCTCCTGTGTTCTTGTAATTGATAGTCAGGTGAAGTGTTACTGTACTGTCGCAACCATAACGGTTAGCACCTGCAAAGATATGCTTATTGCTCTCGCTGCTGGATGTCAGACCTGTATGCTCATACCAGTCGTATGTATCGCAAGCGGTAGCGGTGGTGTCGCCTGTGTTCTTATAATTGATAGTCAAGTGCAGCGTTACCGTACTATCGCAACCATAACGGTTACTATCGCAACCATAACGGTTAGCACCTGCAAAGGTATGCTTATTGCTCTCGCTTGATGCAGTAAGGCCCGTATGCTCGTACCAATCGTAGGTGTCGCAAGCGGTGGCAGTGGTGTCTCCTGTGTTTTTGTAGTTGATAGTGAGGTTAAGCGTTACTGTGCTGTCGCAACCATAGCGGTTGGCACTTGCAAAAGTGTGCTTTTTGCTATCGCTGCTTGCAGTAAGGTTCGTATGCTCGTACCAGTTGTAGATATCGCAAGCGGTGGCAGCGGTGTCTCCTGTGTTTTTGTAGTTGATAGTGAGGTTGAGTGTTACAGTGCTGTCGCATCCCCAGCGGTTAGCCCCTACAAAGATATGCTTTTTGTCCGCACTCGATGCCGTAAGTCCCGTATGCTCGTACCAATCGTATGCGTCGCAAGCGGTAGCGGTGGTGTCGCCTGTGTTCTTATAGTTGATGGTCAGATGCAACGTTACAGTGCTATCGCAGTCCTTACTGGTCTTATAAATATGCGTCGGTGTATTGGTACTCGCATCGTAGGTCGTACCCCACCATGTGAAAGCGTCGCACTCTACAGCCGTCGTATCGTTCGTCCTGCTCGGATTGATGGTAAGTTTCAGCGTCACTACGCTGTCGCAGTTGTGGACGGTCTTGTACGTATGCGCCGGTTCTGTGGTGCTGGCATTATAAGTTGTGCCGAACCATGTGAAAGCGTCGCACTCTACCGCCGTCGTATCATTCGTCCTGCTCGGATTGATGGTAATTTTCAGCATCACTACGCTATCGCAGTTATGGACGGTCTTGTAGGTGTGGGTCGGTTCTGTGGTGCTCGCATTATAAGTTGTGCCATACCATGTGAAAGCGTCGCACTCTACCGCCGTCGTATCATTCGTCTTACTTGAATTTACAGTCAAAACGAGGGTGTCGACGCTGGTGCAACCGTTGGCGTCGGTGTAGGATGTGCCGTTGTATGTACCGCTTACGGTGTATTCGATTCCCGTACCATGGCCGTTGCTGCCGGATGCCGCCCAAGTGTAGGCGTCGCAGGCCTCGTGTGTATATTTAGTACTGGAAGGCTGATTGACCGTGAGATGAAGCACCGAGGAACTATCACAGCCGAAAGCAGAGGTCAAGCCTGTTGCGGTATAGTCGCCAGAGGCATCGTAGGTGTTACCCTGCCATGTGAATGTTGACGGAGAACAGATTGATTGCTCCTCACTTCCTGGTCCGAAACCGTGGACATGGACTACGGCAGTAAGTGTATCGGTAGTGCCAGTGCAGCGTGTTATGGAACCAAAGACTACGGCTTTGAGCGTGTGAGTCCCTACGGCAGTATATTTATGGTCTATTGTGGCAGTGGTTGTTTCCTTGTCTTCAGTACCGTCGCCGAAAATCCATTTAATCTTTGAATAACTATAGTTAGTTTCAACCCTGAAAGTGGGCTCGCTATTGAGGCAGAGGTCGAAACCGTTTTCATAAGAAGAGGTAAGGACCTCTTTGTCGTCGCCATTCTTGACCCACAAGCGGCGGTTGAGGTCGATAGCACTGGAACCGACCGAATAGGCATAGCCTTCGTAGCGGCCAATACCATAGACGTGTGCGACAAAGCCGCCTGTGGCAGACTTCAATGTATGCGAGCGATGTTCGAGGCTAATGCGGGCATAAGAATATGGAGTACCTGAAATAGTACTAAATTGAGAGGCAATATTTGCGCCATCCAAAGTCATGCCAGCAACATGCTCCGTTTCGGTAACGACATTGACGAAATGGAAGAAACCTTCGCCACTCTCAACAGCGCGGAAAGTGCCAAAAGTAATCTCCGAAACCTGCTGCTCGATAGGGTTGATGAGTGTCATGGATGGGTCGCCAGGGTTCGATACCCCAGAGATAGACGTACATTTCTGTCCACCCATCATGTACAGATAGACCGCCACGGGCTTGGTGGTCTCAATATATTTGACCTCGCCTTCGTTTATAGTGTATTCAACCGTAGCACCTGCCGTAAGGGTTGTGACCGTGCTGCCATTGATTTTAACCACGCATCCATCCTCAATCGAAGTGATACGGTATCGGTCATACTTGCGATACCTGGAAGATGTTACGACATATTTCTTGCCCCAGTAGTTGACAGGGATGGCCTGCTCGAAAATATGGTCGGCGGCAGAAATGTTTGACGGAATCTGGGTGTGAGTGTTGCCAACAAAGACTGCCAGTTTCTTACAATCCGCAGCCTTGACGGTTGTTCCCGAAAGGTCATAAACGCCTTCACGGGTAACGAAAGTCTGACACTGACCCTTGTTTAACGTATAAGTGTAATCTCTATTGGCTCGAAGATAATTGGTACTACTATTGTAGTTGCAAACGCTCTTGAGGCGGACCGTGAATTGCGTATTATCCTCAAGCGCCATGACCACGAACTCGTTCTCGCCGATGGAACTGCCAGGATAGGTCTGCAACAAGTATTCGTCTTGCAAAGCGTCGGTGGGAAGGACATTGGTTACGTCGTAGGAATAAGAGTGGAAGTTGGAAGCATAGACCGAGACGGTGTCGGTAGCGGTGATGTGAAGGCCTGTATATTTAGCGTTTGAGAAATCAGATATAGGGTTGT
The DNA here is from genome assembly GCA_900318665.1 of uncultured Bacteroidales bacterium. Classification (GTDB taxonomy): domain Bacteria; phylum Bacteroidota; class Bacteroidia; order Bacteroidales; family P3; genus Colimorpha. The sequence goes on along the minus strand of ONLQ01000045.1, from coordinate 11,752 downwards.
ATGCATGAAAATCATTACGTTTGACAAGGAATTGAGTAACCTCGCCAGGCACAACAGAGACAATCTTCTGCTCGTTATGGTAGGGATTAGAAATAGTACACTGACAAGCATTCTTGGCAGAGATAAGAATGGTAATTTCGGCATCTTTGGTATCGTAGCCTGATTCGGAATGCATATAATTGCTGGCCTGCTTATAATTACTATTATGCAGGAAAGTAAGCCAAAAGTCCTTGCCCTGTGTTGTCGGAGTTTGCGAAAATGCTGCAATAGGCAATACCACAACAAACAGGATACAAGCGCAGAACGCTGTAAACCAGTAGTTTTTCTTCACGATATACAATATGTTTATTTTACAAAAGTATCGAAACTTATGTAAAATAGCAAGAAAAACAAAGGGATAAGGTGACTTATTAGACTAATTAGACCCATAAGATCAATTGGACTAATTGGACTAATGGGACTAATTAGATTTATGGTGGCTAATAGGTAAAAAGAAAGCGGGGACGGCAAAAACCGTCCCCGCTTTGGGATATTCACTATTCTATAGATTAGCGAACGATGAGTTTCTCAACTTTGGAGAACTTGCTGTTGGTGATGCGTACGAAGTAAGCACCTTTGGCAAGACCGTTGAGGCTGATGGTCTGAGGAGCCTCAGCATTCATCATGGTGTTGTAAACCACGCGACCGCTCATGTCGATGAGGGAGCAATCGAGCATACCGCTAACACCCTCAACATTCAGGCGGACCTGAGAAGTAGCGGGGTTGGGCTGCATCTTCATGGTTACGTTGTTGGCGAAGTTGTTGATGCCAACGCGGCCAGCACCAAAGTAAGCCTTGATTTCATGATCATCAGCTACGCCAGCGAAACCGAAGAAAATGATGGTGTCGTTCTTGTACTGATCGTAATCCTCGACAACGATGTCATCATCGAGTTCGTCGTTGAAATAGTACTGACCACCGGGACGTTTTGCCCAAGCGAGTGTACCATCGATGAAGACAGAATCAATGTGGCCGTCGGCATTAGCGCGGACATAGTAACCAACGGTGGAACCTTCGGTAACCTGGTCGGTAGTACCGCAGACCTCGGTCTGATTCTCATTGCGAACATTACCAAGAGACTCGTCCTCATCCTCAAATTCGCAGTTAATGTCAACGTTGACCTTTTCTTTCTCAACATAAGGTCCGATGACAAGGTGAATCATAGGATAGTAGCCATAATAGTTGGAAGCGAAGAGCGACGTGGCCTCTTCGGGGTCGTAGATACGAACATCGTAGGGGTTGTCAACCATACCACCCTTTGCGGTACGAGAGAGGTATTTGGCCGATTTACGAGTGTCAGGAGCGAGGTCCATGGTATCGTTGTGGTCGGAGAACTGACGATAGCGGATGCTGTCGTGAGCCTCGTTGCTATAGATGTAGTAGTAACTGGGGGAAGAAGCAGCAACAGCGAAGTTACCATTGGCAGCCAACTGATAACCTACACGGTAGGACTTGTTAGCCTCGAGTTTGGGCTGCTCGGGGAACTCTACGAAGATGGTGGGATACTCACCATGCTCGAGGAATCCGTTACCACCAGTGGGGTCGCAGAGGTAGCCTGTGGTAACACGGCCTGCATTGGCATGATATTCATCGGTGATGTCAACATTACCAGCACCAGTACGAACGTTCTTGAAAGTAACGTATTCGCTCTGACCAGCGATGCAGGAGTCTTCGGTAAGAGTAGGAACGATGGTTGCATTGCCCTTGCGGACGGTGGTATCGGTAGCGGGGACATATTCGACACCGCGGATCACCCAACCCTCGGGAACAACGTCACCGGTGGTGTAGCGTACGGAAACAGAGTAGCCGTTGGTGGCATAATTCTTGGAATACTCGGTGATGAAGGGGTTGTCGTTTTCACGGACATAGCCATACATGAAAGCGCGATAGCCAGTGATTACACCATTGTCGTGGCCCCAAACAACGCTACCATTCTCATCCTGGTCAACGACCTTGTAATAAATAGTATCAAAGGTGTGGGTCAATTCGTCGCCACTGGGCTGAGGAGTAGATTTGAGTTGAGCATACACAAAGTAATCACCAGTCTCGTCTGTTCTGACGTGATTGGGGTTGCCGGTAGTCGCTTGGGGAACGTTACCGCTGGCGCAGTACCAACCAAAGGATTCACCGCCAAAACGACCTTTGGGGTCAACTCTAGCCTCGATAGCACCACCACGGTCAATTCCCTGGCCCTCGAAAGAGCTAGCAACAACAATAGGAGTGGCCTCGCCATCCTTGTAGTTGTAAATAGTGGTGTTGACATCAGCCTGCTCCTTGGAACCACCATTGACGATGTGGGAGTGCCAGAAGATGGGGAATTCGAAGCCCTTAGGCATCAACTGATAGAGACCTTCGGTGTAATACTCGGGCTGAGGATTGATGCGGCTCTCGCCACCAGCAATAACTTTGAAGTCGTCGAACATCCAGCAGTAGCCGTAGCCAGCAGAGGTGGAGCGAGCATTGCTGAACCAACGCAGACGGAGACGAATTTTGTTTTTATAATCGATGTTAGAAGCCTCGTTAGCACGACGGACAGCGGCGTAAGGCATGGTATAGGTGGATACGCCATTGATGTTACCATTGACAATAACATCGATATTGGTAACATTGATTTCTGCGGAATACCACATATCGCTACCATTGACACAGTAGTCAACATAGCACTTATCATAGTACTTCATATAGTACTGATAGATGGAGATGTCGAACATAGGGGCATCGCCGAGGTCAATCCATTCGTCAAAACGGACGAAGGCGTTGAAGGCGTTGCCATTGGGGGTCTGAGTCTGGTCGAACACATCCATGAACATCCAACCGTTATTGGAGGAGCACTTGGTGGAATCCATAGACTCGCTGACGGATTTCTCCATCTGGCCGCCGAACCAACGATAGAGGGCGGGATAGTCGGAAGCGAGGGTCTGACGACGCATATACTCAACAGAGGCGCTGTCGAAACGTTTCCATTTACCATAGTTGCCGGTCTGACGATGTGCGTTGTCGACAAGAACCTCAGCGTCATCGAGAAGGTCACCAGCCTTGATGGTATTTGTAGAGTATCTCTTATAGAGTGAACTACCATCCTGGTTGCGGAAGTCGCAGTGATAGATTACATCACCTTCAGCCTTGGTGAAGATGGAAGCGTTGTAGCCGACGGAACGCTGCATGGGAGCAGACTGGGTCAAAGCGGCCACATTCTGATTGTCATTGCGGTGCATGGAAGCAACGGAATGACGGGTCTGTGCAAAAGCGAGCGTGCCGCAGATTGCAAAGCAGACAACCATTACAATTTTTTTCATCTTTTTGTGTGTTTGATTAATAAATTTCTTTCTAACAAATAGACCCTCAGAAAGCACAATATCAGGTTGTTGACAAGCAGCAACAGACTTGTGACTTTTTTCGGAATTGGTGCAAATATACTTATTTTTCTAAAAACAGCAAGCCATTAACTTTTTTTGTGATATGTGAAGGGATGGCTATTTGTCGTGTTTTTTCGTCTTTTTGAGTATGCCATCGGGCATATTGCAAAATAAAAACGATTGGAATTAGTTTTTATTTATAGTGAACTGTGAACAGTGACCTGGGATATGTGATATGTGACCTGGGATCTGTGACCTGTGATCTGTGATTTGTGATCTGTGAACTGGGATCTGTGACCTGTAATCTGTTATTCGTGGGAACTAAACCGCGATTTATTGAAACAATATATATGACAATAATCTTTTGTTTTAACACTGCGGTACGTCGAATGGCACGCGGCGTGATGGTGGCTGTGATAGTGGCGGCTTGCTGCGGAGGCGGCGTGGCTTATGGCCAGAAAAAGAACAAGACGGAGAAAACCTCTGCTGTTGCTGACGAGGCGTTGCTGAAAATAGACTGCCAAATGATTGATGCCAAGACACAGGAAGAGATTGGCAACAAAGAAGGGGCTGCACGAATATATCGGAAGATTATGACGGAACGCCCATCCTACGCGGCAGCCTACTACGAACTGGGCGGCATGATGCTGGACAAAGGTGCTGTTGACAGTGCGCTGATACTGACACAGAAGGCAATATCATTAGAAAAGACCAACCTGTGGTATAGACTGCAAGAGACGGAGATTTACGAGCGGATGCAGGACTACAAACGGCTGGCAAAATGCTGGGAAGAGATTGTGAATCAGCATAACGACGTGCTGGACTACTACTATGAGTTGGCCGACGCCTATCTGATGGACAACAATGGGGAAAAAGCCATAAAGGTGCTGGACCGTATAGAGAAGCGCTATGGCGTGAGCGAGACGGTATCGCTCCATCAAAAGGAAATTTGGGAAGCCATGGGCCGCAGCGATAAAGCCTTGGACGAGATAGAGCAACTTGCCAAAGCCATGCCTCACGAGACAAAATACAGCGCCATGATGGCGGAGGTGTATATGAAACGTAAGGACTACAAACGTGCCAAACAATACTACGACCAGGTGCTGAAAAACAATCCCAACGACGAGTTCATACATTTCTCGCTGGCCAACTACTACAAGCATACGGGCGACCGAGCGGCAGCACATCGCGAACTGGAGCAAGGACTGCGTCAGCCGACACTGGGCTGCATGGAAAAACTGCATGTGATAAGCAGTTATTTCGTACCGAGCGACCTTCAAGGCGAGCGACTGAAAGAGGCTCTGGGGCTGACGGCGATTGTCACCGAGCAATGCGGCGATGAGCCCGAAGTGGCAGGCTTTTACGGCTCGCTGCTGATGTACGACCAGCAATATGCCGAGGCTTCGGGGCAGTTCAAAAACCTGCTGCGCACCGACAGCAGCCGATACGAGTCGTGGGAAATGCTGCTTGTGTGCCTCAATATGTCGCAGGCCCCGCGAAAAGAGGTGCACGACTATGCTAAACGAGCCGCAAAACTGTTTCCGCTGAACATCATGCCTACATATATCCTTGGCATGCACGCCTTGATGGACCGCGACTACCGCGAGGCGCAGAAACTGCTGAACCGATGCGAAATGATGGGGTTCCGCCATGGGTATCTGGAGCCACAGACCTACTCGATGCTGGGCGACTGCTACTACTGGCTGGGCGACTACAGCCGCGCATGGAAGTATTTTGACAAGGCGCTGAAGATTACACCCGACGACATAGGGACGCTGAACAACTACGCCTACTATCTCTCCGAACGCGGCGAGCAACTGGAGAAGGCTCTGCAGATGTCGAAGAAAACAATTGAGCAAGAGCCCGAAAATGCCACATATCTTGACACCTACGCCTGGATTTTGCACAAAATGGGACGCAATGCGGAAGCACTGCCCTATATGGAAAAGGCCGTGAAACACAATGATGAGAACAGCGAAACACTGACGGAACACTTACGCATAATAAGAGAAGCCGCTGGGGAATAGGACCATCCAAGTTTGCGTAAGAATAGTCAGACGCGGACAAAAACTTTTTAGCATGAGAAAAACGACAAACATAGTTATAGTATTGACGGTATTAGTATTTGCGCTTTCTGTCGCAGGCTGCCGCAGCCACAAAGAGACCGTCACACAAGAACTGCCACCCGCCAATTGCCCCTACCGATGGCTTACCGCCACAGCCGACTGCGAGGTGATGGGGACAAACGTCAATGCGCTGCTCCGCACCCAGTGCGACAGCGTGATATGGGCCACTGCCAGCAAGATAATAGAGTTGGGCCGCGTGCGCATGACGAGAGACAGCGTAGTGGTATATGCCTCAATCTACAACCGATATTTTGCCGGCTCATACGAGGATGTTTACCGACTGACTGGAGTGCGCACAACTTTCGACGAAATACAGAATAAGATAAGCGATGCCTACGTGCAAGGCAGAAAGGAAATGGCAGTAAAACTGAATGCCAAGCAACTGAACCAGACCATCAAACTGAATATTCACCGCATGGAGGCCGTCTCTCATCCGCTGACGTATCCTCTTCGCATACCCGCCTCGGCACAACGGATGAAATAATGGTGTCCAATGTGAAAGCAAATTAACCCGAAACATAGACATGGCATGAAACGACTGACGTTCATCTTGATATTGCTGGTAGCCACCACCATCATGGCGCAAGACGTGGCTCCCGACTCGTCGGAATGGGTTGTAGGGCGATATATGTCGCTGATGAACTACGAGTCGCTGCCACGCGACAAGATGCTGATGATAGAGAGCGTGGCAGTGCCGCGCTACAGTGGCGGCGACACCACGATAGTGCGTCGCTGGTACACGGGCACCAGCAGTTGCCGCATAGAGGTATGGCAGAAAGGAAGTCTGATAGAGGGTTGGCACAACTACGAGCACAAAATTTTCCGCAAATACGACACAAAGAAAAAACAATGGATTGACGCCAGCGAAATACACTACTACGACCACACCGTGGGCTACGACTTTCGCGGACCACTATTCCGCCGAGCAACCAACGGCACCAGCATGGCCTACGGGGGAATAGCCACTTTCGAAGGCCACAGCGTGTATAAAGTGCTGGCTACTGCCCCTGGAATGTTCGACCGCGAATACTATTTCGAGCAGCAGAGCGGCCTCCTATTCCTAATCCTTGAGAAAGAAACATCCTATGGAGGCGAGCGCGACGGTGGCGAAGGCCGTCTTGAATGGCGCTCTATAGAAGAATATCTGCCCGTGGGCGAAATGCTGATGGTGAGCAAAGAGACCTACCAGCAGGAAGGGCTACGCACCACCACGACCCATACGCCGCTACTGACAGACACCAACCTTGACATCTTCAAGAAAGACTGAACGCCGAAGTTAGAGACTTGAAAAACATGGGACTGCTTGACAACATAGACGAATACTATATGCAGATGGCACTGAAGGAGGCTCGCGAAGCCTACGACGAGGGCGAGATACCCGTGGGAGCCATTGTGGTTGGCGGAGAGCATGTGCTGGCACGAAGCCATAACCACACCGAGCGGCTGCACGACGTTACGGCGCACGCCGAAATGCTGGCATTAACCGCAGCAAGCGAGGCCCTCGGCGCCAAATACCTGACCGACTGCACGCTATATGTCACGCTTGAGCCATGCGTGATGTGCGCTGGGGCTCTCGGATGGAGCCAAATAGGCCGCATAGTGTATGGCGCAAGCGACGAAAAACGCGGCTTCTCGCGCTTAGGCGGCGACGTTCTGCATCCCAAGACCAAGGTGGAAAGCGGTGTGCTGAAAGAAGAATGCGAGAAACTGATGAAAGAGTTTTTCAAAGACCGAAGATAGAAAAAAAGTGATCAGTGACCAGAAATCTGATTACTGATCTCAGATCACAGAATAGAGAAACAATAACATAAAACACTATGAAACCAACATTACTTGTTCTGGCTGCCGGTATGGGCAGCCGCTACGGCGGACTGAAACAGATGGACGGCCTCGGCCCCAACGGCGAAGCCATACTCGACTACTCGGTAACCGACGCCATACGCGCCGGATTTGGCAAAGTGGTATTCGTAATACGCCATAGTTTTGCCGATGACTTCAAAAAGGTGTTCAACACCGAGCGCTACCACAACAAAATAGACGTCCGCTATGTCTATCAAGAACTCGACTACCTGCCTTCGGGCTTCAGCGTCCCCGAAGGTCGCGAGAAACCCTGGGGCACCAACCACGCCGTGCTTATGGCAAAAGACGAGATACACGAGCCTTTCGCCATCATCAACGCCGACGACTTCTATGGCCGCGACGGTTTTCAGAAGATGGGCGACTACCTGCGCACCCTCGAAGGCAGCACGGGCCGCTATTGCATGGTGGGCTACCGATTGGATAAAACTCTGTCGGAAAATGGCACCGTGAGCCGCGGAGTGTGCGTTGCCGACAGCGACGGAAACCTTAAAACCGTCACCGAGCGTACCGCCATTGCGCGCGAAGGCGACAAAATCTATTTCACCGAGGGCGACAAAAAAGAAGAACTTGCACCCGAAACAACGGTATCGATGAACCTCTTTGGCTTCACACCCGACTATTTCGAGCAGAGCGAACGCCTATTCGTAGAGTTCTTGAAAGAGCGCGGCACCGAGATGAAATCGGAATTCTATGTGCCACTGGCGGTAACAAAACTTATAGAAAGCGGCTATGCCACGATGCGCGTGCTTACCACCACGGCACAATGGTTTGGCGTGACCTACAAGGAAGACCGCCCCATGGTGGTGGAGAAATTCCGCCAACTGCATGAGGCTGGAGAATACTAATGTATTAGTTGGACTAATACAGAATGATAGATACTGCATTGATAGACTATGCCGTGCTGCATCGCAACGACGATGTGGCACGGCTTCTGCTTAAAGGAGGCAATATTGACTTACCTCTGGTGGCGCAACAGATAGAAGGCTGGCGGACTGCACGCGACAAATGGCCTACGCTGGCCGAGTGCGACAAAGTGTGGTATCCTCCACGGCTGAACCGCGAACAAAGTTCATCGGAAGCCACGGCACGATACAAGGCTGCTCTCTTTGTAAAACCAGGCGAAACCATGGCCGACCTTACGGGGGGAATGGGCATCGACTGCCTATTTGCCACACGGGCAGGAGCGACGACCGACTATGTGGAACGCGATGAAAAACTTTGCGAGGCAATGCGGCACAACCTTGCGGTTCTATCGATAGATGGTTGCGCCGCACATTGCGCCGACAGCATGGATTGGATAAAGCAATCGGCGCAAATCTACGACACAATATATATAGACCCCGCAAGGCGCGACAGCAATGGCGGACGCGTGTGGGTATTCGAGGACTGCACGCCAAACCTTATAGAAAACCTTGACCTTTTGATGTCGCACTGCCGACAACTGGTGGTGAAAGCATCGCCAATGATAGACCTTGCCACAGCACGGAAACAAATAGGACAGCACCTATGCAAAATAAATATTGTGGCTATCAAAGGAGAGTGTAAGGAAGTCCTTTTTGTTTGCACAAGAGAGAATAACGGCGATATCTTGACCTCTTGCATCAATATCGACGCACCCCTTCGAGCAGAATCATTTGTAGGGCGAGCTTTTGACTACTATGATAGCGAGGAATCTGCAGCCATGGCTACTTATTGTACCGACGTGGAGCAATATCTCTATGAACCACATGCGGCACTAATGAAAGGAGGAGCCTACAGCCTTATTGGAGAAAGGTATGGTCTGGCAAAACTATCGCGCAACACGCATCTCTACACTTCGCAGCAAATTGTGGAAGACTTCCCTGGTCGCATTTTCGAAATAATATCCCCTACTCCGCTCTCCGTAAAATCTATCAAAAAGGCCATATCCGATGGGAGAGCCCATGTTGTATGTCGCAACTACCCTATTGGTGCATCCGCTCTGCAAAATCAGTTGCACCTTAAAGAAGGCGGAGACATATTTGTTTTTGCCACAACCATTGGCACCAAAAAAAGCGGACTCGTATGCCGAAAAATCCAATAAGGATATCGAACTGAAGGCAAAGAAAGAGATGACACTATGTGTCAAATCAAGTTATAAGATTGGTCTATAGGAAAATGGAACGGGAGGCTCCACATTAGTGGTACACCCCCCCCCCCGCACGACAAATATACAAACATTTCCAAAATAGACAATTATCCAGATATAAAAAAAGGCTTCGAGATTGAGAACTCGAAGCCTTTTTTTATGACGTTAATAGCATTTATTGCAGTATATTAAGCAAATTATTCTCGAAATTCAAATTCAAACGAATATAAGGAACTCTCTCTTCTGGCATACATAGTCCTTCTGGATCAGGACACTCCCAACCGTATGTCCAAAGGGCTCCATCGTCAGGAGATCCGAAATAATCCTCCATAACAGCTTTCAACATGAACATAGGTCTGCAATAATAATCGTTACCATCTATAGTCATGCATGAATTAATGGTGGAATTCGGAGAATTATACATCAACCAGCCCATCCAGTCCTGCCAATTGTCAACAGTATCAGCACCTGAATCGTCGTATACCACCAAACGGTTGTCTCCCACACAATAATAATTTTTCCAATAACCTGGCTGAGGTTCAGAATTATATGTCACAGCATCAAGATGCAAGAAGCACCAAAATATATTATCTTCATAATTCCACGAGCCTGCCCTTTCAGCAATAAATCCTCCAACGGTGGTATAATAGGAATTACGTTGAACGCCGCCACTAACATAACAACTGGCCATGATGCATTCGCCCGTTGGCGAAGCCTGATATCCCACCAAGCCACCAATGTAGGCCCGATTTAATACAGTCGCATACATATCGCCATCAGTATATGCACAGTTAAGTATCTGAACATATTCTGCATTGTCGTAACCCATCAGACCGCCGATATACGCATTGTTGGCAGTGACCGATATTGTGTTGGTAAACGAGCAACTGGTCATCCAAGTCTCCTCAGTTGCCTGTGCCACAAGTCCGCCAGCATAGACTGTGCCCGAACCTGAATTGTTGACATCTATCGTCATATCAGAGTTGCAATAATACATATCTCCAAATCCATTGGCAGAGAAAGCAGCAACACTGACCGTCTCATCGGTATTGACATCAACCATCACGGTACCCTTCAACCGAAGGTCTTGAATCTGGGCATCCGAGGCATCTTGGAAAAACGCAATATTATACGGTCCCTCTGTTGGCACTTCGAAACCAGCCGTCAAAGTAATAGTATGATAGGCTCCATCAAGAAAACCAGCAAAGTTCTCAATTGGTTTAAAAGGCTCCGCATATTCTATATCCGTCGTAATCTGAAACACTTTGTCCACAAATTTGTCTAGCGATGCTACCTCGGAGAATATTTTCAATCTTTTGACACTTGAAATCAAATATGGGTCTTCAAACGTTCCCGAACCATCAAAGATCAATCCGTCCGTAACCTCCGAAAGACTATCAATCTCATGTTGCAACGCTTGAACTTTATTGTCAACATAATCTTGCATAAAGGCTAATATGTTGTCCACATATGCTTTTGTAGCTGCATCCTGAGCGTTGGTAGGATTGGCGAGATTTGTTATCGGTAAACCTCCGGCAGAATTGCCGTTGGCCATAACCGTCGCAAGCGTAGTATTATCTCGTAGATTGTTGATAGTCGAACGCAAAGCATCTGCCGTATCTACTAATGCGCCGCGGATGTCTGCTGCAGTGTCAACCAACGCGACACGTATATTTGCTCCCGTATCGACAAGGGCGCCACGGATGTTGTGTGCCGTATCAATTAATGCCTTATGCACAATATTTGAATCGGAACGCACCTTGTCTCGCAACTGACTTATTGCAAGAGCCATCTCTGCATCACGAGTCGTCATGGCAGTGCGAATAGCGGCAGCGGTATCAACTAACGCACCGTGGACTATGTTAGAATCGACTTTCTCTTTGCTCTGCAAGGCTGCCAAATCTGTACGCAGTGCATTATCAACTGTATTCATAGCGCCACGAATGGCAGCGGCTGTATCTACTAATGCGCCATGGACTGTGCTGGAGTCCGTCTTCTCTTTGTTCTGCAAAGCTGTTAAGTCACTACGCAGTGCATTATCAACGGCATTCATTGCGCCTCGAATAGCGGCAGCGGTATCGACTAATGCGCCGTGGACTGTGTTGGAGTCGGTTTTTTCTTTGTTCTGCAAAGCCGTTAAATCTGTACGCAGTGCATTATCAACGGCATTCATTGCGCCTCGGATAACGGCAGCAGTATCGACTAATGCATCGTGGACTGTGTTGGAGTCAGTTTTCTCTTTATTCTGCAAAGCTGTTAAGTCA
>ONLQ01000039.1 GCA_900318665.1 uncultured Bacteroidales bacterium | reverse complement strand
TCTGACAAAGAGCAACACCACGACAGGAACTGACAATCAGACGGCGTGCGAGAGTTACACATGGATAGACGGCAACACCTACACCTCGTCCACCACCACGCCGACGTATACCATCGTGGGCGGTAGCGCAGCAGGTTGCGACAGTACGGTTACGCTGCATCTTACAATAAATCGTGGCACACACAATGCCATCTCGCAATCCACATGCAATACCTATACATGGCATGGCAATACATATAGCAGTACGGGCAATTATGTCCATACCTATACTAATGCCGCGGGCTGTGCCTCGGCGGATACGTTGCATCTGACAAAGCGAAGCACTACTACAGGAACTGACAATCAGACGGCGTGCGAAACCTATACATGGATAGACGGCAACACCTACACCTCTTCTACCTCTACGCCGACGCATACCATCGTGGGCGGTAGCGCAGCAGGGTGCGACAGTACGGTTACGTTACATTTGACCATCAATCATGGAACGCATAATGCCGAAACGCAATCCACATGCAATACCTATACATGGTATGGCAATACATATAGCAGTACGGGCAATTATGTCCATACCTATACTAATGCCGCGGGCTGTGCCTCGGCGGATACGTTGCATCTGACAAAGAGTAACACCACGACAGGAACTGACAATCAGACGGCGTGTGATAGTTATACATGGATAGACGGCAACACCTACACGGTCTCTACCACTACTCCGACACACACCCTTGTCGGCGGCAGCGCGGCAGGCTGCGACAGCACCGTTACGTTGCATCTGACTATAACAGGCATGGAGGGGTGTTCGTGCCGTTGTACGGTTGCCGTCGATGGTGTACTACCTGGTGAGTTCTCGGTGTCGGCAACGCAGAAGGTGAAGTTCTCGCAGGGCAACCTGCAGTATAGGGCGAGTACCAATACATGGCGTTTTGCTGAATCTCAGTGCCAGTATGTGGGGCAATGTAACGAAAACATTTCGTCATCTTACAATGGCTGGATAGATCTCTTCGGCTGGGGCACAAGTGGCTATCACGACCCTGCTGATGCGTATAATACACAGTATATGCCATACTCAACCTCCACTGCTATGGTCAACACATCTTATAATTATTATGGCTACGGACCATCGACAAACCAAGCGAGTACCAGTCTCACAGGCAGCAGTGCGCACTACGACTGGGGCGTGCATAATGCCATCAGCAATGGCGGCAATGCTGCAGGAATGTGGCGAACGTTGACCAGCAGCGAATGGGTGTATCTGATGGAGACACGCACTACAACTGGCATGGTTGGAGGCACAGCCAATGCAAGATATTGCAAGGCCACGGTTGACGGTGTCGAGGGATTGATAATATTCCCAGATAGTTATGTACATCCAGCGGGTGTGCCAGCCCCCAGCCATACTAATCAGTCGAGTGCTGACTTTTCTGACACATTCACAGCCAGCCAGTGGGGCAGCATGGAGACAGCAGGTTGCGTGTTTCTTCCTGCTGCGGGGGACCGCAAAGTGGCGGCTGGCAACAACGCAGGTCCTTACGGTAGCTATTGGTCATCAACTTACTGCGGCGATAACCGAGCATACAACCCCAGCTTCTCCAGCAATCACATGTACCCTCAATACGGCAGCGGCGAACTTCGCAGTTTCGGCTTGTCAGTTCGCCTCGTCCAAGATTTATGTATAGGCCAAAATACTTCGGGCATCGACAATCAGACGGCGTGCGAGACCTTCATATGGATAGACGGCAACACCTACACCTCACCACCACACCGACGTATACCATCGTGGGCGGTAATGCGGCGGGTTGCGACAGTACGGTTACGCTTCATCTTACAATAAATCATGGAACGCATAATGCCGAAACGCAATCCACATGCAATACCTATACATGGCATGGCAATACGTATAGCAGTACTGGCAATTATGTCCATACCTATACTAATGCATCGGGGTGCACTTCGGCGGATACGTTGCATCTGACAAAGAGTAACACCACGACAGGAACTGACAATCAGACGGCGTGCGAAACCTATACATGGATAGACGGCAACACCTACACCTCGTCCACCACCACGCCGACGCATACCATCGTGGGCGGCAACGCAGCAGGTTGCGACAGTACGGTTACGCTGCATCTTACAATAAATCATGGCACGCATAATGCCGAAACACAGTCGGCTACGGGTTCTTATACATGGCATGGTAATACCTATACAGCCACAGGAGACTATGTCTATTCATATACTAATGCATCAGGCTGTGCCTCGGTAGATACACTGCATCTAACTATGACCGCTATTGTTAATGGCGCATTGCCAGGAGAATTCTCTGTATCCTCCACGAAGAAAATTAAGTTCTCGCAAGGGAATTTGCAATATCAAGCCAGCGCAGGTATTTGGCGTTTTGCCGAACGCCAATACGACTATGTGGGAGATGCGGATAGAGGTAATGTTTATGTTAATAGTGTGAAAAGTAATAACGCCAACGCCTCGTCCACATATAGCGGCTGGATAGACCTCGTCGGCTGGGGTACCAGCGGTTATCATAAACCTGGCGATACCTATAGTACTCGCAATAGGCCATACGAGACAGCCGCAACTACAATCGATATAAGCTATAACTACTATGGTTACGGACCATCAACAAACAAGGGACCACATATCATAGGCAGCTGTGCGCACTATGATTGGGGCGTGCATAATCCGATAAGCAACGGCGGCAATGCTGCAGGAATGTGGCGAACGCTTACAAAAGACGAATGGGTGTATTTGATAGAAACACGCACTACAACAGGCGTGGTTGGAGGCACATCGAATGCTCGCTATTGCAAGGCAAAGGTGAATGGTGTTTGTGGCTTGATAATTTTCCCAGATAGTTATGTGCATCCAATAGGGATGCCTGTCCCCAGCAATATAAATCAAAGTGATGCTAATTTTTCAAACACATTTACTTCCAGTCAATGGAGCAGCATGGAGGTAGCAGGCTGTGCGTTTCTCCCAGCCGCGGGCAGCCGCAGTGATCCCGCTGTCAGCAACGCAGGTACCACCGGTTCTTATTGGTCGTCCATGTGCGTTGGTAGTATCGACGCTTACAAATTCGGTTTCTCTGGAGGCTTCGTGAAGCCTAATGCCTTCGGCAATCGCTGCTTCGGATTCTCTGTTCGCCTCGTTCAAGATGTAAATTAATAACACCAAATATAAATTTGCAAATAGATTGCTGGATGGCATGGTTTTTGTAAAAAAGGAAAAAACTCCTTGTTAGATCTCCGAAGGAGGTCAATGTCTGTAGAAAAACGATAACCCACAACAACAAATCGGCACCAGCGGAGGTGCATGTAAAAACATTCGCCGCCTACGGCATGGTATAATGTTATTGATAAATTCCATACAAAATTTTTTATTATTTTTGTATGCGTAATTTGTAAAAAAAATGAACCAGCAACAATTAGACGACAACCAATCAATGTTATCGATACCCAATAATCCATTGATTGCGAAATCTTTTTATTTGCGTGGAACTTTTGAGAATTGGGGACGCGGCATCGGCCTAATAAAGAGGGAATGTCTTTCGGCAGGGCTCCCAACTCCGATATTCCTTTCTAAAGGTGGCGTTGTAACTGTTATATTTTATTTTGACCAAGTGCTTGGACGGGAAAGTCTTAATAATGGCGGATTAAATGGCGGATTAGATGGCGGATTAAATCAGAGTCAGCGAAGAACATTGGAATACATAACCCAGCACCCCAATTGTACGGTGATATCGATTTCATCATTCACAGGCTTGGCTAAAGACACTATTGACAAGCATATTCGCGTACTCCTTAAAAATAATCTTATTGAGCGGCGTGGCGGCAAAAAGAATGGCGGATATTTTGTTAAGGAGAAAGGGTGATATTCTGTTTTGATGTTCCTTGGTAATCAGCCCTCCAGCGGAGGTCAATGTCTGTAAAAGAAACGACAACCCGCCATCACAACAAATCGGCTCCAGCAGAGGTGCATGTGAAAACATTCACAGCCTAACGGAGGCTATTTAAGTTTATTATTCCAACTCCGATTCAATTTCCTCAATGGATGGTAGCGAGGAACGGATGTCTTTGGGGAGGGCTTGTCCGAGTTCGTAGTCGGAAACGCCGATGGGTTTGGCGATGTCACGCAGGGCGTACTCGGCTTTGATGCGGTCTTTAGTGCGGCAGAGGAGTAAGCCAATGGTTTTGTTGTCGCCTTCGCGACAGAGAATGTCATCGACGGCAGAGCAGTAGAAGTTGAGTTTGCCTATGTATTCGGGCTTAAATTCGGTGTTCTTCAGTTCGATGACCATATAACGATGCAAGAAGGTGTTGTACATCAGAATGTCGATGTAATAGTCGTCGCCCGACACCTCGATATGGTACTGCCTACCCATAAAGGCGAATCCTGCACCCATCTCAACAAGGAATTTCTCGACATGCTGCGTTAGACCAATCTCAATGTCTCGCTCGTTGTACTGGTCGGTGAAGGTAAGCATGTCGAAGATATACGGGTCTTTGAGCATGGATTTAACATCGTTTGATTCGACGGTTGGCAGGGTAGTGTCGAAGTTGTTTGCCAAAGCGCCATGTTGGTTATAGTAGTCAAGTTTGATGGTTTCGGCAAGATATCGACGTGACCAATGATTTGCCACACACTGCGTCATGTACCAATAACGGGCGCGGATGTCCTTGACCTGCTGAATAAGAAGAAGGTTGTGAGACCATGATAAATGTTTGATTGGCAGCTCGAAATTGTATTTTGGCAATTGCGAAACCGCTGGTTTCGTATTTGGGGATGAACACAATTGTGAAACCACTGGTTTCGTATTTGTCTGTAATTGGGTTGTTGTCTGTTGTGGGATTGATTTAACCATCGTCAATTCACTGTTGTACTCTTCATAGAATTGTACCATGAATTGGAAATTACGTACGGTAAAACCTTTTATTTCTGGATAAAGATTCTTCATGTCAGTGGAGAGTCGTTCTAATGTACCGCTTCCCCAACTATCCAGACGTTGTGCTTCGGAGAGGAGCTCTCCAATATCCCAATACATGCGTAACAACTCTGCATTAGCCGAGTAAATTGCCCGTTGCTGTGCTTGGGATACACGCTGTTTAATCTGACGAAGCAGTTTCGGATAGTCTAACAATATGGGTTGAATCATATAGGGTAGTCTTTTACAATACGAGAGCAAATTTACATAAAATTCTTGAATAACACAGAGAACCTTAATTCTTCGGGTTAGATGAAATCATTTTATATGGAAGAGAGTCTGTATATTCCATGGAGACCTCCAGCGGAAGTCAATGTCAGTAGCAAATCCAACAATTTACAGCAATAAATCGGCTCCAGCGGAGCCGCATGTAAAACATTTGCCACCTACGGAGGCGTTTCCATAGGAGGCGTTAAATTGTTTTCTACAGACATTTGCCACCTACGGCGACTTTTTTTCTGTATGAGTTAATTATCGGCCTTTTGCCTATTATTTGGCCAACAGCCAGTCGATGATATTTAGTCGTTGAATTCCACCTATATTAGACGTGTCGAAATCTGTGGTGAGAAGATATTTGGGATAGGAATCTCTAATTTTCTTTAATGACGAAAGTTCGCGCTTTAGCGTTTTTTCGTCATTAGCGGTGTATGCCACTTGATAATATTCTCTTGCTCCATTGGGTTTCATTACAACAAAGTCAACTTCGCCATTATCTGTTTGACCAGCGAAAACCTCGCCGCCTCTTCGTAAAAGTTCAAAAAAAACAACATTCTCTAATTTGTGTCCTAAGTCAGAAACAGGATTGTTGGTCTGCAGGATGTTTCTTAAACCTAAGTCCACTACATAATATTTATAGTTGCTGTAAAGTAGTCTTTTCCCGCGAATGTTGTATAGGCGGACTGGATAAACGAGGTAGGATTCCGTGAAGAATCTTAAATATTTCTGTACTGTGTTGTGTGATAGGGAGTCGGTCGTTGTAATGCGCAGTGTGTCCGCTATATTGTTTGGTGATACGACACTGCCTACACTATCAAAAAGAAAATTCACTATATGTTGCAAGGTGTCAAATTTGCGGAGATGATTCCTCTTCACTATGTCCTTGACAACTACGGTATCATAGAGGTCCTTTAGATATTTGTTGACCATTTCGGGTGCGGAAATAGACAGGGTGACAGCCTCGGGGAAACAGGAGGCATTCATGTATTGGCGAAAAAGGCGGTCAGTATTAGCCTGTTCACCATAAGCCGAGACATATTCATGGAAAGAGAACGGATGAAGATTGATGCTGATGTATCGTCCTGTCAACAATGTGCCAAGTTCACTGGATAACAAGTATGCGTTGGACCCAGTAGTATATATATCTATGTTTCTGTTCAAAAACAAAGCATCTATTAACTTCTCAAAATTTGGTAAGGATTGTACTTCGTCAAGAAAAACATAGCGCATACCATTTTGGGGTAGTCGTCCCATTATATAGTCATACACTTCTTGCCATGATTTAAAACGGACGCTCTCTCGCGAGTCAAAATTAATGGCAAAAATATTTTTGGATTCAACATTTTGGGACCTTAGCCACGTTTGGAATTCTTCCATAAGTGTTGACTTTCCACATCTGCGAATACCCGTTATGACTTTTATGAGATTTGTATCTCGTAGGCTAATTAATTGATTAAGATATGTTTTTCGTGATATCATAAAAAACTTTTTCCAACAAAAATACACATTAATGACGAAAGTTGTAGAAAATAACAATTTTCGTCATTAAGATATGCCCTTGTTTCAATTTCGTAACCACTGGTTGCGTATTTGGTTTGACCATGGTCAATTCCTTGTTGTATTCGCAATAGAATTCCTTCATGCATTGCAGATTATGAGTTGAGAAACCTTTGATATCGGGAAAATGGTTCTTCATATCTGTCGCAAGGCGTTCCAAGGTGCCATTGCTACAACCTTCTTATTTATGTGCAGAAAAGAGCAATCATACAACAAGGTCTTTTTGCGTGTTACGGAAATTTAGTTTTTTTTTGCAGGCGAAAAACATAATTGGTATGCAGCAAGTTGTCATTAATGTAGAAAACCCTTCAATTCTTCCCAGTTTGCGGAAGATACTTAATTCTCTGGACGGCGTTTCGATTGCGCATAAGCCTCGTAGAAAAAAGTCGGGCGTTGAGGAGGCTGAAGAGGACATCCGTATGGGACGTGTATATAAGGCAAACAATGTGGATGAAATGTTCGAGCAAATACTTGGCGCATAAGCATGTACAGCATAGGATATGCTAATCGTTTCAAAAAGATTTGAAACGTTGCCAGAAGCAAGGTCGGGATATTGAATTGTTTCGAAAGGTGATTAAGGTGCTCTACAGACATTCGCCACCTACGGCGGCATGGTTGTTGACACAATTATTTCGTAATTTTGTTTTGGGGTTTCCTTCGGGTTTTGTTCGAGATTCCTTCGGGATCGGGTTAAATCTAAACGGCGGCAAAATATGTTTTTTTTATAAGGGAAAAATATAAATTCTGTGTGTGTAATCAGCAAAAAAGTATAATATTTTGCTGATTATAGTCACAAAAATTAGTATTTTTGTGGTGTATAAAAATGCTGAATCTATGAATATCTGCCGAAAAATGAGCGAGTTAATCGCTGGTAAGATGTATAAGGGGAAGGCTATCGTTCTTATCGGTGCTCGTCAGGTTGGAAAAACGACACTTCTGAAAGACTGTCTAACAGGGATGGAGGGAGTTCTGTGGATGAATGGCGACAATCTTGAAATACGGACCCTTATGGAGTCTATCACCATTGAGCGACTGCGTAGCATGATAGGGAATAACCGAGTCGTGGTGATTGACGAGGCTCAACGTATTGCGGATATAGGGCTGAAGGGCAAACTTATTACTGATAATTTCCCAGAAGTCCAACTGATATTAACAGGCAGTTCGTTGCTTGACCTTGCCAACAAGGTGAATGAACCTCTCACAGGGCGCAAATGGGAATATAAATTATTCCCCATGTCGTTTGCTGAGCTGACGGCGCATCATGGCATGATACAAGAGATGATGAAACTTCCCACGAGGCTGGTGTATGGTTGTTATCCAGATGTTGTATGCAATCTAGGTAGTGAGCGTGAAATACTGAACAATCTGACGGAGAGTTATTTATATAAAGATGTTTTGGTATGGGAACGTATCAAGCGCCCCGACAAGATTGTCAGATTGCTACAGGCGTTGGCATACCAGGTGGGCAGCGAGGTATCGACTAATGAATTGAGCCGTATGGTGGAATTGGATCGTGCCACGGTGGAGAAATATATCAACCTGCTGGAGCAGGCGCAGGTAATCTTCCGTCTTGGTGCATTCAGCCGCAATCTGCGTTCTGAAATCAAGTCGAGCCGCAAGATATATTTTTATGATAATGGCATACGCAACGCTCTTATTGGGAATCTGTCTGATATATCCGTCCGCGCCGATATAGGTGCGTTGTGGGAGAACTATATGGTGAGCGAACTGATTAAAAAGAACGCCTATAATTTGAAGTATGCACAATCCTATTTTTGGCGGACAACACAGCAACAAGAGATTGACTATTTGGAAGAATGCGACGGCAAACTGAAGGCATACGAGTTTAAGTGGAGCCCTACAAAAAAGGCCAAGATAAGCAAGACATTTCTCTCGGCATACCCCAACACTGAGGTGGTAACCGTGAACAAAGAGAATTACATAGATGTTCTGGCGTAAGAGATGAATGACATATTTTATTGGAGAAGACCTCGTTAAGAAAACGGAATGATATTTTGTTTTTTATTCAGTGATAATTGAACCTTCAGAGGTCAATGTCTGTAGAAAAAAACGATACACCCACTACCGTATGTAAAGCATTCGCCATTTACGGCGGAAATTCTATCGGTACAGCTGAGCGTCCCCAATTATATGGGTCGTGTGCGGATTTGCGTCCTTAATAAATGACACTACCAAAGTGCGACTCGGCCAATCTTGCCGAGGTCAAGAACGGCTGACGAGGCTCCAAGTGCTTTGAAAACGCGGCTTATGGTGGTAAATGTGGAGGCCTTGCCACTCTCTATTTTCGAGATTTGAGATTCTCCGACCCCTACGATTTCGCCGAGTTGCTTTTGCGTGAGGTTTTGCTCTTTACGTGTCTGTCTTACGAGTTCTCCAAGTTTCCATGCCTCAAGTTCGGCCTCCATCTCTGCCTCAAAAGCATCACGGCGAGGTGTACCAACTTTTCCAAGAGTTAAGTCTATTGACTCTTCAAAAGTTATAAATTCCATAATTATTTATTGTTGTAATATTCTTTCATTATCGATATTGCCCCGGCAATTAGATGCTTTTCTGTTTGCAGAAATACAAATACTTTCCAAAATAGGCAGGTTTTTTACACACGTCATATAACGGCGGCGTCTCAAGTCTGGTGCATGTCGTGTTTTCTCTTGTCGTTTTGTTGTAAATAATTGCTGTTTTGCAATAAAAAGCGGTTGTTGGGCGTTTTTATCGTTATGAGACAATCATTTTGGATATTATTCTGTGCTGTTTTGACTGTTTTCTCTGTCTTTTCGTGCAAGAAATTTGACGGAGATATAACAATCCCTGCATATCTTCATCTCGATAGTCTTGCTGTTGTGCAGCAGGCGGCAGGCGCCCCTTCGACCGATGCGGGGTGGTACACCTCTGATATTGAGTCGGTGCAACTCGTGGCTTATTTTGCTGGCGATGGCGCAGAGACCAATCTCGGCACTTTCCAACTGCCTTGCAATGTGCCTGTGCTGCGGTATGGTCCTATCGACTATCTGCGCGTGGTGCCCGTGGTGAAGCAGAACGGCATTGCACAAACTCGCATACAATATCCTTATTATACCGACACTACATTGCGCGGCTTGACGCTGACGCAGGGCGCTACGACCTATGTCGGTCAGCACGATGCTGCTGCCAACCGCTATTGGCTGCCTATCTACTACAAATCGCTTTCTTACATCAAACAGTTGTTGTACGAGCCTTTCGAGCCGTTGGCCACGTCGATTGTGTTCGACACATCTATTGCGGGCGTGCAGTGGATTGACGACGACCAAGTCGGAGCCCGTACCGGCAGCGGCTACTTGAAGGTCTCCACGCCAGCCGAGAGCAATAATGTGAATTTTGCTATCAAGCAAAAGTTCACTGTCAGCGACCCTACCAAGATTATTTATTTGGAGATGGACTATCGCACCGATGTCCATTTGCAGATAGGCATGACCAGCGCCTATACTGGCGGCGGCGCCGAGAGCACAACATGGGCCATGACGCTCTATCCTCGCAAGGAATGGGGCAAGATTTATATCAATCTTGGCAAGGTGTGGTCGCAGTTTAACCATCACGAGGAGTTCTCGGTGGTGTTTGCCACGCTCAACACTTCGGGCAATGGCGGCGACACCTATATCGACAATCTCAAAATCATAACTATCTGACACTTCTGTAATGCAGACCTACGGCAGGCATAAACGTCTCTATTATATATTGTGCGACTGGTTGGCGGCTTTTCTATCATGGGCTGCGTTTTTCATCTTTCGCAAGATGGGCGAGGGCTTCGGCCTTTCCGATGCCTTCTCGTTGGCTGTTGCCGACGTCACTTTCTGGGTTGGGCTGCTGATTATTCCGCTGTGCTGGCTGTTGCTTTATGCCATTATGGGCAGTTATCGCCGTGTGCTGCGCAAGGCCCGTCTCCACGAACTGGGACAGACGCTTCTTGCCACTACCATTGGCAGCATTGTCATTTTCTTCGTCTGCATGCTTGACGATACGGTGCCCTACAACGCCTACTATTATTTCGACTTCCTTTTTCTTTTTGGAGTTCAGTTTGTGCTCACCTATTCTTGCCGCCTTGTGCTTACGTCGCGCACGGTGGGAATGGTGCATCGCCGTCAGTTGGGCTTTCCCACACTCATGGTGGGCGACGGCCCTATGGCCTATAAGACCTATACCGACCTGGAAAATCAGGAAATCTATTCGGGCAATAGTTTTGTGGGATATGTCGAGGTTGGGGACTGCCATGACGGTCGAGTGCAGAATGTCATGCCGCGCCTCGGCACGCTCGACAATGTGCGCCAACTTGTGGAGTCGCATCAGCTGGAAGAGGTAGTGGTTGCTCTCGAGGACAGCGAGCAGAACCGTGTCAACGAGATATTGCGCATCCTAGCCACCTGTGGCGATATTATCATCAAAATTGCGCCCAACAGTCGTGATATACTTGTGGGCAACGTGAAGATAGACAATATCTTCCACTCACCACTGCTGGTAATCAACAACCGACTGATGCCCGAATGGCAGTACAGCGTCAAGCGTATGTTTGATATTGTGGTGTCGTTGCTTGTCATGCTGCTGCTTTCGCCCGTCTATCTCATTACGGCAATCATCGTCAAGGCCACGTCGCCAGGACCTGTGTTCTATTCGCAGGAGCGTGTGGGCTATATGGGGCGGTCGTTCCGTATGATAAAGTTCCGCTCCATGTATGTGGATGCCGAGTCGGCTGGTCCCGCCTTGTCCAAAGACGACGACCCCCGCATCACTCCCTTCGGGCGTTTTATGCGGAAGGTGCGTCTCGACGAGTTCCCACAGTTCTACAACGTGCTGAAAGGCAATATGAGCATTGTCGGCCCACGCCCTGAAAGACAGTATTATATAGACCAGATAGTGCAACGTGCGCCCGAATACCTGCTGCTGCAACGTCTGCGTCCGGGCATCACCTCGTGGGGGCAGGTCAAATATGGCTATGCCAGCACCGTTGACGAGATGGTGGAGCGCCTGCGCTATGACCTGCTGTATATCGACAATATGTCGCTCGCCACCGATATAAAGATTATGCTCTACACGGTGATAATAATCTGTCAGGGGCGTGGCAAATAAAAACAGACTTGAAAATAATAATTATATGAAACACACATTTATAGTCATCGCACTGTCGGCATTGCTGCTTACGGCTTGCAAGAACGGCGAAAACGATTTATCGACCTCCGACGTGAAGTTAAACAATTTCAACGACACTATGGCGTGGGTGCTTGGCGAGCAGATGGGCAAGAGCCTCGTCATGGCGGCGCAGGTGAACAGTCTTGATATTGATATGAAGGTGGCCGAAAAGGCTTTTGCCAATGCCCTTGAAGGCAACGAGTCGCCGCTCGACGACAAGACATCGGCCCTCGTCATGCAGGTCTTTCAGCTGGGCGCAAGTCAGAATGCACAGCGCATGCAGGAGCAGAACGAGGTGCCGCTCAGCAACGAGGAGGCCTCCTATTTCTCTAAACTTGTGGAGTCTAACGCAAACGTCGTGAAGCACTCTTCGGGCATCTACTACGAGGTGAAGAAGAAGGGCAAGGGCCCCAATGCCAAATTTGGCGATATTGTGGTTTTCGACTACAGGGGCTATAATATGATTACAGGCGAGTTGTTCGACCAGACCTACGGACAACGCGAGCCTATCAATCATGTGCTTGGCAAGCCCATGTTTGCTGGACTTATCGAGGGTATGCAACTTATGAACGCCGGCAGTATCTACAGACTTTATGTCCCCAGTTCGTTGGCTTTCGGCGCAAACGGCACGCAGAACATTCCGCCCCACACCCCGGTAATCTACGAGATAGAACTTCACTCTATCAATCCGGAATAAGCACCTATGCAAGGTTCTTGAAGAGAGATACCCTCAAAATAATGCACTCAATATAACTTTTTGACCAATCACTTAACTATGAATAAAAAAATAGTCTCGCTTCTCTGTGTTGTTTTCTCGCTGATTGCAGCATCGTGTATCAAAGACCCCATCCCGGTCCCCAGCAATCCCACCGCACCCGCAACTGGCATCCTTGTGTCGGTCAATGACAGCGCGGCCTACACTTGTCGTGAGTTTGCCGATGCAGTAGGCAACTGCGCCATGTTTAGCAGTCTTGGCGAGGAGATGGGTGCCGTCAGCAATCTCATCACCCCTGCCATTCGAACCCTTGTATCTGCTCGCCAGCCCATACTCGATGCCCATTTTGCCAACATACTGGGCCGTGGCAGCCGTCAGAATAGGCAATGGCAATTGGAGACCTATTCCTTCACTTACAACACCATCTCTGCACAAGGCGAGCCTATCGTGCTTTCGGGCCGTGTAACCTTTCCCAATAATACCATCGATAGTATCACCCACGTTGTCGAAGGCATCAGCATCTACAACCACCCCACACTCTTTGGCATGCATTCGGCACCGTCGGAGTCTTTCACTTTGGGAAGTATGCGAGCCCTCTATAACGAGGCTGTCATCGAGACCGACCTGCAGGGCTTTGGCATTGACCATGATGTCCATATTATAGCCCCCATCTGCTTCCAGGCTCACGGACGCCAGATTATGGATTGTGCCATGGCAGCACTCGAGGTCATGCAACGCCACAATGTGGCACTCGACAGCGCAGGGCACACCACCAACTGGGGTACCTCGCATGGCACAGCATCCACATTGGCCTTTGCCAAGCACTACGACGTCTATGCTACTGAGCAACAGCGCAATGCCTTGCGTCTCGAAGCCTCGTATGTTGGCGAAGGCCCTGTTGATATTGCCGCGGAATTAGTCTATGCCGCTCAAAATCCAGAAGAAAAGATTCTCACTGTTGATTTTATGGCAGGCATTTCGACGCTATCAAAACAGCAACTCCATGGCTATTCGTCCAGCGACTTGCTTGCCCCAACTATTTATGAAACGAAAGTCAGCAATTTCGACGATACGGTACGTTTAATTGATGCCTTATTGTTCGGATATGTTGACCCACGTGCATTTGTAGCAATCAATTCATTGGGATTCGACACAATGCCTTTCATGGCTTCCGATATGTATGATGCCAACGGCAACATAGACCTCGACAACGCCAAGACACAGGTGTTAGTCCAGATTCTCCGTGAGCAGGGCAACTGGGACAATTGGACACCCCAAACCGAAATCTATCTCTCTCACGACATCGACGACGACTTTGTTCCCTATCCCGTGTTCTACAACCTCTATCGGTCGCTCCATAGTCTTGCACCCGACAAGGTACACATGTTTACTCCGCGCACGCGCCTCGTGGCCAACAACCCCATTGCGGACAACATTGGTACTCACATGGTGCTTGCCGCCGAGGCCATGGTCATCTCCGTTATGGCTCGTGAACCTCACGATGTTGCCCATTTCTTAAAGAGCGTCGAATAATTATGCCGTTTGGCAGAATGAAAAAGTTTGCGTACCTTTGCACAAAATATGCTATGGCGTATTGCGTCTTTTGACAATTCTCACAAATCAACATAAATCACAAATCAAAAAACAAACAAAACATGGCACAAGATAACTTCAAGATGAACCCCAACCGCCTGGTTCAGTTCCTCCAGAAACCTATGAAGGACTTCACCAAGGACGACATGATGAAAGTGATTGAGGAGTTTGAAATCGAGATGATTAATTTCCGCTATATGGGAAATGACGGCCGATTGAAGACTCTCAATTTCATTATCCACAGCCGCGAGCACGCCGAGGAAATCCTCACTTCGGGCGAGCGCGTTGACGGCTCGAGCCTCTTCCCCTTCCTCGAGGCTGGCAGCAGCGACCTTTATGTCATTCCGCGTTTCCGCACTGCCTTTATCAATCCTTTTGCCGAGATTCCTACGCTGGACATTCTCTGCAATTTCTACACCAAGGACGGCGAGCCTTTTGACATGGCTCCCGAATACACACTGCATAAGGCTGGCGAGGCTTTCCGCAAAGCCACTGGCGGTATGGAGTTTGAGGTGATGGGCGAGTTGGAATACTACGTCATCGCTCCCAAGGAGGATATGTATCTGCCCGCCGACCAGCGCGGCTATCACAACAGTATGCCGTTCTGCAAATTTGAGAACTACCGCACCGAGGCTATGAAACTCATTGCCGAGGCTGGCGGACTGATTAAATACGGCCACAGCGAGGTTGGAAACTTCACGCTGGGCGACCTGATGTACGAGCAGAACGAGATTGAGTTTCTGCCTACCACCCTCGAGGACGCTGCCGACCAGTTGGTTATTGCCAAATGGATGATGCGCGAACTGGGCTATCAGTATGGTGTGACCGTCACTTTCGCTCCCAAGATTACCGTTGGCAAGGCTGGTAGCGGTATGCACGTCCACACCCGCGTCAGCAAGGACGGCAAGAATATGTATGTCGGCGAGAACGGCCTCAGCGAGGTGGCTCACAAGACCATTGCCGGTATCCTGAGCCTTGCTGGTTCGCTTACCGCCTTTGGCGATACGAACCCCACTAGTTATTTCCGCCTCGTTCCTCACCAGGAGGCTCCTACCAACATCTGCTGGGGCGACCGCAACCGCTCCGCCATGGTGCGCGTGCCTCTGGGATGGACCAAGGGCAGCGGCAACATGATGGCCCACTGCAACCCGCTGGAGAAGAACGACGCTGTCGATTTCAGTTACAAGCAGACCATTGAACTCCGCACTCCTGACGGCTCGGCCAACGTCTATCTGCTGCTGGCTGGTATGACCGTTGCCGCACGTCACGGTTTCGAGATGGAGAACGCCGTGCAGTATGCCAAAGACCGCTATGTGAGCGTTAACATCTTTGAGCACGAAGAGGTGCTGAAACGCCTCGAGGTGCTGCCCGACAGTTGTGCCGCCAGCGCCGACCTGCTGGAGCGCGACCGCAAAATCTATGAGGAGCAGGGTATCTTCAATCCCGCACTTATCGACGGTATTTTGAAAGACCTGCGTTCCTACAACGACCGCACTCTGCGTGCCGACATCGGCAACGACCAGCAGAAGATTCTCGAACTTGTTGAGACCTTCATCCACTGCGGTTAATCTTCATTGCTTACACCAAAACCCTGCTGCCATAACGGTGGCAGGGTTTTCTAATTTTACATATCAACCTATAAACCAAGAGGCTTCAGCCTGCAATGATATACGAATTAGCCACAGATAATATCGCTTTTCCAAACCCGAGGTTTGCTAGTCGCGACGGGCTTCTTGCTTATGGTGGCGACTTGTCGGTGAAACGCCTTTTGTCGGCTTATTCGCATGGCATCTTTCCGTGGTATAGCGAGGGTGAGCCTATCTTGTGGTGGTCGCCCGACCCTCGCATGGTGCTGTTTCCGCAGAATTTTAGATGTAGCGACAGCCTTCGACGCACAATAAAGAGAGGGCGTTACGAGGTGCGTATCGACACTTGTTTCGAGTGTGTGATGCGTGAATGTGCTTCGGTGCCACGCGAAGGGCAGTGCGGCACATGGATTACGGAGGATATGGTAAAAGCCTATGTGGCGTTGCACAATGAGGGCCACGCCCATTCGTTTGAAACCTTTTACGATGGCAGACTTGTTGGTGGGTTGTATGGCGTTGCGGTAGGTGGCGTTTTTTGTGGCGAGTCGATGTTCCACATCATGCGCGACGCTTCGAAAGTCGCATTTGCACGGCTCGTGGAGTTCTGCAAGATGAACGACATACGCATGATCGACGCGCAGCAGGAGACGGAGCATCTGGCATCGCTTGGCGCAAGGCCTATACCGCGATTGCAGTTTCTTGACGAGATAGGAAAGACGGATAGTCATCCGAGGCGAGACACCAAGTGGGCGTCTCATTCCGTCGTACTATTGCTCGGTGGCAATGAGGGCGATAGGGAAAAAACTCTCGGTGATGCTCGGCGACTGATAAACGAAGAGGTGGGAGCAATAGCCAGTCTTTCCGTTGTATGCGAGAGTGCGCCGTGGGGGTTCGATGCCAGTCAGTGGTTTCTGAATCAAGCCATTGTCGCAGAGACGGAACTGCCGCCGGAAGAGGTGCTGCGCAAGGTGCTCGACATTGAGCAAAGGCTTGGCCGCAAGCGTATTCCGCAAGATGAAAATCAAGACAAAGCGACATACGCTTCTCGTCCCATAGATATTGATATAATCTTCTATGATAGCCAGATAGTCGATACCCTAACGCTAAAAATCCCACATCCATTGATGCATTTGCGTCGCTTTGTGCTGAAGCCGTTGTCGCAGGTGTGTCCAAATTTTGTCCATCCGTTGTTGCGAAAGAGTATAATACAGTTGGAAGAGGAATGTACCGACACCAACGAGGTTCGTTTCCTCAATTGCCGCAACGGCCACGATGATGGCTGTTCGGAGAAATGATTTACACGCAAACTACCGCCAGTGAAGACCGTAAGAATTAAGGCAATACGCCAGTCGGACTATACCGACCTTCAACAAATCTACGAGATGCCGCAAGTCCACGCTTGCAGCGTCAAAGTAGGGCAGGAGTGGCTCTCCGTCGATGCGCAGCAGCCAGAAGGCTTGTGCGATAGCGCTTGGCAGACGCTTCAGCCCTTTGTAGAGCAACTAGCAAACGGAGGCGGTAATTTCTATGATGGCTGGATGCGCAACCCCTATTCCGCCATGCTGAGTTGCAACGACGGCTTCAGGCCCGTAAGTTTTCTAATTGAGACCATATAATTGTTTTGCTTTGTCCTTTAACTCATTATGATAATTCTTGCCCGTAGGCTACTATCCTTCTGCCTTGTCTTTTTTCTTCCGGCGTTCTTGTTTGCGCAAAGCCATACTGTCAGCGGTGTTGTGAGCGATGCTCATTCCAGCGAGACGCTTATTGGCGCTACTATCTATGACCAGTTGAGCGGCAAAGGCACCACTACCGACCACAATGGCCGCTATTCCCTCACATTGAAATCCGACACGGTGTCGCTGCGTATTACCTTTGTGGGCTATCAGCCTCAGTATGATGCTTTTCGTCTCGGTGCCAACACGCGTCGCAGTTATCAGTTGGAACCTTCCATGCTGCTTGACGAGGTTGTCATCACCGCCGAGCGTCCCACCGACTTCAAATCGTCGCAGATGAGTGCTATAGAAATACCTGTGGAGCAGTTGAAATCGGTGCCGGTGCTTTTTGGCGAGGCCGATGTGGTAAAGGCTGTGCAACTGATGCCAGGCGTGCAGAGCGGCAACGAGGGCAGCAGCGGAATGTATGTGCGTGGTGGCGGACCCGACGAAAACCTCTTTCTGCTCGATGGTGTTCCGCTCTATAATGTCAATCACCTCGGCGGCTTTTTCTCGGCGTTCAATGCCGATGCCGTCAAGAATGTAACGCTCTATAAAGGCAGTTTTCCGGCACATTTTGGCGGCAGATTGTCGAGTGTGCTCGACGTTACGACCAACAACGGCAACGACAAGGAGATACACGGCAACGCCTCTATAGGTTTTGTCTCTGCCAAACTCTGTGTCGAGGGGCCAATCATCAAGGAAAAGACCACTTTCAACCTCTCTGCCCGTCGCACTTATGCCGACCTGTTGTTGCAGCCCATAG
>ONLQ01000021.1 GCA_900318665.1 uncultured Bacteroidales bacterium | reverse complement strand
ATTGAGCATACGGAACTGTATCATGGCGTGGTCTGTCACAATGCCCGACAATCCGCCGAGGGCATCAACCTCACGAACTATCTGCCCTTTGGCAACTCCGCCCATAGCCGGATTGCACGACATCTGGCAGATGGTCTCAATGTTCTGCGTCACAAGCAGCGTACTACAACCCAGATGAGCAGCAGCGGCAGCGGCTTCCGCACCAGCGTGTCCGCCACCTACTACAACAACATCATAACTCTCCCATTTCATAGTATTCTGTTTTTCGTCGTATAATCTTGTTTGTTTCACAAGGAACAAACAGCCTATTACATTGTCTGCCAAAGTTGTAAGGCAGCCTCTTCCTTACTCCTCATCTGCACGGCCTCTTCGTCCGACTTATCGCCCTGCCCCAGCAAGTGCAGTATGCCATGAATGATGACACGGTGCAACTCCTGCTCAAATGGCACTCCGAAGATGGAGGCGTTCTCCCCTACCCTATCCACGCTTATCATTATGTCGCCCGACACAACACCACCCTCCACATAGTCGAAAGTAATAATGTCCGTCAGCGTATCGTGGTTCAGATATTTTATATTTGCCTCCAAGAGGTAATCGTCACTACAAAAAAGATAGCCTATGCTTCCAACACGGCAGCCCTGTTTCTGGACAACCGAGGTAATCCACTTTCTAATCTTTGAGACCTCATTCAGTTCGAAATCCTCTTTTTGATATGCAAAAGTTATTGCCATAATGTTTTTGTTAGTATTACAATGCCCCGATAGGTTAAAAAATAACGAGAATGGCTTATTTTAATTTTTCTGAACAAAAATCCTGTTTGCCATCAAACCAACATAATCAATTATACATCAATTTGATAGACAAACAATCAACCAACTATTCCTTATTCTGGCTACGCTATTTTCATTCCAACCGCCAACCATACTACCCCAAGGCAGACAAAATGACTTATGAAAGAGGTTTTGACAGAAAGGCATAGGACAAACGGGACAATAAAAAAAAGTGTCGTTTAGAAACAAAAAAATAAAAGGCGACCAACGGTAGGGTTGCTCGCCTGGGCTTTATTTGGGTTTAAGATGTTATGCCTCGACAACACGTGAAGCAAAATATTTTTTCAAGGTCTGCTGACGCTGGCAAGCATACGGCGATGCCACACCCTGCAGGATAAAATCCATGCGCAACGTTTTGTTGTCATCGCTAACAGTAACCAAATCGGCAAGACAATGAATAGTGAAAGCATTATCCTTTATCATGTCTGGCTCGTCGGGCAACTCCGATGACAAAAGGTCGGCCGGAATAGGGCTCTCGGAAGAAATCTTACAATAGACGCCTCCTTCACACTCCCCCATCTCTATAGCCAACTGCGCATCGTCTTGCATATGACTGATGGCGGCAACTGCCGATAAAACAGATGACGAAACGATACCAAACTCAAAAGTGATACCGAAATGGTCGCATACATGCTCAACAAATGCCTCGGTATCGGCAAATCCTGAACTATTGGTTTGTATTACAACTCTTTCAATCATACCACGTTAAACATAAATAACTATGCAAAGATACTATTTTTTGTAATTGCCAATAAAATCAGCGTCCGAAACTTATATACAATAAGTTGTTAAAAAAATAAAAGTCAAAAAATGAAACATTATGCAAACCAACCTAATTTATCTAAAGAATTTCAACGGTGTCTAAACGCCGATTTAGGCAGAAAAGCGTAACTTTGTCAATATTAACACGGGAAAACAATAGGCTTAACAATCAAACATACAGCCACATGGCAACACACAACGAAAAAGGTAGGGTAGGGGAATCGATGGCTTGCGACTACCTCCGCGAGAAAGGATACGCCATATTAGAGACCAACTGGCGCTATGGCAAATTAGAGGCCGACATCATTGCCTACACCGACGACATCATTGTGTTTGTCGAGGTAAAAACTCGCAGCAACAACACTTTCGGCGAGCCAGAGACCTTTGTCGACAAGGCAAAACAGCGTGCCTATGTGCGTCTGGCAAACCACTATATCACTGAAAAAAAACGAACTGAAGAAGCCCGCTTTGACATCATCGCCATCACCACCGACGGCACAACGACAACGCTTAATCATTTCCCAAACGCCTTCACAGTCATCGACGCCCTCAGCAAAACAACCCACATTAACGTATAAGGCATACGACTAAAAGGCATCGCCGATATTACTGATTTACTTTATCTTGCATCCTTTTTATCTTATTCAGAAATGCTTGCTGGCGTTCGCTGACCGCATTGGTCGATTTAGCCACCATTTCCGACAAACGATACAACAAATCAAGATACGATGAAGCAAGGTCACGGTTATAGTCAGCAAGCACCGAAGCAACTATGAAACCATAATCGCCTACCGAGCCATAATTATGAGTACTGACCTGTGAGACATACAATTGTAGCATCTCTCTCGTATTCTTATTAATAAAAACCAAGCCATTTCGCAACGGAATGATAGCATCCTGTCTGTCAAGCAGTTTCAACAACAGAATAGCCACCGCATTCTCAGCTGGAACACCAAAACGAAAACCATTTACCAGTGCACCATAGCAGTGCGCAACATCAACGAAAACAGCACCGCGTATCTCCCGACCCTCGCCACACAATGGACGACCGTCAACGTCATTGATTTTAATCGAATGTCTCTCTAACGCTTGCTGCAAACCCTCATCATTTTCTATTTTATTGCTGAAAAACAAGATTTCATCAGTCAATTCTATCATCTCTTTTATCTGCTCGTTCGATTTCTCCTTGTTTGCCGAACTATTCTTCCAACCATTTCTACGCCAACGCTTTATCAACAGCGAGACAACAAATAGTACAGCGATAAATATGGCTACGCCAACATCAGGCAAACTGGCAACAAAAAACACAGTAAGCAAAACTCGCCAGCATATACCCACAATAGATAATATCTTATCTATGACGCCAGGTTTAGAATCCTCCTTATTAAAAACCTCATTCATAATCTTACTGATTTACTTAATATTACACCTATAATTGTAGTCATTATCCACAACTACTCGGTATCATTACCAAGAATAACTTTTTGCTTGATTCATAGGTTCTACAGCCCATAGAAATACTCCGAAACCTTCTTCTTGTAGTAAGGCGTCAGCGATGGGGGAGTGGTGCGGAAGAGTTCCTGATTTGAGCGTTTCAGTTGCTCATATTTCTCAATATCCGCAGGGCTTGGCTGGTACTGTTCCGATGCCTCACGACTCTGCCTACGCTCCTCTTTTTCGCGCTGCATTTCGGCCTTTTCATGCTCCAGCAATCGGGTCATTATCTGCTGCTGACGCTTGATAGTCTGCTGCGTGATGGTCTTGTTCACAAGGTCTGTCTCCGTCTGCTCCATCTGACGCATCATTTCGTCTATCTCTTTGGCCATCTGTGCGTTGCCAGCAGCGTTCTGCTTCATTTCCTGCCCATATTGCTGCATCATGCGGCGTATCATCTCCTGCTGTGCAGCCATCTTCGAAAACTCCTCGCTCATCTGTCCCTGCTGTCCTATCTTGTGGCGGCCGCTACCCTGCTGCTGGTTCTTGCCCTGCTGGTCCAGTTGCTTTTTCAGCGCCTCCAACTGCTTGTTCAATTCCTCCTGCATCTGCTTCATACTCTTGGCCGAAGGCTTCTTGCTGTTGGAGTTCTTGCTGTTGCCCGGCTGCTGCTGTTTGCAATTCCGCTTACAGTTGCCCGACTTCTGCTGCATCGCGTTCTGACGCATCTGATTCTGCATATCGTCAAGACTTTCAGCCAGTAACAGTGACAGATTGTTCAAAGCCGTCATACCGTACTGCATGGGCTGTGCCGCTCCCGTATTGTGGGCATTGCCATAAAACGACTGGTTAAAACGGAGTAGGGAAGAGAGCGACCGCTGCACATTGCTGTTCACATTGCCCACCTCGCGCGTTATGGCCGACGCCACACTAACCTGACGTTTGGCAATGGCCGAAAGCGAGTCTTCCACATTGCGGAAATCATCTTTTATCTTATTCTGCGACGCTATAATCTCCTGATAGCGCGGATCTTGTATATAGGTCTTATTCGCTTGGTCTATAAGGCTTTCCTGGTCTTTCGACAACTGCACGAGACTCTTCAGCAGCCTACGTATCATGTCGCTATCCTCAGCCAGGTCCTCCTGTTCCATACGCATCTGCTCGGCAGCCAGTTGCTCCGACATCTGCTGCATCTCTTCGGCGGCCTCCTGCTGCTTCTTCGATGCCTGCTTGTTCTTCTTTTTCTCCATCTGCTGCTGCGCCTCCTGCTGGTTCTGCTCTATCTTCTTCTCCAACTCCTTATCCACCTTGAAATCCAGATTCTTATCTATCTCCTTGTAGTCCTTCTGTATCTGTTCTATCTCCTTTTTCTGCTCCTGAAATTCCTGCGACAACTGCTCCTGTCTCTTCTGCAGTTCCTCCTGTTTCTTGGCAGCCTCCTCTTTCGACAGTTTCGCCTTGTCCAAAGCCTCCGTCTCCTTAGCCAATTCCTCTTGTTTCTTAGCCAATTCGTCCATCTGACGCACAGCATTGTCCACCTTCTTCTCCATCTCCAACCGCTTCATCAACTCAATGTTTTGGTCTATCTGCTTCTCCAACTGCTCATTGTCCAACTTCAGATTATCAAGTTGCTCCTGCACCTTGTTCTTATCCATCTCCTGCAACAGTTTGTCTATCTGCTCCATCATTTCCTTCATCTCGTCGTTCATCACCTCGTTCATCAGACGGTCCAATTCCTCTTGTTTCTCACGTATTTGGTCGTTCTGCTCACGGTATTTTTCTTCCAATTGGTTGTTCTCCTGCAGTTGCTGCTGCATCTTCTGCAACTCCTCACGCACCTCTTTCTGCCGCTCCGCCAATTCCTGCAACTGCTTCTTTTCCTGCCAGCCCAGTTCTTTCTTATCCACCAGACGGCGCATCAGTTCGTTTATCTCCTCTTGCAGTTTCTTCAATTCGCTCATCGAGCGCTCGGCACTCTCCACCGCCTCAGCACTATTTTTATCCAATATTTGCGACAATTCACGCTCCGTCGGCACCTCCATCAGGAACTGCTGCGAAGTGGCCGATTTAGGCCCGTGTATCGCATCATTGTCCCACACCTCGAAATAGTATTGCAGCCTATCGCCAGGCGACAGACTAATCTCCGCCATATTGAAAGCATACAGAAACTCCTGCGACACCTCCTTGGTCAATGCCACAGGATAACTCATTCGTTCATGCACAGTTGTGTCCGTCGCATTACTCTTTATCACAACCATTTCCAGCCGCGAAAAACCATAGTCGTCCTTTATCCTTCCATGAAAGAAACGGCGGTCGGGTAGGGAAGAGTCTGCCGTCTCCACCACGGCTATCATCGGAGCCACATCAGGCACCACCGACACCGCATAGCGCAGCGTGTCGCTGTTGCGAGCACGCTTGTTGGCCACATAAAAACTATATCCAAACGACTCCATGGCACGCACCTGCACCGCCACACGTCCGTTACGGTCGGGAATATATGCCGTCGTGCGGCCGTCTATGGCAAAACGCAGCGTATCGACATCCTTGGTCAAAAACAACCACTTGACCGATGTTCCTTGTGAAACACTCATATCACCCTGGTTCGACAGCGTCGTGGCAGCCTGATGGGTATAGGCAGGATAGTTCAGCGACACCTGGAAATCCACCACCGCAGGCTTCGGAAACACCTGCAACGCATACTCACCCGACGTTACTCCGGCAGCCGTCAGTTGGAAATCCACACTACGTCCCTGCTGCTTAAAAAGATAGGAGAAATGACTCCTGTCCTGTTGCTGCATCTTATAGCGACGCCCATCCATCAACACGTATGCTTCCGCAGGCAGAGCCTCGCCCTCCACAGCAACACGCAACAAGAAATCCTCCTGCTGCGCCACCTCCAAACGCTCGTTCTCCACCACAAAGCGGAACGGCGCAGGACGCTCATAAGTGGTATTATAGTTGGCAATACGCTTCGACGGCTCCGTAACCAACCGCGGCGCCACTATCAGCGCCAGCACAATCAATCCCAGCGGTACAGCGGCATATTTCACATATTTCTTGTTGGCTTTCAGATTGATAGCATTCTTGAACGGGATAGGGGAGAGTTGTGCCGTCTTCTGCTCAATGCCAGCACGCAGCAAATCGTTGTCTGCCTCCTGCCCCATCTGTTGCAACTGCAAGAGGTTCAATAGTTTGTCCTTGACCTCGGGAAAATGCTCTCCAATTATCACCGCCGCCTGCTCATAACTGATACGACTGCCCAGACGGTACATCTTCATCAGCGGCAACACCACCAGCCAAGCCGTCAGTCCCACAGCCACCAACACAAAACCCCAAAACAACAGCCCCCTCACCACAGGCGAAAACCAGCCCAGCCCCTCAGCCGCCAGCAGCACGATAAACAGCCCCAGCAGCACAGCAGCAGCCCACAACGAGCCCCGTATCACCCTGTTCTTGTAATACTTGCGGATAAACCCATCCAGTTGTTCAATAATCAGATTCCGTTCTTCCATGCAACAAAATTAAAATTACAAAAATACACAAAATTCTCCAACCCCCTCCAACCAATCTTCCACCACCACAAAAACCAACCACCCCACAAAAACAATTCCACCAAAATCCAAAAATTTAGTACATTTGCAATCATAAAATTAATTGAAGCGTTATGCTTCCTTGTACTTGAAAACGTCGGAAATTTTCAAAGTATCACAAGGCTGCACAACGGTTCCACGCAGATAGCGTGGACTGTTTTTCCATTAGTGATACTGGTTATTCCGACGACCATCAAGTACAATGCGAGACATACAGTGCCACGCTTTGTTTTTTTCATTTTTCCAACTTGTAGGCACCGCAAGAATAAAAGTTGCGCCCGACACAAAATTAGGGATTAGACAATGAAAAAACTAATGTTAATTATGCTCTTTTGCATCAGTGCGATTGCCTACGCTCAGTATGTTCCACGTGACCTAATGACATCTGACCCAGCATTAAACCGTCAAATAGCAGAAGCCATTCAACAATATGGAGAACAAGCTGTAAGAAAAGCACTTCTTCAAGGAAATAACAATAATTCAACAACAAGTTACCAAAACAACGGTTATAATAACAACTATGGCAATAATTCAGATAGAATCATTCAAGGCGTATATTTCTCAAATGACGGAAGAACATCTCTAGTAAACCTGAGATACCATAATGGTCAGATTTGGAATTATAGTACTTCACAAAACCAATTAGGACAACAGAACTGGCAATCCATGTATCCGGACAATCCACATCCAACAAATTCCACACAAGATGGAATGGCTGCTAGAAATTATAGATATAAAGTTTCAATAGGCGGAACATATGTTTATTTCAATATGTGATAATGTTTTGCAGCATTATAAATAAATTTAGTATAATATGATACACTTTATCTTTGCTTTATGTTGTGGAGGTCTATTTATTATAGGTAAGATATTTGGATTAGATTATTATACGAGTAGTGTTTTAATCTGCATCTATTTATTACCTATAATTTGTATTTTATGTGCTTTATATACTTTATGCAAATCTCTCGTTAAGAGAAGTTGGAAATATTTTACAATAAATAGTATATTACTAGTTTTATATTTAATATTTACATTTGTTGTATTTAAAGAATTTTTAGCGTATTCTATACAATTACAATTTGTAGCTTGTATGGGAATGCTCTATACATTAGCAGATGTTTTCCACACTTCTTATGAAGTTATAAATATTGTAATTTATTGTATTATATTTCCAGCAATTATACTTATTCATTTTATTCAAAACCGAGTATTATCAAGAAAATAAATTATAATAATTGAGCCCCTATTCATTATATTGAATATATCTATACAAACATACTATTTTAAATTATACAGCGGCGGATTTGACATCCGCCGCTGCTATTTGTATAAACTAATAAATCCCCCCAACAACCACAGCGGCAGTTTGTTACCTCGAGGCATCTCCATGCCATCAACAAGCAGGCAAGAACCTAACATCCTGTCTTTCAAACAAAAATTCATTTTTCAAAACATCATCTGCTTTCTGCAAAAAGCATTTTTATCATATTTTTGCTTTCTATAAGAAGCAAAAAACACCGCGCCACCCAAAGTTCACAACCTTGTGGTCCACAACCTTGTGAACCGACACAAAATCCCACCTATTCCACCAACTAAAACAACATTTTAACAACCCTAAAAATTGACCAAACAATATTAAATACTTGAAAATTCTTCATCCAAACCAATTTTATTACAACAATATTAAAAACGTCATCTTACACAATATTCAGCAATCACCAACGTTTCTAATGTAGAATGATTATGAAAAAACAACATATATATGTAGTTATTTCATAAAATAAATACATTATGCTGAATAGAATATTAAGTCTTGAGACCGACTACAATGATAGCATTTTTTTATGGGGTGCTCGCCAAGTCGGTAAAACCACCTTGCTAGACGAATTGTTTCCTAATAGCCATCGCTATGACCTACTGCGTGCCAAAGACTACAACAGACTGCTTCGTCGTCCGGAATTGTTGGGCGAGGAGCTTGACTCGTTAGGTCCAAACGACACCGTAGTTATTGATGAAGTACAAAAAATTCCACAACTCCTCGACGAGGTACATTCACTGATCCAGCGCCGAGGTATTCGTTTCATTCTTAGTGGTTCAAGTCCACGAAAACTGAAACGATACGGCGCAAACCTGCTAGGGGGTAGGGCAATACGAAAAGTGCTATATCCACTTGTAAGTGCTGAGATACCAGACTTCAATATCGTCAAAGCCGTTAACAACGGTATGATTCCGCGCCACTATTTAGTGGACAAACCCTGGGAACGTTTTAGAGCATACATCAATGTTTACCTGAATGAAGAAATACGCGAAGAAGCCATATCCCGCAACCTGCAGTCCTTTTCGCGATTCCTTGAGGTGGCGGCACAAAGCGACGGAGAAATGCTGGTATATAAAAATGTAGCACAAGATTGCGGCATTGACTATCGCACCGTTAAATCCTATTTCGAAATACTTCAAGACACCCTTGTGGGCTACCTTATACCCGGCTTTACATTAAGCAAGAAACGAACTGCACTGCTTTCGCCCAAATTCTATTACTACGATGTAGGCATCACCAACTTCCTACTTGGACGACGCAACATGGAACCTGGCAGTGAGTTGTTCGGGCACTCCTTTGAACACTTCATTATACAAGAACTGATAGCATGGCTCGGATACCACCAATCCGACGAAAAACTAACCTATTGGCACACCACATCAGGATATGAAGTCGATGCCATTATCGGCGAGGGACGAGTGGCAATTGAAGTGAAATCATGCGAGGAGATAAAATCACGACATCTGCATGGGTTAAAAGCATTTGCCGAAGACTTCCCCAATAGCCGTCTAATCGTCGTTTCGCTCGACACTTAT
Source organism: uncultured Bacteroidales bacterium (assembly GCA_900318665.1). Taxonomy (GTDB): domain Bacteria; phylum Bacteroidota; class Bacteroidia; order Bacteroidales; family P3; genus Colimorpha. Next base: position 24,924 of record ONLQ01000021.1, on the reverse strand, counting down.
CGCCGACGAATGAACGGAGTAGAAATAATTCCTGTTATGGAATTCCTGTCAGACCTATGGAACGGGAATATTCTATAAGATGTTACTGCCTCAACCAAAAATTATATTTTTTTTCGAAAAAACACATCCTATGCAAAAAGTCATTATCATCACTGGCACCTCCTCGGGCTTTGGCAAAGAGGCCGCCGAACAGTTGGCAAGCCGAGGCCATAAGGTTTACGGCATCAGCCGCCGTGGCACCGCCATCAATAATGCAGAGAACGTAGCCCTCGACGTGCGCGACCGCGACGCCATCAGCAAAGCAATAGCAGACATTATAGCCCGAGAAGGCAAAATAGATGTACTAATAAATAACGCCGGCATGGGCATCGGCGGCGCCCTCGAACTCGCCACACCCGAAGAGATAGACCTGCAGATGGGCACCAACTTCATGGGCTGCGTCAACATGTGCCAGGCAGTGCTGCCCCACATGCGTAAGCAGCGCAGCGGTAGAATAATCAATATCAGTTCAATAGGTGGCGTTATGGGTTTGCCCTATCAAGGTTTCTATTCCGCTTCCAAATTCGCCATCGAAGGCTTTTCCGAGGCACTGAGTGCCGAGGTCAAGCGCTTCGGCATCGACGTCAGCCTTGTCGAGCCAGGCGACTTTGCCACAGGGTTCACCGCCTCGCGTCGCAACAGCGACACAACGCTGAAAGACGCCGATTACGGCCCTGTTTTCACCCACAGCCTGCAACTTATCGAGAAAGAGGAGAACGGCGGCCTACGACCCGAAAAAATGGCCCAGCGCCTAGTAAAGATTGCCGAATGCCGTCACCCACGATTCCGCTACGTAGTAGCCAACCTTGAGCAGTGGGCCTCAGTAGCACTAAAACGCATAGTCTCAGGCAACTGCTTCGTAAACATCCTCCGCGACTACTACAAAAGTTAAAAAAAACGAACAAATCAAACCCAAGCGAAAAAACAGCCGCCCCGCATCTGAACATACGGAACGGCTAAGACATAATTACAGTCAGCAGGTGTATTTCATTTGCAAAGTGTATGCAGCATCGAAACCTCTTTGCCCGTAAGGAGAATAACAGGCGTTTCTGGCCTAAAAGGACCGTAGTCGTAACGACCAACTTGCAACAATGCTATGGTCTGATCACGGCTATAGAGAATGTCCAGAACGTTGTTAGAGCTAGCCACAAACTGTAACGTTGTTAAGAAATTCGTGTCGCCTACACCAAATGCCTCAACACAACGACGGTAGTCATCGTTGCTAAGGTAACATTTGCACCGCCGCATACGACAATCTGTGGGCTGATAGACATAGTGGTACAACGCCTTAGTGAGACACATAGCGGTCAATATCATGCCCACAGCCGTGCCAATAAGACCGACTGTGAGTAACGTAGCCATCAGGACGTCTGGCAACCCTTCTGTGCGAATCAAAATAAGCGAACCTATACCTACGGCAAAAACCATTAAACTAGGCAGAAGAGAGTTGGCTTTAATAGTAATCTTGTCGCCCATCTGCATGGCAACATATTCATCTATAGTTGGGTAATGTTCCATTGTCTTTATTTTTTTTCATTTATTATTATATTTGTGAGTGGAATGTAGTGTTCCTCCTCAATGCGCATCAGTTGCGAATAACAGATACGACTAACCTTATCGCTGTAGCGAATCAACAATAATTCAGTTTTAGTCTGACGTTTTACGGAATCCAACGCACACTCATCGCCAGCCTCCAATGCGGCCACAATCTGCTTCTCCGCAGATGCAGCATAAAATGCGTAGGTAGGTTCGAGTACAACGTGCAGTGTACGATGGTATGGACGACGTGAGTCACCGAACAGCCAATAGCATAGAACCGTGAGCAGTGCTACACCACCCACAAACATTCCACCAAGCGCTAACCATGCTCCTCCTTCGGATATCTCTCCAAAGAAGAATACCACAGCACACACTGCACCGACAGCCGCAAGCGCCCACGCTGGCCATAACGGCATCAGCACACAGCGTATTTCTGGCCGTGAATAAATTGATTTTTGAATATATTCCATTGATTTCCACGTAAGAGTTTATAATATATGACAACAGGGCGTGGCAACCCACGCCCGCAAGAGTCAATTATACCCGTGGAATCAGAGTCTGAGACAGCGTATTAAATAAATATAGCCACTGACCGTGTGACGATGGCAGTGAACCAACAGCCTATTCACGCGGTAATGTCGTGCCACAACAGCATGAGCCGTGGCGGTACCGCTTGATGCACTGTTTTGTACCACCCTTACCGTAGTCGGTGACGTCAGCGTACTATTGCCTCCGATAGCCAGCAAATCGCACATTCCAACGTCTTGCCATTGCGGGCGGTCGTCAGTACAATCAATAATGCCATCGGTAACTTGACGATACAAATTTTCAACTGCAACAGCCGATGTCTGCCACCCTATCATTAAGAGCAGCAACGTCAAACCGCATAAAATCCGTTTCGTCATAGTATTAAAATGGAAATGGTCGCCACAAATGACGACCTTTCTTTTAAATCAAATCTTCTTGCCCCAAACTGCGCGCTGCATCAGCGGTTCGGCTTGGAACTGGGTCTCCCAAATCTTTACGGCCTCGTTGCCAATGATTTGAGGATTGCTGTACGAAGTCGTAACGCCGTCGCGGATAGCGTTGCGGTTCATCTCGGCATAGTAGAGACTGTGAACGCCACGACGCTGCCAATCGGGATGCACACCATTGAGCAACAAGTCGATGGTGTCGAAACGCTTTAAGGCCTTCAAAATATAATACCAGCCAAAGGGGAAGAGTTTGCCATTGGCCTTCTTATAGGCCTCGCTGAGGTCGGGAATAGAAAGACCGAAAGCCACAAGGTTGTCGTCCTTATCAACCACGAAATTAGCATAATCAAGGTTGATGAACGGGAAATATTCCTTGATATAGACATCGATTTCCTTATCGGTAAGCGGCACAAAATCGTAGAGGTCTTTGAAAGTGTCGTTAAGCGTGAGGAAGAACTTGCGCGCGTATGGATATATTTCGCTGCGCTTCTTGAAATGCAGCACACGCACACCGTATTTCTGCTTCACAATCTCGTTGATACGCGCCACCTTGTCCGGCACAGGCTGATTGGCAGGAATCTTATACTGCTGCCAACGGCATTTCACCTCCATGCCCATACGCTCCACAAAACGCACATAGTATTCGGGATTATAGAGCGTTGAGAGATTCTGACGGGCATCGAAATTGTCGGTAACCCAACATTCCTTGTCCATATCGGTGAAACCGAAAGGTCCTTCTATCTCTTCCATGCCATGCTCTCTGCCATATTCCGCCACACGGTTTATCAACGCCTCGAAAACAGCATAGTCCTCGATGAAATCGCACCAGCCGAATCGCACAGCCTTCTTGTTCCAATGCTCGTTGACAGTATGGTTGATGATTGCCGCCACACGACCCACTATCTCCTCGCCACGATAGGCCAAGAACAGCGCACAACTGCAATGTTCCCACGAAGGATTTTTCGGCGTCAGCAATTTAACCTCGTCGCTATTCAATGGAGGAATATAGGATGGCACATCCTTGAACAACTTGTTAGGGAAAGCAATAAACTTACGCAGAGCACTACGACCCTGCACCTCTTTGATAACGACGTTGCTCATATCTTTGATTATTAATGGTTAGACAATACCTGTACTGCCTAAAGAATACCCAACTGCTTGACGCACTTGTGGATTTTCTCTACTGCGTAGTCTATCTGCTGATGGGTGTGGGTTGCCATGAGGGCTACACGAATAAGGGTGTCCTCTGACGGAACAGCGGGAGCAATAACCGGCGTTACAAACACACCCTCCTCAAAGAGCATGTGTGTCAGCATGAAGGTCTTATCGTTGTCGCGAATAAAGAGCGGAATGATAGGCGTTTCCGTATTGCCAATCTCGAAACCAAGGTCACGGAACGATTTCAGAGCATAATGTGTGTTTTCCCACAATTTGGCATTGCGCTCGGGCTCGGTGCGCATGATATGCAAGGCAGCAAGCACCGAAGCAGTTGAAGCAGGAGTGATGGAAGCAGTGAAAATGTAGGGGCGCACATTGTGTTTCATCCAGTTAATAGTATCCTTGTCGGCAGCGATGAAGCCACCCACTGATGCAAGCGACTTAGAGAAAGTACCCATCACCAAATCGACATTTGGTAACTGGTTGAAATGGTCGCATGTGCCACGGCCTTCGCGACCGAAAACACCCAGACCATGGGCCTCGTCAACCATCAGCGTAGCATCATATTTGTTGCATATCTCAACGAGTTTATCAACCTGAGCCACATCACCTTCCATAGAGAAAACACCGTCAGTAACAACAAGTTTAGCAGCCTCTATGGGGCAATTGTTAAGTACTCGTTCAAGGTCTTCAAGATTGCGGTGCTTATATTTGATAGTCTTTGCAAAGGTCATCTGCTTGCCGTCCATAATGGAGGCGTGGTCGCGCTCGTCGTAGATTACATAATCGTTGCGACCTGTGATGCAAGGAATAACGCCTGCATTAGCCAAGAAACCTGCCGAAAAGAGCATCACCCCGTCCTTACCGAGAAACTCGGCCAGTTCGTCTTGCAGTTGGATATGAATGTCAAGAGTGCCGTTGAGGAATGGCGAACCCGCGCAACCCGTACCATACTTGTCGATAGCGGCTTTGGCAGCCTCTTTGATTTTCGGATGGTTGGTGAGTCCCAGATAGGAATTAGAGCCAAACATAAGTACCTTCCTGTCTTTCACAAACACCTCGGTGTTCTGCTCCGACGAAATGGGAGTGAAATAGGGATAGATACCTTTTGCCTTGGCTTCCTGAGGGGCCGTGTAGCGAGCCAGTTTCTTCTGTAACGGTTTCATTGACAAATAATTTAACTCTATTTTAAGTTATTTAACTTATTTCTTAAAAAAAGCAAAATAACAAAAAAAGCAGAAAATTCGTAAAATTAAAATGTTAAAAATGAATACAAACTACTCACAAGACGACTTGCACCTATTCTAAAATACTGATTGTTAAAATAATGGTCACCAAACAAACTATATGCCATTTTTGCATAATCAAGTGCCTGCTCTGGTGTAGAAACGCCTCCGGCTATTTTCAATCCCACCATACGGCCTGTTTCCTTATAGTTCTGCTCTATGGCAGAGAGCATTATAGATGCTGCCTCTGGCGTTGCACCCACTTTTATCTTGCCCGTCGAAGTCTTTATGAAGTCGGCACCAGCCTTTATGGCAATCTGCGACGCCTTCATTATAAGTTCGCTTGTTGGCAACTCGCCAATTTCTAATATCACTTTAAGCGTTCTGCCCTGCGTAGCCTCACGAATGGCAGCAATCTCGTCATACACCTGCTGCTCTTTCCCCTCTATCAACGCACCGCGCGAAATCACCATATCAACCTCATCGGCACCTTCGTCAACAGCATATCGCACTTCTGCCAACTTGACCTCTATTGGAGACTGCCCAGCCGGAAAAGCACCAGCCACGCAAGCCACCTTTATACCGCTGTCAGCAAGCAGACTCTTGGCCTGGCGTACAAAAACGGGATAGACGCACACCGAAGCAACAGTGCCTATGCCACGCGAAGGATCGCACAGCGAGCGACTATCGTTGCATAACTGCTCAATCTTCTGCCTTGTGTCACATCCCTCAAGCGTAGTATTGTCGATACACGAGAATACTACCTTCAACAAATCGTTGTCAGTCATATCTATTAAATCAACTTGTTTATCTTCTCAACCCTGCGCTGATGGCGTCCACCCTCAAAGGCAGTGTTAAGATACTCGTCAACAATCTGCAATGCCAACTCCTCACTGATAAAGCGGGCAGGAAGAGATATTATATTGCAATCGTTATGCTGCCTGCCAAGATGAGCAATTTCAGGAGTCCAGCAGAGGGCGCAGCGCACATTAGGATATTTGTTTACGGTCATCTGCACACCGTTACCGCTACCGCATATCACGATGCCGCGTTTATAGGTACCATTATTAATAACTCTGCCGACCTGATGAGCATAGTCAGGGTAGTCGCAACTATCGGCACTGTTGGTACCGTAGTCTTTAACGTCGAAACCGAGTTCTTGCAGATGCTTTATAACAGCGAGTTTTAGTTCATATCCCGCATGGTCGCACGCTATAGGAATAATTTCTTTCATTTTTACGATTGTTAAAAAATAAAACAGACTGCAAAATTACGCTTTTTGCCTAAAACACTCATTTCTTAAGGAATTAACAGATTGCCTTTTTTATCAACAACACCCACTACATTTCTATAATAAAGCATATTACGACAAATAAACATACCCGTGTTCATAAGCACATAATATCTATGTTGATTGAATGTGGAATAAAAATTCGAATATGCCCATTGTTAATAAACCATCATTTTTCACAAGTTATTCTACCCTTACAAACCATACAAATAAACACAATAAGTATTGATTAAAAGCAAGTTACAGAGTTATAACCAAAACTAACAACCAAGAGAAAAAAAAAATAAAAAAGAATATAAATAATGATGATATAAAACGGTTCTACCTATGAGTGGGAAAGATGTTTCGTATTTCAAACATTAAAAATATTCCATTTAATCAAATTATCGAGTACAAAGATACATGATTTTTGCTAATAATTGAGAATGACATCATATCACTAAAAAAAATAGGCAGCGGAACTTCCGTAAAATAAAAGATAACTTTTGATTATATTTACATATAGCGGTTTTCCTTTCTTTTCTGGTTAGATTGTAGGCATATATATTTTTGTGTTATAACGGTTATAAATGATTACTTTTGCTTTTATTATTTTTTGTTGTAACAAATACCTAACTCTATGAATAACGAGCAGTTAAAGAGCGAGATTATTCGTTTGAAGAAAGAAAAGAACGCTGTGATACTGGGGCACTACTACCAGCGCGACGAAATACAGGAACTATCGGACTATATTGGCGACAGCCTTGCCTTGGCTCAAGAGGCGCAGCGTAGCGAGGCCGACATCATCGTTTTCTGCGGTGTCCATTTCATGGCGGAGACGGCCAAAATCCTCAACCCTACGCGCAAAGTCTTGCTGCCCGACATGGCGGCCAGTTGCTCGTTGGCTGAGTCGTGCGCGGCCTCGGATTTCGCTGCTTTCAAGGCGCAGTATCCCGACCATATCGTAATATCCTATATCAACTGTACTGCGGAGATAAAGGCCCTGTCCGACATTATCTGCACGTCGGGCAATGCAGAAAAGATTGTGCGCTCGTTGCCTGCGGACCAGAAGATTATATTTGCCCCCGACAAGAACCTTGGCGGATATATCAACAGCGTCACTGGACGTAATATGCTGCTGTGGAACGGAGTCTGCACGGTACACGATGCCATGCAGGCTGAGAGCATCTTGAAGTTGAAACTGCGCTATCCCAAGGCCTCGGTCATAGCCCACCCAGAATGTAACAGCGCGCTGCTCCATGTTGCCGACTTTGTGGGTTCCACCAAGGCCATGCTCACATATATTGCCAAATCGGAAAAAAAACAGTTTATCGTTGCCACCGAAGGCGGCATCCTCTACGAGATGAAAAAGCAGTTTCCAGAGCGTGAGTTCATCACAGTGGAAAACCAAGAGGGTGGGGTAGAGTGCTGCTCGTGTGCCGAGTGTCATCACATGAAACTCAACACGCTTGAAAAACTTTATGCCTGTCTGCGCGACGAGAGTCCCGAAATAGTTATGGATAAGGCATTGATAGAGGCCGCCAAGAAACCTATAGTCCGTATGCTCGAAATGTCGAAGCAGTTGGGTATTATTAAGTAGTATATGGACTTGAAAGATATGATAGGTCAACCGCAGGTTTATGAGCGGCTCAAAGAGTTGGGCATTGAGTTTGACTATTATGAGCATCCCGAGGCTCCGACCATAGAGATTGCCGCACAGTTTTATCGTGGCGAGGGAACAACGTTGTGCAAAAACTTGTTTTTTCGTAACCATAAGGGCAACCGCCATTATCTGGTTATTATGAAATCAACCTCGCAGATGGACATTCATGCCATTGAGAAGCAGTTGCATCAGGGCAAATTGTCATTTGCGTCGCCCGAGAGAATGATGAAATACTTGGGTGTGAAACCAGGCTCAGTGTCGTTGTTTACCTTGGTTAACGATGTAAATCAAGATGTTACATTGTTTGTTGACGAAAATTTGCTTGATGCAGAAAAGGTGGCCTTTCATCCCAACGACAATCGTGCCTCGTTGGTAATTTCCAATGCCGACATGATGAAATTCATAAAGAATACGGGCAACGAATACGAGATTTTGAAAATATACGATGACGGTCCGGCCGAGGCTGTTAATAACTGACGTGAAACGGTTAAAATCGTCTAAAAATAAATGTTTCACGTGAAACATTATTTGTTGAAAACCTAAAAAATGAAAAAGACAGAATATAGGGTAGGGGAGTGCGCTTCGTTGATGGATTTTTTGGTGTCAAAGATGCCCGATGCGAGCCGCACACGCATAAAAGAGATGTTAGCCAACGAGGTCTATGTTGATGACAAAAAAGTGTCGCAGTTCAACTATCCGTTGCAGCCTGGCATGGTGGTAAGCCTGCAACGCAAAGGCTTTCGTGAGCGTTTTGTGCCGCAGGGCCTCGACATAATATTTGAAGACCAGCACCTCATAGTCGTGAACAAGCACACGGGCCTTCTTTCTTATAGTAAGAAGCCTAACGACCAGACAGTTATCACTATACTGAACCAATACCTATCCTACACCCATCAGACTTGTCATGCGCATATTGTGCATCGCTTGGACCGCGACACCAGCGGACTGATGGTAGTGTCTAAATCGAAACAAGTGTCGCAGGCATTCGAGGCCGACTGGAAGGGTATCGTTACCGAGCGTGCCTACGTGGCCGTAGCGTGGGGCAATGTGGAGCAGGATAGCGGCACTATACGCTCGTGGCTTACCGATGGACAGTATTGTGTGTTGTCGTCGCCCTTCGACAACGGTGGCAAAGAAGCCATAACACACTACAAGGTGCTGCGCCGTTCACGCCGCTACTCATTGCTTGAACTGCACCTTGACACAGGCCGCCGCAACCAGATACGCGTACACCTGCGCGAAATGAAGCATCCCGTGGTCCACGACCCGATGTATGGCTACAAAGACGACATCTCGCCAATCAATCGATTGGCCCTCCACGCCATGCGCCTGCATTTCCGCCATCCCATAACGTGCAAGGTGCTGCGCTTCGAAACGCCTATCCCGCCAAGTTTCAACCGCTTGATGGAAATATAGGCTCCAGCCTAAATATGTTTTAATTGTTTTTAGGTCATATATTTACAATGTGACAAGGTGGTGTGTTTTCTGTTATGTGGCAGGCGGAAAATCTTTAATTTGGTGGGTAGGTGGAAAATTTGTACTTTTGTAACTTTTAAGAAATAAGAGTATTGACCCATTAAAAATAAAAAGGCTTGTTGAAAAAGGGCATCTTTATTGTTGTTGCTTTCATTGTCTTTGTCGCTCTCACGGCGAGGGGACAGGAGTTGCGCCGCGTCTATTTTGACGCCGACCAGGCCGCCGATGTGTCGGACAGCAGCAGGATGGCGCGTGAGGGAGAATCCGTTGCCGACAGGCTGCACGGCAGTGTCTCTTTGGGCACTGGGGTGTTTAGCGGCTGGGGCAGCACGCTGGGCTACACGTTTCTTAATCCGGAGTTGTCTTATAAGTTGTCCGACCGTGTGGTGCTGAGCGGAGGCTTCGGCCATTCCAAAGGTTTTTCCTATGGCGACGTGCATCTGCGTGGCCTCGACAGGAGTTTCGCGCCGCGGCGCCAGAGGTCGATGAACTATATGCACTTTGACGGCATTGTGAGGGTTAACGAGCGTCTGACGGTTGCCGCCTCGGTGTTTATGATGCAGGGCAATATGAGTCCGTGGCTTGCCGACGGGCGTGACGGATATGCCGTAGGAGCCTCGGCGGCAATGCAATACCGCTTTGGCAAGGACAACTATCTGTCGCTTTACATGGAATATATCCGTAGTGAGAATATGCCGTTGCCGCTCTACTGCTATGACTATGGCATGATGGGCTGGGGTGGTCTTTCGGAATACCGGATGTTTGGACATTCGCAGTTCAGACTGCTTGGAGATTAGGATGTCCGAAAAAGAAAACTATCATACGCATGGAATACAATACGAAACGAGAGAAAATAGAGATTATGGACTATGGGCGTAATGTGTACAAACTTGTGCAGTACGCCAAAGGCATAGAGGACCGTGGACGTAGGACGCAGGTTGCAGAGGCCATAGTGAACGTTATGGCACAGGTAAATCCTCATGTGCGCGACCATGTCGACTATCGGCGTCGCCTGTGGGACCATCTGATGGTGCTTGCTGGCGGCGAACTTGACGTGGACACTCCCTTTGAGGTGAGCCACGACCCGTCGCTGCGGTTTTCGCCCAAGAAGTTGGATTACAGCGATGGCGACATACGCTATCGTCACTATGGTCGCATCTTGGAACGCATGATAGAGAAGGTGAGCGGTATGGCCGAGGGCGAGGAGCGCACGGTGCTGGAGGCGCAACTGGCCGAGGCGCTGAAGCGCAACTATCTGGCGTGGAACCGCGACTCGGTGGACGACGATGTAATCATAGACCAGATGGAGCGCGTGAGCGGTGGCAAGATACATATTGCCGCCGGCACGGAGATAGTGCTGCCTGCCGACAGTGGCGTGCAGCCCGACGATGTTACCGACCGCCGCAAGAACAAGAAAAAGAAGAAGAAAAACTGATTGATGGTTTTGATGGGATTGACAATACACACAAAGTAAAAACAACTTTATGGCATCTTTTGAAATAGTGGGCGGACATCCGCTGAAGGGCGAGATAGTGCCGCAGGGGGCCAAGAATGAGGCTCTGCAGGTGCTGTGCGCCGTGCTGCTGACTAATGACAAGGTGGTGATAGAGAATGTGCCCGACATACGCGATGTGAACAAACTCATCGACCTGCTGATGCTGCTGGGCGTTAGTGTGCGCAAGGTGAAACCTTCGGTGCCACCCCTCGACCCGTGGAGCCGCACTTTCGAGTTCAGGACCAACAATATAGACATAGGCAAGATAGAGACGGCAGAATTTGCCACCCAGGCCACGGAGTTGCGTGGCAGCATACTGCTTGTGGGGCCGCTGCTTTCGCGTTTTGGGCGCGTGCTGATACCCCAGCCGGGTGGCGACAAGATAGGCCGCCGTCGTCTCGACACCCATTTCATCGGCATGGAGAAACTGGGTGCCAAGGTAGAATACAAGCGCTACAACCGCAAGACCGTGGGGTCGGTGAGGCTCGATGGCTACGAGATAAGTGCCAAACGGCTGAAGGGCTGCTATATGCTGCTTGACGAGGCCAGCGTCACGGGTACTGCCAATATCGTTATGGCTGCCGTGCTGGCCGAAGGCACTACCACCATCATGAATGCCGCCTGCGAGCCATACGTCTATCAGTTGTGCAAAATGCTGAACGCTATGGGTGCTAAGATTTCGGGCGTGGGCTCGAACATGCTGACCATCAAGGGCGTGAAAGAACTCCACGGCTGCACCCACCGCCTGCTGCCCGACATGATTGAGATAGGCAGTTTTATAGGCATGGCGGCCATGACGCAAGGCGACATAGTGATAAAGAACGCCCATGTAGAGCATCTGGGCCTGATACCGCAGGTGTTCCGCAGGCTGGGCGTAGAGGTGTGGCAGAAAGGCGACGACCTCTATGTGCCGTCGCAGGAGCACTACGAGATAGAGCGTTTCATGGACGGCTCGATAATGAACATCTCCGACGCGCCGTGGCCCGGCTTCACGCCCGACCTCATAAGCATTGCGCTTGTGGTGGCCACCCAGGCCAAGGGCAGCGTGCTGATACATCAGAAGATGTTTGAGAGCCGCCTGTTCTTTGTCGATAAACTGATTGACATGGGCGCGCAGATAATCTTGTGCGACCCGCATCGCGCCACGGTCATAGGTCTGGACCGCCAGCACAGGCTGAGGGGCCTCAACATGGTGTCGCCCGACATTCGCGCCGGTGTGTCGCTGCTGATAGCGGCCTTGAGCGCCGAGGGCAAAAGCCGCATAGACAACATAGAGCAGATAGACCGTGGCTATCAGCACATCTACGAGCGTCTGCGCCTCTTGGGAGCGAGTATAGTAAGAATTGATTGACAAGACACGCTATTTTATGTTTGACTTTCTGAAACGAAAAAACAAGATAGAGCCGATATTTGAGGTATTGGGCGTCGATATGCACAACCACATGGTGCCGGGCGTTGACGATGGTTCCGAAAGCCTCGAAATGAGTGCCGAATGTATTGGCACGATGTGGGAGGCGGGTTTTCGCAAGATGTTTGTCACCCCGCATTTCAACTTTCCGCGCTACAACAACGACGAGGACGACATTGTGCGCCGCTATGGTGAACTGAAACAATATCTCGCCGACAGTGGCGTGGAGATGGAGTTGCAGGGCATTGGTGGCGAATACCGCATTGACGATGGCTTTCAGGACAGGCTGGTCAATCCTCGTTTCTTGAAGATTGGCGTGGACAACTATCTGCTGCTCGAAATCTCGATGCACCACCACCGTATGGGGTTCGAGAAGGTAATCTACGACATACAGATGAACGACCAGCAGGTCATTTTGGCGCATCCGGAGCGATACCTGTATCTCGACGTTGACTCGTCGAAATTCGAGAAACTGAAAGACCAGGGGGTCATATTCCAGTGCAACATTCTGTCGTTGAGCGGTTTCTATGGCGGTGAGCCACAAAAGCGCGCTCTGAAAATGATAGAGCGCGGATGGGTCGAACTGCTGGGCACCGATATGCACAACACCACCTATGCGCGCGGGCTTGCCGAGGCCACCCATAGCCGCACTGTTCGCAAGGTGCTGGAAAAATATGAATTTATGAATAGAGAACTTGTAGAAAAAACACATCATAGATTATGAATACACTCAATGCAATCTCGCCCATCGACGGGCGCTATCGTGGCAAGGTTGACAGCCTGGCCGCTTATTTCTCGGAAGGCGCGCTCATTCGCTATCGCGTGCGCGTGGAGATAGAATATTTCATTGCCCTCTCGCAGCAACTGGGCTTCTCGTCGGAGATGAAAGACAGCGCGCTTCAGGAGCGTCTGCGCGACATCTATCGCAATTTCACCGACAAGGATGCCGAGGAAATAAAGGAGATAGAGAAAACCACCAACCACGACGTGAAGGCCGTGGAGTATTTTCTGAAACGCCATTTCGATACCATGGGTCTGACGCCCTACAAGGAGTTTATCCATTTCGGACTCACCTCGCAGGACATCAACAACACCTCGGTGCCGCTCTCTATGAAGGAGTGCCACGAGCAGGTGCTGCTGCCTTACTACGAGAAGATTTTGGCCTTGGTAGAGGAGCGTGCACAGGAGTGGAAGGACATTCCCATGCTGGCCCACACCCACGGCCAGCCCGCTTCGCCCACCACGCTGGGCAAAGAGTTTGAGGTCTTTGCCTATCGTCTGCGCCGTCAGATAGAGATGCTCAAGCAGATACCTTTCTCGGCCAAGTTCGGTGGCGCCACAGGCAATATGAACGCCCACCTCGTGGCTTATCCCGATGTTGATTGGCGCACCTTCGGCAACGACTTTGTGGCCAATCATCTCGGGCTGGAGCGTCTGCAATACACCACGCAGATTGAGAACTACGACAATATGGCCGCCTATTTTGATGCCTGCAAGCGTATCAATGTCATCCTCATCGACCTTTGCCGCGACATCTGGACCTATATCTCGATGAACTATTTCAAGCAGAAAATCAAGGCTGGCGAGGTTGGCAGTTCTGCCATGCCCCACAAGGTGAACCCCATAGACTTTGAGAATGCCGAGGGCAATCTCGGTCTTGCCAATGCCATTTTTGAGCATCTGAGCCACAAACTGCCCATCTCGCGTATGCAGCGCGACTTGACCGATTCCACCGTGAGCCGCAACATCGGCGTGCCTATCGCACACACCATCATCTCGTTGGCCTCGCTCGAAAAGGGTATGGGCAAACTGCTGCTCAACGAGCAGGCTCTCTACGACGACCTTGAGAACAACTGGGCCGTGGTGGCTGAGGCTATACAGACCATACTGCGTAGCGTGGGCTTCCCCAACCCCTACGAGGCACTGAAAGCCCTGACGCGCACCAACAGCAAGGTTACCGCCCAGACCATTGCCGATTTTGTGGAGGGTCTCGACGTCGCCGCCGAGGTGAAAGAACGCATCAAGCGCATCACGCCGCACAACTACGTTGGCTATAAATTGGTGTAAATGCTCACTTTGCATTACATACGGCAGCACCTCTGGCGCACACTTTTCTTTGTGGTGCTGGTAGTGCTGTCGGTGGCTGCGGTGATGTGCACCGCATTGTCGGTGTCCGACTTTCTCCGCCTGCTGTTTGGCGGCGAGAGCGCATCGGTGGCGCCATCATCGCAGGCCACGCTGCTGTCGCAGGGGCTCAACAGCCTCTACGACTGGCTTATATCCTTCGGGCAGATGAAAGCCATCTTGCTTTTCTCGCTGCTCATTTTCGTAGTCTATTCGCTCAAAAACATCTTCTCCTATGGCGCTGCGGTGCAGATTGCCGTAATCCGAGCCAAGGTTGTGCGCGACCTGCGCAACGACCTCTTTGCCAAGGCTATGCGGCTGCCGGTGTCCTACTATGGCATCCATCGTAAAGGCGATATGCTGGCACGTTTCAGCGGCGATATGTCGGAATACGAGGAGAACGTCATCGGCTCGCTGCAGATGCTCATCAGTGCCATACTCAGCGCCGTACTCTACCTTGCCATGCTGCTCTATATCAGCGTGAAACTGACGCTCTTTGTCATTGCCATGCTGCCCTTTATGCTGCTCATCGTGGCGGTGATAGGGCACAGGCTCAAGCGCCAGTCCAAAGCCGTGCAGGAGCAGAACTCCTACCTCATGTCGCTCATGGAAGAGACCATCATGGGGCTCAAGGTTATCAAGGCCTATACCGCTATAGATTTCTCCAACCGCCGTTTCCGACATAGCAGCAGCGAACTCACGCGTATGCGCAACCGTGTCTATCGGCGCGTCTATCTTGCCTCGCCTCTCAGCGAGTTTCTGAGCAGCGTGGTGGTCATAGGCATATTGCTTTTTGGCTGCTATCTCGTGTTCTCTGGCGACCAAGGGCTGACTCCCGAACTCTTCATCTCCTACATCATGATGTTTGTGCTGATGATAGAGCCCATCAAGAATATCTCCACCGCCATTTCGCAAATCAAGAAGGGGCGCCCCTGTGCCGCACGTCTGCAAGAGTTTCTCGACGAGGACGAGGGCAGCGTGGCGCAGAGGCCTGGCAGTGTGGTGTTCGACAGGCTGCATAGCGACATCACGTTCAGCCATGTGGACTTTGCCTATAACGCCGACATCAGCGTGCTGCACGACATCTGCCTCACCATTCCCAAGGGCCACAGCGTGGCGCTGGTGGGCAGCAGCGGCAGTGGCAAATCGACCATGGCCGACCTCCTGGCACGCTTCTACGACGTCAGTTCGGGACAGATAGCCATCGACGGGCGCGACATTCGCGACTACGATGTTGCCACCCTGCGGCGCCATATAGGCATCGTGGCGCAGGAAACGGTGCTTTTCAACGACACCGTGGCGGCCAACATTGCCTTTGGCAACCCCGCTGCCACACGCCAGCAGATAGAGCATGCCGCGCGTATGGCTGGTGCACACGACTTCATAATGCAGATGACCAAAGGCTACGACACCAATATCGGCGATGGAGGCGACAGATTGTCGGGCGGCCAGCGTCAGCGTCTCAGCATTGCGCGTGCCGTGTTGCTGGAACCCGAAATATTGATTTTCGATGAGGCCACCAGCGCCCTCGACACCGAGACCGAACGCCAGGTGCAGCAGTCGCTCGACAGCGTGTTGGAGGGCCGCACCGCGCTAATCATAGCCCACCGCCTCTCCACGATTATGACTGCCGACGAGATAGTGGTGCTTGAGCAGGGGCGTATAGTGGAGCGTGGCACCCACGCCCAACTGATAGCCCTCGGCGGCCGCTACAGCCAACTCGTAGCCCTGCAGCAGGTAGCAGAAACCGCTAAAGAATAACGCTATAAGTGTTCCAAATTGATGGACATTTTCTTTATGCATAAATTATTCGGAAAGCATTAGTATTTAGTTTCTTGGTAATTTATGTCAGAACATAATAGGATTTTGCATAAAAACTAAAAATATGTTGGTCAAGACTTTTGGCAGCGCTATATTTGGCGTCAATGCCATGATGATAACTGTGGAGGTGAGCGTTGACCCCGGCGTCAATTTCACCATGGTAGGACTGCCCGACAACGCTGTGAAAGAGAGCCAGCAGCGCATTGCCACCGCTGTGGCGCAACACGGATTTCATATCCCCGGCAAGCGTATTGTTGTCAATCTCGCTCCCGCCGACGTGAGGAAAGAGGGCGCCGCCTACGACCTTGCCATAGCCATAGGCATACTTGGCGCTTCGGGGCAGATGCGTGCCGACGACCTCGACAAATACGTCATCATGGGCGAACTCTCGCTCGACGGCAGCCTGCGCCCCATCAAAGGTGCGCTGCCCATAGCCATAGAGGCTCGCCGCAAGCACTACAAGGGTCTTATTCTGCCTGCCGACAACGCTCGCGAAGCCGCCATTGTCAATAATCTCGAGGTCTATGGCGCCAGCAATATCAAGGAGGTTGTCGATTTCCTAAACGGCGAGGGCGACCTGCAGCAGACCATTGTCGATACGCGTGCCGAGTTTGCCAACCATCTGAATCAGTATGAGTTTGACTTTGCCGACGTGAAAGGGCAGGAAGAGGTGAAGCGTGCCATGGAGATTGCTGCTGCCGGAGGCCATAACGTCATACTCATAGGTCCTCCGGGTGCTGGCAAGAGTATGCTGGCCAAGCGTCTGCCGTCTATACTGCCGCCGCTGAGTCTCGAGGAGTCGCTCGAAACCACACAGATACACAGTGTGGCAGGCAAGATGCGCAAGGAGGACTCACTCATTGCCGTGCGCCCTTTCCGAGCCCCACACCACACCGTGAGCGACGTGGCCCTCGTGGGTGGCGGAGCCAATCCGCAACCCGGCGAAATAAGTTTGGCCCATAATGGAGTGCTCTTTCTTGATGAGTTGCCAGAGTTCCGACGTCAGGTGCTTGAGGTGTTGCGGCAACCTATGGAGGAACGCCGTGTAACCATCTCGCGCGCCAAGATGTCGGTAGAATATCCTGCCGCTTTCATGCTTGTGGCAGCCATGAATCCCTGCCCCTGCGGCTATTACAACCATCCCACCATCGAGTGCACCTGCGCGCCAGGAGCAGTATTGAAATATATGAACAAGGTCAGCGGCCCATTGATGGACCGTATTGACCTTCATATTGAGGTTACGCCCGTGCCGTTCAAGAAACTCTCGGAAATGAAGCCTGGCGAGAGCAGTGCTGTTATCCGCGAGCGCGTCATTGCTGCCCGTAAGATACAGGAGGAACGTTTCCGTGGGCACGCCGGAATACACTGCAACGCGCAGATGAACAGCCGCCTATTTCGCGAGCACTGCGTGCTTGACGCAGAGTGTCAGGATCGCATGAAAGTGGCAATGGACAAACTCGGCCTCTCGGCCCGCGCCTACGACCGCATACTGAAAGTGGCGCGCACCATTGCCGACCTCGCCGCCTCGCCCAACATAACAGTAGAGCACCTAAGCGAAGCAATAACCTACAGAAGTTTAGACCGCGACTCGTGGGGGAGATAAGTGGAATAGGTTGGAGTTCCTTTTTTCATAATAAGGGTTCTTCAAAATTGAAATCGAGCGTGGTTATTTTACAACCACGCTCGATTAATGTTACACCGCTGTTGTCAAATCAGTAAGCATAGTGTATAATTTTGTGAACTATTATAAAACGGCTAAAGTGAGAGATATCCCCTTGAAAGTTAAATAAAAACCTTTGAGGGTATTTCAATAACAATAAACGTCTAAAATATTCTATTCTCACAATATTTTCACAATTGTAGCATCGAAATCATACGCCCTACAATATGGAGCGTTGCTGGCATCACCAGAATAGCAATGAAAAACGACTTCACCTTTTGTTGATCTTGCATATTTATCGTTATCCACCCATATATCTAAGTATAAAGAACCCTCAACAACAGTCCCCTTAACTTGACTCTTCGGAGTGACTTTTACTTTATAATGTTTTCCTGGCACGGCATCATCTATTACAACAGTGACCTTTATAGTTCCTTTATCTAAGTCGTAGTATAAGTTGTCAATTCTTGCGGATGGTGCTGAAGCGTTTTTATCAGAAAATGTTATGTTATAATTCTTGTTGCTTTTTGAATCATTGTTTGCATAGGTCATTCCACAAACAGTTATAAATGATAAAAAGACGATTAGTGCAATCTTTTTCATTTTAGTTTTGCCTATTATATACCATCGGCATGTCGGTTTTTATTTGAAATTGATTTTGTTTGTAGTTCCGATGGAGGGTTGAGAAATGCACATAAAAAGAGCGTGGAACTTTTAAGTCTTCATCGGTGCTTTTGAGGTCTTCGACTACCTAATCCTTCCAATTACAACGTACAAGTCCACGCTTAACGCGAGAACGTTGTCGCTCGGTCTGGAAGGGTTTTTAGAGTTGTCGAAGTTCCAAAAGCACCAGATAAGCTACTTCGCTTTTTTCTATTCTATGATGTGCATAATAAACTATGCGCTATGCTTCATTGGCAATTATTTTCGTTAATATTCAGTTAAAATCGCTTGCAAATATACGATATTTTTTGATTACATTTTTTCTTTTTTGGGATAGTCAAACCTTTTTTTTTCAAAAGGTCGTTTTTGGGGTTTGGAGATGACCTTTTTTATGAGGTGGTTTTGTTCGGGTTTTCTTCGGGATTGGTTTGCAAATTGGTCGGAGTTTATTTTAGTATGCAAAAGGTCGGTTGTAGGGGTGACGTAATATAGGACTTACTAATGAAGTTATTAATAAGTGCTTTATTAGTTTTGATGGGTATGGATTGTGGCAGATTAGGAAATAACGAAAATAAATGCTAACTTTGCAGTTTGAAAAACTTTCTATTTAGAAAGTCTTGAAAATCTGTCAATCTGAAAATCTTTTCTATTATGAATCTGAATGAATTGAATATTGATGCTTCGGCCAAGGCTAATGCTCAGGCTTGGCTGGAGGGTGGCTATGACGAGGCCACGAAGCAGGCTATACGCGACATGATGTCGAACCCTAACGAACTGAACGAGAGTTTCTACAAGAATCTGGAGTTCGGCACTGGCGGTCTGCGCGGCATTATGGGCGTTGGCACTAACCGTATGAATAAATACACCGTGGCGATGGCTACGCAAGGATTGGCAAACTATGTGAAGAAGTGCTTTGCTGGCATTGCCAAGCCCAAGGCGGCTATTTCGCACGACAGCCGCAACCACAGTCGCGAGTTTGCCGAAATCACGGCGCATGTGCTTGCTGCCAACGGTTTTCATGTCTATCTGTTTGACGGTATGCGCCCCACGCCGGAACTCTCGTTTGCGGTGCGTCATCTGGGCTGCCAGACGGGCGTGATGCTCACGGCATCGCACAACCCCAAGGAGTATAACGGCTACAAGGCCTATTGGGACGATGGCTGCCAACTGGTGCCGCCGCACGATGTGAACGTGATTGACGAGGTGCTGAAAATAAAGGATGTGAAAGACGTGAAGATGAGCGGCCACGACGAGGAGATTGAGATTATAGGCGAGAACGTGGACAGCGTCTATCTGAACCGCGTGGAGAAGAACTCGCTGAATCCTGATGTCATAAAGCGCCACCACGATGTCAAGATTGTCTATACCCCGCTGCATGGCACGGGCATCACACTCATTCCCCGTATGCTGAAAAAACTGGGCTTTACCAATGTCAACGTGGTAGAGGAGCAGGCCGTTCCCGACGGCAATTTCCCCACCACTCCGTCGCCCAATCCCGAAGAGCATGCCGCCATGGAGATGGCTGTCAATCTGGCCAAGAAGATTGATGCCGACATTGTCTTTGCCAGCGACCCCGATGCCGACCGCGTAGGCGTGGCGGTGAAGCGTCCCGATGGCGAATGGATGCTGCTGAACGGCAACCAGACCCTCTCGGTGATACTCTACTACCTCGTGAAGCAATGGAAGGAAAAGGGTATGCTGAACGGCAACGAGTATGTCATCAAGACAATCGTAACGAGCGAACTGCCTGCCGACATAGCCAAGAAGGCCGGTGTGCAGTGTTTCGACACACTGACGGGCTTCAAATGGATAGGTTCCAAAATCCGCGAGATGGAGGGCAAAGGCATCTATATTGGTGGCGGCGAGGAGAGTTACGGCTATATGATTGGCGACTTTGTGCGCGACAAGGACGCTGTGTCGGCATGCTCGATGATTGCCGAGATTGCCGCATGGGCTGCCGACCAGGGCAAGACCTTCTTCGACGTGCTGGTGGACCTCTATCGCGAGTTCGGATTCTACAAGGAAGGCCTCCTGAGCGTGGTGCGCAAAGGCAAGAGCGGTGCCGAGGAAATACAGCAGATGATGCGCGACTATCGCAGCAATCCGCCCAAGAGCATAGACGGCTCGGAGGTGGTGTGCATCAAGGACTACCAACTGCACGAAAGCACCGATATGCGCACAGGCAAGAAGGAACACCTCGACCTGCCTACGAGCAACGTCTTGCAGTTTTTCACCGCCGACGGCAACAAGGTAACGGTGCGTCCCTCTGGCACCGAGCCCAAGATTAAGTTCTATTTTGGTGTGAAAGGCGAGTTGAAGGACAAGGCCGATTTCGATGCCGCCAACCGCGCACTCGATGCCAAGATTGAAAGTATCAAGAAGTCTATGAACCTGGCCTAAATGCTACGGGCCGATAACTACATGGGTTTCGCCAGGACAACGAGTGTTGTTCTGGCGAGACTTGTTTTTGTGCTGTTTATAGGTGTGAGTGTAGCGAGTGTGGCGCAGTTTGAACTGCCCGTGATGAGTGTGCGCGGCGCGGCAATGGGCGGCACATCGGTGGCATTGGACGATGCAGCCTCGTCGCTCTGCAATATCGCAGCATTGGCACGTCGTTCTGGCTATGGCGCAGCACTTTCGTATCGTAACGACTTTATGATGGCCGCTACGTCGCACAAATGGGTGGCGGCCTACGGCTCGCTGACGCCGACGGGTACTGTTATTGCGACTTATCACCACTATGGTGGGAAAACATACAATGAGCAGCGGCTGTCGGCAGGCTATGCGCAAGCCGTTGGCAACAATATAAGTATCGGCGCCACGATGGACTATCTGTATTCTGGTGTGTCGGATGGATATTATGACGCCGTCCGTGCGCTGACATTCACGGCGAGTATGCAGTTCTCGCTGGGCAGGTCGTGGACTATGGGCGCAAGGGTGTCTAACCCCGCTGCCGTAAAGGCTGGTAGCAACAGACTGCCCGTGGTGTTGAATATTGGTACGGCGTGGCAGACAACCACCGACTTCTTGACGACCATTGAGATAGAGAAAACGATATATAGTCCTGCCACATTGCGTGCCGGAGCCGAGTATTGTTTTCTGAACCATTTTGCCGCAAGGGTCGGAATCGTTACCCACCCTGTGGAATACTGTTTTGGCGTGGGGGCTACCTATGGCAGATATGGGATTGATATGTCGGTAGCGGTCCATCAGTTGTTGGGCATCACATCGCAGATAGGACTATCGGCGACGTTCTAATTTATGCATGGTGCGGTGAGACATATTATTCTGCTGACGTTCATTGCCTTTTCTTCGGCAATGGCGCAGAATATTCCGACCTCGTGGACTGCATATATTGAGCAATGGCAGGAAGCACAGGAAGACGATGGAACTGCATCAATGGAGGAATGGGCAGAACTGTACGAGAGCCTGCGGGAATGGCCTATAAATCTGAACGATACGGCCAACGACCGCCTGTCGGAATTGCCTTTTATGGGACCAGAGCGCTGTAGGCTGCTGAAGGCGTACATAGAGCAAAGCGGGCAGTTGATGTCGGTTGACGAGTTGTATGTGGTGAATGGTTTTGACCGCCAAACGGTGGATATGCTCCGCGACATAGTCGTGGTGCAACCTGTTGCACCACCCGATACATTGAATCTTCGGACTATAATGCGGCACGGACACAGCAATCTGCTGACGGGTGCTGGGGGCAATATTGAACCTGCGCGAGGCTACCGAGAGGGAAAGTATGAGGGCGACCCGTATAGGCTTTATATGCGCTATCAGTACCGCTATCGTGACAGGGTGCACTTCTCGCTTTCGGCAGATAAGGATGCTGGCGAGGCATTTTTCAGCGGGAGTCAGCGGCAAGGGTTTGATTTTTATAGCGGGTTCTTGATGGTGAACGATATAGGCGTTGTCAGCCGTGCAATAGTGGGACATTATAATGTGCAATTCGGTCAAGGACTGACTCTGTGGAGCGGTTTTGCGCCATACGGAGCGGCAATAGGCGATGATAGTCGCAATGCAAGGGGGATATGTCCAGCATCGGCATTTGCCGAGCAGGGTTATATGCAAGGTGCGGCAGCAACCATTAAGTTGCCACTAAAAATGAACTTCTCGGCATTCTACTCTAATTCGGCACGCGATGCAACTATTGAAAATGGACTATTACGTAGTATCTCGAACAGTGGCTATCATCGCACCGCCACGGAAATAGGACATAAAGATGCCTTGCGTGAGCAGAACTATGGTGTGCATTTGCAATACGTGGCGGACAATTTTGAGGTGGGCGCGACGCTCTATCATACTCTGCTTTCCGACTCGCTGGTGCCACGTCCATACGTTTACAACGAATATGCTTTTGCTGGCCGTGAGAATATAAATGGCGGTGTGGATTTTCGCTATCGGCATAGAAATATGCTTGTCTATGGCGAGGCTTCGTTTTCGCCATCGGGTGGATGTGCTGCCATTTCCGGAGTAAGGCTTTCTCTGCCGATGAATCAAAGCATCGGTCTTTCGGCGCGTCACTATGCCGTCAATTATCACAATCTGTATAGTGCGCCGTTGTCTATCACGTCTGGTCCAAATAACGAGCAGGGACTGAGGTTGAACTATCGAACGACGTTGCCGTTTGGAATCAAGGCTGTTGCCGAGGTAGATGGTTATAGGCTTCCTGCGATGCGTTATGGCATTTACGCCCCTTCGACTGGTATGCGCTATAGACTCTCGTTAAATAGGCAGATGAGTCGGCAGATACTCCTAACATTGACATATAGCCATCGTGGTGCAGAGCGGAATGGCTCTATAGATGATTCAGCAGAATATGTGGTTGAATCAACGACGCGACGTTATCTGACAGCCGATATGACGTGTGATATAGGCAATCTTCATCTTCGCACTCGTGCGGCACAGTGCTGGCATAACTCAGAAGCGAAAGGTTTTAGTCAAGGCTTTCTATTGCATCAAGATGTGCAATATACGTTTGAGAGTATGCCATTGGTATTTGCTATGCGAATATTGCTTTTTGATGCTGACAATTACGACGCCCGCCTTTATGCCGCCGAACAAGACGTGGCCTACCAATTATCATCGCCGTCTTTTTCGGGCAGAGGGATGCGTTATTATCTTGTAGCACGCTATTCGCCGTTGCCAGCATTAACTATTTCGGCCAAATATGCCGTAACAATTTATCCAGGCGAGGAAAACATTGGCTCAGGTTACGAGCAAATAGAAGGCGACCACCGCCAGCAATGGAAACTACAACTGCGCTGGAACTTCTAAACAAAACGTTTCTATAGTAAGTAGTCTGGAAAAAAAGGACGTTGCTTCTTTTATGATTTGGGGTATTTTGGAGTAAGGTCAATGGGTCTTAATTAGGCTAATAGGATTAATGTGTCTAATAGGTCTAATAGCTTTTGTAGGTCTAATAGTCCTAATGGGTTATTAGGACATATGGGACTAATGAGTCCAGTCCATTATGGCTAATTAGTTTTTGGGATAATGGTAATTATGGTTGGCTAATGCAAAAAAAGAGCCTCACATTAAGTGAGGCTCTTTTTTATTTGTGATAGTCGTTAGACTTATTCAATCACGCGGTAGATGGAGACGCGGCGGTTGACGCTGTATTTCACGTCGCCAAAGGCCATGGTCTTACCTTTCCACTGAGCATCAAGACGGTTTTCGTCGATACCGTATTTCTCAACGAGGAGACGTTTTACCTCTTTAGCACGTTTCTCGGAAAGTTTCATGTTGTACTCGTCGCTTCCAGTGTAGTCGGCGAAACCGTAAATCATGTAGTTGGTGTTGGGGTTGTCTTTCATCACGCGAGCGATGGCTTTGAGTTTCTGCTGCTCGTTGTCAGTGACTTTGTACTGGTCAACAGCATACTGGATGGAGAAAGGCAGAGCGTAGAAAGTGAGCTGGTCAGCCTTTATCTGGTCGATTTTGGCCTGGAGTTCTTTAGCAGCCTGGCCATTGCCACCGTTGACTTTGGCGTCGGCGAGTTGGTTCTCGAGGTCGCTGATGCGGTTCTCAAGTTTCTTCTCGTTCTGTTTGCCATTAGCAACTTCCTTTTCGAGGTTGGCGATTTGGTCGTTAAGAGCGTCGAAGTTCTCCTGGGTCAGGAGAGCGTGCTGAGCGTTGAGTTCCTCGTCGGCAGCGGTGAAACCGAAGTTGTAAGCGTAGCCGAGGGACACAAGAGCGTCAAGACCATTGTGGTTGTTTTTGAAAATGTTGGGGATGTGAGCAACATCGATAAGTTCGCCCTCGATGAAGAGAGTGGAGTGCTTGCAGACCTTGTAGCTGTAACCAAGACCAGCGTCCATGGTGAAGTTCAGACGATGGCGGTCACCATTGTTGTTAGCAACAAGATAGTTGTGCCACAGAGCAACACCAGCATCACCGAAG
>ONLQ01000044.1 GCA_900318665.1 uncultured Bacteroidales bacterium | reverse complement strand
GTTCTTTTTTGTCAGCACCTCGTTCTTGCCGTTTATGCTGCGGTGGAAATAACTGTAGCATATCCATTTGCCCGTTATGGTGTCATATCGTATGGACTCGGCGGTCTCGCTCTCTATCAGTTCGCGTTTTTCGTTGTAGGTGTCGCGGTGGAACTGGTGCGCGACCATGTTCTGAATGTCGAAATTGTCAACATACACCTGTGTGCCAATCTTTTGCTGGAAGTGTATGTTGTTGTAGTAATTGTCGTGCCGTGTGTGGATATATTTCTTGTCGAAGGCTATCAGGTGCTCGTTGCTGATGGGCAGCACAAAGTTGCCGAGAATGAAAACAACGAGCGCGATGATTATAGAGCCGTGCAGGAACGGCCGCATCATTCGGTTGTAACTGATGCCGCTGCCGAGAATGGCTATAATCTCCGTATTGCCAGCCATCTTCGAGGTGAAGAAAATCACGGATATGAAGATAAACAGAGCGCTGTAAAGGTTGATGAAGCCTGGAATAAAGTTGAGGTAGTATTCAAAGGCCACGGCGCTGAAAGGAGCGTGGGTGCTGAGAAAGTCGTCGAGTTTCTCCGACACGTCGAATGTTATGACAATGACGATGATAAGCGCCATGGCCATAAGGAACGTGACCAAATACTTGGATAGGATATACTGGTCAATCTTCTTGTAGCGTTGTATGTCGGAAAGTTTCGTAGAGCGGTGTATTTTCGTGAAAGATAGGTCGATATGCAGTCGGCTCGGCGTGATATAGAAAAACAAAGGTACGTTTTTTTTGCCAAACAGGGTGTTTCTTTGCCGTTTGCCTTTTTCTTCGTACTTTTGCAATTCCTTTCGGCGAGACAACGTGTGCGTTATCAACGCCAAAAATGGACGTTTGGAAAGGTAAGACGAACCGAAAAAACAATACGATGTCATCAAAATATACACCCGTTTCGGCAGAAGAAGCCGTAAAAGCAGTACGCTCTGGCGACCATGTGCATATCAGTTCAGTGTCCACTGCGCCCCAACTGCTAATCGAGGCGTTGTGCGAGCGTGGACGCCGTGGCGAACTGCGCAACGTGCGCATACACCATCTCCACACCGAAGGCCCTGCACCGTATGCTTCCGCCGAGTTTGAGGGCGTGTTTCAGCACGACGCTTTTTTTGTTGGTGCCAACGTCCGTCCTGCGGTGCGCGACGGCTATGCCGACTATATCCCCGTGTTTCTTGGCGAGACGTCGCGGCTCTACCGTGAGGGCTATGTGCCGTGCGACGTGGCGCTGATACAGGTGTCGCAGCCTAACGCCGACGGCTTCGTGTCGCTCGGCACCTCGGTCGATGCCACACCTGCCGCCATAGAGCGCGCCCGTGTGGTGATAGCGGTGGTCAACAAGCAGATGCCTTTCACCTATGGCGACAGCGTGCTGCCGATGGACCGCATACATTTCTTTGTCGATGACGACCGCCCGTTGATTTATGCTCCGCCCGCCGAGCCTACCGACATCGACCGTGCCATAGGCCGCCATTGTGCCGAACTCATCGACGACGGCGCCTGTCTGCAGATGGGCATAGGCTCCATTCCCAATGCGGTGCTTTCGTGCCTCACTAACCACAAAGACCTTGGCATACAGACCGAGATGTTCTCCGACGGACTTCTGCCGCTGGTGGAGAAAGGCGTTGTCACCGGTGCTCGCAAACGCTTGGACCAGGGCAAGATTGTCTCGACTTTCGTCATGGGCACACGCCGCGTTTACGACTTTCTCGACCACAATCCGCAGGTGCTGATGAAGGACGTGGCCTACACCAACGACCCGTTCATCATCGCGCAGCAGCCCCGCGTGGTGTCGCTCAATAGCGGACTGCAGATAGACCTCACCGGGCAGGTGTGCGCCGACTCGCTCGGCACGCGTATCTATTCCGGCGTGGGGGGCCAGATAGATTTTGTCTATGGCGCCTCGCGTTCCGAAGGCGGCCGCACCATCATCGCCATGCCCTCCACCACGCTGAAAGGCGTGAGCAAGATAGTCCCCACGCTCACCGAAGGCGCTGGTGTCGTAACCACGCGCGCGCATATTCAGTGGTTTGTTACCGAGTATGGCGCCGTCAATCTCTACGGACAGTCGCTGCAGCAGCGCGCACGGCTCATCATCTCTGTGGCACATCCCTCGGTGCGCGAAGAATTGGACCGTGCCGCGTTCGAACGTTTCGGCCCTCATTTCCATTTTGTTGGGTAGGTGTTGAAAAGTTTTTTGCATCACATTGTTTGGCAATTACAGAAAAAATGCTATTTTAGCGGTCTGAAAGAGTTTTGAAATACAACTCTTGCTCTATTGGTAAATTACTAAAAAATAATAATATGGAAGTTAAGAAAAGCCCCAAGGCCGACCTTGAAAAAAAGAAAGGTCTCTATCTGGAGATAGGCTTAGTGGTGATTTTGGCTCTCTCTATCTTCGCCCTCAACTTCAAGAACTACGACAACGATAAGGTTGAGATTTCGCAGCGTACCGTTCTGGACGAAATGGAAGAAACCGTAATCCAGACAGCCGAAGACACACCTCCGCCACCACCTCCCGAAACACCCGAAGTCACTACCGAACTTACCATCGTTGAGGACGACGCCGTTATCGAGAACGAACTCGGTATCATCGATATGAGCGAGAAAAACGCTGTCAACGAAGAGGTTGTGCAGGTTGTTGTCGAGGAAGAGGTTGAAGAGGTTGAAGAGGAAATCTTCACCGTTGTGGAAAACGACCCCGAGTTCCCCGGCGGCATGGAAGCCCTCTACAAATATCTTCAGACCAGCATCAAATATCCTACCATTGCAAAGGAAAATAACATCACCGGACGTGTGTACGTTACCTTCGTGGTAGAGAAGGACGGTTCCATTGCTAACCCACGCATTCTCCGCGACATCGGAGGCGGATGTGGCCAAGAGGCTATCCGCGTGGTTAAGGCTATGCCTAAATGGAAACCTGGCAAACAGCGTGGTAAGGCTGTCCGCGTGCAGTTCAACCTCCCTGTTTCGTTCAACCTCCAATAGTCTGATACGGCTTTATGCCTGACAATATAAAGGGCTGTCACCCATTGCGACAGCCCTTTTCTTTTGTTTTTGACCGCTAACTCTACATTATAACAGATTACCGTTCTCTTTTCCCACTTCACCCCCACCTACAATGATAGCCATCAATAATCTCTCGGTGCAGTTTACCGGCACCAACCTCTTCGACCATGTAACTTTCAATATCAACGACCGCGACCGTATCGGTCTTGTCGGCAAAAACGGCGCTGGCAAATCCACGTTGCTCAAAATACTTTGCGGCCGTCAAGAACCCGAGTCGGGCACTATTGTCATTGCAAGTGGACAGACCGTGGGCTATCTGCCGCAGGAAATGGTCCCCGACACCATCGGTACCGTCATTGATGAGACCATGACGGCTTTCAGCGAGATTGCCGACATGGAGCGGGAATTGGAACACCTCACACAGCAGATAGCCGACCGCACCGACTATCAGAGTGCCGAATATGAGCGGCTTCTGAACCGCCACACCGATGTGTCGGAACGCATAACCCTTATGGGAGGCAACAATCGTCGCGAGGAGGCCGAGAAAATCCTTTTAGGCCTTGGCTTCAAGCGTAGCGACATGGAACGCCTCGTGGCCGAGTTCAGTGGCGGCTGGCAGATGCGTGTCGAATTGGCAAAACTCCTGCTGCGCAAGCCTGATTTCCTGCTTCTCGACGAGCCTACCAACCACCTCGACATTGAGTCTATACAATGGCTTGAAACCTATCTGACCTCCTATCTCGGCGCCGTGGTGCTAGTGTCGCACGACCGCACGTTTCTCGACAATATCACCAAGCGAACCATCGAGATTACCGCTGGCCGTATTTACGACTATCGCTGCCCCTATTCCGAATATGTGGTGCAGATGCAGGAACGCCGTGCGTCGCAGATGGCGCAACTGACGGCGCAGCAACGGCAGGTGGCGCAGATAGAGGCTTTCATCGAGCGTTTCCGCTACAAGGCCACCAAGTCGAAACAGGTGCAGTCGCGCATCAAGATGCTGGACCGCATGGAAGCCATACAGGTTGACGAGGTCAGCACCGAGAGCATCCATTTCTCCTTCCCGCCAGCACCTCACAGCGGCAAGATTGTGGTCGAGACAGAGCATCTTGGCAAGGCCTACGGCAGCAATCAGGTGTTCGACGAGGTGGAGATGCGCATCGTGGCAAAGAGCAAAGTGGCTTTCGTGGGTCGCAATGGCGAAGGCAAATCGACGATGGCGAAAATCATTGTCGGCGAATTGAACGATTATACTGGCGTTTACAAGCCAGGCCATCAAGTGCAGATGGGTTACTATGCTCAAAATCAAGCCGCCATGCTCGATGGCGAGAAAACGGTGTTTCAGACCATAGATGACGTGGCTGTTGGCGACATACGCCCCAAGATACGCAATATCCTCGGTAGTTTCCTTTTCGACGACGATGATATTGACAAAAAAGTCAAAGTCCTTTCGGGTGGCGAGAAAGCACGTCTGGCGTTGGCAAAACTGCTGCTTGTGCCGACCAACCTGCTGGTTCTCGACGAGCCCACCAACCACCTCGATATGGATTCTAAGGACATACTGAAAAACGCTTTGCTTCAGTATGATGGAACGCTTATCGTGGTATCTCACGACCGTGATTTCCTTCAAGGTCTTACCGACACACTCTATGAGTTCCGCGATGGCGAGGTGCATGAGTTCAAAGGCGACATATTCGAGTTTCTTGATTTCCGCAAGATGCAGAGCCTTAAAGAACTTGATGCGAAAAAGAGTGCTCCATCGGTTGCGGCGCCCGCTAAAGTCTCGGCAGGCAAGGAGAGTTATCATCAGTCGAAAGAGCGCGAGCGTGAATTGCGCAAAAAACGCAATGCTGTCGAAAAGATTGAGCAGGAGATTGCGGAACTCGAACGAAAGATTGCCGAACAAGAGGAAGTGCTTGCCAGCGGCGTGGCTCAAACGCCCGACTTCTACGCTGGCTACGAAAGTCTGAAACGCACCCTCGACGAGCGTATGCTTGACTGGGAGGTGGCAATAGAACAACTGGAGACTTGATTATTCAAGATGCAGTCTGACGACGCTATGGATTACACGATGCGCTATCGGTCGCCTTTCGGCGAAATGGTTATGGCCAGCGATGGCAAGGCGCTTGTGGGACTGTGGTTTGTCGGGCAGAAGTATTTCGCATCCACGCTCGCCCCGCAGCATTTAGAGCGGGCGGACCTTCCTGTCTTTGACGATACTCGTCGGTGGCTTGACATTTATTTTGAAGGCAAGGCGCCCGACTTCACGCCGTCATTAAATCTGCGTGCCAGTGCGTTCCGACGCGATGTGTGGCAGCGCCTTCTTTCAGTACCGTTTGGGCAGACTATCACCTATGGCGAGATTGCGCGTCAGATTGCCATAAAAAATGGCGTGCAATCGGTTTCGCCGCAAGCCGTAGGCGGCGCGGTGGGGCATAACCCTATCTCGCTTATCGTTCCATGCCATCGTGTCGTAGGTGCTGGTGGAGCGCTTACGGGCTATGCTGCTGGCGTTGACATAAAACGTAGGTTGTTACAAATGGAGCAACAATTATAGACAATTCACAAATAATATATAACTATGGCAAGTAATCCCGATTTTGTACAGTATATTGTTGACCAATGCAGTGGGGCGGGGGAGATAACCGCGCGTAAGATGTTTGGCGACTATGGCATCTATTGCAACGGCACGATTTTCGGCCTCATCTGCGACAACGCATTCTTTGTGAAACCTACCGAGCCGGTGCGTCAGATGCTCCGAACCGAAGAAATGCGCCCGCCTTACGATGGCGCAAAGCCCTATTTCTATATAGAAGACGTGGACGACCGCGACTATCTGTCGTCGCTCGTCAAGGCTACTTGTGCCGCCTTGCCCAAACCAAAAAGCAAGTCAAAACGAGGCTGATAAAAAATGCCTTTTTGGGACAGTTTTACGTCATTTGGGACATTCGAAAAAAAGTCTATATTTGCACGTCTATTTTAACTGAAAGAAAAATGAAAACACGTATTCTCGTCATTCTGTTTCTCATCATCTTGCCGTTTGTTGCTTGCAAGAAAGATGATGACACCAAACCCCAAAACACAACCAATAACGAAACTCCTGTTGTTGTGCCGAAGGACAATCTCGTGGCCGAAATGACCTCGGAGACCTACACTCCAACCGAGATGTCCAATGTCATTACCAATGGGCATATCTTCACATGGTACCTTGACGAGGAGGCCGCTATTAATGCTTTCAAAGTCGCTTTCCAGGTTATAAAAAACAATCGTCTGTTCATTCTTGATACAACGTTTGCACATAGAAAGGTTCTCATTGGATACAAGCGCAATTGGACTGTAGAGTCGCACGTGTTCACCTATCGTTCCGTGTCGGCCAAGGGCGAGCCAATAGTATTGTCGGGACGTGTATCGTTCCCCAACTCTACCGATGGCACACCGCATCAGGTACAGAGCCTTTCGCTTTGCACCCATTTCCTTTTGCACGAGCATGCACAGGCTCCAGGCCTCGAGTTGTCGCCATTCGTGATGCGCACTCTTTACAACTCTGCCGTCATCGAGCCCGATTATGAAGGTTATGGCCTTACCTCCAGTCGTCCCTATCCGGGATTTTCCTATGAACTGATGGGCCGTCAGACTCTCGACTGCGCAAGGGCTGCCCTTCAGGTGATGAAAAAACACGGTGTGACGCCCGTAGAAGACGTTTATTCCACGGTGTGGGGCTATTCGTTGGGAACGCCCAATGCTATGGCTGTGATGAAATACTATGACGTCAACTTGCCGCAAGATGAAAAAGAGCAGTTGAACATCACGTCGGGCTTTATGGGCTGTGGTCCGTTGCTTCTGCGCGATATGGTAGAATATCTCGACGAAAATCCTGACTTTAATGCTGGCGGATTGGCCTATATGCCAAGTTTCCTTTCCGCTCTGTCGGCCTCCGAATTTAAGGGTTACAAGGTTACCGACTTCTTGCCGTCGTGGGTGCAAACCCATATCGTCACTGTTGACGGCAAGCAGATGACTTTTATGGAAGCCATGCAGCAAAACAAACTTACATGGTTTGACCGTCCAGAGGAATATCCCTCTTCGGTGCTGAAGAACAACCTCGCCGAGGATATGTGTACCGCCGACGGCCATTTGGACAAAAACAATCCCAAGACGCAAATCCTTCTCGACCTGATTGAGCGACTCAGTTCGTGGGACGGCTGGATTCCGCAGGAAGATGTTTATCTGACACACTGCCAAGACGATAATTTTATTCCTTTCACACAGGTGGAGAAATTCTACCAGAGCAAAAAGAGTTCGCCCAAGATGCACTTCAAGAATGTGTCGGCAAAGCCGCTCGACAATCTGATGGGAGTCCACGCAGCCTCGACAGCCACCGATATCCTAATCTCGATATTGCACGACCAGCCCGCCGATTCCTACAAGTATCTGTACTAAAAGCATAGTGTCGAAGCATCAAGGTATCGACTAAAAAAGAAAGCGCCGAGTAAATCTCGGCGCTTTCTTTTTTGTTTCTATTTTGAGCGGCGTTGCTTTGACCGACTTTTTGTGGACTTGTTTGGTTTCTTTTTGTTTTCGCTGTTTTCTGTTCCGCGTTTGGAAGCGTGTTTTGCTGATGCCCTCCGCTCGTTGCGCTTTTCGTTGTCTTGCTGCGGGTTGTCGGTCGGGTCTTCTACCAGTTCGAAATCTATCTGTTTTTTCAGCATATCTACTCGTTTGACGCGGATGTTGACGGGATAGCCCAGTTTGTAGCATTTGCCGTAGCGGCGGCCTATGACCTGGTAGTTGTCCTCGTCAAGCATATAGTAGTCGCCTTCGAGG
Source organism: uncultured Bacteroidales bacterium (assembly GCA_900318665.1). Lineage (GTDB taxonomy): Bacteria > Bacteroidota > Bacteroidia > Bacteroidales > P3 > Colimorpha. Next base: position 15,131 of record ONLQ01000044.1, on the reverse strand, counting down.
CTGCCGATGGGTATCATGCCCTCGCATTTGCTGCCCTCTATCTCGGCATAAAGCCCCCATTTGCTGACGCCCGAAATGAGGGCAGGGAAAACCTTGCCTATCTTGTCGCTCAAAAACTCGGCTTGCTTGTATTTGATGCTGGCACGTTCGGCCTCTACGGCTTTGCGCTCCATGAGCGAGCAGTGTTTGCAGTAGTCCTCATACTCGGTGGCACTGACGGAACTGCCGCCTTCAAGATAGCGCTCCAGTAGTCGGTGGACCATGAGGTCGGGATAGCGGCGTATGGGCGAGGTGAAATGGGTGTAGAAGGCAAAGCCGAGGCCGTAGTGCCCTATGTTCTCGGTGCTGTAGAAGGCCTTGCTCATGGTGCGGATGGCAATGCTGTCAATCATGTTCTCTTCGCCACGGCCTGCAATCTGGGTAAAAAGGTCGTTGTAGGAGTCGGCCAGAGCCTTGCGGCTGCCGAGTTTGATTTTGAATCCCAGTTTGGCAACAAACTCTACGAAGGTGTTGAGTTTTTCGGGGTTAGGCTCGTCGTGAACACGATAGACGAAAGTCTTGGCCTCTTGCTTGCTGTGGCTCTTGCCATTGGCGTCGCGTTTGCGGGCACCTACATGCTCGGCCACTTTCTTGTTTGCCAGCAGCATGAACTCCTCGATGAGCCAGTTGGCCTCTTTCTGTTCTTTGATATATACGCCTATAGGTTTTGCATTCTCGTCCAATTGGAATTTGACCTCTTGCGTCTCGAAATTTATGGCACCATCTTTGAAACGCTGCGAGCGCAGAATGGTGGCAATGCGATGAAGGGCAAGAATGGCATCGCCTACGGCGTCGTCGGACTGCTGTGTGTCGATGATTTGCTGCGCCTCTTCGTAGCATAGGCGGCGGTCGGAGTGGATTACGCTTTTGCCAAACCAAGCCTTCAGCACCTCGGCTTTGGCGTTCATGTGCAGCAACACGCTAAAGCATAGTTTGTCGCTGTTGGGACTGAGCGAGCAAACGCCGTTGCAGAGTTTTTCGGGCAGCATGGGTATGGTGCGGTCCACAAGATAGACGCTGGTGCCGCGCTCGTAGGCTTCGCGGTCTATGGCGGTTCCGGGTTTCACATAGTGCGACACGTCGGCAATGTGGACGCCAACCTCGAAGGTGCCGTCATCAAGCACGCGATAGGATAGTGCGTCGTCGAAGTCCTTGGCGTCGGCGGGGTCGATGGTGAAGGTCGTTATGGCTCTGAAATCTCGGCGGTTTGCATAGTCGGCAGAGGTCGGAGGGTTGATTTTTTCGGCTTCGCGTTCGGCGGCTTGCGGGAACTCTAATGGAAAGTCGTATTCGGCCAGTATCGACTGCATCTCTACGTTGTTGTCGCCGGGGCGGCCAAGCCGCTTCACCACGCGGCCTACAGGGTTGTTCATGCGCTCCGGCCAGTCGGTCATCTCCACAAGCACCTTCTCGCCGTCGTCGGCGTCCATAAGGTCTGTCAGCGGTATGAAGATATCGACGGGCATGGTGCGGCTGTCGCTCACCATGAAGGCAAAGCGCTCCTGCCGTTGTATCACTCCCACAAAGCGAGTTTTGGCGCGTTGCAGTATCTCCACCACCTGTCCTTCGGGCTTGCGCATCTTGCGTTGTGGGAACATCATCACCTTCACGGTGTCGCCATGCAGGGCTCGGTTGGTGTTGTTGGGCGAAATCTGAATGTCCTCGCGGCCTTCTTCTTGCGGTATGACGTAGGCTTTGCCGCTCTGCTTCATGTCGATGGTTCCAACAACGTAGTTCTGCGGCATAAGGTCGTCGCTGATATATTTGGGGTTAATCTTGTAGCGTCCTTTCTGTTCCTCGTCGGTCAGTATTTTGTCCTCCGCCATCTGCAGTATGATGTCCTGCACCATTTGGCGAGAGGCCTTGTCGCGAGCTCCCACGCGACTTGCTATCTGTTTAGGATTGAAAGCCTCGAAAGGACTTTTGGCAAAGATTTTGAGTATTTGGGTGTTTATATTGTCAGTGTTCATGGTTATTTGTGATCTGTGAACTGAGAATGGTGAACTGAGAATGGTGAATAGTGATTAGAAACCGCTGCGTTTGAGAAATGCCGTAATGGCTGGCTCACGCCCCATGAAATTGCGGAACAGTGTCGCAGGGTGTTCTGTGCCGCCTTTTGAGAGTATTTCTCTGCGTAGGCGCAGTGCGGTCTCGCTGTTGAAGATGCCCTCTTCTTTGAAACGAGAGAAGACATCGGCATCGAGCACCTCGGCCCATTTGTAGCCATAGTAGCCCGAGGCATAGCCACCGGAGAAGATGTGTGTGAACGCGGTGCTGGTGTTGGTGCCTTCTATTGATGGCAGCATCTCTTTCATGGCTTTGCGCTCCACCGCTTCGGCTTTGCCCTCGTAGGGCTCTCGCAAGGTATGGAAAGCCATGTCGGTGAGGCCGAGATTGAGTTGACGTACACACAGATAGCCCGAAAGGAACCGTTCGGCGGCTCGTATTTTCTCGATATAATCGATGGGCAAAGGCTCGCCGCTCTCGTAGTGGCGGGCAAAGGTGTTTAGAAAATCGGGCTCGTAGCACCAGTTTTCCATCAGTTGCGATGGCAGTTCCACAAAGTCGCGCAACACGTTGGTGCCGCTCTGGCTCTCGTAGCGCACGTCGCTCATCATGCCGTGCATGGCGTGCCCGAATTCATGCATAAAGGTCTCCACCTCGTTGAACGATAGCAGTGCCGGCTTGTCGCCTATGGGCTTTGTGAAGTTGCAGACAATCTGTATTAACGGACGTATGTCATCTTTTTTCGAGGTGTGTCGCTGTCCGCGAAATTCCGTCATCCACGCACCGCTACGTTTCGACGCGCGAGGGTGCATGTCCATGTATAGCACACCCATAAAACGCTGGCCGTCAAAAACCTCGTAGGCTTTGGCATCGGGGTTGTAGGTCTCGATGTCGGGAGCGGGTTGGAATGTGAGGCCGTAGAGGCGGTGATAAAGGTCAAAAATGCCTTGGCGCACATGTTCCAACTGAAAAAAGGGACGCAGTAGTTCGCTGTCGAACGAGTATTTCTCTTGTTTCAACCGCTCGCTGTAGTAGGCAAAATCCCAGTATTGCAGGTCGTCTTGTGCTCCATGGCTTTTGGCGTAGGCTGCTACCTCCGCGAGGTCCGACTGTGCCACCGGCAACGCGGCGTCCATAAGCCTCTGCATAAAGGATTTCAGTGCCGAAAGCGATTTCACCATGCGCTCGCTCAGCACGTAGTCGCAATAGGTGTCGAACCCCAGCAGGTTGGCTTTCTCGTGGCGCAGCATGGCTATCTGCCGTATTATCTCGTTGTTGTCGTTCTCGTTGCCGTGGTTGCCTCGGCTGTTGTAGGCTCTCCAGATGGTTTCGCGCAGTTGGCGATTGTCGGCATAAGTAATGAACGGGCTGTAGGACGGACTCTCCAGAGTAAATACCCATCCTTCAAGGCCACGCTGGCGGGCCTCTTCTTTGGCGGCGTTGCGTGCTCTTTGAGGCAGCCCTGCGAGGTCGGCCTCGTCGCTGAGGTGAAGTGTGAAGGCATTGTTGTCGGCCAGTACGTTCTGGTTGAACTGCTGCGTGAGTTGCGACAGTTGCTCTTCGATGTCGGCAAACCGTTTCTTCTTGTCGTCGGGCAGATTTACGCCGTTGCGCACAAAGCCCTTATAACTGTCTTCAAGCAGTGTCTGTTGGTCTGTGTCGAGCGAGAGGGTGTCGCGTTGCTCGTAGATGGCCTTGACGCGTGCAAACAGTCGGGTGTTCATGCTCACCTCGGTCTCGAAGCGCGAGAGGTCGGGCAGCACGTCCATCACCACCTGCTGCATCTCGTCGCTGGTGTCGCACTCGTTGAGGTTGAACAGCAAACCCGTAATGCGGTCCAGACTGGCAGTGGCACATTCCAGCGCCTCTATCGTGTTGGCAAAGGTCGGGGCGTCGGGATTTTCGACAATCTTGTCAATATTTTGCCGTCCTTCTTCAATGGCCGTCTCAATGGCAGGACGGTAGTGCTCGGTTTTGATAATCGAAAAAGGTGGCGTATTATGTGGCGTGTGCCATTCTGCAAGAAGTGGGTTGCTGTTGTCGGTATGCATGTTTTTTCTCAATGTTGTTGCATTACATCTATTGCGACACGGGGTGCAGGCCTATTTTCTCTGCTTCGTCGAGCATCATCTGCCAAGCCGCTTCGCGTTCGTTGGGTATCTTGCCGTCGAGTATCGCATCCTTTATGGCATCTTTGATTACTCCTATTTCTTGGCAGGGACCAATGCCAAAGGTTTTCATGATGTCCTCGCCCGACACTGGCGGTTGAAAATTGCGTATGCGGTCGCGTTCTTCGAGTTCCACGAGTTTCTGTCGCACGAGTTGGAAGTTCTTCAGATAGCGGCGCACCTTCTCCTCGTTTTTAGAGGTGATGTCGGCCTCGCATAACAACATCAAGTCGTCGATGTCGTCGCCAGCCTCAAACAGCAGTCGGCGTACCGCCGAGTCGGTAACAATGTCTTCCGACAGGACTATGGGCCTCATGTGCAGCAATACGAGTTTCTGCACATAACGCATCTTTCCGTCTAAAGGCAGTTTGAGCGATGCGAAAATCCGTTTCACCATGCGGCTGCCTTTGGCTTCGTGGCCATGGAACGTCCATCCCATCTGTTCGTCATAGCGCTTGGTGGCAGGCTTGCCGATGTCGTGGAGTGCCGCGGCCCAGCGCAACCATAGATTGTCGCTATTTGCCGCAACATTGTCCAGCACCTGTAACGAGTGGCGAAAGTTGTCCTTATGTCCGCGACCGCCAACGCTCTCCACGCCTTGAAGTCGGGCAAAGTCGGGCATAATCAGTGCCATAAGTCCGCTACGCTGCATAAGGTCGAGCCCTATCGACGGCTTTGGCGAAAGCAGTATCTTGTTGAGTTCCGTGGCTATACGTTCTTTCGACACAATCTCTATGCGGCCAGCGTTGCGTTGTATGGCATTGAAGGTTTCGGGCAGTATGTCGAATCCCAACTGCGCGGCGAACCTTACAGCGCGCATCATTCTTAACGGGTCGTCGCTGAAGGTTATGTCGGGGTCGAGTGGCGTGCGTAGTATGCCTCGGTCGAGGTCGCGAATGCCGCCAAATGGGTCAACAAGTTGGCCGAAACTATCCTCGTTCAGCGAGGCGGCCATGGCGTTGATGGTAAAATCGCGCCTGTTTTGGTCGTCTTCAAGGGTGCCGTCTTCCACTATCGGTTTGCGACTGTCGCGATTGTACGACTCCCTTCGTGCGCCTACAAACTCCATCTGCCACACCTGCTCGTCGTAGTGGTAGATGAATGATGCCGTGCCGAAATTGCGGAACACGCTGACCTGCTTGTCGGGACGTATGGACTGCGCCACCGCCTTGGCCACGGCAATGCCAACAGAATGTTGCGTCTGTGGGTCTCCCACGCAAACGATGTCTATATCGGTGCAATGGCGCCCCAGAAAATAGTCGCGCACCACACCCCCCACCACATAGGCTCTCACCCCCATGGCGTTAGCCGTCTGACCTATAAGTCGATATATAGGTAATGTCAACTGTACGTCCATGGCCAAATCAATAAGTCGTCAGCGACACGTTGCCGTCGGCATCATAGACCTCCCAAGCGCCAGTGCGGACGCCATTGGAATAGGTGCCGCGATAGTAGGGCACGCCGCTTTCGCGATACACGACATAAAGTCCGTTCTCCTTGCCGTTTAGAAAATCGGCCTCGGTCTGAATGCGTCCCGTGGGGTGGTAGAACACCCAATGGCCGGAGCGCAGACCGTCGATGAACTGCCCATACGAGCGCAACGAGCAGTTGCTGTAAAACTGATAGTGCGTTTCCACGCTGCCTTTGAAGAGCGCCACGGTGGCAGGCGTCTGTATCTCGCTCATTTCAATAACCCGTAGCGAGTCGTAGCCCTCCTTGAAAAGATTGGCGCCGTTGCGGTCTTTGAACTGCCACGACTTGCCAAGAAGATGCTTGCCGTCAAACTCGGCGGTGGCAAACAGCGACCCGTCGGAATAGTAGTAGTTCCAAGTGCCAGAGGGAGTCTGCTTCTTGCCAGAGAAATGTTTTTCATATTGCATAGTGCCATCGGCATAGTAGCGCCATTCCGCCGTAAGAACCTTGTTGTCGCCATGCATGTGGTACAGATTCACCTGCATAGGAGTGCCGTCGGCATATCGCAGCACAACCTCCTTCTTGTCATGTCCACACGAAGCAAAAACAAATAGAGCAACTATAAAAAGAAAAGTGTAACGTCTCATATTTTTTATAAATGTAAGTGTGATTACGTTTTTTGTTTTCAGTATATTAGGCCGTTCGAGCCTCGCACAATAAAAAGCAAAGTTACTCTTTTTTTCGTTAAACAACGCCCAACGGCTCAGATTGGTGAAAAATGAGCAGTAAGTACGACTACTGCAAAAAACTAATGCTGTGAAATCACGCCAATATTATCGCTAATAATTTAGTATAACTCTATGCGAATTAAGGTCTTTTTATTTCTCGTTTGTGTCGCTGTTGGGCTTGGCGCTTCGGCGCAGGTCGTTACGCCTAAAGCCTCTGATATTGTTATTCTCTACGACAACGATGTGCATTGCGCTGTTGACGGCTATGCTAAAATGGCGGCTCTTCGTGACGATATGAAGCGTCATTCTCCTTATGTTTCGGTGGTGTCGAATGGCGACTTCCTTTCTGGCTCGTCGCTTGGTGCGTTCTCCAAGGGCGAGTATATCGTGCGCATTATGAATGTGGTGGGCTACGACTATATAACCCTCGGCAATCACGAGTTTGACTACCGTATTCCGCAGTTGCTGCACCTCGACAGTATGCTTACGGCGCATACGCTGTGCTGCAACTTCCACAGCACTGCCACTCATGCCCCAGTTTTCGACGACTACGTCATAAAGCAATACGGCGACCGTCGGGTGGCTTTTGTTGGCGTAACCACGCCCGCCACGGTCTCGTCGTCGTCGCCAATCTATTTTATGGACACGCTTGGCGCTATGGCCTACACGTTCTGTGCCGACAGCGTTTTCGGTGTGGTGCAACGCCGTGTTGATGCGGCGCGTCGTTCGGGCGCCGACTATGTGGTGGCTCTCTCGCATTTGGGCGACGACGAGGACGCTTACACCTCGCTTGAAATGATTGCCTCCACCACGGGCATAGATGTGGTGCTCGACGGCCATTCGCACAGCACCATAGAGCACTGGCGGCTGCCCAACCGCAACGGCGACACAGTGTTGCTCACCTCCACTGGCACCGCCTTTGCCAACATAGGCATGCTGCTCATTCCTAATGAGGGGCGTATATCGACACGCCTCATCTCTGTCGCTACGCTTACGGATATTGACGCCGCAGTGGCCGACACCATTGCCTCCATACGCGCCGAATACGACGCCATAGGGCAGCAGCCGGTAGGCAAATGCAAGGCCACGCTGCCAGCACGCAACAGCCTCGGCCATCGTATTCCCCGCATGCAGGAGTGCGCCATTGGCGATTTCTGTGCCGAGGCATTTCGTGCCGTGATGAATACCGATATAGGGTGGGTGAACGGCGGAGCCTTCCGCACCGACATCAAGAAAGGCCCTTTGGTTTTCAACGACATATATGCCGTGTTTCCTTTCGACAACCGTGTGGTCGTGGCATCGGTCACGGGGCAGGACATTCTCGATGCGTTGGAGGCTGCCTCGGCAACGGCGCCTATACCCAATGGGCGTTTTGCGCAGGTGGCGGGACTGCGCTACAGCATTGACACCACTGTCGCCACGCCCGTAGTGTTCGATAGTTCGGAGGTTCTGGTTGAAATCAACGGTCCCCGCAGGGTGTCTGGCGTGATGGTATTCAACCGTCAGAGCAAGCGTTTTGAGCCTATAGCCCCGCATGGCCGCTACACCATTGCTACCACCGACTATGTGCTAAACCTTATGGGTGCAGGCTTTTCGTTCCCGTCGAAGAAACTCATTCTATCCTCGCTCATGAGTGACGCGCAACTTGTGGCACACTATATCTCGCACAACCTCAACGGAGTTATAAAAAAGAATGCCTCGAAACTGGCAGGCAATATAACATTCAAATAGTTAGTTTATGTCTCTCGAAATAGACCTTATACTGCGTCTTACAGCCGCCGCCGTTATGGGTGGCTTGATAGGATTGGAACGCGAATACCGCTCGAAAGAGGCTGGCTTTCGTACCAATTTTCTGGTAGCCCTTGGCTCGGCGCTCTTTATGATACTGTCGGCGCACGGTTTTGACGGCGTCATTGGTGGCGATTTCGCCATTGCTCACGACAACAACTTCAGACTTGACGTGTCGCGTATTGCAGCACAGGTGGTTACGGGCATTGGTTTCATTGGCGCTGGCACAATCATTCTGCGCAAAAACATGGTGCGAGGGCTTACCACTGCGGCCTGCGTGTGGGTGGTGGCAGCCATTGGTCTCGCTTGCGGGGCTGGAATGTATCTGCTGGCAGGCTTTTCTACCGTGCTGGTGCTGATTGGTCTCGAGGCGTTCAATTTCCTGCTGCGCAGATTGAAACGCAAACAATATCCCGACGAAGAAGACCAGACGAAGGAGTAGGGGAGAGACCATTTGATTTTAGGGTATTTATCTTTTAAGACGATAGAGGGCGATGGATTTTCAACTTGTTTCTGATTTTGCACCTATGGGCGACCAGCCCGAAGCCATACGACAACTGGTTGACGGCGTGAGAAGCGGGCAGCGCGCGCAGGTGCTGCAAGGCGTTACGGGCTCTGGCAAGACATTCACCATGGCCAACGTCATTGCTCAACTGGGACGTCCCACGCTGGTCTACGGCGAGTTCAAGCAGTTCTTTCCCAACAACGCCGTGGAATATTTCGTCTCCTATTACGACTACTACCAGCCCGAAGCCTACATTCCCGCCACCAACACATACATAGAGAAAGACCTGGCTATCAACGAGGAACTTGACAAACTGCGTCTGCGAGCCTCGTCGGCATTGCTGAGCGGCAGACGCGACGTGATTGTCGTCTGCTCCGTCAGTTGCATCTACGGCATCGGCAACCCCGAAGAGTTCAAGAAAGGAACTATACATCTGAAGGTTGGACAGCAGGTGAAACGCGATACGCTGCTGATGCAACTGCTTGATGCCCAGTATGTGCGCAACGAGATTGAATTTATCAACGGCCGCTTTCGCATAAAAGGCGACACCGTGGATATCTTCCCCTCTTTTGCCGATTTCTGCTATCGCATCTGCTTTTGGGACGACGAGATAGAGACTATCTACAGTTTCGACCCCATAAGCGGCTCTCGTATCGAAAATTTCGACGAGGCGGTAATCTATCCCGCCAGCAACTTCCTGACAACCAAGGACGGACTGGGCGACATCCTGCACCAGATTCAGACCGACATGTACGAGCGGCGCGACTATTTTGAAAGCATCGGCAAGCACCTCGAAGCCAAACGTCTGGAAGAACGTGTGAACTACGACGTGGAGATGATTCAGGAGTTGGGCTATTGCAGCGGCATAGAGAACTATTCGCGCTATTTTGACGGTCGCAGCGAGGGCAGCCGCCCATTCTGCCTTATCGACTATTTCCCCGACGATTTTCTCCTCGTCATAGACGAGAGCCATGTCACCGTGCCGCAAATCCACGCCATGTATGGTGGCGACCGCAGTCGCAAACGGTCTCTTGTCGAATACGGGTTCCGTCTGCCGTCGGCGCTCGACAACCGACCGCTGACCTACGATGAGTTCTACAACCTCACGGGGCAGACGGTCTATATCAGCGCAACTCCCGACAAATACGAACTGGCCGAGGCCGAAGGCATTGTGGTGGAACAGATTATCAGGCCCACCGGACTGCTGGACCCCGTTGTTGAGGTGCGCCCTGCATCTAATCAGGTGGACGACCTGTTGGACGAGATAGAAAACACTATCGACAAAGGCGAACGTGTGCTTGTCACTACGCTCACCAAGCGCATGGCCGAAGAATTGTCGTCGTTCCTTATCAACACCGGAATCCGCACCAAATACATACACTCCGATGTCGAGACGCTGGAACGCATTGAGATAATGCGCGACCTGCGTATGGGTGTGTTCGACGTGCTGGTGGGTGTCAACCTGCTGCGTGAAGGCCTCGACCTGCCCGAGGTGTCGCTGGTTGCCATTCTCGATGCCGACAAAGAGGGCTTCCTGCGTAGCGACCGTGCTCTGATTCAGACCATTGGCCGTGCCGCACGCAACGTGCACAGCAAGGCCATCCTCTACGGCGACAAGGTAACTCCCTCAATGCAACGCGCTATAGACGAAACCAACCGCCATCGCGAAAAACAGATACGTTTCAATCTGGAACACGGCATAGTGCCGCGTCAGATTGTAAAGAGCAAAGAGGCCATCCTGGGGCAGACCTCCGTGATAGAGCGTGCTGCCGAGGAACGTGCCGAATATGTGGCGGAACCAGTGGCGGCAGCAGTCAATATTGCGGCATCGCCATACGCGCTCAACACCCCGGCACACACCTCAAAATCAGCGCCTAAACAATCGCTTGACGACGAAGATGTTGTCTCGCCACAGCATGCCGCCTATCACATCGACGAGGCTGCTGACGACTCGGTGCAAGAGGAGCAAGCCGACACCAAACCCATAGAGACCCGCAGCAAAGAACAACTGCGCAAAGCCATAAAGGAAGCGCAACGCAAAATGCAGATAGCGGCCAAAGAATTGGACTTTATGGCCGCCGCCCGCTATCGCGACGAAATAAGAGAAATGCAAGAAGCCCTAAAAACCGCTCGCGGAAATTGAGACTGTACGATAAATATATAATCTATTCCCTCGAAAAAATCACTATTTTTAGTGATATGCCGTTCAACGTAAAACAAGTTTCTTTGCCTATTCAATAATTGAAAATAAAGTAGAGAAACACCACGCAACTAAATGAATCTAAAAGAACTACCGATAGGCCAGAATGCCGTTATCACCAACGTTGGAGGCGAAGGTGGCTTGCGCCAGCATTTCCTCGACATGGGTCTTATTGCCGGAACCGAGGTTAGAGTGCAGAAATTTGCCCCTATGGGCGACCCTATGGAGGTGTGCATACACGGCTATGCCCTCACCCTGCGACTGGCGGAAGCCGAGCAGATAGAGGTTGCGCCGAAAACCGATGAGACTGCCAAGGCTCCCGAAATCAACAACGACGCCCAAGACGAGGCTTACCACAACTCGCTCCACGACCACTATTCTCACCCTGGCATCGGCGAAGCGGGCAAATATCACGACAAAAGCCACGAAAACCCTTTGCCCGACGGCACGCAGATTTCCATAGCCCTTGTGGGGCAGCCCAACTGTGGCAAGACCACGCTGTTCAACCAACTGACAGGCTCTAAACAGCATGTGGGCAACTTCCCAGGCGTCACGGTGGACCGCAAGGACGGCACCTTCAAAGGACATCCCGATACCACCGTTACCGACCTGCCGGGCATCTACTCGCTCTCGCCTTACAGCATGGAAGAAATCGTGTCGCGCGAGTTCATCCTCAACGAGAAACCCCACTGCATCATCAACATCGTTGATGGCGGCAACATAGAGCGCAGCCTCTACCTCACCATGCAATTGATGGAGTTGGGCATCCCGATGGTGCTGGCCATCAACATGATTGACGAACTTCGCAACAACGGCGGCAGCCTGCGTCTGAACAAGATGGAACGCATTCTTGGCATACCCGTTGTGCCCATATCAGCCATGAAGAACGAGGGCATCGACGAACTGGTGGAGCATGTGCTGCACGTGGCACGCTATCAGGAGCCGCCCGCACGTCAGGACTTCTGCAGCAAAGACGACCACGGCGGTGCCGTACACCGCTGTCTGCACGGCATCATGCATCTAATAGAGCATCACGCCGAGGCACACACCATACCTACGCGTTTCGCCGCCGCCAAACTTGTTGAGGGCGACCCTCACATAGCCTCCACCCTGCAACTTGGCACCAACGAGGCTGAGGCCATTGAGCATATTGTCAGCCAGATGGAGAGCGAACGCGGGCTGGACCGCTCGGCAGCCATAGCCGATATGCGTTTTGCGTTTATTGAAAGGCTCTGTGCCGAAACAGTGGTCAAGCCCAGCGAAAGCAAAGAATACCGTCGTAGCCAGAAGATTGACCGTGTGCTTACGGGACGATGGACCGCGCTGCCAATCTTCGCATTGGTGATGGTGCTAATCATCTACCTCTCCATCGATCTGCTTGGTGCGCCGTTGCAAGAATGGCTCGATCAAGGCATTACCGCTCTCGCCGGGGTGTGCGATGAGGCTATGCAGCATTGGAACACCAATGCCGCCATTCGCTCGCTCGTCATTGACGGCATCTTTGGTGGAGTGGGCAGTGTGCTGAGTTTCGTGCCAATCATCATCTTGTTATTCTTTTTCCTCAGCATCTTGGAAGACAGCGGCTATATGGCGCGTGTGGCGTTTATCGCCGACCGTGCGTTCCGTCGCATAGGTCTGTCGGGACGTAGCATCGTGCCGCTGCTCATTGGCTTTGGATGCAGTGTGCCTGCCGTCATGGCTTCGCGCACGCTACCTTCTGGCCGCGACCGCCGACTCACCATCATGCTGACGCCTTTCATGAGTTGCAGCGCCAAGATACCCATCTATGCTTTTTTCACCACGGCGTTCTTCCCAAACCATGCGGGACTCATTCTCATCGGGCTCTATCTGCTGGGCATCGTCACAGGCATTGCCTACGCCTTTGTTATAAAGATAACAGGCAAGCAAACTTCCACCACTCCCTTTGTTATGGAACTCCCCAACTATCGGGTGCCAGGCATTAAGAACATGATGCACCTGCTGTGGGACAAGGTCAAGGATTTTGTGTCGCGTGCGTTCACAGTAATCTTTGTGGCAACCATCGTCATCTGGTTCCTTCAGACGTTCGACTTCCATCTGCAGATGGTAGAGGATGGCGAAGGCAGTATGCTGGCTGTCATCGGAGGCATACTTGCCCCGCTGTTTCGCCCCATAGGATTAGGCAGTTGGCAGGTTGTAACAGCCTTGATAACAGGCTTTATAGCCAAGGAAAGCGTTGTCGCAACCCTTGAGGTCCTCAATCCCGTATTCACCAATGCCACCGCAATCTCAATGCTGGTGTTCTGCCTAATCTACACCCCCTGCGTGGCCGCCATCGCCGCCGTGCGCCGCGAGATAGGAGGCAAAAGCGCCATGATGGTGGTGGTAATGCAATGCCTAACAGCCTATGTAGTAGCAGGCATAGCCTACGCCATAGCCAATCTGATATGTATGTAGCTATAAGAGAAATGGCAAAGCCTATAACTGTGCAAATACCAATAATCAAACAATGTCAGCCGCAGACATAATAATATTATCCGCAATAGCCATAGCCGTACTATTAGCAATGCGCCACAACATAAAGCGCCGCAAGTCCGGCAAATGTGCCTGCGGCTGCTCCAACTGCTCCGCCACCTGCGCCCTAAAAAACAAAATTGGGGAAAAATAATAACATTACATGGTCATACATTATGTCGTCTTGATATTATGACCACCTAATACGAGAATATTTCTTGGGATTTTTTACGACTGCATTACGTCTTCGTATTCGTCGTATTCTGCTATCATGGCTGGGATTTGGTCGGCGGTTACTTTGCCGTAGATTTTGCCGCCTATCGCAACCACTGGTGCCAACGCGCATGAGCCGACGCAACGTAGTGTGCTAAGCGAGAATTTGCCGTCGGCGGTACACTTTCCAACCTCGATGCCAAGTTGTTTTTTGAAGGCTTCCAGCAGTTTGTCTCCACCTTTTGCCATACATGCGGCTCCCAGGCAGATGTCGATAGGGTGCTTGCCCTTGGGCTGCATGGTGAAAAATGAATAGAACGACACTATGCCGTAAACTTTGGCAACAGACATGTGTAATTCCTGTGCCACAACCTCTTGCACTTCGGCAGGCAGATAGCCCAGGGTGTTTTGCACCTTGCGCAACACATTGAGAACCTCGGCATCATGATTGCCAAATTCGGCACAGATATCCTTTATTATGCGGACTTTATCGTCAGAAAGTTTTAAGACTGGCATAATTCTATTTTTTCGGATAATTGGACTTTCGGATTAACGGTTTTGCGAAATCACAAATACAGCAATTCTGTGAAATCGCTTACATCTAACTATATCTCAATCACGGGCTTGTCGGTCTTGGCAAAATAGCGTGTGTGCAACAATTCGTGTGCCTTGTGTCCGCACGGCTCGCCGAGATATTCTTGATAGAGTTTGATGATGTCTGGATTTTCGTGCGATTTGCGCAGGACTTTGCCACGGTCTTCCTTATAGATGGCCTCTTGACGTTTGCGTATTATATCACTGTTGCCGTGATGGAACGGCTGACCAGCACCGCCGACGCAACCGCCGGGGCAGGCCATGACCTCGATGGCGTGGAACTGTTCCTTGCCTTCGCGCACCCTCTCGAGGAGCTCGCGGGCGTTGGACAGACCGTGGGCGATGCCGATGTGGATGGGCGTACCGTTGAAGTCAACCCAAGCGTCGCGGATGCCTTCCATGCCACGGAGTTCGGTGAAGTCAACCTTGTCAAGCTTCTTGCCGGTGAACACCTCGTAGGCGGTACGGGTGGCGGCTTCGATCACACCACCGGTAGCACCGAAGATGACGGCAGCACCCGTGGACTCACCCAGCGGGTTGTCGTAGTCCTCGCTCGGCATGTCTTTCAGGTTGAGGTTGAACTGCTTGATCAAGCGGGCCAACTCGCGGGTTGAAAGCACATAGTCCACATCGGGATTGCCATTGACGGAGAACTCTTCACGCTTGCACTCGTATTTCTTGGCCAAGCAAGGCATGATGGAGACGACGACGAGGTCTTCTCTCTTGATGCCCATCTTCTCGGCCCAATAGTTCTTGGCGATGGCGCCAAACATCTGTTGGGGCGACTTGGCGGTTGAAGGCACGTCAAGCATGTCGGGGAAGTTGTGCTCGAAGAAGTTCACCCAACCCGGGCAGCAGGAAGTCAGGATAGGCAGACGGACGCTCTTGTCGCCAGCCATGAACTTGCTGATACGACCAAGCAACTCGGTGCCTTCTTCCATGATGGTAAGGTCGGCGGCAAAGTCGGTGTCGAACACATAGTC
>ONLQ01000043.1 GCA_900318665.1 uncultured Bacteroidales bacterium | reverse complement strand
AACTGCATGAGCACAGCATGTACCTCGACGGCCACTGGTACAAGATGACCGCCAAGCCCGGCACCTACAACGACAACGACCCCATCGGAGTTCTCGACGTTACCATCCTCTCCAACCTCGTCCTCGACAAGGTTCTCGGCATTAAGGACCTCCGCACCGACAAGCGCATCGACTTCGTTGGCGGCATCCGCGGACTCGGCGAGTTGAAACGTCGTGTTGACAATGGCGAGATGAAGGTTGCCTTCGCTCTCTATCCCGTCAGCATGAAGCAAATCATCGACATTGCCGACACCGGCAATATCATGCCCCCGAAGACCACCTGGTTCGAGCCCAAACTCCGCTCCGGCCTCGTAATTCACGAACTCTGCTAAACAAAGCAGACATAAAAATGGGTCTCCACGTTCAAATGGAGACCCGTTTTTTTATGATTGTTCAATGATGTTGCAACCCACTCTTACCTATTCCCTTTGGCGTGGTTGTGGGTCTTGCATAGCATTTGGCAGTTTTCTATTGAGGTTGCGCCGCCGCGGCTCCATGCCGCCACATGGTCGGCGTCCATGTCGCGCATGTCCCATATCTTGGAGTGGCTGGCATCGTGGCCTATGGCGCAGAGCGGGCAGTTGCTTGTGCCTTCCTTCTTGGCCAATGCCGTTTGGCGGGCATAGACGGTTTTCTTGGTGGGGTCGTCAAACACGCGCACGTTCAGCAGCCTCGTGTTCTGGCATCCGCCCAGCACAAACTCATAGATGCCCCGCTTCTCTTTCACATAGAAGTCCTCGTATAGTTCCTTCACCTTCTCGGCCACTGCCGCAGGGTCGTAGGCCGTGGCGTGGTATCGCTCGTAGAGTTCGCCCCATTTCAATCCGCACATCTCTCGTTCGGGCGTGAAGTCAAACACCGAGGTAATCCAGTCTATGACCGATGTGAAATAGGCTTTCAGTTCGCTGATGTCGGTGTCGTAGCGGTGTGCCGCCATATATTTCTCCGTCTCGCCACGGCTCACCCATTCCAGTGCCGCCTCCAGGTAGTCCTGCCGTTTGGCAGTGCCTTTTATGAAGCAACTCCATTTGTTGATGTTGGTGTTGTTCGAGTTTGAGAACTCCTCTTTGGCCTTGCTGACAAATGGGCCGCTATACACGGCGTTGAGCGTCTCCTGTGGGTTGAGCGGGATTCCCACTATGTTGATGGTGCGGAACCAGTCTTTTATCTCCTTTTCAGGGCCTTCGCAGACGTAGATGAGCAACTTTGTGTTGAGAATTTTCGCTTGCTCGTCGGCATTGAGCGAGGAGAAATACCATGGTCTGCCGTCGGCGTCAATCCATGCGAATTTCTCGGTCAAGAAGCGTCCCAGCGATGTGATGCGCTGCTGCCCGTCAAGCACCTCGTAGCGGTCGTCGCCCACCTTCGAGAAATAGATTAGTCCCAGCGGATAGCCGTTGCGCACGCTCCTAATCACGTCAACCTCTTGCTTGCCGCCGTTCTCGGCATAGAGATAGTGGCGTTGAAACTCTGGCTGAATGGTCAGCCGTCCCGAAAGGCCATATAGTCCTTTGCCTTCATATTCGTTGTATTGGAACCCTTTGCAGATATCGCCAATAGTCCAGTCGGTTACAAGTGTCGCTTTCATAATGGTTATTGTTTTTTGCGGATTAAGATACGTGGATATGTATTGTAAAGTTTACCATCATCACCCCATAATGTCGGGGTGGCGTTCAAATCACTATAATTATCATAGTCCTCTTTTGTGTAAACTTTCGATTTCAATTTTGGGTCGCCGGCTCCACGTTTTGCCATTCCTATAATTTCAAATTGTTCTGGACAATATTTGTCCAAAAAAGAAATAGGAACCCCCATCATTCCATCGTAGTCAATAGGAATAGAATCGGTGTATGGAACTTCTATTGCATCGTAGTTGTCATATTTTTGATACCCAGTTTCTATTAAATCTTTATGTTTGCTAAAACGAAGATTATCTTTCATTGTCATTAGTTTCAATGGTTCGTGACGTCGTCCGTGGTCAAGATTAGTAAACCATCTTACGCCTTTTACTCGAATGTATTTATTCCCATTGTCATCTATGCGCCATCCTGCCGCCTCAATGGGGTATGCTTCTGGAATCATAAACTCTCTATCTCCACTTGTTATAGATGGTCCATACCACAATTTATTGTCTTTTATAAGTGGGAAAACCTCCTTATATGTAACAGCATTCATATTCCCAATTATCAAAAAATCTGTCAAACCATCAATAATCCATGCAACAAACTCTCTAAACAAACTGAACGGCGGATTTGTAACGATTATATCTGCCTCGTCGCGCAGTTGGCACACCTCTTTGCTACGGAAGTCGCCATCGCCTTCCAAGTAGTGCCATTCCAAGTCGTCAATGTCTATGCGACCGCTGTTGTTGGTGTCGTGGGTTAGTTCGAAAATCTTGCCCTTTATGCGGGTCTTATCTACGTCGTACCATTCGCTCTCGGTCTCAAAAAACGTTGGCTGGTAGTTCTTGTATTTCTTGCTCTCCACGGCATACGAGGTGCTGATTAGTCTTTTCAGTCCCAGCCGCTCAAAGTTTTGAGCAAAGAAACGAGTGAAATTGCTCCATTCGGGGTCGTCGCACGGCAGCAGTACCGTTTTGCCTCTGAAAGTGTCAGGATTATACTCCAAGTAGGCGTTCACCTCTTTCTGTATGTCGGCATACTGGGTGTAGAACTCATCGTTTTTGGCGGCCTTTGCCGCACCAAGATTGCTGTTGTTGGCCATACACTATGCGTTTAATAGCGTTGGCTTATCATCGGCGGCAGGCAGTAGGGGCATAAAAAAGCATGGACGGTTATCCATGCTTCAAAGGCCCTAGGATGCCTGCCAAACCAGATAAGTCTCGCCCATGCTAAACGCATAGACGTTTGCGACTTATTCCTCGGTTTGGCTCTTTGAATTTCCTAGGTTCTTGAAGCAGTTCCGAATAAAAGCAAACGCTTTATTTAATGGTTCGGATTTATCCCCGAACCGAGTGCAAAATTATAAAAATATTCCGTATCAGCGAAATGTATTTATATCATTGCTGATAATTGCTTTTGTGCATAAGGTTGATATGTAATATATTAATATGGTGTAAATAACTTTATATGGGGCGTTTTTCTTTTTTTTATATTTTTGTAAATTATTGTGGACTTTTGCCATATAGTGTATCATTAAGAAAATAAAATATATTGATTATGAATAAAATGAGATTAATTGCTGTTTGTTTTTTCGTTTTGTGTTCGTTGCCTATTAAGGCGCAAAGCATTAGTTCTGCCACGGTTGACCAGTATAAGCAGATTCTGACGTGGCATCAGCGTGATTTTGAGAGTTGCAGCAATCAGATGACACAGTGGGGCTATGAGTATAACCGTGGCAACACTATCAACATGTTCACTGTTACGATGCACCAATTTATGCGCATGACCGATGTCGACACCGTTGGCGCTGTGTTGTCCGAGATGGAGGGTGTGGTGAATGGGGTAAGTGGTATTTATAGCAGTGTCAGTCCGTCGAAAACATTCTCGCTTGTGGTCAAGGCTGCCGAAATGCAGCAGAAATTGGCCGCAGAGCGTGGATTGACGAAATATGTCTGTATGATAAAGGGCGATGTGAAAAACAAACGTCCCAAGACTCACGAGGAGTTGATGCAGGTGCTGGCGGAAGAATCAAGCGAGACGGTGCGTATGTTTATGGAGATGTGGAAAAGCGAGGACGGCAAGCAGGCCATGACCATAACCTACGACAACAAGCGTTATGGCAAGAAGAAACCCAGAGAGGATGCCTGTGCCGAGTTGACGTTAGGTTATAGCATTACACCCGAAAGATAAAAACCATTATTGCTTATGACTCTATTGCAAGATATAACCCAGGTGCTTGCCGCCACTGCTGCCAAAAAGGACACCGCTGCTGCCGCCGATGCTTTCACCCAGAAAACACAGCAGGTGGACAGCATAAAGCAGGCTGTTGCCGACAGTTTGAAGAGTATGGACCCCTCGCAGTTCAAAGAGGTCATCACGGGGCAGAACACGCTGTTGAAAGATGCCATGTCGTCGCTTATAGAGATGACTATGGCGTTCATTCCGCGCTTGATAGTGGCAACACTTATTCTGTGGCTCGGTTTCAAACTGTCCAAATTGCTGAAACGCTCATTGTTGCGTATTTTGGAACGTCGTGGTGCCGAGGCGTCGCTTAAGAGTTTCCTCGGCTCGTTTGTCGATGTGCTGCTGCGCATACTCATCATCATCATGGCTATGGACGTCATCGGCATCAAGGCCACCTCGTTCATTGCCGTGCTGGGTGCCATGGGCTTGGCTATCGGTATGGCGTTGCAAGGCACGTTGCAGAATTTTGCTGGCGGTGTAATCATACTGCTCATGAAGCCCTTCAAGGTTGGCGACTATATAGAGTGCGGCAGTTACAAGGGCTATGTGCGCGAGATTCGCATCTTCCACACCATCGTCCGTCCGTTCAACGGCAGGATTATCGTTGTGCCTAACAGCGAGTTGAGTAACAAGTCGCTCATCAACCACACTCGCGAGCCACAAATCCGTCTTACTGTCGAGGCAGGCGTGGCCTACGGTACCGACCTGAAGAAAGCCAAAGACCTCCTACAGGCCATAATGGACGAAGACCCGCTGATTCAGAAAGAGCCCAAGGCGCCAAAGGTATTTGTCAGCGACCTCGCCGACAGTTCGGTGGTGCTGACCTTGTGGATATGGACCACCGTAGAGGACTATTGGACCGTCAATTGCTACATCCGCGAAAAGATATACGACACCTTCAACGAGAATGGCATAGAAATCCCGTTCCCGCAAATCACTGTTCATGGCATTCCGCAAAAGGAGGATTGAATCTAAATTGTTCGGCAGGCTTTTCAGTGCTAAACCATACACCCGCGATGCGACGTTTCGTATATATTGCTGCAATGTTGTTTCTCTTGCCATCCATTGTCGTGGCGCAGGACGACTATAGCGGCATGACGCTGTGGCAGTGGTTCAAGCAGTGGCGCGAGCATGAACTCACTAGCGATATGGACTCTGGCTATATCGCCATTCCGGAGCGGCCGTGGCTAGCCTCGATAAATCTTGACGGCGGCGGCAATCTGCATGGTTTCTATATCCCCGAAATCTCCATTCCTGGATTGAGTGATGTGGGGTGGGGCAGTGCGGTGTTCCGCAACGGATTTTATGGCAAGTTGTCGGCTGGAGCCTACTATCGAGGCTGGGGACTGTCGTATGGCCGCAGTATCAACAATCCCGATGCGTCGCAATTCACCTTCACCTCTTACGGGCAGACGCTTGGCATAGACCTCAACTTGCAACGCAGCAAAGGCATGGAGTGCGAAATCAGCGTGCACGACGCTCAAAATCTCCCCATCTACGACGAAATTCTCGACGCCACCAATGGCAATGGCTCTTTCTCGTTGCTCAATATTAATGCCTATTATGTTTTTAACAGTAGGCGTTTTTCCTATAGTGCGGCACTGGGTCAGTCGTCCATGCAGATGCACGACGCAGGAAGTTTCTTTCTCGGAATGTCGTATTACCAGACCGCTCTCGATGTCAGTGGCAGCCGTTTGGCCACCTATCTGAATGCCAAGAGGTGTGAGATTACCACGCGTCAGGTGGCCATCGGCATGGGCTATGGCTACAACCATGTTTCGTCCGACAAGCGTTTCCTGCTCCACGGCTCGGCAATGCCAATGCTGCTTGTGCCGGTCTATAATTCGTTCCACATGACGCCCCTCACTACCGACGACCAGCAGTCGCTTGACTACTACACCGCGCGCCACGAGGATTTGGAGTATTACAGTTATCGCTCCCAGTTGTCGCTGCTCGGCGTGGTTCGTGTTGCCTTGTATTGGAACATCTCGCCTAAATGGGTGTGGGGCATAACTTCTTTGATAACAGGCTATCCCTCGTTTGTGCGCAACCGCATCAGTTCCTTCTCCATCAATGGGTCGGCCTTCGCATATATGGGATACCGGTTTTGATAAATTGAAATAAACATCTTTATATAGACTATGAAAAGACTAAAAATACTCTTGCTATCCATGCTCTTGCTTGTGCCTGCCGCCCAAGCGCAGCAATTACAACTGCGATTAGACAGCACAGCCTATGCCGCAGTGCTCACATGCGGGCCTGGCAACGATTTCTATACCACTTTCGGCCATTCGGCCATCCGCATCTGCGATAGCGCCAGTGGGCTTGACGTGGTGTATAACTATGGCACATTCGATTTCAATACGTCTAATTTCTATTGGAAGTTTGCGTGTGGCAATCTCAAATATTGTCTTTCAAGGACTTCGTTCTCTCATTTCATGGAAGAGTACATCTATGAGGGTCGCGCCGTGTGTCAGCAGCGGCTAAGGCTTTCCAATCAGGAGTTGAACAATCTCTTCGTGGCGTTGGAAACCAACTATTTGCCACAGTTCAGATTTTATACTTATGACTTCTTGAGAGATAATTGCGCCACGCGAGTGCGCGACATGGTGAACAACAGCCTTGCCCATCGACAACTCTTCGTGCCTTGCGAGGTGGCCGATGCCAAGAGTTATCGCGACTTGCTTCGCGACGCCACGGGACGCAATCTTATGTGGTGGCAGGTGGGAATAGATATGCTGCTTGGCATGCGTTGCGACACCAAGTGCAACAACCTGCAATATATGTTCTCTCCCATCGAGATGATGCGGCAACTCGACAGCACCCATGTCGTTGGAACCAACGAGTGTCTTGCCGAGCCTGTCGAGCAATTGCTCGAAGAGAGCCGTCCCCCGTTGTCGCCGAGTGTGTCGCCGCTGTGGGTATTTTGGGCGTTGCTGGCGGCAGTTGTGGCGTTGACCATCCTGGCTCGCGTCTATCGGTTCGGCATCACATGGTTCGACGTCATTCTCTTCTCGGTGGTGTTTCTTGCCTCGGCGTTGATGCTGTTCCTTTGGCTTGCTTCGTCGCACTATTGCACCAAAATCAATTTCAACGTGCTGTGGGCTTCACCGCTGTTCCTCTATTTCGCCATCAGGCCCAACCGTAGCCCCAAATGGCTCATCGTGGCGCAAATCGTGTTGCTTTTCATAGCCATACTTATGACCATTATCGCATGGCCGCAGCAACTGCCCACTGTCGTAATCCCCATTTCGCTAATACTTATAGTTCGTCTTGCCGATAAATTAATAAACCGCAATATATGAAACATTTACGAAAAACATTAGCCCTATTTTGTCTGGCGGCTGTCGCTGTGCCTATGGTAGCGCAGACCCACCAGCGCACCATCTACGACTCTACCACCGTGGTGATGGAGGAGTCGGGTTTAAGCCACATCTACAAGCACCAACGCATCCGTATGGAGGACCGTACGGGCTGCCGCGACAATGGTGTTGTGCGTGCCGACTACGACCCACAGTCGGCCATGGTAGAAATCCGCGACGTTGTGGTGCACCGCAAGAACGGAAAGACCGAGAAAATCAATGCCGAAGTCTATGACTATATAGCCCCGGCACGTAGCATCTATTGGAAGTCCTCGCAGAAGATGGTCGAGGTTGGACATCTCGAACCAGGCGATGAACTTGAGTTCACCACCTATAAAAAGGGTTTCACCTATGCCCTGCTTATCGACGAGGCCGATGACGATAAGTTCATACCGCCAATGCGTGGCCACTACTACGACATCGTTCCTTTCTGGACCTCGCATCCTGTCGATGTTCGTGTCTATAGGCTCAGCATATTGAAGAGCAAGAGCCTCAACTATCAGATTTACAACGACGATACCGATGAGGCCAAGCAGATCAAGGTTGACAAGAAAAATGCCGGCGACCGCTGGATTTACACCTTCACCAAGAGCAACATCGAACCTTTCAAGAGCGAGCAGATGATGGTGGCTGCAAGCGACGAACTGCCCAAACTGCTTCTCTCCACCGCTCCCGACTGGCAGTCCAAATCGCGTTGGTTCTATGGCGTCAACGAGGACTACGGCAGTTTTGTGGCAACACCCGAAATGCAGCAGAAAGTCAATGAGATTCTGCGTCCCGCCAAGACTGAGTTCGACTCGCTCAACCTGCTCACCCACTGGGTGGCCGACAATATGCGCTATGCCGGACTCACCATGGGCAAGGGCGAAGGCTACACTCTCCACAATGCCAAGATGAATTTCACCGACCGTTGCGGTGTTTGCAAGGACAAGGCCTCGCTGCTTATCGCCATGCTGCGTGCTGCTGGCTTTGAGGCCTATCCCGTCATGACTATGGCAGGCTCGCGCATCGACCGTATTCCTGCCGACCAGTTCAACCATAGCGTCTCTTGTGTCAGGTTGCGCAATGGCCGCTTCCAACTCATCGACCCCACTTGGGTGCCCAATGTGCGTGAGTTGTGGTCCAGCGCCGAGCAGCAGCAGGGCTATCTGATGGGACTGCCCGATGGTGCCGACCTTATGTTCACTCCCGTTTCCGCCCCCGAAAACCATTATATACGCATCAATGGCAAGAGCGAGATTACCAAAGATGGTACGCTGAAAGGCTATTTTGCCATCACCGCCGAGGGGCAGAGCGATGCCGCTGTGCGCAGTGTGTTCAGCGCACGCCAGAGCGAGTGGGAGCGCAATCTCGAACTCGAACTCCTCCGCATTGCACCGCAGGCACGCATCATCGAGGTGCGTCATACCGACAACGACCATTATCTCGACCAACCTGTCACAATCTCTTATCGCTACGAGATTCCCAACTATGCCGTTGTTGCTGACAATGAGTTAATTTTCACTCCTATCACGGCACGCAATCTTTTCCGTCGTGCTATGAGCGAACTCAATTTCGACGAGAAGATAGAAAGTCGCCAGTATGCTTTCCGCGACCGTTGCTCGCGCCTTGTACAGATAGAAGAGAGCATCACGCTGCCGCAGGAGTACAAGCAGTTGCATTTCCAACCTGTCTATGGTGTTGCCAACCCTGCCGCAAGTTTCGGCTGCCAGTATATGTTCGAGGGCCGCAAACTCATCTTTGCCGAGACCGTTATGATGGGCAAGCGCGTTTACGAGCCAGAGGATTGGCCCTATGTGCAGGCCTGTGTGCGCTATCAGAAACTCCTAGCCAATAATCCTGTTGTTTTAACCAAATAAGACTCTACAGCCATGAAAAAAATATTTTCCCTGTTGCTTATTGTTCTGATGGCAGGCACTTTTGCCATGGCTCAGGACGCTCAGTATAAACTTATTCGCCACACCTTTACCGTCAATGCCGACGGCACTTCCGACTATAATTTCCGCAAAGAGGTAACGTTGCTGCGCAATCGTGCTTTCTCTTCATTTGGCGAGACATTCGTGCTCTATAATCCTGCATTCGAGAGCGTCAAAATCAACGAGGGTTACACCCTTTTGAAAGATGGCACCAAGGTTCCTCTGCCCGAGAATGCTCTTGTAGAACAGTTGCCCCACGGCTGTGTGGCTTGCGCCCGCTACAACGGCATCCGCGAATTGGCCATAGTGCATACCGCACTTGAATACGATGCCACCATCGTGCTCGACTATACCATACATCGCAAGTCGCAGGTGGTCGATGCCAAATTGCAGTTGCAGCAGATTTGCCCTGTTGATCGTTTCGAAATCGTGGTCAATCTGCCCAAGGAGCAGACCCTCAATGTCAGTTACAGCAAGCCCGTTGTGCGCTATGCCGCTCCCAGCGTCGAAGGCGAGGGTACCAATGCCTACCGCCTTGTGGCTACCAATCTGCCTCAGACATTCGTCGATAGTTATTTGCCCTCTGCCGATAAACTATACACCATCGTAACCCTCTCCAATGGTCAGCGTCCTGACGCAGTGGCGGTGCCGTCAACTATCAATGGTGCTGCCGATGTGCTTGCCGAACTGCGCAAAGACGACGCCATAGAGCATATCGTGGCTCTGCGCGACTATGTGCGCGACAACTATCGCACCAACACAATTGCTCCCGCACTGTTGCAGTATGCTGTGCCCGACGCACAGCAGGTGTGGAACAGCGGCTGTGGCACCAACGATGACAAGGCTGCACTGCTGGCATCGCTCATGCATCAGGCAGGTTTCTATGGTGTCCGCATCAACGAGCAAAACCATCAGCAGGTGGTGTTTCGTATCGACGGCATAGAGCGGAGCATTTCCGTTGCCGATAAGTCGAAACCCGAAATGCTTTCCGTGGCGCAGGAAGATGTTAAAACAATCGAAGAAGAACGCGAATTAGAATGGAATGGCGAGGAACTTTCTGACGGCTACTATCGTTTCGTACTGCCCGAAGAGAAAGAGTTTGCCATCAAGGCCGCCAACCTCACCTCGGTTCGCACTGCTCCTGTGCAGGCCGAAAAGACCAGCCAAAAATACGACTACACTGTCCGTCTGCCCAAAGGCTGCAAGATGATTGGCGACGAAGTGAAACTGCAGAAGAAAGTAGAAGGTCTTGGCGAAGTCCTGGTCACGATTAAGCAAAGCGGTCGCAAGTTGAAAATCAGCCGAGTCTTGACCATAGAGAAGGACATTATAATGCCCAAAGACTACGAGTCTTTCCGCGCCTTAATCCAGGCATGGGATTCCCACCGCGAAATCTATCTGAAATCGAAATAGGGAAGTGAGATAAAAGGCACTGCCGAGTGCCGCCCATGGAAATGGGAATTTCTCAAATGGGTAGAACCATTCAGATAAAAAAAATAGGAGCGCTTTGATACAGAGCGCTCCTATTTTTTTTCGGAATAATCTGTGTGTCTTTAGAACACGACAGTTAGTTTTACATTTACCTGGCGGGCGGTGAGGTAATTGGGCACAGGGTAATAGATGTTTGAGTAGTCTGCCACCCAGATGTATGATACCACATTACGGTAGTTGAACAGGTTGAATACCTCAAGACCTATGAGTATGTCGTCAACATATCGAAACACTTTCCAATGGTCGGCGTTTTTTATGCGTGAAAGTTGGACAGTGTTACCCCAGTCTACGCGGAAATAGGCTGGCAGGCGATGTTCTGTCGAGCGGTCTTTTTGGAACGGGAAGGTGACGGGTGTGCCAGTGCCGTAGATGAAGTTGATGCTCATGCGCCACCAGGGGAAGGTTGGGATATAATCTTGGAAGAAGAGTTTGAACGAGAAGCGCTGGTCGGTGGGGCGCGAAAGCCAGCCGAGGTTGTCGCCTTCGATGTCTTCTTGCGTGTGCATATAGGACAGGCTCGCCCACGACTCGAGACCTTCGACAAATTCGCCATTAAGGCGGAGGCTTACGCCAGCGGCATAGCCCACGGCATTGTTGGTGGCATCATAGCGAATACGCAGGTTGTCAATAGTGTAAGGAATCAGGTCTGTAAGGTATTTATAGTAGGCGTCGGCAGTGAAGCGAAATGGTTTGCCAAATAGGCGCAGGTTCCAGTCGAACGTCTCCATAACCTGATATGACGTCTGGCTTCGCACATCGGCATTGAGCGAGCCGTCGGGGCGGCGCATCTCGCGATAGAATGGAGGCTGACGATACACGCCTGCTGCGGTGCGAAACAGCATGTCGTTCTTCCACGAGGGTTTGATGCTGAAACTTGCACGGGGGCTTATTGTGAACTGCGACGCATGGCCGTCGGAAGCGTTGGATGTTATTTGCTGGTCGTAGAACGAGCCACGCACGCCCAACGAGAGTTTCAGTTCGGTCTCTTTCCTTGTATAGAAACTCATGTCGCGCTGCACATAAAGCGGCAGTCGGAAAGTTTGCACGCTGTTTTCGGCGCGGCAGAATTGCTGCAAGAGAGGTGCCGTGGCACGGTTGGCGCTGTCGCCATAGGGCAGATGGGTGACGGGCATGGCATAGCCCGCGCTGTCAATCCATTTCCATTCCCTGACGTAGTCGTCTATCTGCTCCATTTGAGCCTTGATGCCCCAGTGCCACGAACCAAGGCGCACATGGTGCGAGCCGTTGACCTCGGTAGAAAAAATGCTTGTATTTAGTCGGTTGCGAGCATGTTCGAGAAACGTTCCCACACCTCGGTCGAATTTCTTTACCTCGGCATCGGTAGCCATGCCAAGTTCGTAGAGCCAGTATTGGCTTTGTATGTCGTAGTATTCTTGCTCATTACCCCCTTGTGCCGAGGTAATCCATTTGATTTGCGTGCGGTCGGACGGATGCCAGTCGAGGGTTATCGCGCCGAGTAGCGTATTGTAGCAATCCACCTCTTGACCGTCAAAATACACGTCAAGTTCGAAAGCCTGCATAAAACTTCCGAAGGTAGTCGTTTGACTTTCAGGGACAAGTCCGTAACGGTTACGAGTCCAAAGAGCGAGTATCGAGAGGTCGAGATGGTCAGAAATGCGATAGGAGAACACCCCTTGCAGGTCGGTGTAGGCAGAGAGATAATCACCCTTGGTGTCGAGAGAGGAGAACACATATCGGTTGCTATGGCGGCGAAATCCCACGCTATATGTGGCTCGATTGCCGATAAGTCCCTCAATGTGTGCGGAGGCACCGAGCAGTGATGCAGATGCCCGAGCAGCAAACTTGGTTGGGCGGCTGTAGGTGATGTCAAGCACCGACGACATTTTATCGCCCGCCGTTGCATCAAATCCGCCAGGCGAGAAAAGAATGTGGTCCACCATGTCGGGATTGATGATGCTCATGCCCTCCTGCTGGCCGCTACGGACTAACAGTGGACGATAAATCTCTACGTTGTTGATATAGACGAGGTTTTCGTCGAAAGAGCCTCCGCGCACTGAATATTGCGACGACAACTCGTTGTTGGAACTGACATCGGGAAGGGTTTTGAGCAGGCTTTCCACTCCGCCTTGCGGACCAACGGCATCGTCGAGTTTTTTCACGTCAATCTGGGTGTAAGACGTTGTGCGCGTTTTGTCGGCACTAATCTCCACCTCGTCAAGTTGCGTCGTGTGTGGCTTTAGTGTGCAGTCGAGAGTGATTCTACCGTTGGATGTGACAATCGCACGCTTTTCGGAAGGCTCATATCCAGTGGCAGAGAAACGAATGGTGACGCTGTCGCCGGTTGCTATTCGCAACTGGTAGAAACCTTTATCATCGGTGGCGGTGCCTGTCGGTCGGCTGTCATAAACCACGCCGACTGTGGCAAAGGGAATAGGCGTTCCGTCGGTTGCTCGCACCCTGCCTTGCAACACTCCCTGCCCCATTACGGACAGCGAAACGAGAAAAAAGAGCGTAAGAAGTGAAAAATGAGCAAAGAAACGCATCTCGAAGGCAATAATGTTGAATAAACGGCGTTTTATCATAAAAATTATAAAAAAACATAAATATGAAGCATTTTTTACCCTTAATAGCAATAGTGTGCCTGTTTGCGGTAACTTTACAGGCTCAAAACACCATAGACAAGCAGGGTCGCAAGCAGGGGCACTGGATTAAAGTTGACAAAGACGGCTCGAAGATTTTTGAGGGTGATTTCAAGGACGGTCACGAGGTGGGAACGTTCCGCTATTACTATCCCGATGGCACATTGCGCATACTCAACGAGTTTGATGCCGATGGCAAACGCTGTCGCCACGAGGCTTACGATGAAAAAGGCCGTAAGGTCGCTACCGGATTCTACAACCAGAAAAACCGCGACGGCGAATGGCGTCTCTATGCCGAGGACGGCAGGCTTGTGAAGATTGCCAACTATCGTATGGGCATACGCGAAGGCCAGCAGGTGATTTTCAATGCCGATGGTGACACTGCCGAGGTGAGCAACTGGCTTGACAACCGCCGCCATGGACGCTGGTGGAAACGCATTGGCAAACAAGGGTATATAACAGGCATATACAAGCATGGCGGACTTGAAGGCGATGTGAAGGAATACAACGACCAGCAGCAGATGGTTAGCCACGGCCAATATCGCAACGGTATGCGCCACGGTTTCTATCGCTACTACGAAGACGGAGTGCTGAGCGTTGACGAGACATGGAACGAGGACAATATGGAGAGCCGCAAAATCCGTATCATGACCCCAGAGGCACAGATGATTTCGATGTACGAGATTGCCTATTTGATGCCCAAAGGCAGCAAAAAGGTTCTGCTTTATACCATCGACGGTCGCAGCATCGACACCTACGAGCCTACCGACAACCTCTACTACCGTCTGGGCAACACCCATTTCTTTATGGCCAACAAAAAGCAGCGTGTTATGGTGAGCAACGACTGTGTTCGCGGCATCATAAAGAACGGCGAGGACGGAGCGACCTATCTGGATCTCGACCCCAAGCCCAATTTTAGGATTTATCCCGACGAGGACTGCATCAAGGCCGTTGAGGCCGTTCAGCGTGAAGGACTCGAAGGACTGCAGGAAGAATGAGAATAGCCACACACACACTGGGCTGCAAACTCAACTATGCCGAGACTTCAAACATCGTGCGTGGTTTTGTCGAGGCTGGCGCCACAGTGGTGGACTACCACGAGGTGGCTGACCTCTATGTGGTGAACACCTGCACCGTTACGGCAATAGCCGAAAAAAAATGCCGCACCATAATTCGCCAAGCCCACAGACAGAATCCCGACGCCATAATAGCGGTGGTTGGCTGTTTTGCGCAAAACGAGGCGCAGAATATAGCCGATATAGAAGGAGTGAATATTGTGCTGGGAAACCATGACAAGCAGCGTCTGCAATCCATTGTAGAGAG
>ONLQ01000040.1:5258-26620 GCA_900318665.1 uncultured Bacteroidales bacterium | reverse complement strand
TCAATTATTACCCTTATAGCACAGATACGGCTGTTATAAATAATAATAACAATAAATACGGCTACGGCCCGTCATTCGGTATCGCAGCCCGCAACCTAACGGACGGCAGCCGTCGCTACGATTGGGGCTATAATGCCATCAGCAATGGTGGTGGTGTAACGGATCTCTGGCGTACACTGTCCAAAGATGAATGGAGTTATCTGCTGTATAGTCGCAATGTGCAAAGCATGGGAATGACTGGTACAAATTCTAACAAGGCACGTTATTGTAAAGCCAATATTAACGGAGTAAACGGCTTGATATTGTTCCCCGACACCACGGCATACCCAGTTGGACTGCCTAATCCTATAGGAATAAATGATGGAGGGCGCTCTTATGCGGATAATTATTTCGATGATGCCCAATGGACTATGCTGGAGACGATAGGTGCTGTGTTTCTGCCTGCGGCAGGACACCGTAGAAATATGACGGAATATGCGACCAGCAATGGACAGAGGACTCAATACTGGTCTTCATCGGCTGCTAACGGTTCACAATCATGGATAATTTATATAGTTAATGATCGGGTACAATTTTCGACACAGAACCGATGTGATGGTGTAGCTGTACGTGTAGTGCAGGATTTGTAAGGAAAGTAGATTAGAGATTATTATAGGCAGGGCAACGGGAAACAGTTGCTCTGTTTTTTTGTTGTTTGGAGTTGCTCATTCCACCGTTTTTTGCCCTCTGTGCGTTTTTAAGATTTTTTGTATATTTGCACTTCTATTCTTTTGCCCACGTGGAAATATTGATTATTGGTAATTAATGTTTTGGCGTGGCGTTTATGGCATATCTGCCTTTTTTGATGGACGAAAAAAAACAAAATAATATTTCATCATGAAAAAGATTCTTTTGACGGCTGCTTTGTCTCTGATGGCTATGGTTTCGATGGCTCAGTGGCAGCCCGCTGGCGACAAAATCAAAACCCAATGGGCAGAAAAGGTAAATCCGCAGGCTCCGCTGCCTGAATACCCTCGTCCCATTCTTGAACGTTCCAGTTGGCAGAACCTCAACGGCTTGTGGGATTATGCCATTCTCGACAAGGGCAAAATGGAACCTTCGCAGTATGACGGTAAGATATTGGTGCCGTTCTGCGTCGAGTCGTCGCTGTCGGGTGTGCAGAAGTCAGTAAGCGAGAAGCAGGAACTGTGGTATCATCGTGAGTTTGATGTGCCTGCTGCTTGGAAAGGCAAACGTGTTATGCTCAACTTCGGCGCCGTGGACTGGCAGGCCGACGTGTTTGTCAACGACATCATGATTGGCAGCCACAAGGGCGGTTACGCTGGCTTTTCTTTCGATATAACGCCTTATCTTAACAAGAAAGGCAGCCAGAAACTTGTTGTGCGCGTGTGGGACCCCACCGACAAAGGCTATCAGCCTATTGGTAAGCAGACGCTCAACCCTCGTAGCATCTGGTACACCGCCGTCACTGGCATTTGGCAGACGGTGTGGATTGAGCCTGTTGGCGAGAACCATATCAATCATATCTCCACCGTGGCAGACATCGAGAACGGCAGCATGGAGGTTACGGTAAAGACGGCGTGCAGCCGCAACCGCGACATCGTGGAGGTTGTCATCCTTGACGGCAACAAGGAGGTGAGCCGTGCCAAGGGCATTGCCAACGGCACTCTGCGTGTGGCTGTTCCCAACGCAAAACTGTGGAGCCCCGAAACGCCATATCTCTATAACGTGAAATTGAAACTCTATCGCGACGGTAAGGTGATAGACGAGGCCACTTCTTATGCCGCTATGCGTACCATCTTGTCGGCACGCGATGAGAACGGTGTGGTGCGTATGCAACTCAACGGCAAGGACTATTTCCACTATGGTCCGCTCGACCAGGGCTGGTTTCCCGACGGACTCTATACCGCTCCCACCGACGAGGCTATGCTCTATGATATCAAGATGACCAAGCAGTTGGGTTTCAACATGATTCGCAAGCATGTGAAGGTCGAGCCCGACCGCTGGTACTACCATTGCGACCGCGAGGGCATCGTGGTATGGCAGGATATGCCCAGCGGCGATATGGGCAACGAGTGGGAACCCCGCGTCTATGGCGGCGGCACCGACCGCAAGCGTAGCGCTGCCTCTATCAGCAACTACTATCACGAGTGGGGCGAGATTATCAACCTCTGCAGCCAGCACCCCTGCGTGGTGGTGTGGACTCCCTTCAACGAGGCTTGGGGGCAGTTTGCCACCGAGGACGTCGTGGCATGGACACAAGAGCAAGACCCCTCGCGCCTCATCAATACCGCCTCTGGCGGCAACCATCGCAACTGTGGCGACATCATTGACCTGCACAACTATCCCGGTCCCGCAATGTATCTCACCGACCCCAACCGCGTCAACGTGCTGGGCGAGTATGGCGGCATCGGCTATGCCATGGAAGGCCATTTGTGGTGGGACAAACGCAACTGGGGCTATATCCAGTTCAAGAGCAAAGACGAGGTTACCGACGAGTATGTCAAGTATGCCGAGCAATTGAAAAGTTTCGTGCGTCGCGGCTTCTCCGCTGCTGTCTATACCCAGACCACCGACGTGGAAGGCGAGGTCAACGGACTGATGACCTACGACCGCAAAGAGGTCAAGGTTAACGCCGACCGTGTGAGCAAGGTAAATAGAGAGGTTATTGCCGTCGGCAGCAAATAAACTAATGGTCAGAATATTCAGATTACTCAGAGTATTCAGATTACTCAGAAAAACAATCTAAACAATCAATGAAATACACCGAATATAAGCAGTTGGACCTTACTCGCATTGGCGAGGAGGTTCGCAAGATGTGGGAAGAGAATAACATCTTCGAGAAAGGACAGCAACTCTCCGAAGGCCATCCTTCGTATGTGTTTTATGATGGACCTCCGTCGGCCAACGGCAAGCCCGGCATCCACCATGTCATGGCTCGTACCATCAAAGACCTCTTCTGCCGCTACAAGGCTCAACAGGGGTTCCATGTGGACCGCAAGGCTGGCTGGGACACCCACGGCCTGCCCGTCGAACTTGGCGTCGAGAAAAACCTCGGCATCACCAAGGAGGACATCGGCAAGAAAATATCAGTCGATGAATACAACAAGGCCTGCCGCACCGAGGTGTTGAAATACAAAGACCTGTGGGACGAACTTACAAAGCAGATGGGCTATTGGGTTGACCTCAAGAACCCCTATATCACTTTCGAAAACGAATATATAGAGAGTTTGTGGTTCCTGCTCAAGCAACTCTACGATAAAGGCCTTCTCTACAAGGGCTACACCATCCAGCCCTTCTCGCCTGCTGCTGGCACTGGATTGAGCAGCCACGAGTTGAACCTCCCCGGCTGCTATCGCGATGTGAAGGACACCACCTGCGTGGCCATGTTCCGTATCAGCGACAGCAACGACGCAGTCGATTCAAAATTCAAACTCCAAAACACCAAATCCGACCTGCCGACCTATGCCGTGGCATGGACCACCACTCCGTGGACTCTGCCGTCGAACACGGCATTGTGCGTGGGCCCGTCGATTGACTATGTCCTGATTCACACCGTCAACCCCTACAGCGCACAGCCTTGCCGCATTATCATGGCCAAACCGCTGGTGGGCGGTTTCTTCAAAGAGAACGACACCCCGATGGCAGAGCGTTTCGCCAACTTCAAGGCTGGCGACAAGGATTTGCCTTTCGAAGTGCTTGGCGAGTGCAAAGGCCGCGACCTCGAAGGTCTGCGCTACGAGCAGTTGATTCCGTGGGTGAAGCCTACGGGCAACGATGCTTTCCGCATCATCCTTGGCGACTATGTTACCACCGAGGACGGTACTGGCATTGTGCATATTGCTCCCACCTTTGGTGCCGACGACGCCCGCGTGGCCAAGAAAGCCGGCATTGGCGAGTTGCTGCTGTTCGACCGCGATGGCAAGCAGATGCCTATGGTCGACCGCTCTGGCCGTTTCGCTCGCATCGAAGACCTCGATGCCGAATGGGTTAAAGCCAACATCAACACCGACCTCTATGCTCAGTATGCAGGCAAATATGTCAAAAACGCCTACGACAGCACCAAGACCGACAAGGATATGTCGCTCGATATTGAGATTGTCGTCATGCTGAAAGGCGAAGGCAAACTCTTCAAGAGCGAGAAGCACACCCACAGTTATCCCCACTGCTGGCGTACTGACAAGCCTGTGCTTTACTATCCTCTCGACAGTTGGTTTATCCGCACCACGGCTCTCAAAGAGCGTATGATAGAACTCAACAAGACCATCAACTGGAAGCCCGAAGCCACAGGCACAGGACGTTTCGGCAACTGGCTTGAAAATATCGTCGATTGGAACCTCAGCCGCAGCCGCTATTGGGGCACCCCGCTGCCCATCTGGCGCACCGAGGACGGCAAAGAAGAGATTTGCATCGGCAGTGTGGAGCAACTCCGCAGCGAGATTGATAAATCCGTGGCGGCTGGCTTCATGAAGGACAACCCCTACAAGAGCGGCGACTACAAGGCTTTCGACCTCCACCGTCCTTATATCGACGGCGTGGTGCTCGTTTCGCCTTCGGGCAAACGCATGATGCGCGAACCCGACCTCATCGACGTCTGGTTTGACAGTGGCGCCATGCCCTACGCCCAAATCCACTATATGGGTGAGGCCGACAAACTGAACGCCAAGAATTTCCCCGCCGACTTCATCGCCGAGGGCGTTGACCAGACTCGCGGTTGGTTCTACACGCTCCATGCCATTGCCACAATGTGCTTCGACAGCGTGGCGTTCAAAAACGTCATCTCCAACGGCCTTGTGCTCGACAAGAACGGCAACAAGATGTCCAAGCGCCTCGGCAATGGTGTCGACCCCTTCGAGACCCTCGCCAAATACGGCCCCGATGCCACACGTTGGTACATGATTACCAATTCCCAGCCGTGGGACAACCTCAAATTCGACATCGAAGGTGTCGACGAGGTGCGCCGCAAACTCTTCGGCACACTCTACAACACCTATAGTTTCTTTGCGCTCTATGCCAATATCGATGGCTTTGAATATAAAGAGGCCGACCTGCCCAGCGAGAAGCGTCCGGAGATTGACCGCTGGATTCTCAGCCAGTTGAACACCCTTGTCAAAGAGGTGCAGGCCGCTCTCGATGATTATGAGCCCACCCGTGCCGGCCGCGCCATTCAGGAGTTTGTCGATGCCTATCTCAGCAACTGGTATGTGCGTCTATGCCGTCGCCGTTTCTGGAAAGGCGACTACAGCGACGACAAGGTCTCGGCCTATCAGACGCTCTACACCTGCCTCGAAACCTTGGCACGCCTCATGTCGCCCATCGCTCCGTTCTTCAGCGAGCGTATGTTCTGCGACCTCAACGCCGTCACACATCGTTTCGATGTCGAGTCGGTGCATCACTGCCCGTTCCCCACGGTCCACGAGGAACTGATAGACAAAGACCTCGAAGAGCGTATGCAGTTGGCCCAGCAGATTTGCTCCATGGGCCTCTCGCTCCGCAAGAAGAGCAACCTGCGTGTGCGTCAGCCGTTGGCCAAGATTACCATTCCCGTGCGCAACGAGCATCAGCGTCAGCAGATAGAGGCAGTTTCAAATCTCATCTGCTCCGAACTCAACGTCAAAGCCGTCGAGTTCCTTGCGGCCGACAACAACCTGCTGGTCAAGAAAATCAAGGCCAACTTCAAGACACTCGGCCCTCGCTATGGTAAGATAATGAAGGCTCTTGGCAATACCATCATGGCCTTCTCGCAAGAGCAGATTAACACGTTAGAAAACAACGGACACTATGAACTGACCGTCGATGGTCAGCCCGTAGAGTTGACCCTAGCCGATGTCGAGATTGCCACTCAGGACATCCCCGGCTGGGTGGTGGCCAACGAAGGCAGCCTCACCGTCGCTCTCGACATCACTGTTACCGACGCTCTGCGCGAGGAAGGTATGGCACGCGAACTGGTCAACCGCATTCAGAACATCCGCAAAGAGGGCTTCGACGTGACCGACCGCATCCGTGTAACTCTTCAGCAGGGCGAGTGGAATGCTGCGGTGGAGCATTATCGCGACTACATCTGCAACGAGATTTTGGCTACCGAACTGACGCTTGTCCCCACTGTCGATAGCGCCGAGAAACAGCAGATAGAAATCATCGAGGGCCAGCCCGTCGATATTCTCGTCAAGAAAGCCTGACAATTCTAAAAATACTTAGCCGGCTATATTGACTATAGCCATATTCTATGAAAAAAACCAAGATTGTTACCAGTATAGGTCCCGCCAGTTACGACCCCGACGTTTTTGAACAGATGGTGCTGGCGGGCGCCAACGTGGCTCGAATCAATTTCTCCCACGCCACCAACGAAGAAAAAAAGACTGCCGTGGCCACGGTCAAGGAGGTGCGTCGTCGCACGGGCAAGACCATTGCCATCATGTACGACACCAAAGGGCCCGAACTGCGCTGCGGAGAGATGGTGGAAAGTGGCGCACGACTTGTTGAGGGCGCTACCATTAGGATAGTGCGCGACAAAATCGTGGGCAACGACGAGGCCTTTTCGCTCAATCACCCTATGGCATTGGACAATGTGCGTCAGGGCAACACCATTTTGCTTGAAAATGGTTTGATGGAACTGGAGGTGCGGAGCGTCGAGGACGACGGAGTGACCTGCAAAATCGTGAAAGGCGGCCTTCTGGGCAGCCACAAGAGCATCAGTGTGCCCGGCGTCTATCTCAATCTGCCGTTCATCTCCGATGCCGACCGCGAGGACATCCGCTACGCCTGCCACCACGATGGCGATTTCCTGGCTTGCTCGTTTGTCTCCACAGCCGACGATATCCACCAGGTGCGTCAGTTGCTGGCGGAAGAGGGCTGCGCCAATATGAGGGTCATTGCCAAGATAGAGAACCTCAAGGGCATCGACAATCTCGAGGACATCACTATTGCCGCCGACGGACTGATGGTGGCTCGTGGCGACCTCGGAGTTGAGGCTCCTATGGAGGACCTACCCATCTATCAGAAGCGCATCGTCAATATCTGCCGTAAGTACGGCAAGGTGTGCATCATCGCCACCGAGATGCTTGAGAGCATGAAACACAACGTGCGTCCCACGCGTGCCGAGGTCACCGACATAGCCAATGCCGTCTATCTCGGAGCCGATGCCGTCATGCTGTCGGGCGAGACCACCACGGGCGAATACCCCGTCGAGGCAGTGCGCTATATGGCGCGTATTTGCGAGCATATCGAGGAGTCGCACGAATACAGCAACATCTTTGCCAAGCCCAAGGCCACGACTATTGCCGAGGCCATGTGCTATAATGTGGCTGAAAGTGCCAACGAGTTGGACGCCAAGGTTATAATAGTGCCTACCAAGAAAGGCGTCAGCGCTCGCCTTATCAGCAATCTTGAGCCCATCTGTCCTATTCTGGCTCTCACATTCGACGAAGCCACCGCGCAGGGGCTCACCCTTAACTATGGTATCTACACCATTTGCGTCAAGGAACTCTATTCGCTCGACCACCTGCTGGAGATGTCTAAACGTACAGCGGTAGAGTGGTTCGGCTTGAAGTCGGGCGATATCATCATAACCTCTGGCGGTTTCCATGCCCGTCCTGTTGGCGCCGAAACCAACTTTATGAAAATCGACGTTATATGATAGAGAAAATAAAGCAACTCGCCCACGCCCAGTTCGACGAGGTCATCACATGGCGTCGCTATCTTCATCAGCACCCCGAACTCTCGCAGCAGGAGTTTGGCACCATGCGCTATGTTGCCGACCGCCTGCGTGCTATGGGTCTGGAGCCCAAAGAGGGCATAGGCAAGACGGGTGTCATGGCCATGATACGTGGCGGCATCAATCCCGAAAGTTAT
Source organism: uncultured Bacteroidales bacterium (assembly GCA_900318665.1). Classification (GTDB taxonomy): domain Bacteria; phylum Bacteroidota; class Bacteroidia; order Bacteroidales; family P3; genus Colimorpha. The sequence continues at coordinate 18,769 of ONLQ01000040.1, read as the reverse complement.
TGTGTGGCGCTCCGTGCCGACTACGACGCACTTCCAATCACCGAGAACACCGGCCTGCCGTTCTCGTCCGAGAACCCTGGCGTGATGCACGCCTGCGGCCATGATATGCACACCAGCACACTGCTCGGTGCCGCCAACATCCTGGTCCAACTGCGCGACCAGATGCAAGGCAGCATAATGCTCATTTTCGAGCCTTCCGAAGAGATGTACCCTGGAGGCGCACGCATGATGATGGACGACGGCCTTTTCAACGAAGTCATGCCCAACGAGATTTACGCATTCCACTGTCTGCCCGAAATGGACTACGGGCGTGTCGGTATGCGCAAGGGCAAATATATGGCTTCCACCGACGAACTCTATTGGACCGTAAAGGGTAGGGGAGGACATGGCGCCACGCCGCACCTCTCTGTTGACCCCATTCTCGTGGCTTCGCATATCGTTGTGGCTCTCCAGCAGTTGGTCAGCCGCAATGCCTCGCCCATGATGCCTACCACTCTCTCTTTCGGCAAGTTCATAGGCAGTGGCCGCACCAATATTATCCCCGACGAGGTCAAAATGGAAGGCATCATACGCACCTTCGACGAGAAATGGCGCCTCGAATGTCACGAGAAAATCAGAAAGATTAGTTGCGGTATTGCCGAGGCAATGGGGGCCGAATGTGACCTCTTCATCGACTACGGCTATCCCTACGTTTTCAACGACGACCGTTGCACCCAGCAGGTCCACGACCATGCCGTGGAATACCTCGGCGAGGACAAAGTGGATTGGCTCGATATGCGTATGACTGCCGAGGATTTTGCTTTCTTCGCACAGAAAATACCTGCCTGCTATTTCCGTGTCGGAATCCATATCCCCGACACGCCTTTCAGCAACCTCCACCGTCCTAACCTGATTGTGGACGAGCGCAGCATAGAACTCGCCAGCGGCTTCGTGGCCTACAACGCCATGCGGGCCCTGCAAAAGAGTAAGTAGAAATCAGTGACCAGCAATCGGAAACAAGAACCCCGAAATCAGATTACAGAAATCAGGTAACAGGTCACAAAAAAACAACATCCCATGATAGCAATGTTAGGTGACGGCAGTTGGGCATTGGGCCTTACCCATGTCTTGGTCGATGAAAACGGCCACCGCATCAACTGGTGGGTACGCGAAGACGAACGCATCGACGACTTCCCAGCCACGCCGCGCCTCCGTGTAAATAAGGATATTACATCGGTCATCGAGTCCTCCGACGACATTTTTGTTGTTATTCCCTCGGCATTCCTGAGTTCTTCGCTTAGCGGCATCACGCCCGAAATGCTCGAAGGCAAGAATATTATCTCTGCCGTCAAAGGCTTTCTGCCCGATTTCAACCTCACAGTTTCCCAGTTCTTTCAGCAGCAGTATGGCGTGCCAGCCGACCATATCGCCATTGTCAGCGGTCCCTCGCATGCTGAAGAAGTTGTTCAGTCGATGCTTACCTATCTCACGGTAGCGTCGTCAAACAGGGCTCTTTCCGAGCGTGTGCGTGACATGCTGGAATGTGACTTCCTGCGCACCCACTACAGTAGCGATGTCATCGGCATAGAGTGTGCCGCCATTATGAAGAATGTCTATTCCGTGGCCGTAGGCATCTGCCATGCCCTCGGCTATGGCGACAACCTTATAGCCGTCCTTATCGCTGCTGCTATCAGGGAGATGTCCAATATCTTCGATGTTTATATCCCTGTCGAACCTCGTCGCGACCTCTCGTCATATATCTATCTCAGCGACCTCCTCGCCACATGCTATTCTAAACACAGTCGCAACCACACCCTCGGCGAACTCGTAGGACGTGGCTATAGCCCGCAGCAGGCACGAATCATGCAGAAGATGGTGGCCGAAGGCTACTATGCCGTCAAGGCTGTCCACGAATTGGCACAGCAGATGCAGGTCTCCATGCCTATTGTTGAAGCCCTCTACGCCGTGCTATACAAGGGTGCTGGCGCTAACCGCGAGTTCAACGGCCTCGTTCACCAACTCTCCAGTCGCAATTTGATTTAATTCTGAATTTTGAATTTTCAACTTTCAAAATTACAAACGATGTCCAACCTCCAAGATAATAAACCCTTCACCGACGCAGAAATTCCATCCGCCATGCGTAGCATCGTGGCGGACCCTCTTTTTCCTCAGGTAGCGAAATATATCTATCCCGACAGGCCTTTAGACGAGGTCAAATCCTTTCTCCTCGGTATCAATTCGGTTCGCGACCTTCAAGGCAAGGTCATGCGTCGCAATATGGACCGCATTCTTACCGCCTCCCAGTCGTCGTTCTCCTACCATATCAGTCCCAAGGTGGCAAGAAACAAACCCTATCTCTTTGTCTCCAACCACCGTGACATCACCCTCGACGCCATGCTGCTGCAGTGCGCACTCTACGACGAGGGCTATGAGACTTCGCAAATCATTTTCGGCACCAACCTTCTCTCTATACCCCTCATGGGACTTGTGGGACGTGCAAATAAGATGGTAGGCATTGAGCGTGGTGGCAATCCAAAGGAGTTTTTCCAGTGCCTCAGCCATCTTTCCGACTATCTTCGCGACACCATCACCAATCGCCACGAGTCGGTATGGATTGCCCAAGGCAACGGCCGCACCAAAGATGGCAACGACACCACCGTGCCTGCCATTGTCAAGATGTTCGCTATGAGCAGTGCCAAGCCTCTCTCTGCCGCCATCGCCGACCTCAACCCTGTGCCTGTCTCGGTCTCCTACGAGTTCGAGCCTTGTGCCGCACAGAAAGCCATAGAGGTTGCCAAATCTCGCCGTGAGGGCCATTACGAGAAGAGCAGCGATGAGGATTATATGAGCGTGCTTTCGGGCATCACCAAGAAGAAAGGCCATATCCATATCGAGGTGGGCGACCCGCTCACCGCATCCGAACTTGCCGACTGCCACGACGATGCCAACGCCGTTGCAGCACTCTTCGATAGCCATATCCGAGCCAACTATCGTCTCCATCCCACCAACTTCGTGGCCTACGACATCCAGTCGGGCACAACAGACTACTCTTCGCGCTACACTGCCTCCGACAAGGATTGCTTCTTCCTCCACATGCTCGAGTTCAAAGGCCGTATCAACCGCCCCGACTGCTGCCTTACCGAGGAAGAACGCCCCATGGCTGAGGAAATTTTCCTCAATATCTACGCCAACCCGGTAAAAAGAATAAAGAAAATATAATTTTCAACATTCAACTTTCAATTCCTTTCCGTGGACTCCACCAAACAATTAGAAACCGAGAAAATATCCAAACTGCTGTGGATTTACGCGTGGCCTGCTGTCATCAGCCAGGTCATCTCGTCGGTCTATAACATCTGCGACCGTGTTTTTCTCGGCCAGTATGTTGGCGCTTTTGCTATTGCGGGCCTCGCCATCACGCTGCCCATCATGAACATCATCCATGCCTTCGGCTCTCTTGTGGGGGCTGGCTCCAGCGCGCGTATGAGTATCGTGCTTGGCCGCAAAGATGTCCGCTGGGCCGAGAAAATCCTCGGCAACAGCCTGTTGCTTACCTTCTTTTTCGGATTTATCTTCGTGGCGGGAGGCTATCTCTTCATGAATCCTATACTCCATGCCTTTGGTGCCTCCGAGCAGACCATTGCCTATGCACGCGAGTATATGTATATCGTCCTGCCGGGAATGTTCTTCGTCACGCTGACGTTCAACCTCTGCGGATTGATGCGTGCCACGGGCTATCCCACCAAGGCTATGCTAATCCTCGCCGGAGGGGCTATACTCAACATACTGCTCGACGCTCTTTTCATCATTGGGTTGGATTGGGGCATTGCTGGCGCTGCATGGGCCACTACCATCTCCATGTTCATATCCTCTATTTTCTCGGTGGTGCATTTCATTCCGAGCAGCCATCATTCCAGACCTGCCACCAAGCCCAACCGCTTCAATTTCCGCCGTCCTGTCGTCAATGCCTCCCATGCCATGCCTTCGGGCGGCAGTTCTTCGGCGCTTCCCGGCCAAAGCAGCGAGGCCTTCATCTGCTTCCGTCGCCATGCTTGGGCGCCCAAGATGTACATCTTCCGCAATATCCTAGCCATAGGCATCAGCCCGTTCTCCATGAATGTCGCAGGCTGCGCCGTGGTGGCTCTGCTCAACAGCCAACTCATACGCTATGGCGGCGACCTCGCCGTGGGAGCCAACGGCATTGTCAATTCCGCCATAATGATTCTCCTCATGTTCTTCCTCGGCATCTGCCAGGGCATGCAGCCCATTGCTGGCTACAACTACGGCGCAGGCCATCAGCACCGCCTCAAGGAGATTTACATTCTCACCATGCAGGTCACGCTCGCCATTGCTTTCTTGGGCTTGGCGGTGGCAATGATATTCCCCGAGTCCATCATTCGATGCTTCACCACCGACGACGACCTCGTGGCTATAGCCATTCCCGCTCTGCGCTATCTCACTGTTTTCTGCCCGCTCATAGGCTACACGGTGGTCAACTCGCAGTTCTTCCAGTCTATCGACAGCCCCTGGATAGCCATAGTAACAAGCCTTTCGCGCCAGGTGCTGTTCCTCATACCAATGATTTTCATTGTCCCCAGCCTGTGTGAGCGGCTTGGCTACGATGGCCTTACGGGCGTATGGCTCAGTTGTACCATCAGCGACCTGCTCGGCGCCACGCTCTCCACCATACTGCTGCTCACCCAACTCAAGGTGTTCCGTCCTGGCTATGTGGCGCCCGAGCGCAAGCCTCGACGCGAGCGTGGTCCCAAGCCCGAAAAGCAATAAAGCTCAGGTCCTCTCGTTATATAATAAGTTGCAAGACGCTGAAATCCTATTCCGTATAACCTCAAAAACAAATAAATCATGACTCCCTTTTGGATTGTTTTCATCGCGCTGATGGTTGCCAGTTATGTGGCAAGCAAGAGCGTTCAGTCGAAGTTCAAGAAATATTCCACCATACCGATGAACTACGGTATGACGGGCCGCGAAGTGGCAGAGAAAATGCTCTACGACAACGATATCCACAACGTGACCGTCTGCAAGGTGCAAGGCACTCTCACCGACCATTATAACCCTACCAACCGCACGCTCAACCTCAGCCCCGATGTCTATGACGGAACCAGTGTGGCTGCCGCAGCGGTAGCCGCCCACGAGTGTGGCCACGCCGTTCAGCATGCTACGGCCTACAGTTGGCTCACCATCCGTTCTATGCTTGTCCCCGTGGTTAGTTTCTCCAACCGCTGGGTGTCGTGGGTGCTGTTGGCTGGCGTTTTGCTTGTCAGCAAGTTCCCGGAACTGCTCCTTGCCGGCATCATCTTGTTCGCCGTCACCACGCTCTTCTCGGTAGTTACGCTTCCAGTCGAAATCAACGCCTCCAAGCGAGCCCTCGTCTGGCTCAACTCCCACAATATCACTTCGCCCGATACCCATCCCTACGCCGAGAGTGCTCTGCGTAGCGCAGCCTACACCTATGTCATCGCCGCGCTCACCTCGTTGGCCACGCTCATGTACTACATCATGATTTACATGGGCAGAAGAGACTAAAAAACAGAAAGTCTTATACCGTCCTATAAGAGCACAGGATTTCCTATAATTCCCAATCCCACCCCAACGACAATGGCCTCCGAATCCCCTTTGATGCGGCAGCATGCCGAGATGAAACGACAGTACCCCGACGCCATGCTGCTCTTCCGTGTCGGCGATTTCTACGAGACTTTTGGCGCCGACGCGGTCAAGGCATCCGAAATACTGGGCATCACGCTGACGCGCAAGGCCTGCGGTGGGGGAGATTTCACCGAACTCGCGGGCATTCCCTATCATGCCATCGACCAATACCTGCCACGCCTCGTGCGTGCCGGTCTCCGTGTGGCAATATGCGACCAACTTGAAGACCCCAAGGCCACAAAGGGCCTCGTAAAGCGTGGCGTTACGGAACTCGTCACGCCGGGCGTCTCCTACAACGATATGGTGCTCGAGGTCAAGGAAAACAACTTCCTCTGCGGCCTCCACCTCACCGACCGCGTCCACGGCATCAGTTTCCTCGATGTTTCTACGGGCGAGTTCTTCGTGGCGCAGGGCGACATCGCCTATATCGACAAACTCCTGCAGAGTTTCCGCCCCACGGAGGTGGTGCTGCAACGCAAAAAACTGCAGTGGTTTCTCGACCACTTTGCCGAGAAATACTATACCAACACCTTCGACGACTGGGTGTTTGCTCCCGATTTTGCCAACGAACTGCTGCTTAAACAGTTTGGAACCAACTCGCTCAAGGGTTTCGGCGTAGAGGAACTCCATGAGGGCCTCATCGCCGCAGGCGCAGCCTTGCAGTATCTGCACGCCACGCAGCACGACCGCACACAGCACATCTGCAAAATCAACCGCATCGAGGAGGAACGTTTTGTGTGGCTCGACAAGTTTACCGCACGCAACCTCGAACTCATACAATCGCCTAACGAGAACGCCAAGACGCTCCTCGACGTCATCGACCAGACGGCAACGCCCATGGGCTCACGTCTCCTGCGCCGTTGGATTATGATGCCGCTCAAGGATGTAGCAGCCATCGAGACGCGCCTCCACATTGTCGATGTTCTTTCGCGCAGTCCCGAACTGCTGGAACAAATGCAGACGCATATCCATTCCATTGGCGACTTGGAACGTCTCATCTCCAAAGTCGCCGTTGGCCGCATCAACCCGCGCGAATTGTTGCAACTCCATCGCTCGCTGTGCGCCATAGGGCAGATAAGGCAACTATGCCTCACTTCGTCCGACGAAAGCCTTAAACGCATCGGCGAACAGTTGAATGCCTGCGAGTCAATACGCGACCGTATAGCCGCCGAAATCCAGCCCGAACCGCCAGTCAAGGTGGAACGTGGCGGAGTCATCGCAGCAGGGGTCAACGACGAACTCGACGATTTGCGCGCCATGGCAGGCTCTGGCAAGGACTACCTCGCCAAAATCCAGCAGCGCGAAAGCGAGGCCACCGGCATACCCTCGCTCAAAGTGGGTTTCACTAATGTGTTTGGCTACTATCTTGAGGTCACCAACGCCCACAAGTCCAAAGTGCCGCCCGAATGGACTCGCCGCCAGACCCTTACCAATGCCGAGCGTTACATCACACCCGAACTCAAAGAATACGAAGAGAAGATTCTCGGCGCCGAAGAGCGTATCCTTGCCATAGAAACCAGGCTCTACGAACAACTTATCTCCGCCCTGACGGAGTATGTTCAGCCCATACAGTATGACGCCCAACTCGTGGCGCGGCTCGACTGCCTTCAGGGCTTCGTGCAGGTCTCTTTGCGTGGCAACTACTGCCGCCCCGAGTTTGTCGATAGCGACATTATCGACATCAAGGAAGGCCGTCATCCGGTCATCGAGACCCAACTGCCGCCAGGCGAGGTCTATGTCAGCAACAACGTCTTTCTCGATGCCGAAACCCAGCAGATTGTCATCATCACAGGTCCCAATATGTCTGGTAAATCGGCCCTCCTGCGCCAGACGGCCCTTATAGTCCTCCTCGCCCAGATTGGCTGCTACTGCCCCGCACAGTCGGTGCGCCTCAGCGCCGTAGATAAGATTTTCACGCGTGTGGGTGCGTCCGACAACATTTCCTCCGGCGAATCCACATTCATGGTCGAGATGAACGAGACGGCAAGCATCCTCAACAATATCTCCAACCACAGCCTTGTGATTCTCGATGAGATTGGCCGCGGCACCTCCACCTACGACGGCATCTCCATTGCCTGGGCCATAGCCGAATATCTCCACAACAACAAGAAGGCGCGCCCCAAGGTCATGTTCGCCACCCACTACCACGAACTCATCGAGATGGCCGACCAGTACGAGCGCATACAGAACTACCATATCTCGGTCAAAGAGGTTGACAACCGCGTCATCTTCCTCCGCAAACTGGCCATCGGCGGCAGCGAGCACAGTTTCGGCATCCATGTGGCACGCATGGCAGGCATGCCACAGCAGGTGGTGAAGCGTGCTTCCGCAATGCTTGAACTGCTGGAGTCAAAGAGCGAGTCAATATCGCAAAACGACGAGAAAAAAAGTCGAAAAAAACTCGCAAAAGACGATTCTGCTGCCTCGTCGGGCCTGCAGTTGAGTTTTATCCAACTCGACGACCCAACGTTGTATGAGATTCGCGACAAATTGTTGGATATTGATATTGATAGTCTTACGCCGCTTGAGGCGCTTCTCAAACTGAGCGACATCAAACGACTTGTGACTAAAAAGTAAAATTTTTTCTTGCAATTCAAAAAAAGTTCGTACTTTTGCAATCGCTTTTTTGAGAGGGTAACATACCTTCGCAAGAGCAAAAAGTCCTTTGAAAAGACTGAAGAATCAACAATGCGGAAATAGCTCAGTTGGTAGAGCACGACCTTGCCAAGGTCGCGGAAATAGCTCAGTTGGTAGAGCACGACCTTGCCAAGGTCGGGGTCGCGAGTTCGAGTCTCGTTTTCCGCTCAAAAACACTAACCGGTCGCCACACCCCCAAACAAATGCTCTGGTGGTGGAATGGTAGACACGAGGGACTTAAAATCCCTTGCCCGCAAGGGCGTGTGGGTTCAAGTCCCACCCGGAGTACAGGTGGGCCGGTTGGCAAAATCCTTTCGCGGAAATAGCTCAGTTGGTAGAGCACGACCTTGCCAAGGTCGGGGTCGCGAGTTCGAGTCTCGTTTTCCGCTCCAATTTTTTTAGTCAGTCCATTGAAATCTTATGAGGAATTGACCCTCGTCCATGTCCATCACGCCTAAGCAATCTATGCTGCGGCCGTCGTCAATTCCATTCCATACCAAAAGATAGTTGCGAGTCCCTGCCAGGACACTACTGCGGGGTGTAGCGCAGTTGGCTAGCGCGCCACGTTCGGGACGTGGAGGCCGGAAGTTCGAGTCTTCTCACCCCGACACGGTAATCCCACACCCAAGCCATTCCATGGCATCGCAGGCCTCGGCGAAAGCCACTTTAGCTCAGTTGGTAGAGCAACGCATTCGTAATGCGTAGGTCTGCGGTTCGAGTCCGCAAAGTGGCTCACAAAACCAAAAAGAAGAGTTGTTCATCACATGGGCGACTCTTCTTTCTTTTTGCAAAAAAAAAACGCCCACTGAAAACCTTTGGGCAACAAATAAATTAATTAACCAACAAAACAAATCAAACAATGGTAAAACAGTACGAAACCGTTTTCATCGCAACTCCCGTTTTGTCTGATGAACAGATGAAGGAAACGGTCAAGAAGTATACCGACTTTCTCACCAGCCATGGTGCCGAAATCGTTTATACCAACAACTGGGGCATGCGCAAACTTGCCTATCCTATCCGTAAAAAGACCACGGGTTTCTACTACCTCATCGAATTTAAGGCCGAGGGTAGCGTCATAGCCGAACTCGAAGTCGCTTACAAACGCGACGAGCGTCTCCTCCGCTTCCTCACCGTTGCCCTCGACAAGCACGCTGTGGCTTACAACGAGAAGAAACGCAACGCCAAGAAGTCCGCTGCCGAGGCTAAAGAGAATGCCGCCGAATAAATCAATCTTTGTTTTTTGACACGTTAAATCAAGAATTATCATGGCTAACGAAACCGAAATCAAGTATCTGACCCCTATAGCAGTTGAAACCCAGCGCAAGAAATACTGCCGTTTCAAAAAACTCGGTATTAAGTATATCGACTATAAGGATGCCGACTTCCTCCTGAAGTTTGTCAACGAACAGGGCAAAATCCTGCCCCGTCGCATCACCGGCACTTCCAACAAGTATCAGAAAAAAGTTGCCCAGGCTATCAAGCGCGCTCGCCACATCGCTCTTATGCCCTACGTGGCCGATTGTTTAAAATAATAAATTTGGAGGATAATTAGATGGAAATCATTCTTAAACAAGATGTGGCCAACCTCGGCTACAAAGACGATATCGTAAACGTCAAGAACGGCTACGCTAACAACTACCTCCTGCCTCAGGGCATGGCTATCATCGCCACCCCCAGCAACAAGAAAATGCACGAGGAAAACATGCGTCAGCGCGCTCGCAAAGAAGAGAAAATCCGCAAGGATGCCGAAATCACAAAGGCTGCTCTCGATGGCAAGACCATAATCATCAAGACCAAGGTCGGCGAGACAGGTCAGCTCTTTGGCTCGGTCAACAACATCCAGGTTGCTGAGGCTCTCAAAGAACAGCACAACTACGAACTCGACCGCAAGCAAATCGTTGTCGATGGCTCCAAAATCAAAGAGGTTGGCACCTACACCGCTATGGTCAACATCCATAAGGACATCAAGGCCCAACTTAATCTTGAGGTTGTCGCTGAATAATTAGACTTTGCTACAATCTGAAAGCCATTGGATTATAATCTAATCCGATGGCTTTCTTTTTTGCTTGGTTGAAAAATATATGTTAATTTGCTTTAACAATTTCGTGGGTTTGTATTTTTTGCGTATTTTTGCAAATAATAGAAACACTAAACTTTTTTGTAAAATGAAAAAACTTTCGCTTATTTTTGCCTGTGCGGCACTCTTGTTTGCCTCTACGGCTCTCCGCGCCGACAATGTTGACGAGTCGCAGGCCCGCAACGTCGCTGCCACCTATATGGCCTCTCTGCGCGGTCAGAAGGTTGTGGATTTCTCCACCGCAAAACTCTTTAAGACCTACATCAACCCCGCCACGGGCGACAATTCTCTCTATATCTATAACATAGCCGACTACGGCTATGTCGTAGTTGCTGGTCATAATGCCGCAAAGCCTGTGCTCGCCTACGACGATAATCGTGCCCTTACCGCTGCCGACCTTGAGGAAAACCACGCTTTTGCCGATTGGCTACAGCACTATGCCGACATGGTTTCTGCCGCCCAGGTCGAGGAAATCCCCGCAAGCATTAAGGATGCCGCCGATTGGGCCACCCTTTCCGAAGGCCGTCCCCTTATGCGTCTTTCCTCAAAAGGCAACAACCCCAAACTCCTTATCAAAACCTATTGGTCCCAGTCTGCTCCATACAACGAGAAATGCCCCTACTATAGTGGTCAGGCCCGCTCTGTGGTAGGTTGCGTGGCTCTCGCTCTCGGCATGGTCCTCCGCTATTGGGAATATCCGGTTCACCCTGTGGGACATACCTATACTGTTAGTGCATCATCGCACGATTATATGATTGATTTCGATGCCGAAAATGTTATCTACAATTATAGCCTGATGCCTAATAAACTGAATTCTGGCTCGGCCAATTATGCAGCCGAAAAAGAAGAGGTAACCACATTCCTATACCATTGCGGCCCAGCTGTTAATATGTCTTATTCGTCTACAGGTTCTGGTACTTATATGGGTGCTGTTACGGTTGCTTTGCGCGACAATTATAAGTATTCTGGCTTTAGTTTCATCGAGCGTAGAGACCATCAGAATGACTGGGTCGATCTCATGCGCACCGAGATCCTCTCCGGTCGCCCAGTCATCTATCGTGCATCCGACGAGGGTAGCACCGGCGACCACGCTGGACACTGTTTTCTTATTGCTGGATATGATACTGCAACGGGTCTCTTCCGTGTCAATTGGGGCTGGGGCGATGCCGCCGTATGGGCCGATATGAACGACATCAACGGCCTCCACACTCAGTTGGGCGACACCTACTATCAGTATTCTGCTGGTCAGGGCGCTTTTATCAACGTCATGCCTCCTGCTGATTCAATTAAGGTTGAATTGCCCGACCCGTCATACCTCGCCATCAACAAAGTAGAGGATATGGCATCTCTCAGCGCCATCTATCCGCAGCCGGCTTCGCAGCAGGTCAACATCCCTTACGCGCTTACTGGCAACAGCGACGAGCAGATGGAAATCTACAACGTCGAAGGCAAACTCATGACCTCTCTCCGCGTCAGCGCCGCCAACAACAAGGCTACCGTCAGCGTTAAAGGCTTCCCCGCAGGCATATACACCTGCCGTCTGAAAGGCGCCAGTCGCAAGTTCATAGTGAAATAACCCGAAAGGTAATAACATTCAAAAGCAAAGGGTTTCGCAACAGCGAAACCCTTTGCTTATTTTAGTATTTGTGCGAAATTATCTTGCACCTGACATGAATTAACAAAAATAAGACTATGAGTTATTTATGAATGATTTATGGCTAATTCATGGTAATTCGTGTCGAAAGAATAATGCACATTATTACTTGTCTATATTCTCCGTAAAATCCCTGTCTCTAATACTCGAAACTGCTGCCACCGAGGAACTCTCTCATAATCGAGGTCGGCGGTACATGTTTCGAATCTATCGGGTCAACAAGTTCGAGCAGGTGCAGCACACGCTGTGCCTCGGCAAATTCCTCTACGTTCTCGGCCACGTTTTTCAGTTGTGGTTCGGCGTATGTGCGCAGCACGCCGAGTTCGTAGAGCAAGGCGGAGTTGAACATCACGTCGGCATATTTCTGGAATGGGAATATGTGTACCAGTTCGCCGTTGCGCACCTCTTCCCAGCGGTGCAGGGTGTTCCATGCGTCCCAGCCCCTGAAATTGTTGTCGCGCACTATGCGGCGTATCAGGCGGTTGTCGCTGCTGTGGATTACGGTCTGGTTGTCGATGGCTATCTGCGTTAGGGCGTTCACATATACGCGGTATTTCAGGCTGTCGTCAACCTGTGCCGTCAGTATGGGGTTGAGGGCGTGGATGCCTTCTATCACCAGTATGCTGCGAGAGTTCATCTGGATTGACTTGCCGCTGTAGTATGGGTCGCCTTTTATGAAGTCGAAGGTGGGTATCTCCACGCGCTCGCCCTTGAACAGGCGGTTCAGGTGCTCGTTCAGCAGCGGTATGTCGATGGCACTGACGTTCTCAAAGTCGTATTCTCCGTTGGGCAGGCGCGGCGTGCGGGCACGGCACACGAAATAGTCGTCGAGTGAAATCTGCTGTACGTCGAATCCCAGCACGCTCAGTTGTACGCTCAGTCGTCGGCACGAGGTTGTCTTGCCCGACGACGAGGGACCCGCAAGCAGCACCATCTTCACCTCGTTCTTGCGCTGGTAGATGGCATCGGCTATTGCTGCATATTTCTTCTCGTGCAGGGCTTCCGACACTTGTATCAGGTGGGCTGCCCCCTTGTCGTGCACTATGCGGTTCAGGTCGGTGATGGTGGGCACCTGTAGCAGGTGTACCCAACTGCGGTGCTCTTGGAATATCTCGAAAAGTTTCTTGGGAGCGTTGACGGGTTCGGGCTTGTCGGCAAAGATGCGCAGCAGGAAACCGCTCTCGTAGGCCTCGAAATCCCATGTGGTGAGGCATCCTGTCGAGGGTGCGAGGATGTTGGTGGTTACGTGTAGCGTATCGTCGAGGAACTGCAAATCCACATAGATGCGTTTCATGTGCTCTATGAGTTGCTTGGTCTTGGGGATGTCGGCCTTTTCTACCAGTTCGAGGGCTTCTTCGCGCAACATGGTGCGTGTCTCGAAAGGCAGGTCGCGCTCTTGCAGTTCTTTCATGCGCTCTTTCACAGCCTTGACGATGGTGGCCTGGTCGGGTAGGGGAGTGCTCTCGCTACTTTTAGGCACTATGCGGCAGAAAAAGCCTACTA
>ONLQ01000040.1:0-5230 GCA_900318665.1 uncultured Bacteroidales bacterium | reverse complement strand
TGGTGTGTTCTACCAGCAGGCGCGCCTCTGGGAAACAGTCGTTTACGGCCTTGTGGAGCATGAAGCATAGCGAGTTCTCGTAGATAAACCAACCCTCGCGGTAGCGTATGTCGAAGAAGCGGACCGTTTTGGGGCGGAATACGGTGTAGGATAGCGGCTTATTGCGGTTGTTGACCAATGCTCCCAGCCATGGATGGTCGTTTTTAGGTGCTATCTCCGAGAGCGGTGTGCCGACGTCAACCATAAGTCTCTCGCCAGTATTTTCTATAATAATTTCAACCTTTTGCATTCGTTCTAATTATGAATTTTGAATTTAGGGCTATGAATGAAGAAAAAAGATTAATAACTTTCAATTTTCAATTTTCAACTTTCAACTTTCAATTTTCAATTCCCCATCGTCTCCTCTATCTCTTTCACGCTCTTGGGAATAGCCTTGCCCAGCACACGGCAGCCCTCTTTGGTGATAAGGATGTCGTCCTCGATACGCACGCCACCAAAGTCTTTCCATTTCTCCAACTCGGCGTAGTTGATGAAGTCACGGTGTAGCCCTTCTGCGTTCCATTTGTCTATCAGGGCGGGGATGAAGTAGCACCCGGGTTCGTCGGTGATGACAAAACCCTCTTCCAGTCGGCGGCCGCAGCGCAGACTGCCCAACCCGAACTGCTGGCTGGGCCGTGTCTCGTCGTCGTAACCAACGTATATCTGTCCGTAGTTCTCCATGTCGTGGACGTCCAGGCCCATCATGTGGCCCAGGCCGTGAGGCATCAGCAGGCTGTGGGCTCCGGCGGCAACGATGTCGTCGGTGTTGCCTTTCAGTATGCCAAGGCCTTTGTAACCCTCGGCCAGTATCTTGCTGACTTCGGTATGCACCTCTTGGTAGGTTATGCCCGGACGGCTTATGCGGATGGTCTCCATCTGTGCCGCCAGCACAATCTCGTAGATGGTTTTCTGGCGCTCGTCGAAGTGTCCGCCCACGGGCACGGTGCGAGTGATGTCGGAGCAGTAGTTCATCGGGGTCTCGCATCCGGCATCCATCACCAGCATGCGCCCTATCTCCAATCGGTTGTTGTGGTTGTGGTTATGGAGTGTCTCGCCGTGTATGGTCATAATGATGGGGAACGACAAAGGTCCGTTGCCCTTCCATGCCTCGCCTTCCATAAATCCAGCCAACTCATATTCATAGCGTCCCGGCATGGCCATCTTCATGGCGCCGACGTGCATGTTGTAGGCCGTTGCAATGGCGCGCTCTATTTCTGCAATCTCTTCGGCGCTCTTGATGCTGCGTTGCTTGACGCAGGCTTTGATGAGGTCGAGCGACGCATAGCGTTTCACGGCGTCGTATTTCAGCCCCAGCAGTTGGCTCATCTGCCGCTGTATGTCGGCACGGTAGGGCGGTAGGTAGTGAATCTTGCGATGCTCGCCAATGGTCTTGGTGCAGAGCGTCTGCAACGCTTTCATGTCGCCGCTGTTGTCCACGCCTACGCTCTCGCCCAGTTCCTTAACTGATGGCAGCGGACCGGTCCACACTATGTCCTCGATGTCTATGTCGTTGCCGAAAAGGTAGTCGCGGCCGTTGTCGCAGTCCAGCACGCCAACAAGTCCGTCGCGCTGAATGCCGAAGAAATATAGGAAGGTGCTGTCTTGGCGAAACCAATAGGTGTTGTCAGTATAGTTACATGGTGCCTCGTTGTTGCCCGCAATGATGATGATGCCGTTGCCGACATCCTTGCGCAGCCTTTCGCGCCGCGTCATATATGTCTCTTTGCTAAACATGATTAGTTGTTTTTTAGAAAACGCAAAAATACGAAAATTAAATCATTTTAGACGCCCTAAATATTGTTTGCGCATATAATGCATGTAAAAGTCTCGCAAAGCCTACCAGCGCACGCGTGCAAATCCTTCCCACATGGTTCTATGCTTGAAGTCTATGCTGAAAACCGCCATTTGAGAGAAAATTGAAAAAAAAGTTCTTTTTATGCCATGCTTTGGCCTAAAATGTCAGTGTGGAAAGGCTACCTTGTTGATTGATTGTTAATAAAAAGATTGGCGCAATTTCTTTTGTTTTTTATTTTTGCCCTATACGCAAGTGTTTTGCAGAAATGTGCTATTTATTGAAAATAAAGGCATTGCTGTAAAACTTTGTCGTATATGCGTAATTGTCAATTTGGGATTTAACTTTTCTTTAACAATATATTATTAACCAAAACAACAAAACCATGAAAAGAAAACTTATTTTTTTCTTCTCGCTCGTTGTTTTATGTCTGATGGCTGTGCCTGTTGTGCAAGCCCAGCGGACATACGACTTGAGGGGAGACTCTGTCAGGGTCTATTGGAATGGACAATGGCAGAGCATCAATGAGGACGGAAGTTATCCGTTCTATGTAGCATCTACCGGTGGCACCACCACGGGTGGCACCACCACGGGTGGCGGCTCAACCACTGGTGGCGGCTCAACCACTGGTGGCACCACTGCTGAAGGCGAAGGCCAGGTGGCATTTGTCATCAACTTCTCGCGTGGCGTTATCACTATGGACACCACTGTGCTCACGGGCACCAGTTTCTTTATGTCCGGAATGGATGAGGCTGTTGTCATTAACGAGGAGCAGAGCCTCCGTTTCCCCAAGCAGGAGCGTGGCCAAGTTGATGGTGGCGGCACCTACATTCTTTATGCCTATGTGCTCTGCAATGTTCACTTGATGACCGCGGGCGACGACCCAGCCACCGACATGGAGACCATCTATGCCTGCGATTACTTCAAGGCTCCCAACGGACAGTATTACTATGAGTCCGGCGTTGTTGCGTTGTATGACGAGACCGGCGCTGTGAGAAACGTTGACCTTGTTATCGTCAATTCTACCAACAGCTATGACACTATGCAGACGCCTGTTTCTGCATGGCCCTATACCATAAGTTCCTGCCAATCCTACTCTTCTTTGAGTGGCGAGAACTGCGAGACCTATACTTTCAATAACGAAGCGATTTTAGACCAATATACTATCACTATTTCTGAGACGGTGGGCGGCGCTGTCTGTTCGCGCCAGACCAAGCACTTCTATCTCGAATCCTCTGCACCCACAACCGAAATCGAGGTTGTCTATGGCTGCGAGACCTTTGTGGCTCCCGACGGTCAGGTTTTCTTCCCCAACCAGCAGGGCATCATCACCTATACCGACGAAAGTGGCGACACGGTGAAACGCAAACTCGTTTTTGCCCATGCCAGCGCGCTTCCCGAAACACAGGTGCTCTATCCTACAACTGAACTGCCCTACTATTTCGACTATGTAGAGAACGACAATGAATATTCTGTGGCAATCTATCACGACACCGTCATCACCAAGAAGGAGATTACCGTCAACAGTGATGGCACTGCTACCTGCTTGCTCCAGAAAATCATGCTCATTGGCGATAGTGGCAGCGTTAGCGATGTCGAGACCATCTATGCTTGCGACCAATTTGCTATCGGTGGTTCTGTATTCACCGAGAGCGGCCGCATACACTTTGTCGATGCCACTGGCGAAACCCACATGGCCGACCTCGTCATCCTTCCCTCTATCACGGCTGCTAATACCGAAGAGTTGCAGGCCCCCGAAAACCCGTTCCATTACACTTATGTTGCCGGTGTTTCCGATACTCGCTCCTACGACAATTCTTTAACCATCACCAGCGACACCATCATCGCTCGCTACGACATCTATTTCGATAGCAGCGAGATTGGCGCTTCCTGCTATGCACAGCCTATCAGGATTACTATGCCTTCCTCCGAGCCTGATTCCGTCGAGAATGATTATGCCTTTGGTTGCGGCGGATACACCGCTCCTGATGGTCAGTACTACACTCGGTCGGGTATCATAACATACGCCTATGATGGCGAAATCTACAGCCTCAACCTTCAGATTCTCCCCGTGAATATGCTCAGCGACATCGTGGAAGAGCAGGTATCGGCTTATCCTTATACTTATTATGACGAGGGTCTCAACAGCAATGTTGTGGTTCCTGCTGACACCGTTTTGATGCGCTACACTTTCGACTATGGCGAGGATGACGATTACCCCACTTCTTGCACCGGTCAGTATGTCAAGTATCATCTCGTTGGTGGCGATCAGCCCCAGACGGAGTGCGAGAACAAGACCTTCGACACCGTTATCTCTGGCTGCAATAGCGTTTACTACAACAACCGCTATTACCAGCAATCGGACTATATATCGGACACCGTCCGTCATACGGCTGACAACTGCTTTGATATTTACAATGTCCAAATCACAGTGAATCCGTCCAGCCAGGGCTATGACACTATTGTCAGTTATGGTCCTTATGTCGATACGGTCAATGGCTCTACTATGGTGTACAGCCAAACCACGAACATCCGCCGTAGAGGTACAAATGTGTATGGTTGCGACAGCACAACCTCGGTACACATTATTGTAAATCCCGACACCACCCAGCAGCAGCCCGCCTGCGTTGACGACACTATACCTGGTGGCACTCAGTATGAAACCGTTCCCTTCACCTATCAGGACGATGCTGGCACCTACACCTTCACCAGCGACACCACCTTCACCATCGAGTCTATCGATGCTCATATCGACGACCAGTGCTCCACCCACATGTTCATCACCTATGTGGTCTATACCGACACCACCCAGCAGCAGCCCACCATCGACACCACCCTCGTCGTTAAAGAGGAGTGCGACAGTTTCTATTGGGATGTGACCGGCATGGCCTACACCACCAGTGGTCGCTATGAAGGCCGCACGGCTACATCCAACGGCGTTTTCATCCTCGACCTCACCATCAACAACTCGAAGAGCGAGACTATAGACACCACCGTCGAGAGCGGCTATGTGTTCTATAGCAGAAACTACAGCGACGGAGTTGTCATAGTGAACGATACCACCCTCTACGAGCAAGGTCAGACCGACAAGGGCTGCCAACTCTTCAGAATATGGAACTTCACTGCCCGTGAGCAGCAGCCTACCTGTGTGGACGACACCATCCCCGACACACAACTCGAGCGTGTGCCCTTCACCTATCAGACCGCTACGGGTGCCAGCGTCGTAATCAGCCAGGATACCACCTTCTCCGTCGAGACCGTTATTCCTCACGAGAACGACCGCTGCTTCACCCACAAGATTGTCACCTATGTTGTCTATACCGACACCACCCAGCAGCAGCCCACCATCGACACCACCCTCGTCGTTAAAGAGGAGTGCGACAGTTTCTATTGGGATGT
>ONLQ01000018.1 GCA_900318665.1 uncultured Bacteroidales bacterium | reverse complement strand
GGGGTTCTGCTCTTTCTTCTCCTGTCCCACGAGGGCGGCAGCGGCACTGCGGTGGTGGCCGTCGGCGATGTACATGGCGGGAACCTGCTTGTCGAAGATATCAACGAGTTCGGCGATGGTGGCCTTGTCGTCGATAACCCAGAAGCGATGGCCGAAGCCGTCTTCCTTGGCTATGAAGTCATAGATAGGTTTCTTGGCGGTGATGCCAGCCACAATCTCGTCGATACGGGCGATGGCGGGATAGGCGAAGAAAACGGGCTCGACGTTGGCATTGGTGATGCGGACGTGTTTCATGCGGTCCTCTTCCTTGTCCTTGCGGGTGAGTTCGTGTTTCTTGATGACCTTGTTGACATAGTCCTCGCTGTAGGCGCAGGCCACGATGCCGTACTGCCATTTGGCGTTGGCGTCCTTGGGGTTCATGCTCTGGGCATAGATGTAGAGTTTTTCCTCCTCATCCTTGACCAGCCAGCCGAGGTCTTTGAAAAGGTTGTAGTTCTTCACCACCTGGAGATAGACTTCGGGCGAGTGCTCGTCGGTACCCTTGGGGAGGTCGATTTCGGCCTTAGTTACGTGGAGCAGGCTGTAGGGATTGCCCTCGCACTCAACGCGAGCCTCTTCGGAGTTCAGAACGTCGTAAGGACGCGAAGCCAGTTTTTCGACGATGTCGACGGGCGGGCGAAAGCCCTTGAAAGGTTTGATAATACTCATTTTGGAATTGTTTAATTAATATAGTTTTTGATTAACTTCTTTATTGTTGTTTCTGCTTTATCGTTTCCAACTATTTCAATGAGTTTGTTGTAGTCCTCCACTTCATTTCCTGTAAAAGTAATGATAATTTGCCTATGTTTTTTCCCCGCAATGTGAGTGTATGATTCTGGTGAAGCCCAAAAACACCCAACGCAAAAATTGGGATCTTTTTTGACCCAATTAGGGCAATGCTCACAAGTCCATGATTTTGCCCTGTTAGCAGAAGGAGATAAAAGCATGTAATGATCCACATCATCAGATTGTTCTCCTCCAATCTCATAAGGAATGCGATGGTCTATCTGAAGTATCTGGGGATCCATTGGCTGTGCATATATAAAACACTTTGTTCCGTATTTCTCTATCAGAGCATTTTTTAGTGTTTTCGAGAGAACGGTTCTACCTTTTGCCTTTGATATTTTATTGCCAATATTTGTCAGGTCACCAAATTTGTATGCAACAATTGTCCGTCCATCAGAGGACTTTACTCGATACGTCTCAAGTGGAATGCCTTGTTCTCTCACGTCACGTGCCGCTCTGGGAGCATGTTTATACCCGTATAAATTTTCAAGTTCTTCAGTAGTCACATATCCATGTGCAAGGATATGTTGTATAACAGTTCGTGGACGTTTTGCTTTAACAGCATTCAATTTCTCGACTATTTTTTTCGGATATCTCATAGTGCAACGTGGTCAAATAAAGATTCCTGAATCAGTTCTTGACGATATTGTGCGTATCCTGACATGTTCTGCTGAAGGTTTTGACTTAAATATAAAGATTCAAAAGTCGTTTCTCTTTTGCCAAGAAGAATGCTTTGGCTTGACAAACCAGCGTTCAACGTCAATTTCTTTAATCCAAGAGAGTCTGGTAGATTTCGTCCATATTTTTTTTCGCCACAACTACCATCATAACTAATAATGTAGTCGATGCCTTTGGAGTTTAAGTACTCTATAGATTCGACAAAACCATCAAAATCTATCCCAGAAATATAGCGGTTGTCTCTGACATTAGATGTTCCCTGATATGGAGGATCCATATATACGATATCCCCACGTTTTGTCATGTGTAATATGTCGCGATAGTCTGATGAAAAAAAAGTTGTGCGACCTTTCAAATAAAATGAGATAGCATCTATATTTTGTTTCAATGTGCTGGGAGAAGTGCCGTTGCGTCGTTTGTCTGGAGACTGATTGAAATTACCTTGGTTGCCATATCTGACGGAACCTTTCACGCATCGAGCAAGCAAGTATAGCATCTTTGCGGTCGATTTGTCCCCTTTGTTGTATTCATCTCTAATCTTATAAAAATGATTAACCGAACCCTCACTATACGAAAACTGTTCAGACCAGATTTTGTTATATTCAGAATAGAGTTCTTCCGGCGATTCTATAGCCATTTGCAAAATGCCGATAATGTCTTCGTTGATGTCGTTCAAGACGTATGCGTCAGATTTATTTTGTATTGCTGTTGCAATAGATATTGCCGCCATACCAGCAAAAGGTTCTACCAAACGAGAAAAATGCTTTGGCATGAATGACAATATTCGGGAAGCGAGCAAACGCTTAGAGCCTTGATATTGTACAATATGAGGGACAGGACCATTCATTTTTCATCTATCTTGCATTATAAAATATGTCAAAATCACGTTGCAGTCGGGCTGGGTCTGTCTGATAGATGTTATCTCCATAATAGCAATCTGCCATTACTTCATATAAACGACAGAACTCACCAAGGTCATGTTTGCCACGTTGTGCATCAATAGTAAGCGACAACAATTCTAATGCACGGTCGGCGGCCCTATGACACTGTTCCATATTTCCCTTGCTTTTCCATCTATTAGCACGCGATACCTCGCTACCGATATTCAGCATCTGCTCTGCCAGCGACATCTCCGCCCAGCGGCCAGACGCCAATTCTTTATGTTGGAAAACAATCATTGAAAGAGTCTATTTACTATAAATTATTCAATGGCATAAAATACTCAAAACAGAGGTCTTCGTTCAACTTGCGCCAACTTATACCATAACGGTCTATTTCATAGTCCTGCAATGCATCTGACGAAGCATGCCGCAGACGTGGATAATCAGCAATACGCTCGCATAGTTCCACTCCATCCTCGGTCAGGATATGAACATATTCACTATCGACCCAAACCTTACTTATTTTCATCTCTTTATCTTTACTTTCCAAAAAATGTGTGCCACTGCTGTATTATTATCTCTCGGTTTTCCTCGATAACCATTTCTGCCATTTTCAACTCTAAAAAAATTAACAACAACGGCATAAATTGATTATAATATCCAAATGCAAAGATACTAACTTTTTGTGGATTTTGTTAAATGAAAAAAGGATGATGATTAGATTGGAGGTGTGGTGGCGGTTTATATGGCGATGGTTACTGACAGCAGAGTGTGTCGGGATGGAGTGTGGGCTGGGGATAAAAGAAACCCCACACTTGCCTTGCGGCTTGTGTGGGGTTGTTGATTACTTTGGTTGCGGACGGGGACGCCCGCGGTCCGATTAACCCTCGTAGAAAGGCATCTTGACGGTGATGGCCTTGAGGAGTTTCTCGCGGATTTTGATGTAGATTTCGGTGCCTGCCTTGGCATATTCGGCCTTGAGCAGGGCGGTGCCGATGTTCTTGCCAGTGCTGGGGCTGGGGCTTCCGCTGCGCACCTCGCCAATCTTGTTGCCTTGGGCGTCGCAAACCTCGTAGCCGTTGCGGGCAATACCACGGTCTATCATTTCGAAACCGGCGATTTTGCGTTTCACGCCAGCGGCTTTCTGAGCAAGGATGAGTTCCTTGTTGATGAAGACGTTGTTGTCGGCTTTCAGTTTGGTAATCCAACCAAGACCGCCTTCGAGAGGACTGATGGTGTCGTCAATCTCGTGGCCATAGAGGCAGAAACCTTTTTCGAGACGCAGGGTGTCGCGGCAGCCAAGACCAGCAGGCTTCATGTCAAACTCTTTAC
Source organism: uncultured Bacteroidales bacterium (assembly GCA_900318665.1). GTDB lineage: Bacteria > Bacteroidota > Bacteroidia > Bacteroidales > P3 > Colimorpha. Next base: position 33,335 of record ONLQ01000018.1, on the reverse strand, counting down.
CAGCCTCGAAAACAGCGTTCCAGACTTTCTGTGCATGAGCAACGGGGATGTAGATTTCGCATCCGCCAGCACCAGTGTAGCCCGTGGTGGAGAAGATAACGCCATCAACGCCAGCGAAGGTGAGAATCTGGAAGGTGTAGTATTCCATATCAACGACGTTCTTGTCGGTGAGTTTCTGCATGGCTTTGAGTGCGTTGGGGCCCTGGACTGCTAACTGAGCCCACTGCTCGCTCTCGTTCATGAAATCTTTGCCAAGTTCCATGCCCATCTTGTCGGCGATTTGGCTCATCCAGTTCCAGTCCTTGTCGATATTGGCAGCGTTGGGGACCATGAAGAACTCTTCCTCGCTGATGCGATAGACGAGCATATCATCGACGATACCGCCATTGCCATTGGGAAGGCAGGTGTACTGAACCTTGCCGTCAGTCAGTGTATCGACGTCATTGACAGTGCAATACTGCAAGAATTTCTTAGCGATAGGGCCTTTGGCGCGGAACTCGCCCATGTGGCTGACATCAAAAACACCAACATTGTTGCGAACGTTGTGGTGCTCGACGGTGAGACCATCATACTGAATGGGCATGTTGTAACCTGCAAACTCGGCCATCTTGGCACCGAGGGCAATGTGATTTTCGGTAAACGGAGTGGTTTTCATCTTTTATATTGTTTGTTATTAATTATTTATAATTTTTCGCGGTAAATTACAGACTACAAATATACAAAAATTTGGTTTAAACGAAAGAAACAAGCAAATGTGCTGAAGGAAATTGTATTGGATTTCTTTGATATTGCGGGCTGTGGGGGTGTTTTTATCAAAAAGTCGGTTTTTTCGGAACTCGGGGCATGTCTTTTTACGGGTAATTTTGTTCGTATTTTCTTCGGACTTTGTTCGGGAATTGTTCGGAGTTTTCTTTGTTTGGCAAAAGGTTGTATTTCGGTGTTTTTCTTTGTGACATACTGATGCTTGGCCTTTCTGTCCGTTGGTGTTGAAACGGATTGTTTTTTTGATGGAAAATGTGGGTTATGACTCGTCAAAAACATGGGAACGGAGGCGAGATGGTTATATTTTTTCGATATTTATACTACACATTGACAATATGTTAATGTATTTAATGTCAAAAATACACAAAATAATTTTGCCAGTTTGAAAATAAGATATATTTTTGTGTTCGAAATACACAAAGTAAAACAATCAAAAAAATGGGAAAATTTACTTATGACTATCCTCATCCGGCAGTAACTACAGACTGCGTGGTTTTCGGCTTTGACGGAAAGGAATTGAAGGTGCTACTGATTGAGCGTGGCATTGAACCATATAAAGGTATGTGGGCTTTCCCCGGCGGATTTATGCGCATGGACGAAACGGCCGAGCAGTGTGCTGTGCGCGAGTTGAAAGAAGAGACCGGCATGGAGGTGCGCTATCTGAAACAACTTGGGACTTTTTCGGGCGTAAACCGCGACCCACGAGAACGTGTTGTAACAATAGCGTTCTACACTCTGGCGCAACATGCCGAAGTAAGGGGTGGCGACGATGCCAGCAAGGCACGCTGGTTTACGATAGAGGAGGTGCCGCAACTTGCCTTTGACCACGACTATATACTCCGTCAGGCGATGCAAAGCCTGCGCCGCGACATACATTTCGAGCCTGTAGGGTTCGGTCTGCTGAACGAGAGATTTACCATTGCCGAACTGCAAAGGCTATATGAGGCTATTCTGGGCATACATTTCGACCGTCGCAATTTCTATAAAAAAATATTGCAGACGGGGATTCTCAAAGAGGTGGAAGAACCGCAAATGAGCAAGCCGAGTTACTTTGGCCGACACAAAGAAATGAAGAAAATGAGCATCAACGCATTATTCGGAGAGCCTGATGATAATAATATTGTGTGTGAAAATGGATTTAGTTGCGACTTTCCCCACCCTACAATAGGAAGGCCAGGCAAACTATACGAATTCAACGAAGAGGGCTACAACCAGATGAAGGAAAGCGGAACATTCAGAATCGAATTTTAAAACAAACATAATTAACAACTTAAAACCAATAAAGAAATGAAAGCAAAAGTTTACAATCTTATCATCCTTGACAAGAGTGGTTCAATGAGCAGCATCAGAAACGCCGCTATAGGCGGATTTAACGAGACCATCGGAGGTATCCGCTCGGCACAGAAGCAATTTGCAGAAACACAGGAACACTTTGTGTCGCTGCTGACCTTCTGCAACTGCAATAAGTCGTATGTCTATGACTGCGTGCCTGTCGATGAAGTGAAAGAACTTACAACAAGAGACTATCAGCCTTGCTGCGGCACTCCCCTCTACGACGCTATGGGCATGGGTATTAACGACATGATACGCAAGACCAAAGACGAAGAAAATGCAACCGTAATGGTAACAATCATTACCGACGGAATGGAAAACGCATCGAAAGAATATAGCGGTTCCGCTATAAAAGCATTGGTGGAGCAGATGCAGAACGAGAAAGGGTGGAACTTTGCATATATCGGCACCAACCAGGACGTGACGGCAGTGGCCAGAGACCTCTCGATAAACAACATGATGTCTTTCGAGGACAACGAGGAAGGGATGAATTTGGCTTGGGAACGCGAACGCAAGGCAAGACAACGTATGTATAGCAGGGTTAATCTGTGTATGGAAAATGCTTGTATGTGTATGGAAAATGATAATGCTCCTTCTTTTAGTTTCGTTAACGCGATGAAGGGCATATTCAAATCAAAAAAGAACTACCAAGAAATGAGCGAGTTTGCCCATCGCGTAACGCCCGACCATATCACATATCTCAAACCCGGACAAATCTTCGTGTTTGGCAGCAATCCCGAAGGCGCACACACCGGTGGAGCCTCGCTGACGGCACTAAAACAATTCGGAGCCATCATGGGACAAGGCGAAGGACTGCAAGGTCAGAGTTACGCCATACCGACCACTCACGGAATGATTCAAATGCACATTGAGCGTTTCATTCTGTTTGCCAAGGCACATCCCGAACTGAATTTCCTCGTAACGCGCGTGGGCTGCGGCGTGGCAGGACATTCGGTAGCAGAAATTGCACCTCTTTTTGTCGGGGCTGTAGATGTCGAAAACATTTGGCTTCCTAAGGAATTTTGGTCAGAACTTATTTAATCATAACCTTTTTTTTATAGAAATCATGAAGAACCTATTATTGAGCACTGCTATTGGCGATATTAGCGGTATGACTTACGAGTTTAGTCTCAGAACCAAAGATTACGACGCTGTCAATCTGTTACATCCGGCAAACACCTATACCGATGATACTGTGTGTACCTTTGCCTGCGCCGAAGCATTGCTGCATGGGCTCAATATGGCGGAGAATCTGAGGCGACGCTGCCGCGAAGACATGGGGCGTGGCTATGGCGGAAGGTTCTGGCATTGGCTTATTGCTCCTTCGTTGCAGCCTGCCTACAACAGTTTTGGCAACGGCAGCGGCATGAGGTGTTCGGCAGCAGGCTTTATGTCCAAGAGAGAAGAAGAGTGCATCAACCTTGCAACGCAGACCGCCATGCCAACCCACAACCACCCTGAGGGCATAAAGGGTGCTGTGGCCACAGCCCTCGCCATATTCTATGGTATGCAGGGCAAAGACAAGGCCTTTATCCGCCAGAATGTCCTCGAAAAATATTATCCCGACTGGGCAGACTTGACATACGAGGAGATAAAGCCCGACTACTATTTTGATGAAACCTGTCAGAAAACTATTCCCGCCGCACTGATATGTTTCTTGGAAAGCAAGGATTATGTAGATTGCATTAAATTGGCCATTGCCTTGGGAGGCGACGCCGACACACTGGCGGCCATTGCCGGTCCGATGGCATACGCATTCTACAGAGAGATGCCCGACGAACTGGTGCAGAACGCCAAGGCAAAACTGCCCAAATGGATGCTGGAAATAAACGATGAGATGGATGCCTATGTAGAGGCAAATCAGCGTCCAAAGGAGAAGGAGGCTGGCATTCCTACTGAGAATAGTGTCCATATTTCCACGGAGGATGTTGCCGACAAAATTTATAACGGCATTGAGCGTACCAACTTCACGCCCGAGAGAATAACGGAGTTGCGAGAGGACGAAATCTTTGTCTTTGGCAGCAATCTGGCGGGCAGACATGGCGGTGGTGCTGCAAGAATAGCACATGAGAAGTTTGGCGCCATCATGGGGCAAGGCGTGGGACTGCAAGGGCAGTGTTATGCCATACCCACCATGCAAGGTGGCGTGGTGACCATCAAGCCCTACGTTGACGAGTTCATCGCTTTCGCCAAGGAGCATCAGGAGTATTTCTTCTACGTAACACGCATAGGCTGCGGCATTGCCGGCTTCCGCGACCGCGACATCGCTCCCCTATTCAAAAAGGCATTGTCCATCGACAACATCTGTCTGCCAAAGAGTTTTGTTGGTGTGCTGAACAATCGTTAAAGAACCATTAAAACAAACGAATCATGAACCCATACAGAGGAAAAGACAGCCGTCTGCGCTACGGTCACTACGACGAGATTGACGAAGATACTATAGTTGATATTATAGAGACCCTGCAATCGGTATCAAGACAAACGGGCGCAACCATGAACCAGACCATAGAGGTCTATAAGGCTGTCACACGCAACAGGCTTATTGAGGTGTTGTTAGACCACGGCGACGAGATGGACAACTACTACTCCACCGTCAAAGAGATACTGAACGATGTGACCAACTACAGCGGATCAAGTTCACGCTATCTGAAAACGGCCGTAGGTGGTGCCTACAACACCGACCCAATTGATATGACGGTAAGGACAAAAGAAGACCGACCACTGGAGGTAAAGAATAAATAATCACAAAACTATATCAAATCAGGATAATCACATATATTTTTTGCCATGACTATCTTTAAAGAATTATTTGAGGAAAAACAGCGGACGATACTAGCATCTAATAATTTAGACCGTTTTGTGGAGGCACAGTCAGATAAACACTCTGGATATGATATTGCATTCTCCGAAATCAAAAATGGGCACAAAGATTCGCATTGGATTTGGTATATTTTTCCGCAACTAAAAGGCTTAGGGCATAGTACATTCGCCACATATTACGGTATTACTGATGCAGAAGAAGCCAGAATGTTCATGAATCACAAAATATTGGGGCCACGATTGAGAGAAATATCCCAAGAGTTACTTAATCATAAAGGAAAACCAATCACAACAATAGTACCGCCAATCGACTCCATAAAATTATGTTCATGTATGACGTTGTTTGATGCTATTTGTCCTAATGATATCTTCAGAGAAGTACTAAAAGAATTCTACAATGATGAATCTGATAGTAGGACATTGGAAATGTTGAAGGAACCAAAAATATCTTAATAAACAAACAACGTAAGATCATGCGGCCTGCGAATAGACCGAGCGCTTTAGGGCGACGGCTTGTAGCAGGCCGCGCATTATTAGATAGACCATGAAGGCGGTCCAGAGGATATTGTTTTGTACGGCTGCTGAAAGAGCGGAAAGGGTGCCGTCAGCAGAAGATTGGAACATCTGCTGCCATAGATATTTGCCTCCGAAATAGACCACGAAAAAGGATATAGTGGCAACGAACATGCTGTTGCGCATGACCTTGCTGGCAGTTGCTCCTACGAAGATGCCGTCGAAAAGGAAGGCAGCAAATCCGCATACCGGTATAATCAGCACCCAGAAGAGATACTGTCGTGAGGCGGCAATAAGGTCGTTGTCGCTGGAAAAGAGGCGTAAAAACTGCTCGCCAAACAAGGCATAAAGAACCGTAAAGACAACGGTCAGTCCTACCCCCCACAAAAGCAGCAACCGCACCGAAAGCCGCAGACTTGCACCATCACGCGCTCCGATATATCGCCCCACCAGCGACTCGCCAGCATAGGCAAAACCATCCATGATATAGGAGAATAGCATGAAGAACTGCAAGAGCAAGGCGTCGATGGCCAGCACATCGTCGCTAATGCGACCGCTGGCGGCAGTGATGAAGGTGAACACAAGCGAGAGACACACCGTGCGCAGGAAGATGTCGGCGTTGACCTTGAAGAAACGTCGCATCTCGCGCCAATGGAGCGAATCGGAAATTATCTGACGCCAAACAATTGACGAGGCATCACCCGACACCACTACCCTACCCTCGCTGTCGAGCCGCACCACGCCATCGGCATAGGCACGGAAAAGTCGGCCCCTGCGGACAAAAACCAGCGTGACACCCACCACGAAACCGCTATACTGCGCAATGACCGTTCCCAACGCCACACCCGCAATGTCCCAATGGAACACCATGACGAACAGCAGGCTGCAAACGATGTTGACTATATTGAGCATTATGGCAATCCACATGGGCGTCTTAGAGTCCTGCATACCTATAAACCAACCCTTTACGGCATAGTTACCCAATGTGGCAGGTGCCGCCCAAATGCGGATAAAGAAATAAGTTAGAGCCATTTGCAGCACCTCGTCGCTACCTTCAAATATGGCAAGTGAAAGTTGCGATATAGGCCATTGCAACACAAGGAGCAGCAGAGCAATGGAGAACGCCACAGCAATGGAACGGACAAAGATGCGCACCGACTCCTTGAAATCCTGCGCCCCATAGGCCTGAGCGGTGAAACCGCTGGTGCCCATGCGTAGGAATCCAAAATTCCAATAGATAAGGTTGAAGATGCTGGAACCTATAGTGATAGCGCCAATATGAGAAGCACTCAGATGGCCCACCACTACCATATCGACCATGCCCAGAAGAGGGACCGTGATATTGGTAATGATATTGGGCAGAGCAAGACGCAGTATGCGCTTATTCATATCACATATTCATATCCAGCAGGTTGAGAGCCAAATGGCGCAAAGCGTCGGTATAGACCGTCTGTGGCATTGCCTCGAGACTTTGCACTGCTCCATCAACCTGTCGGCGCAACTCGCTCTCAAGAAACTCTCTGGATGGCAATAGCGAAGAGTCGTCGGTGTCATAATCCAACAAGTCGTCGCGCAGTTGGAACGCAGTGCCAAAGCACACGCCGTACTGCTTAAACTCTGGTGCGCCGAGTTGGCAGCATGCTGTCATCAGCGCGCCCGTCTTGCGATAGATTATGTCCATATACATGCTGTTATCGAAGCGATGCTGCTGGATATAATATTGCTGCAGCAACTCGCCCTCGCACATAGCCTTGACAGTGTCGGAAAGAATACGAGTAGCCTCGCTATCGTCCAACTCGTTCATTATCATCATGACACGAGCAAGATAATAGTCGCCGCAAAGCACCGCCACCTGGTTTCCCCAACGGCCATTGACGCTGTCCTGTCCGCGACGCTCGGTGGACATATCCACAACGTCGTCGTGCATTAGCGAAGCGCTATGCAGCATCTCCATTGCCGCAGCTATGCGGACAGCGCGAGCATTGTCGCGACCGCCGTTGCAGAGTAATACCAGCAACGGACGCAGACGCTTGCCGGAACGACCGTCAACATAGTCGTTCACTTCCTGCATAAGCGCTACGGTAGAATAGGTGCTGCGATGATATTCTTGTTCGAAGAGTTGAAACTCGTTGGCAACAAGTTGCCTTATCTCGGTCTGTGTCATTTAGTTGATAGTTATTATCTAACAAACTCGTTGTAGAGTCCGCCGATTTTGTTGTAGAGAGTTTTCGATGCCTTGACGAGAGGCAGACGCAGATGATTGGTGATAACGCCTTCTATCTCGAGCAGAGCCTTGACGCCCGTAGGATTGCCTTCCTCGAACATGGCATTCATCAGAGGCAGCATCTTGTAATGGAGAGGCAGAGCCTTTTTCATGTCGCCCTTCATAGCGAAACGCACCATGCTGCTCATTGCCTTTGGCAGTGCATTGGCAGCCACCGAAATGACTCCTTGCGCGCCAAGGGCTATCATTGGCAGAGTGAGAGCATCATCGCCCGAAAGGACTTTGAAATGCTCCGGCTTATTGCGGATTATCTCCATGACCTGGGCAATGTTGCCACTGGCTTCCTTGATGGCTACGACATTGGCACAGTCGTTGGCAATCTGCAACGTGGTGTCGGCTGCGATGTTGACGCCAGTACGACCCGGCACATTATAGATAATCACGGGCACGGGCGATGCCTCGGCAATCTGGTGGAAATGCTGCAACAAACCACGCTGATTGGGTTTGTTGTAGTAGGGAGCCACCGAAAGGATGCCCGAAATGCCGTCAAACGAAGTATGGTTGAGCGCATCGACAACACTCTGGGTGTTGTTGCCACCCACGCCAAGCATGATGGGAACACGACCCGCAACGGTCTCGACAATAAACTCTTTCACTGCCGAACGTTCACGCTCCGTCATTGTTGCGGCTTCGCTGGTAGTGCCCAACGCCACGACATAATCAACACCACCCTCAATAATCTTGTTTATGAGGTTCTCAAGCGAACTGAAATCGACTGTTTCCTGTTTGCGGAAAGGCGTAACGAGGGCGACGCCAGTACCAGAAAATAATGATTTTGTCATAAATTTGATTTTTATTGATTATCTATTTTTTTCGGACAACTATTTGAGTATCATTACAAGGTACTTCTCCAAATCATCCATGAATTTGCGCACGTCAATAGCGAAATCGCCTTGTATGGTGAAGTCGTAAACCTTTGTATTATCCAACGCCACCTCGTCGCTCTGCGCTGCCGCATTTCTGCGGACGTATGCCACACGCATTCCCGCATCGCAACGCAGCGCCATATATTGGGCGAAGAAATTGGGCTCTCCTGTGACATCAATCAGCATATCGTATTGGTTCTCCAACGGAAGAGCAATGTCTTCTTCATGGGGCAGACCAAGAAAACCGATACCGTCCTTTTCGTGAATTATATAGGTATTGGTGCGGGAAATGACACAGTTGAGTTTATAAGTCGTCGGCACGAAGCCCACAACCCAAACCCTACGGCCTTGCAGTTCGAGTTGCTGAACGCACTTGTTCACAATTGCCCAAGAGGCCTCGTCATCCAGCATGAAAATCAACAGTATTTTTTTTATGTCGGCGTATCTTTTTAACTCCTTACGGCGCGGTTTTGCCATAAGTTTCTTGAGTTGATACCTGCGATTGGCACGTGACAGAAAGTTTGACATAATGCATAAGTCTTAATTGTTGTTAGTATTATCGTCGCTCAGTTCGTGCAGAAAATCAAGTTGTCTATATAGTTTGAAGGATTTTCTATGATAAGGGGTAATGCCGTATTGTTCGATGGCAAGATAGTGGTCGCGCGTGGGATAGCCTTTGTTCTTGCTCCATCCATAGACGGGGTATTCTTCATTCAGACGTTCCATGCGTTCGTCACGATGTGTTTTTGCAAGAATAGATGCCGCTGCTATCGACATCATCTTACCATCGCCTTTTACGATACACTGATAGGGCAAATCGGTCTCATTATAGAAACGGTTGCCGTCGATTAGCAGCATCTGCGGGCGCAGCGACAGTTGCGACACAGCCATATTCATGGCATGAAAAGACGCTCGCAGTATGTTGGTTGCATCAATACCCTCTGACTCCACCCACGCCACAGCCCACGCCACGGCATCATTCTCAATCTGCAAACGCAGGACATTGCGCTGGCGGGCGGTGAGTTTCTTGGAGTCGTTGAGCATATCATTCTCATAGCCATCGGGCAACACCACGGCTGCAGCATAGACAGGTCCGGCAAGGCATCCACGACCAGCCTCGTCGCATCCACATTCTATTTTATCCGCAGTATATCGCTGTTGTAGCATTTCTTGTTATAAAAAATCACAAGACCAAATATTTGGCCGCTATTGAGATGGCTATATACAATGTGAACAAGATGCTCCAAAATATCTTTTTGGGCATATTGACAAAGAATACCGAAACAACAAAAGCAAAAGGCAGTGCGAAAAAACGCTGGCTGAAAGGAAACAGTGTGCCATAGAACAGGTTGCAAATAGCGCAAAAGAAAATCACGAAAATCAACATACTATTTATGTTGTCAACCTGCAGACTGCGTGGACGGACACTGTCGAACGACATCAGCGATACTACCATCAGCACACCAAAATAGATGTTCTGCGACATAATCGCCCAATTAGCAGGCTCTGTCTTGATGTGGAATGCGCTCAATTGCATTCCTATCGATTGCATAGCACTATCGAGCCCGTCGGTAAGGTAGTAGCACATCAGCCATATCACATAGGGCGCAAAAAAGCCCAGCAATGCAACCATTATCTCACGCCACGAATAGAGTTTGAACAAAACAATAACCGCTACGAGAAACAGCAGCAGATAGAACGCATAGGGCGACACCATCGTGGCCAACGCCAACAATGCCGATACCACAAACAGCGTCGAGGGGTTCAGCATTGGCAGTTCAGTACGCACAAGGGTGATATGCAGAACCAAAAGCAGCAGCAGATTATTCAAAATCAGCGGCGTCAGGGTTGCCAAAGCAGGGTCGCTACTCATAGCCACCACATAAAGCAGCATCGGCATCAGACTGTTCTGCGGTATCAGACGGCAGTTGTAGAGTATAAGATTGAACCAGAAGCCTTCCAATCCAACAAGTAGGAACGCAAAGAGAACAGACAAACCCGCACTGCCTTCCAGAAGCCATAATATGCTTCTGTATATCACGCCTTCCGAATTTTCGGGCATTGGCTGCGGATGAACAAAGGCAGGCCACCACATCGCAATCATGATGACGATGATGGTAAAGAACTGAGCGACCGGATTTCTTTTATAGAATTCTATCACAATACTTTTTGCTGGCGGCTTATGTCTGTTAGTCCTTTTGTTACTTCTTCGTTATTGCCGTAACGACCTATCTCATATTCGGGACGTTACTCCGAAACAGCATTCTCGGCGGCTATGCGGGCACGTTTGCGCTCGGTCTCGTCAAGAATTATCTTGCGCAGACGCAAGGTTTTAGGAGTGATTTCGAGATACTCGTCTTCACGGATATACTCCATAGCCTCCTCGAGCGAGAATTTTATGGCAGGAGTGCAGGTGGATTTCTCGTCGGCACTCTTGGTACGCATATTGGTGAGGTTTTTGGCCGTTACAACGTTGATAACGATGTCGTTGCCAGGGCGCAGGCTTTCGCCTATCACCTCGCCGGTATATACCATATCGCCGGGTTCGATGAAGAACGGGCCACGGTCCTGCAATTTGCTTATACTATATGCAGTGGCCTCGCCTGTCTCTTTGGCAATGAGGGCGCCGTACTTGTGGTCGTCCATTTCGCCTTTCCACGGCTGGAACTCGAGGAAGCGGTGAGCAATGATGGCCTCGCCGTTGGTTGCAGTCAAGAGGGTGTTGCGCAAACCTATGATGCCTCGCGACGGAATGGTGAAATCAAGTTGCACACGGTCGCCTTTGGTGTCGATGGTTCCCACCTCGCCTTTGCGACGCGTGACGACATCTATCACCTTGCTCGAAAACTCTTCGGGCACCAGCACCGTCAGTTGCTCTATAGGCTCGCATTTCTTGCCCTCAATCTCTTTGATAATGACCTTTGGCTGTCCCACCTGCAACTCATAGCCCTCGCGACGCATGGTCTCTATAAGCACCGAAAGATGCAGAATGCCACGACCAAAAACCAGCAGAGAATCGGGCGAATTGGTCTCCTCGACACGCAGTGCGAGGTTCTTCTCCAATTCCTTGAAAAGGCGTTCGCGGATGTGACGGCTAGTGACATACTTGCCTTCCTTGCCAAAGAAAGGCGAGTTGTTGATGGTGAAGAGCATACTCATCGTAGGCTCGTCAACCTTGATAGGAGGCAACGGCTCTGGATTATCGTTGTCGCAGATGGTGTCGCCAATCTCAAACATCACATTCTTGTCCAAATCGAGCAACACGGCGCAAATCTCACCAGCCTCAACGATGTTCTTTGTGCGCTCCTTGCCCAACCCCTCGAAGGTGTAGAGTTCCTTTATCTTGCTGTCTATGCGAGTGCCGTCGCGTTTCATGAGGGCTATATTCTGCCCTGCCTGCAACGTGCCACGGTGCAGACGGCCGACGGCTATACGTCCCAGATAGGAAGAATAGTCGAGCGACGAAAGCATCATCTGCGTAGAGCCCTGTTCAACCTTGGGTTCAGGTATGTACTGGATAATCAAATCCATCAGATAGGAGATATCCTCCGTCGGGGTATTCCAATCGGCACCCATCCAGCCCTGCTTAGCGCTACCGTATGCCGTGGGGAAATCTAACTGGTCGTTGGTGGCGCCGAGGTTAAACATCAGGTCGAACACTGCCTCTTGCGTCAATTCGGGGTCGCAATTGGGCTTGTCAACCTTGTTTATAACCACTATGGGTTTCAATCCCAACTCTATGGCTTTCTGCAGCACGAAGCGCGTCTGCGGCATAGGGCCTTCAAAAGCATCAACCACCAGCAGCACACCGTCGGCCATATTGAGCACACGCTCCACTTCGCCACCGAAATCACTGTGGCCCGGAGTGTCGATAATGTTGATTTTGCAATCCTTATAGCGCACCGAAACGTTCTTGGACAGAATGGTGATGCCACGTTCACGCTCGAGGTCGTTGTTGTCGAGGATAAGGTCGCCAGTTTCCTGGTTCTCTCGGAATAGTTTTGCCTGGTGTAGCATACGGTCCACAAGGGTCGTTTTGCCGTGGTCCACATGCGCAATAATGGCGATATTACGGATATTAGACATAGTTTAGAAACAATAAAAGTTCTATAATAAGTGTATCAGTTTGAATAGTAATTAAACGTGCAAAGATACGCTTTTTTCAGAAAAGCGATGCAAAAGATGTGACTGACCTCTCGTCAGAAGCCAAAAGTCTAATTCCAGGGATAGCCTACGGGCTGCCAACGTCCTTCAATATTGAAGATTAGCGTCGAGGCCGTTTCGTTAACATCCAGCGTTGCCGGAGCGCCCTCGATGAGTGGGAAATTATAGGGCCCATGACCCGTGGGGAAATCGCATAAGACAGGGATATTCAAATCCTTGAAATAGGGCGATAGCAATTCGTACACGTTCTCGCAGCCGAAATCCTTTCTGCACTGGCTGAAACTGCCCATAACGAGCCCCACACAACGGTCGAACACTCCATGTATTCGCAACATATTGAACATTCTATCGATATTGTGGTAAGGCTCATCGACATCTTCTATGAAAAGGATTATGCTATCGAGGCGCGTAACATCAAAATCGGTAGAGAGCAACGTTGTGAGCGTGGTAAGATTGCCACCCACAAGGCGTCCCGACACACGGCCGGGCTTGTTGTATCGGTTGTAGCGATTGACCTGATAGTGAGGCAGATTGCCAAACAAAAGGTCGCGAAGCAGGAGATAGTTCATATTGCACACCTTGCTTGAGCCAAGTTCACGCCCCACGGCGCCATGTATGCTCATCGTGCCTCCGAGGACAGAGGCCGAATGGAGCGTGGTAATATCACTATAGCCCACTATCCATTTGGGCTGTTTGCGAAACATAGCAGGCGAAATGTGCGGTATTAAATGTAGAGCGCCATAGCCTCCTCTGATACAAAAAACGGCCTTGATAGAATTGTTCGAGAGCGCCCACTCAATATCATAGAGGCGCTGGTCGGCTGTGCCGGCATAGCGCAAAGCGTGTTGCTGTCCCACGTTAGGAGCCCGAAAAGGGACCAGTCCCCACGAACGCAACGTGGACATTATAACGATTATCTCTTTGTCGGGAGTGAAGAACCCGGGAGCCACCACCGCAACGCTGTCGCCCTCATTGAGAAACGGAGGCATAACGTAGCCAGAATAGCAGACGAAGTTGTCGGTCTTGCCCGATAGCGGCTTGATCGTATCCAAACCAATAGATGGTGGCTCACGCAAAGCGGAAAGACCCTCGTTTTGCGCCGACACTCCAACGCAGAACGACATAACAGTCACGAATACGAGCAACCGGAAATACCGCAATAATGACATCAACGATGCGTTGGCAGGTGGAATACTCTCTGAATGTCGGCTATGGCCTCATCGGTCATGCCTTCGGGTGCAAAGCCCATGTTTTGCGCCGTCATATATATCACGGCGGCCTTGTTGAGAACATCTACCTGGTCGAAAGCCTCGATGATGTTCTCGCCAACGGCAAATACGCCATGCTTCTCCCACAACACCACGTCGTGTTTCTTGATTTCGTCGAGGGTGGCATCGGCCAGTTGCAAACTGCCCGGCAAGGCATAAGGCACCACGCCCAGTCCCAGCGGAGCAAACGCAAGAGTTTCGGGTATCATGCTCCACAACGTGTGGGTGATGGTGGCACTATCGAGAAAACGAGGCGAATGGCTCATGGCAACCAACTCTATGGGGTGGGTGTGAAGCGTGGCACGATATTTGCCGCCTGTCTCTATCAGATAGTTCTGTATTTCGAGGTGCGAGGGGAGTTCGCTGGTAGGCATAACAGGCTTTTCGGCAATTATCTCGTAGTGCGCGCAGTCGTCGGTAATGCGTATTATGCTGCCGTTCTCCATAGGGAGACGAGCCAAATCGCGCATACGTTTGCCAGTGCCTTTGGCATAGAAAAACTGCCCATGCAAGGCAGGAAGGGTCTTGCCTATGGCTATTGCGGGACTCATCGGCGCGGCATTCTTAAGGCTTGTATCAATGCAGTCGGTAATGTTGACAGTGATATTGCCGCCATTGCGCTCTGCCCATCCTTTCTGCCACAAATAGCCAGCAACCTCAGCAATTTGATTTATAGTGTTTTTCATTTTCGTGTGTTAGTTATCGGCCTCGATTGTTTTTCATTACGCCAGCAACTGCGGCAGGAACGAACTGAAAATCAGTATTGCCAAACCTATCAGCAACACTATTATAGTTTTACGGCTGCAGCCCTTCCACTCTTTCAGCACAATGCCCCAGAAGTTCGAGAAAGTGATATTGAGGGCCATAAGTATGCACCAACTGAAAGCGAGAAGTACCGGACTCTCGGTAAGATAGCCCTTGCCGAGACTAAGTCCGAAGAACTGACTGTACCACAAAAGGCCTGCCAAGATGCAGAACGGCAGATTGCGCACCCAAAGCGAGCCGTCCTTATAGTCGGAAAAAGTATGATTGCGTGCGTTTTGATAAAGACAATAGGCAGCATTGGTCAGAAAGCCGCCAAAAGTGACGAGCATGGTGGCGGGCAGTGAGGCGTAGAGAGGCTTTGTGTCGGCAAAGACAAGACATTCGCCATAGCCAAGGCCTATGCTGAAACAGGCGCTCATAAAGCCTGCAAGCAGAGCCACAATGATTCCCTTGGTGAAATTGAAATCCTTGACAGCCTTTTTCTTTTCCTCTTCGGGCAGAGCGGAACTTTTCATTCCTCCGGCAACGCCTATTATGGCAATGCCCGCCAACGTCACCACTACGCCGACAATGACGGGCATAGTAAGACTATCGGTGTTGCCCGTAAAGACTGGCGTAAGCAGCGTGCCGAGGGCCGCGCAGGTGCCGAGGGCGATACTCTGCCCAAGAGCGACACCAAGATAACGCATTGAGAGCCCAAAAGTGAGACCTCCAACACCCCAAAGGACACCGAAAAAGATGGTGAGGAATGTCTCGCGCGGATGCTGTGAAAAGACGGTCATCAACTCGCCAAAACTATGGCATCCCGACAATGCAAGCAATGCACCAAGCAAGGGGAACACCAGCCAGGCAAAAACACCCTGAGTAAGCCAGTAACTTTCCCAATGCCACGATTTTATCTTATTGATTGGCACATAACTGCTCGACTGGCAGAAAGCACCGATTGCGATGATTAGAATACCAAGAAATAACATTGTTTTTTAACCGAAAAAGATGTATTAATAGCGATGACGACGTAGCATTTTACAACTACTGCTTATCGTTTTGACGTCACGTTGGCCTCGTATGACTCAATTTCCTTAATAAAGGCATCGCCCACCGGCACATTGCTGCGACGGCAGAACTCGTCGTAAACCGCAGCCCACGGCATAGCCTTGGCCTCTTCCATGCGGGCAAGGAGTTGGAACGTGTGCCCGTTCAATTCGTCATTGCGCAGCACATTGGCCGGTTCGAGGAGAGCGCGGGTCATACATTTCTGTGCGGCGCGACTGCCGATGACATAGGCACCTATACGGTTGATGGCGCCATCGAAATAGTCGAGGCCGTAGTGCACACGCTGAAGAGCGCCAGCACGCACTATCTCTGAGAAGAGTTCCTGCGTGGGGTCGTCCATTATGGTGACATGGTCGCTATCCCAACGAATGGGACGGCTGACGTGGAGCATGAGTTCGGGCACAAACTGCAGCAAGGCACTGACCTTGTCGGCAGGGCTCTCGGTGGGGTGATAATGGCCAGTGTCGATTGTGGGAATCTTGCCGTGAGTTGCGGCATAGGCGGTATAGAAATCATGCGAGCCAACCGTAAAACTCTCCAAGCCAATGCCAAACACCTTGCCTTCGATGCAGTCCTTCATATTGTCGAGTTTCTCTTCAAATATCGCATCGAGGCTTTCTTTCAGCAGTTGGCGATACATATAGTGGTTGACCGAAATGTCTTTGCAGCCGTCATGGACCCATACGTTCATTATACATGGGTCGCCCTGTGCCTTGCCCATTGCATCGGCAATGCGACGGCAGCGGCGTGTGTGCTCAATCCAGAAATCGCGAATACCCTTGTCGGGGTTGGCAAGACTGAGGTTGCCGCTCTTGGGATGAGAGAAACTTGTGGAGTTGAAATCAAGTTTGGTGTTGTATTCCCTACCCCATTCCATCCAACTCTTGAAATGCTCGGGTTCGCACTGGTCGCGGTCAACAATCTTACCTTTGAAATCGCCATAGATTTCGTGAAGATTGAGGCGATGAGTACCCGGAATAAGGCTCTTGGCCTTTAGGATGTCGGCACGCAGTTCGTCAATATTGCGTGCTTTGCCCGGGTAGTTGCCCGTAACGCCAAGACCGCCGCCAAGGGCGCCAGCCTGCACCTCGAAGCCCGCCACATCGTCGGCCTGCCAACAATGCATGGAGAGATGAAAATCATTCAGTTGTTCAATAACACGCTCGGTGTCGATGCCCTGCTCGGCATAACGCTCGCGAGCAATCTCATAGGCTTTTTTTACCAGTTCGTCTTTCATATTAAGGTTATGTTTGATTATTATTTTCTATTCTACTGCCTTTGCAAAAGATAGCATCTGCAAAGGTACGTTTTTTTTCATAAGCGGATTAGCCTCGATCCGTCCTCGGCTCGTAGGTTTTCAGTTCTACCGAGCGAGCCACTATTTTGCGGAGCGACCAAATGTTATCGACTATGCCTTGGGCGTAGGCTTGGAGCAAAATGTTGCCCATGGCGGTGCCTTCCGACGGGCCTGCCACTACCGTCAACCCTGTGGCGTCGGCTGTGAGTTGCATAAGAGCCTTGTTCAACGAACCGCCGCCTATGACGTGCAGGCGATTGATTGGTTTCGGCGAAAGTTGACGAAGCATCGCTATCACCTCATTATAACGATTGGCGAGGCTCTCGAAAATGCAACGCGTAGTCTGCGCATAGCCCTGCGGAATGGTCTGCGCCGTGCTCTTGCAATAAGAAGCAATGGCGTCGAGCATCGAAGGCGGATTGGCAAAAACGGGGTCGTCGGGATTGAGCAACGTGCCACACGAAGGTGTTGCCATAGCCTCGTCGATAAGGCGCACCACATCGCGTGGAGCATCGGTCCATTCCTCCTGACAACGCGATAAAATCCACAACCCGCAAATATTCTTCAAGAAACGAGTGGTGCCGAACACGCCACCCTCGTTGGTGAAATTGAGTTCGAAACTTTTCTGACTGATGATTGGCTTTTCGCTCTCAATGCCCAAAAGCGACCATGTGCCACAACTCAGGTAGGCATAGTCGTCTGACTCGGCAGGCACCGCAGCCACAGCGCTGGCGGTATCGTGGCCTGCCACAGCGACAACAGGCACAGCGCCAAGCCCCGTCTGTCGGCGCACACTCTCGCACAACACACCCACACGCTCGCCGGGCATCACCATACGGCCAAACTGCTCACGACGGAGTCCCACCGCAGCGAGCAAATCATCATCTATCTGTCCGTTACGAGGATTGAGCAACTGGCTGGTAGAAAGGATTGTATATTCACATACAGCCTCGCCCGTAAGCATATAGGACAAAGCGTCGGGAATGAAAAGCACCTTATCGGCAGCAAGCAGCGCACTATTGCCATCCCACTTCTGCTGCGCCATTTGGAACAGCGAGTTGAAATTCATAAACTGTATGCCTGTTTTCTCATAGACCTCCTTTTGCGGAATGGTCTCGAAGAATCGCTCCATAGTGCCATGGGTGGTATATGGGTCGCGATAGCACACGGGATTACGTAGTGGCAACCCATCGCTTCCAAAGCACACAAAGTCAACGCCCCATGTATCTATACCAATGCTCTCTATTGCTATTTTCTCATCGGCACAACGTTTCAGTGCCTTGACAATTTCGTGATAGAGTGCGAAAATATCCCAAAAGAAATGACCGTCAACCTCTATTATAGGGTTGGCAAAACGTGTCAATTCATGTTGGGAAAGAACGCCATTGTCAAGACGACCTATCATGGTTCGACCGCTTGTGGCACCTAAATCTACCGCTAAAAATGTGTGCATTGTATATTGTGATTTGTGTGTTGACTAAAGGATTGGTTTGTGGAACGGCAACCGTGTCGTGATTAGTTAAACCCCACTCCCAGTTGCGCTATCTGATAGCGAAGTCCCATAGGTGGCGTGTCGGAATTGTCGGTAGGCACGAGCAGTTTCAGATGCGCCCTTCGCGAGCCAAACACGCCCACTCCGCCCTTGATGTTGCTATATAACTGCTGTTCCTGACTGGAAGCATATTTTATCATATCGATGGAATTGAGATAGGCATTCAACGGTTCGTTGCATACGGCAAGCGACACAAGGGCCGAATCGACAAAGACCTTGGTGTTGGTGTCGTTAGCCAACGCATGCTCTATCTCGGCAAGAAACGTGCTGAGTGCCAAATTTGTAGTAAGCGTACGCTCGTTAAGGTTAGACGTGATTACAGGCAACGACATATCGACCCAACGGAGACTATCGGGCTCAAGATAGAAGTTGCGGTAATAATAGCGAATGTCAAACTGATAGCGACGCCCTTGAGGAAAAGCATACCACTCTATCGGGCAACTGGCTTGGCGGCGAAACGAAATAGAACGGCCAAATATAGTGGGATGCGGGCGGTCTATCCACGGGTCGTGCTGAGCATCGCCTATCAGCCATGTGGAGGACCTTGCTATCACCTGTCCTGTGGCACTCTTGCTGACTATCAGTTGGTAGTAATTGTCTGGGTCGAGGTCGCCAGCCGCATTGACATGGCAATAGACCGGCTGTTGTGGCGAGGCGAAACTTCCTTCGCTCTTATCGTCAAGCACGGTATAGTCGAAATTGAGGGTACGCAACGGGATGGCACCATCGCGAGCCATATCGCTGGCACTGCCCCACACCAGGATTTTGACCGACAGTTCTCCTGCGGCATAGTTGGTAGAGTCCGCCACCTGAGAATAGCCCTTGAGATTGCCGCTGCCAAGATAGCATTTCTGAACACGCACATAACTTATGCTGTCGTCCTGGTCGAGAACGCAATAGACCGACGGGACCTCTTTCCAGTCGGCATTGGGCGAGAAATCGGCCTTGCACGACAGAAGAACAAACGGAAGAAGCAATATTAGGAAAAGGCGGTTCATAGTGCGTATTGCGAAATGTGTCGAATTACCACCGACGCGCAGGCACAGCCAAACACCGGCGGAAGATAAGATATGGTGCCAATGGTGGTGCGTTTGTTTTGCGAGGGGTCGTCAATCATGGCGTGTTGCGCTATCTTCTCGGTCGAAAAGACAACCTCAATACCCTCACGCACGCCAATTTTGTGCAGTTTTTTCCGCACCATTGCTGCCAGCGGACAGGTATGGCTCTGCGCTATGTCGGTAATGACAATCTGCGTAGGGTCAACCTTCCCGGCACTGCCCATAGAACTAACCACACGCAAGCCCAAACGATGGGCATGATAGAGAAGAAACACTTTGGGCGACAGTGTGTCAATGGCATCGACAACATAGTCGTAGTGTTGCTCTTCGAGAAGGTCTATCATGTTTTGGTCCTTGAGAAATATGGCACGCGCATCGACCTTGCATGACGGGTTGATGTCACTGAAACGCTGGCGGAACAACTCGGCTTTGCTCTGCCCTACGGTGGATTGCAGCGCTATCAGTTGTCGATTAATATTCGACACGCTAACATCATCGCCATCAACGATTGTCAGCCGACCCACACCGGCGCGACACAGCATCTCGGCAGCATAGCCTCCGACGCCACCCAAACCGACAACCAAAACATGGGCGGCAGCAAGCCTCGCCATTCCCTCTGGACGCAGAAGCATCTCGGTTCGTGTGTATAGCGTGTCGTCGGGCATACCTATTGTTTTAGCGTTTCCTTGACCGTAACCTCGTCTATCATGAGCCACGGCTTTAGTCCTTTGGCACGATGCCATTCGGGAATACGGCCAATGCCGTGAGCCACGACACGCACAGCACGCACAGCCTGTCGATTGACTTTGACATCTACGGCATAGACTGTTGCCACGGCCTCGTCTTTCAGTTCGGGGTTATATGTTATGGACGCGCTGATGGAGTCGGTAAATGTGCTGCCATCGTATGACAGATAGACCCACACCTGTTTGGGCGCGAAAATCCACGCGTCGGGATTGTGAGCAAAACGTAGCGACACCTGCTCGACATCAAGTTGGCGTGCTAACTGGAACGTGGCCCCACAATCGCCACCAGAGAAGCCTATCCAGCCCTCCGAAAGGTCGGAGACATCACCCATCTCGCCATCGAAGAGTGCCCGTGCCGAATTGCGATTATACGGGGTGTTTGGTTTTTTGTCGTATGCCACGGACGAGAGATAGGCATAGTCACACCGTAGTTGCGAAGTGAACGACGGAGCATCGCCTTTGCGAAAAGCACGAGCCTTGATGACCGTGGTATTCTCTATGACGAAAGGTTTGTCGTAACGGATTGACGACATCGACGGGTCGCTGCCATCGAGAGTGTAGTATATTTCCGCACCTTCGTCGGGCGAAGTAATGGTTATGGTCAACGGACCGTCAAAACGCTCGCGGTCACGCTCTATGCGAGGCATTTCCAACACATTGGACGATACCTCTGGGTAGGCGATACGACAGAAATCGAACGGGGAAAAAACGGCAGGGCTATAGCCGCAAAGATGGACTGCAAAATGATGCTTATGGCCCGACACCAGCGCGTCAGAGGCAATATCAATACCACCCAGCGCGCTACCGACGCCCGACATACGAGCATCGACATTGAGAGTCCAACCATCAATAGTACGCAGTTTGGAGAAACTCTTGGCTCGGCTCATCTCCATATCGTCGTAGGGATAGACCGAAAACGAGAAAGAGGTATCTATCATGTTGACAAAGAGAGCCACATCGTCCTTGGCGAGGGAGAGCCAACGAGTATCAAGACGGCTGCCGGCTTCCTGCGGTCGCATATAGCGATGGAACAGTGACTGGGCCGGCTGCGTATGGCTTCCCAGACGCATAGCCCCTCTGCGGTCGGAATAACTCTCTATGTCGCTTCCCATCCATTGCACAGTGTCAAAGCGCTTATCGACCACCATTTGAAGTCCCACGCGCGGCAGGCTCTTGACCGTCTCGGAAAGCATAAGGTCACTGCTCATCAATATGTCGCCAGTGGCGAGCAGCAACAATGTCTGACGGACATCCATAAGCGTGACGCCTGCGGTATTGACATAGCGAACCATCATATCTACCGATACGCTATTGTTGTCAACCTTCGTATAGGTTATGTCGCTCACCTCGCGACGCACAAGGTCGGGGCGCAACATCTGCCACTGCTTTGCCACGCTGCCATCGGAACGGTCGTTGTCGGTAGGCACACGCCAGAAATTGAGCCGTATGGGCGACTTTAGGAGTTCCGTGCCGTGAAACTGATAGGAGGTTATCTCGCCACGTCGCATATCGATGGTAGTGGTGCCGTAGTCGCCTGCAACAGCAATGGCCTGCAACGTTTTGAGCGAATCCTCGGCGCGTTTTTCCACCACGACAAGCGGCTGGCAATAGTCGAACGAGAGCGGAAAGGCGTCCACCTTGTCCATGGGTATGACAAACTGCACGCTGTAGAGTTCCGTACCCTTAGACACAGCGCCCACATTGCGGCGTTGACGGAGCGAGAAACGGATAAACATCTCTTCGCCAGCATAGAGCGTGAGTCGTGGTATCATGAGTTTGAACACACGGTCGCCCCCTGCATCGGGAAGTTTGGGCACCTCGCCCGAAATGATGGCAGGCTTGAGGCTGGTGAAGATGCTATATTCAAGACGCAAATCGGAAGACGAAAGGAAGTCGCAACGATTTGAGATGGCAAACTCGCCTGCATCGATAGAGAAAGTACGCAGTGCGACATCATAAGAACGATATATGTAAGCCAATTCGCTCAAGGCTGGCGATGCGCCACGCTGCGGCGAGAGAAGTCCATGACGCACAACCTCGCTGCCAGACGACACATAGCGAACATCGTTCCACTGCGAGAAAAAGCCGCCCTGCACGTTTTCGTTATCCTCCACCAACTCCCACAACTGCTCAAGACCGCCCATATTGTTACCCTCGCAACTGCCATAACTAAGCAGCACCAGCGGACGCGACTGCATACGGCCTATATACTGTCGCACCTGGTCTATCGAGGCATTTTGCAACGCAATGATGTCGGTATTGTCGCCATAGCCTGCGCCAGCAAAGATGACCGGACGTGTGCGGTCTTTCATTTTCAACTGCTTGAAAGCCGACATCATGCAGGTGCCGTTATCGGGACTTTCGCCAAGCGACCATGCTATGATTGATGTATGATTTTTGTATCGCTCATACATATTCTGCACACGCGAGACGAAAAGGTCGGAATAAGCGTTATCGGTTGCAATGGCCTTGCTCTGCGTAGAATAGGGATGAATATTGGCATCGCAGACCACATAGAAGCCGTATTTATCGCAGAGTTCGTAGAAATGGGGGTCGGCAGGCGAATAGACTGCCGTGCGGATAGCGTTGACATTGTTGTTTTTCAGCACCTTCATATCAGCCTCAACAATATCGTAGTCCACCACGCCGTCATCATCAAAGGTGTAGTCGGAATACACGACGCCACGCAAAGTCACAGGTACACCATTCACCGTAAGCAGTCCATCGCGGACCTCAACGGTGCGGAAACCGAAACGTGTTCCGACGGTCTCGACAAGATTCATTTTTTCGTCAAGCAGTCGGACCACCAATGTATAGAGATTTGGCGTCTCGGCAGTCCACGGCATGACATTCTCAAAATCTCGCTCCACCGAGACGGGCATCTCGCTTTTCTTGTCGAAAGCAAACCAACGCCCCATCTTGTCAACCTGACGGCCTAACGGATTCCACAACTCTATTTCAACATAATAGCGGCCTTTGCGGGCGCGATTTGCCATATTGAAATCCACTGCCAACACACCAGTGCCGTTCTTATAGTCGGCACGCAGGGCAAAATCCTGCACATTGGCGGCGGTTTTGAGCAGCAAAGCAGGCTCGACAGCCATGCCAAGATGGCGTGGGTCGCGATTCATTTCCAGCAGATTGGACGTGGAAAGGCTTACCATCTGCAACGTGATAGTGTTTTTCTTGCCAGGAATAAGACGGCTGGTAATGTCGAACTCGGCAAGGGAACGCCCGTCCTCGGCATAGCCCACATAGGCGCGATTGACCCACACATAGCAAGCCGACAGAGGCTGTATCTGGAAAAACACGTCATATTCAGCCCATTCCTTGGGAACGTCTATCTCGGTATGGAGCGTGGCGGTGACATTGCCTGTTTCGGGAATCACGCCACCTTTGCCAACCGTCGGCATCCGCAATACGCGGCCACCCAACGACCACCTTACATCAGGAAAAACTAACGACTGCCAATCCTTTGGCGAGAAATCGCGTTTTTCTATTTCCGACACTCGGTCGGCAAAGTCGTTGGTGTAGTCCACCACCCAGCCCTCGTCAAGCAGGATATATGACGACGACTGAAAATAATTCCATTTCTCGATGTCGTTCTCATCGTCGTAGGGAATGACATTAACACGCGGATAGAGGCGGTTCTGCTCATAAACCTCAACATCGTCCCACTCTGTTGCCGACCGCTTTTCAGCCTCGCCATCGGTCTGTGCATAAGCCGCAACCGACAGCATAGCAACAAGCATTGCCGTCAAGAACCGCTTATTCATACAGCACAATTAAAAGTTAATACCCACACCACCGCGCAACACGTGGAAAAGCACCGGCTTGCGCTCGGCAAGCAGACCTTCGTGAATGAACTCCACATCGTTGAGCAAAACCATCTGATAGCCAGCATGCACGCTGACACCGAACTTGGAGGTTATGGCAAAACGCGCGCCACCTGCCAGGCCAAAGAACGTGCCTCCTTTGTTGATAGAGACCTGTTCGTCACCACCATTGGAGAGTCCTACGGGGAAAGAATAGCCCAACTGCACCTGCGTGAACGGTGTAAGGCGGCTGCGTGTGTAATGGCTACGCAACTCGATATAAATAGGCAACTGAGTGTAGCCGTCGGTAGGTTCCTTCATATAGGTTACGCCAAAGCCAACGGCGGTCTCTTTGCGAATCTGGAAACCGACAATACCCGTCATCTCAGAAAAAGAGACATTGCCATACTGCTCATTAACATTTACGGCATAGGAATATTCCACAACGCTATAAAGGCCATACCACTTGAACTCTATGTGTTCCTGAGCCACCGCAACGCCTGCTCCTAACAGCAAAGCCATTGCCATAATGATTTTTCTCATGCGTTTTTTTCCATTGCTTGGTTAGACCTCCCTACATATCACTCTGGCACACATTTAAGACTACAAAAATACGTTTTTTACGCCAATCGAACAAAAATAATTTTAAGTGGCACTAAAAGTCGTTGTCCAATCAGCAGAAACAATAGGCGCGCAGAACTCGAAACACTACATTATGATTTCGTCGCCATTAGAGTTGAAAAACTTATATTCCAACAAGTTAAAACTCACGTTTGGCTTTACTTTCAAAAAAGTTTTCATTCTCCACATCCACTTCATTTGCATAGAGAGCAGCCCCTTGGTTAAATAGGCATAGATGTAGGGATGAACCATTAACGATAGTCCGCGCTCACCTTGCACCGTTACAAGATGGCGAAGGCTCGACTCTATCTCGTCAACCACCACGAGGCTCGACTTGATTGTTCCGGTGCCGTCGCAGAACGGGCACTTCTCCTGCACGTCAACCTCTACTGCGGGACGCACACGCTGTCGCGTTATCTGCATCAGGCCGAACTTGCTCAACGGCAATATGGTATGGCGTGCGCTGTCGCGCTTCATCTCTTCGGTCATCACGTCAAAGAGTTTCTTGCGATTTTCCGCCTTGTGCATATCCACAAAATCGATAATCACAATGCCGCCCATATCGCGCAGACGCAGTTGTCGTGCAATCTCTTTGGCTGACTCGATATTGACCTGAAGAGCAGTGTCTTCCTGTCCCTCTCCGCTCTTGATATGGTTGCCGCTGTTCACGTCGATGACATGCATTGCCTCGGTGTGTTCGATATAGATATAGACGCCCGAACGAATGGTGACAATACGGCCAAACGCCCTACGGATGTCGCGCTGGATGCCAAACTGCTCGAATATGGGTGTCTCCATCTTATAGTGTTTCACTATATCCTCACGACCTGGCGCTATACTGCCAACATACTGACGCACCTCGTTATAGACGGTTTCCGAATCGGTATAGACGTTGTTGAAATCGTCGGTCAACACATCGCGTAATATCGCGGACACGGCGCCAAGTTCCGACCAAACCTTTTGAGGTCCATTGACGCGTTTCAACGACTCCGTCATCTTGCGCCACGCATCCATCAACTGACGCAGGTCGGCATCAAGTTCTGACACCGAACGGCCTTCAGCCAAAGTGCGGACAATAACGCCAAAACCCTCGGGACGAATACTTTCCATAATGCGGCGCAGACGTTTGCACTCTTCCCTACCCTTTATTTTCTGCGAGATTGAAATCTTATGTCCAAAAGGAGTTATGACGAGGAAGCGGCCAGCAAACGAGATGTCGCCCGTAAGTTTTGGCCCCTTGGTGGAGATAGGCTCCTTTGAAATCTGCGCAAGGACATACTGCCCCACGGTGAGCACGTCATTAAGGTTGCCAGTTTTCTCCAGTATCGGCTCAGGCGTAAAATCCTTCAACGTTGTCATGCTGGCATCGCCATTCATGGCAAGTTTCAGATACTTGTTCACCGAGTTGTAGTTGACGCCAAGGTCAAGATAATGCATGAAACCATCTTTCTTGTCGTCGTTCAAGTCTATAAAAGCGGCATTAAGGCCCGGCATGATTTTACGCACACGGCCAATAAAGACATCGCCTACAGAAAAATGGTCGCCACCCTTATCAGTATGTAGTTCCACCAGTTGCTTGTCCTCAAGCATGGCAATCTGCATCTCGTTGCCTTTGGCGGAAATTATCAAATCTTTATCCACGAATAATATATTTTAAGCCCGTAACAGGCGTATAATCAAAAATATTAAGAGTTTCATTCCCTCAACCTATGCTATTATTTTTTTCTATCACCCCCCATGCCATTAAAACAAGCATCAAATCATACATCTCCAAACCATCAAATAGCATAACCTCACCCTCGTAAAAACAGACGAACAAAATACTACAATAAAAAACAAACTACATGGCGGGGGATAACTCCCACCAATGTAATTTGTTTTAGATTTAGATTTGCTACGACAAAAGAAGCAGCAACAGCGGTGGTTCAGTCCGCGTTACTTCTTCTTATGTCTGTTCTTGCGCAGGCGTTTTTTACGCTTGTGCGTTGACATCTTGTGTCTTTTGTGTTTTTTACCGTTCGGCATAACAAAGATATTTTTAAAAGTTAATTAGTCTTCGAAATTATTTGGTCTTGGTACCTTCCTTCACCTCGGACATGAAAGTCTTAGCCGGCTTGAAAGCGGGGATATTGTGAGCGGGGATAAGGATGGTGGTGTTCTTGGAGATGTTGCGACCGGTTTTCTCAGCACGCTTTTTGATAATGAAACTACCAAATCCGCGGAGATACACGTTCTCGCCGGAAATCATGGCGTCCTTAACAACATCCATAAACTCTTCGACGGCGGTCTGGATGACGACCTTTTCAATGCCAGTTTTCTGATAGATATCAGAAACGATTTCAGCCTTTGTCATTATTTATAAAAGTTTAATTACTGTTATAGAAATACTTATATTTTATTTCATCACGAAACAGATTGCAAAGATAACGAAAAAAAACAAATACTCAACACAAAATTAAATATTTGCACTTCTTTTTTGCTTTTTTAGTCCCACACGCGCTGACCAAAATACGCTCTATTCTTGGAATACGTCCTCGTTCAGTTCCATTTCAAGCAGCGATGCGTAATAGCCCATATCCATCTGTTCCATTGTCTGGTCAACGGTGTTGCTGATAGCGTTTTCAAAGCCCGTTAGCGCGGCAAACGGAGCAAATTGCGCGGCTCGTTTTTCCATAGACATAGGCATATGCCGTTTGGACACTGGATGCGGCAAATCGATAATGTCCGCATATTCCGCTCTTGTATATTCTATATCGTCAAACATATTATAATACCTTAGGCCTTATGCCCGCCTATTTGCTGGTTGCGCTCCTTCATTGTCGCACCCTCTTCAAAATTAATGCCTTTCAGTATGGCATTCCGTCCATACTTGCGTTTTATTGAGAGCAGCGCTTCCTGAACCTTGCGCTCTTTGGCGCGCTCGTCTTTCTCGGTTTCTCGATGCTGTTGCACAGCGTCGTAGTCGGTAAAAAGGTCGAGTTGTTCCGTCTGATGAGACTCCGCTTCCTTCGCAATGTCCTCGTGCATCACATTGCCTGCCACCACGTTAATCCTACGCACCAGTAGCAGAGGGTCAACACAACGGTCAAAGACCATGAGTATGGCGTCAATAATTTGTTTTGACGACGACGTGGCACTATTCAGCCGACAAGTGCCGTGGGCCGGTTTCGGCACTGTGCGTCCATAATAGTCGGACACGATTTCGCCTTGGTAGCCGGAACGGAGACTGTCGCTGGCAAGACTCTCACGGTCATAGCCAACATACAGACCAAACTGATTGGCGACCAATTTGCCTGCCACCAATTGGAGAGACAGGCTGTCGGCCATCTCCTGAACTACAATGCGGGCTTTCTCCACTGTATAGGGATTTTGCAGCACCTGTCCGCTACTGAGCGACCTTGCGGTAGGCCGATAGGATTTGATATGCCGCATAGTGCAAGGCTCCCAGCCCCAGGCATGGTCTATAAGCAATTCGGCATTGACTCCAAACATCTGATAGAGACGTTCCTCGTTGTGGAGCGAATAGCGAGCCAGTTGCCCCATGGTTTTTATTCCTAACGAGGCAAGACGGTTGGCAATGCCGTGACCGACACGCCAAAAACTTGTCAAAGGCTGATGGTCCCACAGTCGCTCACGGTAAGAGTTTTCGTCAAGTTCCGCCACACGCACCCCGTCGGAGTCGGCAGGGATATGCTTTGCGACAATATCCATAGCCACCTTGCTGAGGTACATATTTGTCCCAATGCCCGCCGTGGCTGTAACGCCCGTGGTTTTCAACACATCGCGTATCATTGTCGTTGCCAACTGGTGGGCTGTCATCTTATAGTTGTCGAGGTAGTCGGTAGCGTCAATAAAAACCTCATCAATAGAATATGCAAAAATATCCTCTGGGGCAACATATTTGAGATAGCACTTATAAATACGGGTGCTATAATCAATATAATATGCCATACGAGGCGTAGCGGCAATAAAGTCCACCTCCCAGTCGGGATGCGCCGACAGTTCGGCATCGAAATACGACTTACCCGAAAAACACCTTGAAGGAATACGACTGCGACGCTCGTTGTTCACCTGACGCAGACGCTGTCTGACCTCGAAAAGCCGCGCTCGCCCAGGAATGCCGTAGGCTTTGAGTGACGGCGACACGGCAAGGCATATCGTCTTGTCGGTGCGACTGACATCGGCAACGACAAGGTTGGTTGTCAAAGGGTCAAGCCCACGCTCTACACACTCAACAGAAGCATAGAACGATTTGAGATCGATAGCGATATATTGGCGCTGCCGTTCCACGGCTACTGCACATCCTGCACCAGACGCACCGACTGGCCTATGGACGGCTGATTGCCAATAGTCTGCAAGCCTGTGCCATAGAAGTCAAGGCTATAGACGTTGCCGCCTTTCATTACCGACGACGACCAATAGGAGCCATAGGTGCCAACGTTGTTGATGGTGCGGCCGCTAAGATTGCCAGCTGCGGGCAGGAACACAGCACCTGCCGACTCCATAGCCGTCCATTGTTCGGCGGTGTAGGCGTTGGTGCTAAATCCACGAGCCGAGCCCGGCAGGAAAGTCTGCCCTGCGGGAGTGGTCCAGTTGTCGGGCAGAAAGACCACGCCAGCCTGTCCGTTGATGGTGGCCATAGCATATTTCTGACGTGCGCCCTGACGCTGGCTGCGCAGGTAGTTCCACTCATCGATAGAGAGAAGACGCCACTGGCCAGGCAGATTGCCGCCATTGCTTATGGCATTGTAGGCACCCCAGTCGAAACAGGCGTCACCTATAGCGCCATCGTCTTCGCATCCCGTGGAATTCCACGTCAAAAGCGACTCCCACCGACCATTGTTGTCAAGATTTTCGTCATACTGGCTGGAGGCAAAACGCCATGTGCCTTCTTTAAGTCCGCCGCCAAGTACAGCGTGGCGGCCTACATAAGAATACTGCAGATTGCCCTGCGAGAAACGAACCTGCTTGCCGTCACTCACCGAGAAAACGCCGCTAAGAAGTCCGTTTTCGGTCTGAACGCGGCGGGCATTAGAGGAACGAGAACTACGGCTATAACGCGACGAAGATTCAGACACTCCGCCTCTGTGGAGCATAGAGGACGCTGCCATAAGGCTCGAATCATAAACGTGCGATATCATTTCCTCCACATAGCGACGCATATAAGCCACCGTCACAGCGTCCTGCGCATCGGTAGGGTCGCCAAGAGCCTTCAACTGCTGGAAACCCATCTCATTGTTGATGGCCGCCACGTCGGACAAGCCCTGGCTTTCCTGATACAGGTTAGACGCCTCTTCCTTAACGATGGAACGTATCATTGCCTTAATGTCAGGCAGGTTAGACAGCTTGTTATAGTCGCCGCCGCCAGCATAGAGGGCATAAGGTACACTGACCAACTGCTGGGCTGTGCTCAAAGAATAGTTGTTGCCGCCCTTTGGGTCGATGTCGCAGCGCATAAAGTAAGGTCCGCGACTCCAATCTATCTGTCCAAGGTCTCCTTCCATCACCACGCCGTCGCCTACCACAATCGTCATCATACCGCTACGTTCCGTCATGGCGCTGCTGTGCTCAGCATACACAACATCGCCATCGAACGACTGGGAAAGAATGCTGATTTTGACATGAACCAAATGGTTGCCAACAAGATTGCCCGAAGCGTCGCGCACCACGGTCTGATAGTTGAATTTAATGGGAGCCTGTGCTACGGCCACAACCGAAAGCAACAAGACGGCCACAAGCATCAGAATATTCTTTTTCATATATTTATATGTTTTTTATGCTGTGAGAATACTTTATTAGAAAAGGCAAATATACTCTTTTTATTGTGATATGCACAGACATTAATGACACTACCGCTTATGCTTCACTATCCATTCTATCAGCGGATTGCTATATCGGGACACTTGAAAGAACGGAGTCTGTATCGCGCCAAAGGAGCGGTTGAACTGTTCTTTGCCCGGAATCATACTGCCCTCAAAATCAAAAGCGCGGCATTTTGACGACAGCCACTGCAACGCTTTCCATATCAATATCGACATATTCTCGTTGCGATATTGCTCCACGCTGTTTGCCGACAGCAGCAAATAGGCACAACGTTTATCGAACACCACGAATATGGCGGCAAGCACCTTTTCTTCCTCGTCGCAAAGACGAAGTATGGCACCAGCGTGGCGACTTATAGCCTCACGGCAAAGCCCTACCATAAACTGACGCGGAAGGAGGTCGCTCTGCCCCTTGCTACGCCAATAGGCTATATGAAAGTCAGCAAACCATTCGGCATCAACGCTTTCCGAGAGCGAGGTGCAACTATCGGCACGAAGTATCTTCTGCCGCCGCTTGTCGGTGAAAGCAGAAAACACTAGTTGCGGGTCGGATATGTCGTTGATACGGTAGGTATAGCGTGTGGTCTGGCTGAAGCCTTGTTCGTAGAAAGGCTGCCAATTGGTAATCTCAGGCGAAAAGCACTGGCAGAAGCATGACAGACGCAGTGCTGAGATTTGGGCAATGAGGTCGGCAGCAGTGCGCTTTTCGAAACCAAGTCGCTGATATTCAGACACCGCCTCATCGGAGCCATGCCTTAAAGAAGCATAGTTGTACCAAGGGCCATTGTACTGCGTCAGTTGAGGCTGCAGCACATAGCGCATACCCATTTTCGAGCCAATGAGGTATGGCATCGCACCCAGCACCTCGCCATTACTGCCCACCGACAATGCCACGTCCCATTGTTTTCCGTGGCACACCAAGTCCATCCACCAATATTGCAGAAACAGAGGAATATCATATTCCTCTGCTTCGCACAGATGATAGTATCTTTCCTTGTTAGTCAAAACGCGGCTACTGGATTTTGATGCTTACGCGATTATTGGCAATGCGCCCCTCATAGGTGCTGTTGTCGCCAATAGGTTCGTTTTCGCCACGCGCCACCACCTCAATACGGTACTCTGGCACGCCACGCTGAAGCAGCATCTTCTTAATTTCCACCGCACGCTGGTTGGACAAGCCTTTGTTGTACGACACCGTGCCGACATTGTCGCTATATCCGGTGAGCAGGACCTCGTAGCGGTCGTTGCTCATTACATAGGATGCCAGCGAGTCGATGAGCGGATAATACGACTCCACAACAGTAGCGTCGTTGGGGAAGAATTTCACGTCCTTGAAACTCTGTGCACCAGCAGCAGGGTTGGGGAAAATCTCAACTTTCTTGTTGGTAAGCGCAATGATAAATCCCAGCGGGATTACGTCATCTTTGGGCAACTCCATATTGAAGAAGTCAGTGCCATGCCAGTAGCGGAAATCAACCTGTGCCACCTGCAGCACCATCTTGTTCTTCAGACCTTGCTCGGCAGCCCACTCCTCGTAGATTTTCAAGCATGCCAGCGCAGTGTCGGCGGCTTTCTTGGCCAGACGCTCGCGGTCATCGTCCTCGGTGATAGTGGGATTGATGCCGAAAATAGCCACGAATGTCACAGCGGCACGGCCATTGTTGCTCAAAAAATTGACCACGGGCTGGAAATTCTGCCAGTCGGGCTTTTTCTGCATCACGATGTCTGGAATCTGCGTATAGTCAAATTCGTCGAAATACATCGTTTTCTTCTTTGCGTTGAAAGAGGTGAATTTCCATACGTTCTCATAGTCGGCCTTACGAACTTTCTGACGGCCTTCAAGTATTGGAGAGACCTCTTTCTTGCCTTTTTTCTTGCCCTGTGCGTCAATAGCGCCCATCGGTATTATAAGAAGGGCCAGCAGCAGTAGAATATATCTTTTCATTTTCAAGAGTTTATTTATTTCGTTCGTATTGTTTAACATTTATTGCACAACAGCATCAACTTACCGTCACCGTTCCGTTCTCACAGCACAGCACGCGAGCAGGATATTTGTCCATCATCATAAAGTCGTGCGTTGCCACAACCACTGTACGGCCATCTTCCTTACACACACGCATCAGCAAGCCCATAATGTCCGATGACGTCATCGGGTCAAGATTGCCCGTAGGCTCGTCGGCAATGATTATTTCTGGGTCGTTGATAAGCGCGCGTGCCACGCCCACAAGTTGCTGCTCGCCTTCGGAGAGTTGACGAGGCATCAATTCAGCCTTGTCACGCAGTCCGACAGCATCCAGCACTTTGAAAATCTGTTCGTCAATAAGTTTGCGCTTCTTCCACCCTGCGGCACGAAGCACAAAGTACAGATTGTCATACACATCGCGGTCGTAGAGAAGACGGAAGTTCTGAAACACGATACCCATACGGCGACGGAGCATCGAAAGACGTCGAGAGGAGATGCGGTTCAAATCTATTCCGCAAACCGTAGCCGTGCCAGCCGACAGAGGCTCATCGCCATACATAGCGCGGAGCAATGTGGTCTTACCCGAACCACTACGGCCAATAAGGTACACAAATTCGCCACGAGCAATGCTGAT
>ONLQ01000038.1:19173-30234 GCA_900318665.1 uncultured Bacteroidales bacterium | reverse complement strand
TTCCAAGACCTGCGCTACCATAGAGGAAAAGAGGATTATAGGAAGTGGTGCCGGGACGTTGTGCCACTACGAAGCCTGCAGAACGGGCCAGTTGGTTGCAGTCGCCTTCCACAAAGTTATCGAGCGTGTACGAGTCACGCAACTGGGAATAAACTCTCGGCTGTTGAAGTCCGGGAAGCGCGAAGGGATTGACAATCGGAGGTTGGTTGCGAGAGGGATTTGAAGGCTGACTATATATAGGATTATTGCTGGTCTTTATGCCGCTAGACGGAGACTGTACCGTTATAGTTATAGGTTTACCTCCGATACTGGTGTCCATGGCAATATTATACATCAGTTTGCCGGTAGGACCCAGGACTTGGTGAATGGTAAAACTAATCAGGTCGAGATAATGTTCGTTCAGCCATTCGGCAAAGAAGTTACTCGGCACCTGAACCGTAAGGGTAGGGTTATCTTCGCTATGGTTGAATCCAATGGGTACAATGGGTTCGAACCATGTCTTATAAGGAGCCTGATTTTCTTCACCAAGGTTGTCCTTAATAATCTTCAAGCATTTTTCCCAGATTGTCTGATAATCGTTCTGCATTTTATTCCTCTCAATTCTTGTATGTTATTTTTCGATAACAATTATTGGTTTGTTGTTGTTTCGTGATGCAAAAATGTTTTTAATTTATCACATGCATGGTGAAAATTAAATTTGCATTATTCTACGAAAAAATGTAAAGGTTTCGGCGTTTTGTGTCTTACTCTATCTCGGTGTATTTGTGCAAAAGATTGAAATGTAATATTTTTTTTGCTTACTGGGTGGTTTGAAAAAGTTTATAAATGTAACGTTTTTTTGTGACATTCAAAATTTTTTTCGCTTTTTTTGACCTTTTCTCGCTTTTTTTTGGCGTTTCATCTCAACTATTTGAAAAATTGCATCTTGTATTGTCTGATGTTTTGTATTCTATTGATTAGTAGTTGTTTATTATAATTATTTGTAAATCAGATTGGCATTTTTCATCGCATTGTTTTATTTGTCGGAAAATCAATAATGAGCATCTTTTTTCCACTTTTTATAGTGAATAAACTTATGTTTTGATGGCCTATTTTGACATTGGAAATTTTTATGAATGCCGAAATCATAAATTGGGCGATGAGGTTTGTTTTATTGCGGAAAAAAGATTCTTTGCCGTATCGTACCTTTGTCTTTCTTTAATTTTGGTAGTAGGTTGGGGCTGTATCTCTTTAGTCCTAATTTAATGTATGATATATTATTGTTGGTTTGTTGCAGATTGATAGGGTTTTAACATCCTCGTGTGAAAAAAAAATAAAGTAATACTATTAATATATAAAGAAAAATCGTAGTTTTGTAGCAGTACGAGCAATGAGCATTGCTCGGGTAAGGATTTGATAATTAACCTTTTTTTAACATTAATAATAATACAAATGAAAACAGCTTATAACTTTAACGCAGGTCCCTGCGTTCTGCCCAAACAGGCTATCGAAGCCACTATTGAGGCTATCCGCAATTTCGACAACACCGGTATCGGTCTTCTCGAAATATCTCACCGTACTCCCGGTTGGGAGCGCACCATGGCCGAGACTCGTCAGTTGTGGCGTGACCTTCTGAACATCCCTGAGGAGTATGAGATTCTTTTCCTCGGTGGCGGTGCCAGCACAGGTTTTATGGATGTTCCTGCCAACCTGCTCAACAAGAAGGCTGCTTACCTGCAGACTGGTGTTTGGGCAAAGAAGGCTGCCAAAGAGGCTAAGAACTTTGGTGAGACCGTAATCGTTGCATCAAGCGAAGATAAGACCTATAGCTATATTCCTAAGGGTTGGACCGTTCCCGCCGATGCCGATTATTTCCATATCACTACAAACAACACCATCTATGGTACTGAAATCCGCAAGGACTTCGCTGCCAACGAAATCAGCAATGTTATGCTTGTTGCCGATATGAGTTCGGATATTATGAGCCGTCCCGTTGATGTGAAGAAATATGGTCTTATCTATGGTGGCGCTCAGAAGAACGTCGGTCCTGCTGGTGTTACATTCTATATTGTTCGCAAGGATATCCTCGGCAAGATTACCGACCGTCAGTATATGAATCCTCTGCCTACAATGGTGGACTTCCGCACCCACGCTGCTGAAGAGGCCAAGAACATCTCCATGTTCAACACACCTCCCGTGAGCGCTATCTTCGTGATGCACGAGACCTTGAAATGGGTTAAAGAAACCATCGGAGGCGTCAAAGAGATGCAGAAAATCAACGAAAAGAAATCTGCTCTTCTCTATGAAGAAATCGACCGCAATAGTATGTTCCGTGGCACTGCCGAGAAGGAAGACCGTTCTATCATGAACCACTGCTGGGTGATGGCCGAAGGCCGTGAGAACCTGCAGGATGCTTTCATGGCTTTCGCCAAGGAGCGTGGCATGGTTGGTATCAAGGGTCACCGCTCGGTCGGTGGTTTCCGCGCCAGCCTCTACAATGCTTGCCCCATCGAGGCCGTCGAGGCTCTCGTCCAGTGCATGCAGGACTTCGAGAAAGCCAATAAATAGTTAAGTTGACAAAAAAATAATGGAAATCAGAGACGTCAGAGGCGGTTTCGAGAAGAGATTCGAGAAAGAGTCTCTGACGGTCTTTTCTGATGAAATAAAGATAATCAAGAAAATGAAAGTTTTAGTTGCAACAGAAAAACCTTTCGCAAAAGTTGCCGTTGATGGCATCCGCGAAGTTGTCGAGAAAAACGGCCACACCCTGGCTCTTCTCGAGAAATATACCGATGTAAACGACCTTTATGCCGCCGTCGCTGACGCCGACGCTCTTATCGTCCGCTCCGACAAGGTTACCAAGGAAGTTATCGACCACGCCAAAAACCTTAAAATCGTTGTCCGCGCTGGTGCTGGCTACGACAACCTCGACCTCGAGGCTTGCACAGCCCGTGGCATCGTTGCCATGAACACCCCTGGCCAAAACAGCAATGCCGTTGCCGAACTCGTGATGGGTATGCTCGTCTATGCCGTTCGTAATTTCTACAATGGCAAGTCGGGTTCCGAACTTATGGGCAAAAAACTTGGTCTGCTTGCTTTCGGTAATGTGGGACGCAATGTGGCCCGTATTGCCAAGGGCTTTGGCATGGATGTCTATGCCTACGATGCATTCTGCCCCGCAGAGGCTATTGAGGCTGCTGGCGTTCACGCTGTTGCAAATCAGGCAGCTCTCTTTGAGCAGTGCGACATCGTTTCGCTGCATATTCCTGCAACCGCAGAGACCAAGAAAAGCATTGGCTACGAACTCGTTGGTAAGATGCGCAAAGGCGGCATCCTCGTCAATACCGCTCGCAAAGAGGTTATCGATGAAGAAGGCTTGCTGAAAATCATGGAAGAGCGTACCGACATTAAATATGTCTCTGACATTATGCCCGATGCTGATGCCGAGTTCAAGAAATTTGAAGGCCGTTATTTTGCAACACCTAAAAAGATGGGTGCCCAGACTGAAGAGGCTAACATCAATGCTGGTATTGCTGCCGCTAACCAGATTAGCGATTTCTTCGCCACTGGTAACAAGAAATTCCAGGTCAACAAATAATATTGTTTGCTCTGCTAAACATAAAAAGGGGAGACTATGCGGCTCCCCTTTTTAGTTTTAGAACATCATATCTATCGTTTCGGATAGTGTCTGTTGTCTCGTTTTGTAATGCCTACGCTTGCCATATTTAATCCGGAGCATGATTTGTGTCTTGCAAATGGTTGCGCGTCATATATGCCGCCGCAATCGGCTCTGGCGTTTGCTCGCAGCCACAAGCATTATATGCTTTATGTCTGCGGAGAAGATAGTATGGCCGTTGATGCCGAAGGCGCGGCTATGGTCTATGCCTCTATGGTTGAAAGCGGTGTCGCGGAAGAAACAATATCTATAAAGGCATGGGGCTGGGACGCCGTTTTGCGGCGTAATTTGCTTAAACATGGTATGCCGGAACATAAACTGCCGTCAGAGGACTATTTGGCTTTGATTCGGCGATTGTCGCATCGCGGTTCTTGTCTTGCTGTTCAGCCTTACGCGGTCCAGGCTACCAGTCTTGCCGAGGTAGAAGAATTTGTCGGTTCAAAGGTTGACATTGTGATGAAAGCGCCATGGTCGGGCTCGGGATGGGGATTGCGGTGGGTTACGGAACATCTTACGGAAAATGACCGCAGATGGGTCGAAAAGACCCTTTCTACGCAAGGAGCGGTGATGGTTGAGCCACGTTTTAATGTTGTTCAGAATTTTGCCGTAGAGTACTATGCCGATGGGACGGGCTCTCTTTATTATAAAGGTATGTCGCTTTTTGAAACGCAGAATGGCGTATATCGCGGCAATATTCTTTTGACCGATGAGGAGATAATGCAACGGCTTGGGCAATGGGTGCCACAATTTGAGGTGGAAAATGACGAAAATGTGTTGAGCCATATTCGAAGTCTTACCAGTGAAGGATATAGAGGTCCCGTTGGTATTGATATGTTTGTTTTTCGGCAAGCAGATGGGACCTATTGTGAGAACCATTGCGTTGAGGTCAATTTCCGCTATACCATGGGCATGGTGGCGTGTGCCTATCTTAAAGAGCATCCCGAATGTCATGGGCAGACTCTTTTTAAGAGCGTAGAATGATATATGATGTCAAAAAATACTTTTATACATTAATATAGATAACAATAAACACTTAAAAGATGATTTACGATAATATTAGCAATTTAGAACGTTATCGCACTTTGCATAAAGGCCTATATGAGGCTTTGAAATTTCTTGCGTCATGTGATGCGACAGTTGCCGCGGGCCGTCATCCGCTGTCGGGCGATAATTTTGTCAACGTGATGGATTACAACACCCTCGAGGTGAATACTGTTGGTTTTGAGGCACACCGCCGTTATATAGACATTCAGTATTGCATCACAGGAGAGGAACGTGTGGCGCTTCGTCAATTGCCGACGCTGAATATAACGACCCCGTACAATGCAGAACGCGATGTGGCATTTGCTGCTGACGACCATGCTCCTCACGACGAGGTTACTATTGGCAATGGTTATTTCCTCATTTTGTTTCCTAATGACGGGCATATGCCTCAATTGGCAATAGGCGAGCCTGCGCCTGTGAAGAAGGCTATTGCAAAGGTTGAGGAGGTAGAACGCTAATGTTTTTTGAGTCGTTACTTTTGGCATTGGCACTTTGTGTCGATTCTCTCGCCGTGTCCACCGCAACGGCCTTTTCGTCGCATATATCGTGGCGACGAGGTTTTCTGCTTGCCGCTGTGTTTGGCTTCTTTCAGGGACTTTTGCCACTGGCTGGCGCTTTGATTGGCGTGGCATGCGAACGATTTATGGCAAGTATAGACCATTGGATTGCTTTCGCAATGCTTGCTGTTGTTGGTGGGCGGATGATATGGGAGTCGTTTCACAAAAAAGGCGATACGCATAAAACCAATTTTGCTGATTTCCGTATGATAGTAGTGATGGCTATCGCAACTAGCATTGACGCATTTGTTGTCGGTGTTGGTTTTGGAATGTATCGCTCGCTTTCCGAAATACTTTTTATTGTTGCCGTTATTGCCGTTGTTACCTTTCTTGTCTCGTTGTCGGGTGTGGCGTTAGGTCGCAGACATATTCCTATTCCGGAACGTTGGACCTCTTTTGCTGCAGGATGCGTGCTGATTTTGCTTGGAACACATACACTTATAGAGCATCTGTTAACTGAATAGAGTTGCTGTATTCACTATTATTAGTGAGTTGGTGGCGTGAAAATAGCAAAAATAGGTTAGATTCCGTATCTCGATGACGTTGTACTTTTGCAATCGAAAAACGATAAGAATGGTTTTTTATGGTTAATAATGATGGTTCTCTATCGGCGACGATGGAGACTGGGACGAGGAGATACGGCAATGCTTATCTCCTTTTCTTTTGAATGGTGATTTTAGATGCATGGATACGAAATGGGGAATTAGGAATTTTTAACGTGTCGGACCATTCTGTTAACGGTCGTTAACTTTTGGGTGATGTCAAATATTAATTTTTTATAAATATAAGGTTTTGGGGGTGATTAAATGTGTGTACCTTTGCAACCGCAAACAAGAAAAACAAAAAGAAATAAAAATGAAGAATCTACTAAAAATCTTTTTTTTGATGTTTATTGCTACGTCGTTGGTCTTTGGTACTACGTCGTGCAAAAAAGATGACGAGGCTCCTATCCATAAGGCCGAAAAGGCCGATGCCTCGGTGGTTGAAGGCACCTATATGGGACTTCTCACAATGTATCTTCAAGAAATGCCTGCCTTTGAACTGCCATCAATACCTGCTGCAAAGTTCGTGCTAAGGGCAGAAAATGGTGGTACGGTGGCTATTGCTATTCCATCAATAGAGTATGACTTGAATGGTCGTATAATGGTTCTCCCGTCAGTGGAGCAAGGTGGAATTGTTGTCGAGAAGAATGGCGAAGGTAATTATACGCTTGCCGAAACGACTATCAGCCAGACCGTAAATGACAAAAGTTATACGGGAAGTATAATGGGCTCCGTGGTTGATGGTGTTTTGACTCTTAATTTCTCTATGCGATATGGCAATATGCCGATGACTTTGGTTTTCACTTTTGTGTCAAGTAAAGAGTTGGCGGCCGCGCCTGCATATACCGTCGCAAGCAATTATACTGGTAGTATAAGTATGTCGGTAGAGGGCTCGAGTACTCCGTTTGAACCTATGGAGAACGCCGTTGTCGGTGTTGTGGCCAATGGTGACAGCCTTGTTACGATAACGCTTCCCGATGTTGTTTATCGAATGGGTAGCAATGAACGCACTATGACGGGGTTCTCTGTTTCGGGTGTGAAAGTTACGGGCAACAAAGTGGAAGGATTCCAATTGCTTGAGACGGAAATTAACGAAACTGTGGGACAGAGTGAATATGTCGGAACAATCTCTGGCAATGTGACCGATGGCTTGCTGCATTTGAACTATGTGGTGAAACCGGGTGCGATGCCAATGAATATCGTGTTTGCTTTCGATACATATCAGGATTAAGAGTGAATTGAGAATTGTGAATGGAGAAGTGTAGTTATTTTCAATTGACGAAAACGGTTCTTTTTATGGTTATGGGGCTGGCAATGTTGTTGGCCCCTGTTTGCGTTGTATCGCAGAACGTTATCGATTCTATCGACCAGAAATTCAGTCGATATGATTTGCATCAGGTCGTGATTACCGCCACGCGTACCCCAAAGGCGTTGAAAGACGTGCCGGTTGCCACGCGTCTAATAACCGCAAATGAGATAGAACGGACGGATGCCACCAATGTGCAGGAGTTGTTGCAGCAGGCTTTGCCGGGATTGGAATACACATACTCGTACAATCAGCAGCCGATACTTGATTTTCAGGGCTTTGGTGGAAGTAGCGTTCTGTTTCTCGTGGATGGAGAACGTATGGCTGGAGAAACCATGGATAATGTTGATTTCTATAGGCTTTCGATGCTTGGTGTGGAACGAATGGAGATTGTAAAAGGGGCGTCTTCATGTCTTTATGGCTCAAGCGCCATGGGCGGCGTTGTCAATCTTATAAGCAGTCAGCCGCGCAAACCATTCCAACTGCGTCTTAATGGTAAGATTGGGGCGCATGGAGAACAGCGATATGGCGGTATTGTTGGAGTCAACTGCGGACGCATACTGAGCACGACACGCTTTCAATACACAACTATCGACGACATAGACCTCCGCAAGCCAGGGCAGATTACTGCTGGCGATTTTTCTAACATTGTTGGCAATACCACTTATAACCTTGACGAGCGTCTTGTGTATAATGTCAATGATAAATTGTCCTTTACCGCTCGTGGCGGATATTTTTTCAGGGAACGCAATAGTTCGCCCATCGTCACCGATTATCACAAGGATGCGAGTTTTGGTTTACGAGGCGATTATCGTCTTTCGGAATTAGAACGAATAGAACTTTCTTATTCTTTTGACAGATACGACAAAGGACCCTTCGATAAAAACACCTCGACCTATAGCCGCACATACAGCAACCGCCAGAATATAGGACGTGCTTGCTATTTTGCCGAATATGACTCTGTTTTGAATTTGACTGTAGGGAGTGAAATCTTCCACGACTATTTGCAGAGTTATCAGTTTACGGATAGTGGCAGCCATAGTCAGAATGATGTGTCGGTGTTTGCTCAGGCTGATTGGCGTGTCATGAAGCGTGTCAGCCTGCTGGCGGGCCTACGGTATGACTATTTTTCTGCCGCCTCAATGCAGCATATCTCGCCACAGACAAGCCTTATGTATAGTCTTCCGCACCTAAACCTACGTGGAGGCTATGCCCATGGCTATCGTGCGCCATCATTGAAGGAAATGTTTATGGATTTCGACATGCCGGTGTTTTGGATTTTTGGAAACAAAGACCTCAAGCCCGAATTAAGTCATAATTTTCAATTGTCGGCGGAATACTATCGAGGCTGCTTCTCGTTTATGTTGATAGGCTTTCATAATATAGTTCAAAATAGAATATCGACGGCGTGGTTTGCCGACCTTAATGGCCATCGCTATATCAATATGGACGCTATGTCGATAAGTGGACTTGATGCAAATCTGTCGTTAAATACTGATTTCGGACTTTCTGTGACTGGCGGCTACACCTACACACATGAGAGCATAAGTCGCGGACTGCCAATAAACGTGTCGTGCCGACCTCATTCGGCCATGCTACGCGTTGATTACGGACGGCGGTACAATCGTTTTTCTTTCAATGTGGGTTTGAGCGGCAGGATTCTTTCGGCTATGGAGTGTGATGAGTTTAATGCCGTTGGCGACCTCACGGTGACTGTGCATCGTCGCTATCCTGGATATATGCTGTGGAAATTGCAAGCCAGTGCGCGTTATAGTGTTTTCAGTCTGACGCTCGCTGTGGATAATATCCTTAACTACATTCCCGACTACTATTATATTAAGTCGCCGATAACGACTGGCAGGACTTATTCCGCCAGTCTGACGATAGATATAGATTAGTTTGTCGCTTTTGCCAAAAACTCTTTTGCCCTTATTGGCGTTAAATTTGTATTTTTGCATAATCAAACGTTTGAGATATGCAGGAAACACAATTACCTATTGTCGCATTGGTGTATGATTTTGACGGCACTCTTTCGCCACGCAATATGCAGGAGTTCGGCTTTATACAAGCCATCGGCAAAGACCCTGATGAGTTTTGGCAACGCAACCAACGGCTTTCCGAGGATAATGATGCAAATAGCGTGCTTTGCTATATGTACCTTATGCTGAAAGAGGCACATACTAACAATATCTCGTTGCGCAGGGAGTCGTTTCACCATTTCGGGGCGCAGGTAGAACTCTTTGACGGCGTGTGTCAGTGGTTTGAATTAATCAACGAATACGGGCGCTCGCTCGGTTTCGATATCAAGCACTATATCAATTCGTCGGGACTTAAAGAGATGATAGAGGGCACGTCTATTGCCAATCAGTTCGAAAACATTTTTGCCTGCTCGTACCTCTACGATGTTGACGGTGTTGCCTACTGGCCAGCCGTAGCAGTCGATTTTACAGCCAAGACACAGTTCCTTTTCAAGATAAACAAAGGCATCAACACCGTTAGCGACAATCGGAAAATCAACGAATTCATACCCGAGGAGCAACGTCCAGTTCCGTTTAAGCACATGATTTATTTCGGCGACGGCGATACCGATATACCCAGCATGAAGATGGTCAAGGAACATGGAGGCCATGCCATAGCGGTATATGGCAACGAGTCCAAACGTGCCACCGCATCACGCCTCATCAAGGAAAACCGTGCCGATTATGCATGCTTTGCCGACTACCGCCAAGGCCACGAGATGCACCAACTCGTAACTAAAATCCTTAACAAAATAAAGTCCGACGTCGAACTCGACAGATTGAGGCTCAAAATATAGTTTTTTTTTGTTTAATGGAGAAAGCAATAGAGAAATTTTTGGTTTAATATACACGAGGATTTATGATCGCTTTTTCGTGATATCAACTCCCTTTCTTCGTAAGATGGGTTTCTTTACAACTACCATACTTTTTTGTTGATTTAGAAATAATTCGTATTTTTCTCAAACATATAACCATCACGAAAAAAAACCTAAACTTATCTCAAGTCTCTATTATACAATAACTTGTGTATGTTATACAACAAAAAAACTGAAGAAAACGACTAAATGAAATTGAACGTTTTCGATAAGCCGAGAGCAGAAGAACTTGTTCATATGCCGAGGCGAGAAAACGACTAAATGAAATTGAACAAAAGACCTTTCCTTTTATGATAGTGAGGCTACCATTATCAATGTGGGGTTTTGTAGAAGTGTATAGAAAATCTTTCAATCAATAAAATATTACAATTATGAAAAAGTTTTTTATTGCCATAATGGCCATTGCGACACTTTCCATTGTGTCATGCAACAAAGAAGAGGAAAAGACAGCGGACAACACCTCGACCGAAAAGCAAGACAACACTTCTATCGAGGGACGTTGGGATGCTCCGCGCTTCGCTGACAATCCGAATGACATTGCCTTTGTCGCCATCTTCGCCGGAGAGAACCTCGATCTGTACATTATCGCCTGGGGACAGCACTATGTGGGCACTTACACTATGACCGACGGGACGATAAACTACAACATCACTGAGGCCTACCAAGCCTATACCGATGTCGCCTACGACGGCGAAGGCAAAATGATCAGCTGGTCTTGGAACGCAGGAAACCTCGATGCTGCCACTCTCACACTTTCAGAAGGCTTTGGCTGGTACACAATGAACGAAGAAGACTTCAATAGTTACAAAGAAAACCTTGATGAGTTCGGATTTAACATCAACGGCACTACAGCCTCAAGTTCTCTGTTTGGCATCCCTGACCTGATATTCCATAAAGTACAATAAAATCAATTGGAAATACTCCACATTTCTTAATTAACCCCACACTAAATGCAGTGTAGTGTGGGGCTAATTGTATTGTGTGTTATGTCTCTTCGAGTCATTCATATACAATTAATCAGACATGCAAAAAGACACATAAGGACACTCTCGGATGTAAAGATA
>ONLQ01000038.1:0-19135 GCA_900318665.1 uncultured Bacteroidales bacterium | reverse complement strand
TTTTTTTTTTTTTGCTTTGCCTCTTGGCTTTTTCTCGCCAGATTTGGAGATAATCTCTATTGCTTCTTCAAGGGTGATTTTTAGCGGGTCGATATCTCGTGTTAGTCGGTAGTTTGCACCCTTGTGGGTAAGATATGGACCGTAGCGGCCAATGTTGGCTTCCACTTTTTCGCCGTCGTGCAGACCTAACTCGCGCGGGAAGTGTTTCATGAGTTCTTCCTTGGCCGAGTTCTCTTTGCGTTTGATTTTTATTATCTCGATGCAGCGTTCGAGGGAGATGGTCATTGGGTCGTCGGTCTTGGAGAGTGAGTAGAACTTGCTTCCGT
Source organism: uncultured Bacteroidales bacterium (assembly GCA_900318665.1). Taxonomy (GTDB): domain Bacteria; phylum Bacteroidota; class Bacteroidia; order Bacteroidales; family P3; genus Colimorpha. Next base: position 18,809 of record ONLQ01000038.1, on the reverse strand, counting down.
GACGCACATAGGGTCCGAAACGGCCGACCGACACCACTACGTCCTCGTCTTCGAATGAGCCCATAGCGCGTGGGAGTTCGAAGAGTTTGAGCGCATCTTCAAGAGTGATGGTTTCTATGCTTTGGTCTTTTTTGAGGCTTGCAAAACGAGGTTTCTCGTCGCTCTTGGTCTCTCCAATCTGAACGATGGCGCCGTAGCGGCCAATCTTGGCATAAACGTTCTTCTTTGTGGCGGGGTCAACGCCAATGAGTCGCTCGCCGTTGCTGCGATGGCTGTTTTGCTGGGTGAACGTAACGGTCTTGTGGAATGGTTTGTAGAACTGGTCTATCACTTTGCGCCATTGGGCTCTGCCAGCCGCAATCTCGTCGAAATCCTTTTCAACGTTGGCCGTGAAGTTGTAGTCCATTATCTCTCCAAAATGTTCCATGAGGAATCCGACCACTATTCTGCCAGTGTCAGTGGGGAAGAGTTTGCCCTTTTCTGCGCCCGTGTTCTCGCTTTTTACATTACGCTCTATTTTTTTGTTTTTCAGCGTGATTCTGATTATCTCGCGTTTCTCTGCCTCACGGTCTTCCTTGCTCACATAGTCGCGTTTCAGAATATTGCTTATTGTAGGAGCGTAGGTAGAAGGACGTCCTATGCCGAGTTCTTCCATCTTTTTGACAAGGCTTGCCTCCGTATAGCGCGGCGGGTGCTGGGTGTAGTGCTGTGCTGCCATTGCTTCGGAAAGAGACAGTGGCGTGCCGTTGTCGATTTTGGGCAGCAGATGTTCGTTGTCGCTGTCGGCAGTGTCGTCGTCGGTGGACTCGTTATAGACTTTTAGAAATCCGTCGAAGGTGATTTGCTCGCCGTGGCATTGGAAGTGCTCTTTTTTGCCTTCGATAGATATTTCGATGGTGGTCTTTTCTATTTCGGCATCCGACATCTGCGATGCTATGGTGCGTTTCCATATCAGTTCGTAAAGGCGGCGCATAGGTGCCTCGACATCTATGGTGCTGTGTGCCATATTAGTAGGACGTATGGCCTCGTGGGCTTCTTGCGCGCCTTTGGTCTTGGTCTGGTAGCGGCGGGTCTTGCTGTAGCGAGCGCCATAGAGCGATGTGATTTCCTCTTTTGCCATAGACAATGCCAGGTCGCTAAGGTTGACGCTGTCGGTACGCATATAGGTTATATAACCACCCTCGTAGAGTTGTTGTGCAATCTGCATGGTGCGAGCCACACCGTAGCCGAGTTTGCGGCTGGCTTCCTGTTGAAGGGTCGAGGTGGTGAATGGCGGAGTGGGGGAGCGGCGTGCTGGTTTTGTCTCAACCTGGCTTACGGCGAAGGTGGCATTGGCAATCTCGCTCAAGAAGCGTGTTGCCTCGTCCTCGTCTTTGAAGGTTCTCGACACTTCGGCCACTATCGGCTGTTGGGCGTCGGGAGTATGGAATTGTGCGGTGATTTTGAAATACTGCTCGCTGACGAAACTCTTAATCTCGTTCTCACGGTCAACGATGAGGCGCACTGCAACGCTTTGCACTCGTCCAGCGCTTAACTGTGCCTTGATTTTGCTCCAGAGAATAGGGCTCAGTTCGTAGCCCACAATGCGGTCGAGAACGCGGCGTGCCTGTTGAGCATCTACGAGGTCCATGTCAATGGTGCGAGGGTTTTCTATGGCGTGCAGTATGGCGGTCTTGGTAATCTCGTTGAATACAATGCGTCGGTCCTCATCGGACGCCAGCCAAACCTTGTCGGCCTGTCCGACGGCTTTCTGCAGTTCGGAAACAAGTTTTTTCTTATCGTCGGCAACCACGTATTGGGGTTCGTAGTTGTTGTCGAGGTCTATGCTCATCTGTTTGGAGTAGAGGTCGCGAATATGGCCATAACTTGATTTGACGGTGTATTCGCTGCCAAGAAACTTCTCTATGGTTTTTGCCTTTGCCGGCGACTCAACAATGACAAGATTCTTCATATCAGTATGTTTTTTCGGTTGAAGAAAGACATTCCGCACACTGTATAATAATGTATTCAATATAATGTGTGCCACGAAAAGTGGGTGCAAAGAAACACATATTTTTTTAATTGCTGACTTTTTTTTTCAAACAAATAGCCGTTAATATTATTTCTACAATTGGTGTAAATTGCAGTATAGTAGTGTGTTATATGCTGCGTGTTGTGGCTTGTCGGAACATTTTGCGCGATGTTTAAGCGGTAGGGAGTGGACTTTTGAAATATGTGATGTGGAAGATTGGCAAAAAAAACTTATTTTTGCAGTTTGTTTTAATCGTGTATGTTGATTTGTGTCGTTGGACTCTCATAAAAAACTATTAATGGCAAAGAGAATCTATTTGAATTTGGCTCACATGAGCGAGAGCGGAGCCGAAATGAAGTACATCCAAGAAGCGTTTGACACAAACTGGGTCGTCCCTCTTGGGCCTAATGTGAATGGTTTTGAGGATGATTTGCAACGATATATTGGACACGATAAACAAATTGTGGTGCTTTCTTCTGGCACTGCGGCCATTCATCTTGCGTTGTTAGGCTGTGGAGTGGGACCTGGAGACGAGGTGATTGTTCAGTCGTTCACTTTTTGTGCATCAGCCCATCCGGTAACTTATCTTGGTGCTACGCCGGTATTTGTTGATAGCGAGGCCGACTCGTGGAATATGGACCCCGAACTGATGGAGCACGCTATCAAGGAGCGTTTACGTATCAAAGGTCGTTTGCCCAAGGCAATAATCCCTGTGTCGCTCTATGGCATGCCTTACCGCATAGACCGTATAATGGAAATAGCAGACCGCTATGGTATTCCCGTGATTGAGGATTCTGCCGAGGGTCTTGGTAGTTGTTTTGACGGTCGGGAACTTGGCTCGTTTGGGCAGTACGGTATTCTCTCGTTCAATGGTAACAAGATGATTACCACGTCGGGTGGCGGTGCTTTGATATGCCCTTCGGCAGAGGCTAAGCAGCATATAATGTTTCTTGCCACGCAGGCGCGCGAGGCTTATCCTTACTATCAGCACGAGATAATAGGTTACAACTATCGTATGAGCAACGTGTGTGCTGGTATAGGCCGCGGACAGATGACGGTATTGAACGACCACATAGAGCATCATCGTCATATTTTCGACTTCTATCGTGAAATGCTTGCCGATGTTGAAGGCATCACTGTGCATGGTGAGGACTTCGACCCACGTTTCCGTAGTAATTTCTGGCTTAACACCATCACCCTTGAGCCCTCGCTGCATGTGAAAGGCGAGGCTGAGGCATACAACCATGCTGTGGAAGGTGCCGTAGGCGGTGCTGCCGGAGTGGTGCATTCCTCAGGGCAGGTACATACTTCCTGTGAGCCAAATGCCAATGTGGAGGCCATGCGCCTTGCTCTTGACCGAGACGGGATAGAGTCGCGTCCGCTGTGGAAGCCCATGCATCTGCAGCCTGTGTATTCGTCTAATCCTGCGTTTGTAAACGGCGTAAGCGAGAGACTTTTCCGTCAGGGGCTTTGCCTTCCTTCTGGTCCTTGTGTGACTGATGATGACGCCCGTTATATTGTTGAGAAAATCAAAGACGCTATCGTATGACCATACGCACGGTTATAGACTTTTGCAATGAGCGCTTTCATCCTGAATATCAGGAGGACTACGATAATGCGGGTTTCTTGCTCGGTAATGCCGATGCGGAGTGTACGGGAGTGCTTACGGCCATTGATTTGACTCCGCAGGTTGTTGAGGAGGCTATACGATATGGCTTAAACCTTATTGTCACACACCATCCCTTTATTTTTGGCGGCATAAAGCGCATTACCACCGACAGCGACACAGGTCGAATGGTCTATAAACTTATCGGCAGCAATCTTGCTGTCTATGCCGCACACACCAATTTGGACAATATGATTGATGGTGTGAATGGCATACTGGCCGACAAACTTGGATTGACCGAAACCGTAATACTGCGGCCATCGGCGTCGGACAGCAATGTGGGTTCGGGCCTTGTGGGACGGTTGTCTAATCCATTGTCTTTTGACGAGTTTTGCCAGATGGTGAAACGCACGCTCTCTCTGCCCATGTTGCGCACGTCGGTTCTGTTTCCGTCCAAGGTGGAACGGGTGGCTATCTGCGGCGGGTCGGGCTCATTCCTTATAGACGATGCTCGTGCGGCTTGTGCCGATGTTTTTCTTACGGCCGACCTGAAGTATCATGATTTCCAAAAAGCCGACCAGCGGCTTGCTCTTCTTGATGCGGGACATTATGAGAGTGAACAATTTGCAAAAGAATTAATTTATTCGGTAATATCTCAAAAATTTAGTACCTTTGCGTGCCGTATTTCGGATAACGCAAATAGTTATATCCGATATATGTGATTGTTTGACAATGTGATGAAAGAGAACGCCTTTCGTTAGAGAGATTATACAATATACCAAATATAAGTAACAAATCATGGCAAAGAAAGTTGCAACAAAGAAGGCCGAACAGGTCGAAGCCGTAACTCCCGAAATCACTCCTATGCTGGATGTTGACATTGCGGTTGAAAAACGATTAGTGGCCCTCTACACCCTGCAGTGTGTCGATACCGAAATCGACAAACTCAAGATTATCCGTGGCGAGTTGCCGCAGACCATACAGGACCTTGAGGATGACATCGAGGGTCTGAAAACCCGTATTGAGAACCTCAACGCTTCTGTAAAAGAGAACGAGCGCGCCATTGCCACTCGCAAACACGAGATGGGTGAGCACTCCGATGCCATTGCCACCTACAAGAAACAGCAGGAAAACGTGCGCAACAGCCGCGAGTATGAGAGTCTGAACAAGGAGATAGAGTATAAAGAACTTGAAATCCAACTTTGCGAACAGCGCAACAAGTCGGCATCAATCAAAATCAAGGAACTGCAGCAGCATATCGATGCCGCCAAGGAGATGCTCGAGCAGCGTGAGACCGATTTGCAGTCGAAGAAAGGCGAACTTGACGATATCATGCAGGAAACGCAGAAAGACGAGGAGCGTTTGCTCTCCAAGTCGAGCGAGCAGGAGCAGTTCATCGAGGAACGCTATCTCTCTGCTTACAAGCGTATCCGCAAGGCTGCTCGCAATGGTCTCGCTGTTGTCCGCGTGGAACGTGATGCCTGCGGCGGTTGCTTCAGCAAGATTCCGCCACAGCGTATTGCCGAAATCAGCATGCATAAGAAGGTCGTTGTTTGCGAGCATTGCGGCAGAATCCTCGTCGATGACAGGATTGCGGCAATGGCTCAAGAGCACCTTGAAAAATAAAACAACACTGTCCGTTAAGAGGCAAGAATGCAGCAACTGCGTCTTGCCTCTCTTTTGTTTTTATGGTTGTTTGTGATTAAGCGTATGTCAAACAGCCTATTTTGAAACCAGAAAAAACAACATAAAGATGATTCATTATATTTCGTCAGAACGACTGACTATAGCCCGTATCAAGGAAATCGTTGAAAAACATTACACTCTCGCTCTTTCCGAGGACGCAAAAGAGCGCATTAGCCGCTGCCGCGCCTATCTCGACAAAAAGATGGAAACTCAGAAAGAGCCTATCTATGGCGTAACGACAGGTTTTGGTTCGCTGTGCAACATTTCTATCAGCAAAGAGCAACTCAGCCAGTTGCAGAAGAACCTTGTTATGAGTCATGCCTGTGGCGTTGGCGACGAGGTTCCGGCAGAGATAGTGCGCCTTATGCTTCTGTTGAAGGCCCAGAATTTCAGTTACGGCTTCAGCGGTGCGCAACTCATCACGGTGCAGCGTCTTATCGACTGCTACAATAACGATGTTCTCCCCGTGGTCTATCAGCAGGGCTCGCTTGGCGCTTCGGGCGACCTGTGCCCGCTTGCAAACCTTATGCTGCCCGCCATTCTTGGCATTGGCGATGTCTATTATAAGGGCCAGCGTACAGATGTTTCGAAGGTTTACGCCGAACTCGGCTGGAAACCTATCGAACTGCATAGCAAGGAAGGTCTTGCATTGCTCAATGGCACGCAGTTTATGAGCGCCTATGCCGTATGGTGTGTGCTCAAAGCGCAGCGCCTCAGCCAGCAGGCCGACCAACTACTGTCGCTCAGCCTTGACGCTTTCGACGGCCGCATAGAGCCGTTCTATGAGGCGCTCCACATGGTGCGTCCCCACAAAGGACAACTTGAAACGGCACGCAACGTTCGCCACTATCTTGAAGGCAGCGAGATAATCCGTCAGCACAAAGAGCATGTGCAAGACCCGTATAGTTTCCGTTGCGCTCCACAGGTGCACGGTGCAGCCAAAGATACTATAGCCTATGTTGCCTCGGTGGTTGAGACGGAGATAAACAGCACCACCGACAACCCTGTCGTTCTTCCCGACGAGGATATGGTTATTTCTGGCGGTCATTTCCATGGCGAGCCGCTTGCCATGGTGCTTGACTTCCTCGCTATCGGTGTTGCGGAGATTGGCAGCATAAGCGAGCGCCGCACCTATCAACTTATCGACGGCAAACGCGGATTGCCCAGTTTCCTCGTGGCAAAGCCTGGTTTGAACAGCGGTTTTATGATTCCGCAGTATGCTGCAGCAAGCATTGTCAGCCAGACCAAGCAACTCTGCACGCCCGCAAGCGTTGACAGTATTCCTTCGAGTCAGAACCAGGAGGACCTTGTGAGTATGGGCGCCAACGCTGCAACCAAATGCTACAAGGTTATGGAGAATGTTGAGCGTGTGCTTGCAATAGAGTTGTTCAATGCTGCCCAGGCTCTCGAGTTCCGTCGTCCGTTGAAGAGCAGCCCCTTTATCGAGGACATGGTGGCACGCTATCGCAAGGTTGTCAACTTTATTGATATCGACGAGGTGATGTATCGTCACATTCACGCCAGCGTGCGTTTCTTGCAAGAGCAGGAACTCTAATAGGGGAGTGATATAAAAAGAGAAAAGGTCGTGAGAAATCACGACCTTTTTAATTATGTGCTGTTGCATTTGATATGCTACAGCAGGGATGCGTGTGCACGCAAACCACTATTCGGCAACAGCCATAGCCACCGAGCCTCTGTAGGCGGGGCAGGTGTTATGTTGCGAACACGATGCTGCAAAAGCAGCAATAAGCATTACGATGCAAATAATTGAGATGGTCTTTTTCATGATGCATTTATTTATTTTTCAGTGTGCAAAATTACGAAAAAAATATAATAATCAAAGCGTAAGCGTCTTTTTTTTGAAAAAACATTATTTTTAACATTTCAGAGACTGCTATATTTTCATCTATCAAGTTATGGGTTTAAGATGCTCGCTACTTGTTTCTGTCCCTTTGGGTTACAACGTTGCGCTATTTCTCTTGCATTGCAATAAAAATCCTATTACAATCAAATGGTTATGTTTGAAAGATTCGGCTTAGTGCCTTATTCCATTTGCTTGATACGGCCTGTTTCCTATTAGTAATGCGCTATTCGGAGAAAAAATGCTATATTTGCAATTCTAATTCCAAACTATAACGGTTGCGCCCGACACGGATTAGGGTATCAAATTATGAAAAAAACACAGAGAAACATTGTTGCCTTCGTGGCACTGCTTTTGATGTTTGCCTTTTCGGCATCGCTTTTCGCGCAAGATGGACAGCGTGTCATTAAGCGTAAAGTCGCCATTGGCCGTTTCAGCAATGAAACTCAGTATGGTAAGGGCCTTTTTTACGACAAGGAGAACGACCCTATGCGCAAGCAGGCTCTTGACATTCTTTCGGCTCGTTTGGCTACATCTGGCAAATTCATACTTCTTGAACGCGAAGACCTCGATGTCCTTGTTGCCGAAGGCGGCAGCGCTATGAATAAGATTGGCGCCGATTATATCATTCTTGGCTCTATAACCGAATTTGGTAGAAAGACCGAGGGCGAGCAGCGTGTGTTTTCCAACACCAAGACCCAGACCGTCGAGGCTGCCGTCAGCATTCGCCTTGTTGAGGTGTCCAGCGGACTTATCATCTATTCGGAGGAGGCCAAGGGCTATGCTGAGACTTCGGCAAAGCAGACCCTCGGACTTGGCGGACAGGCTGGCTTTGATGCTACGTTGAGCGACAAGGCCATTTCTGCTGCTATTTCGCAACTGGTGGAAAACATCATTAACAAGTGCACCGACAAGCCGTGGCGTTCCTATCTGCTTTCGGTTGACGATGGCGCTTATGTCATTGGCGGTGGCGCTTCGCAGGGTCTCAGGGTTGGCGACACTTTCAATGTCTATCGCAAAGGCAAGAGTGTCAAGAACCCGCAGACCGGTATGATGATAGAACTGCCTGGAACCAAACTCGGCAAGGTTACAATCCTGCAATCTATGGGCGATACTCCGGAGAGCGAGATTTCTATCTGCACTTATGAGGGTGAGACCATCGATGCTGAACATCTTGAAAACTACTACATTCTTAACGATTAATTTTTACTGCAACTATGAAACGTTTATTATGGATTTTCTTTGCCGTTATTTTGCTTGCGGCTTGTGGCGGCACCTATTCGGTTGCCTCTGGACGCGATGATGCGGCACAACTCTCGTTTGCTTCCGAGTCGTCATTCGATGTTAAGGTCGATATCGACGGAACTGTTTACGACATGGAGACGGTGAAGCAGAAGGCTTATAGACAGCGTAACATGAAGGCTACGGCCAGGAATACTATCAACATCGCCACTGGCCAGCATAAGGTTGTTGTCACGAAGGATGGCAAGACCATCTACGACAAACAGATTTTTGTTTCCACGGGACAGCATAAAGTGATAGAGTTATGAAACGATTGCTATTGATAGTGGTGGCGGCTTTGTTTTTGCAGTCGTGCTCCACAACGCTTTATAACTGGGGCGGAAACTCGGAGGCGACCTCGGACTATGAGAACCTCTCCTATCGTTTCTATGACAAACAGAGCCCCGAGAGCATTTGCGCTTTGGTGTGTATGTATGAGAAGGTCATCAATCAGCCTGGCGGCACTCGCATGGTACCGCCTCCGGGACTATGTGCCGAGTATGGCTATTTGCTTTTGATGCCTGGCACAGCAGAGACGTTTGATAAGCATGCTACCAATCGCCAGCGCCGTATGTTTTCGGGCGACGTGGCAACCTCTTTCCGTGAGCGTGGTATGGAGATGCTGAAGAAAGAAATGGCACTCTATCCTGAATCACAGAAGTTTATTGCACCATTGTTAAAGAGATTATAGAAAGGAGGGATTATGAAGTTAAATCATTTCTTGCTTATAGCCGTTGCTGCGCTAATCTTGTCATCGTGCGCGTCAACCATCACGCGTCAGTCGCAGTATCCCAAACTATACGATGAGCATCCCGTAACGCTGCTTGTGATGCCTCCTATCAACAACACCACCAATGTTGATGCAAAAGACCTGCTCTACACCTCAATCAGCAAGCCGCTTGCCGAGGCTGGATATTATGTCATCTCCCCGCTTCTCTCGCTCGACGTGCTGAAGGCCGAGAGCGCCTACGATGCGGAGATGTTCATTGACGGACCTCTTGGCAAGTTTGGCGAGTTCTTCGGTGCCGACGCTGTGGTGTTTTCTATTATCGATACCTGGGCAAAGCAGGGTTTCGGCATACGCACCAAGATACATTATATTATTAAATCGACCACTTCTAACGAGATACTTTTCGACCGCACCTGTGACCTCTATCTCGACCTGAACCAACAGTCGAATAATAACAATAATGGATGGGGCGCACTGCTCGACCTGGCTGTCTCTGCCATTCAGACCGCCACTACCGACCATATTGTTGCAGCCCGTAAGGCCAACAACTATATTTTCCGCGACATTCCGCGCGGCAAGTATCACCCCGAGTATGGCAAAGACCAGGAGTCTTCTGCCGACAAACGTAATATTTCAATTACTGTGAAATAACGCCTATCTGTCTATAGAAAATGCGCAGGGGGCCGACAATCTGTCGGCCCCCTGCTTTATTTGTGGTGTATGCACCTTGGTGTGTCTTTTTAGTAGTTGAGGCGGAAGGCTGTGGCAGGGTCTTCGTAGAGGACCACGTTGATTGTCTCGGCGAGGGTGGCGCCGCTGTGAATGTCGTCGCTATACACCAAGCGTCCTAAGAACGAACTTACGGTCTTCCAGTGCAGTTTGCCGCTGAAAGACTTTGAGTCGTAGAATGCCCTGTCTTGGTCAACAGGCATGCAGTTGTCCTTGCTGCAGTGGGTGATGTAGATGTCCTCGGCAGGCCGCCATGCGCCCCAGTCGCTCAGTTGGTGGAAGAGGTTGAGCAGCATCTTGGTCTTGCCGCTGTTGTAGTCCAAGTGTCCGTCGGCGGTGCACATATCGGAAGCGAAATGGTTTTTCAGTTCCGAGGTGGGGTATTGCTCCGGACGCTGTGCCTCTACGCCAGGAATGGAAAGCACCTTGGCGTCGAAGAAGGAATATTGTTTTCCGTCGAGGGTGACGTTGGTCGTGAGCATCCATTCGGGCACGAGGTCCTGCAGAGCGTAGCCACCCAGCATGGTGCGTGGCAGTGCGCTCATGTAGGGAATGACGTAGCGCAGCAGAGCGGCATTGAACGAGAGGTTGTCATCGAGGTTCTGCAGCAGGCGGTCCAGCATCATTGGGCCACCACCAACGTAGGCCGATTTCAGGCGTATGGCATCGCGCTCGGCATTGGTGAGGTTCTCGTCATAGTGGCGAATGAAAGCCATAGTGGCGGGCATGGCCACCGAATAGCCCCACGCTGTGGTGTAGCCGTTGTCGGCCAGTTCTACGCCGTTTTGACGCATCACGTCGAGGGCGGCAACCACGCAGTCGTAAATCTGACGGCCCTCGGTGGCATAGGAGAAGCCGCAACTGGGCAGATGCGAGGCGGCGCCGAAGCCCTGCATGTCGGGCTGTATGACCGCCGAATTGAAGAGCACGCGCAGGTCTATGGGCGACAACTCCATGCTCGGCACCACGTCGGCCGAGATGATGTAGTGCGTATAGACCGAGAGGCTCTTAACCTGGTGGCCGCCTTTCATGCTGTTGGGGAATGTTACGCGTCCCGACAGCGTTACGGGCTCGCCCGTCGAGGAGACGCTGCGATAGGTGAACGTGTGGCTCTCTATCTGCCAGTCGCGCTGATATTGGAATATCGAGACGCCCTCTTTCTTGGCATACAGCGTGTCGATATAGAAGAGCCGCGTGTTGGTAATAAGGTTGCACACGCGCGTCATCACGTTGGACAGGTTGCCGCCGTCGCCGAAATAACTCTTCAGATATTTGCCTTCGGCTATGGCCTGCGACAGTTCTTCGGGGCTGTAGATGTCGCTGCTTGTTACTTTCACCGCCGGGGTGTTATCCGACGTTTGCGACTGCTGTGCCGGCGAGTCGTCGTCCTTCTTGCAGGCTGCAAAGGCAAGGACCAATACAAAGGAAATAAGTATCAGTTTTTTCATCTCTAATATGGTGTTATGGTTTTATTGACTTTTTCTATTATTAAACGACAGCCGTGGTTTTGGCCGCGGCTGTCGTTACAATAGTTATATGGCAATTATTTGCCTTCGGGCCATACGGGCTGGAGATTTCGGTCGCCGTAGGCGTCGTCAATCTTGCTGATGGTAGGCCAGTACTTGTCGTCGTGGGGCTGCGGGAAGGCAGCGGTCTGACGGCTGTAGGGATAGTTCCACTCGTCGGCGCAGACAACCTGCATGGTGTGGGGAGCGTTGGCAATGGGGTTGTTCTTCTCCTCGTATTTGCCGGTCATCACGTCGTCAATCTCTTGGCGTATGGAGACGAGGGCATCCACCAGGCGGTCAAGTTCGCTCAGCGGCTCGCTCTCGGTGGGTTCCACCATAAGGGTGTTGTGGACGGGGAAGGCCACCGTGGGGGCGTGGAAGCCGTAGTCATCGAGACGGCGGGCGATGTCGCCAACACCGACCTTGAGGCTGAACTCGGCGAAATCGACAATCATCTCGTGGCCACACATACCGTTCTTGTTGGTGTAGAGAATCTTGTAGTATTTCTGCAAGCGAGCACGCAGATAGTTGGCGTTGAGGATGGCGTGCTTGGTGGCCTCGGTCAGGCCGTTGCCGCCCAGCATAAGCAGGTATCCATAGGTGATGGGGAGAAGCATGGCGCTGCCGTAGGGGGCTGCTGCCATGGTGTTACCCTTGGAACCACCGACTTTGACAACGGGGTGCTTGGGCAGGAAGTCGACCAACTTGGCGCTGACGGCGATGGGGCCAACTCCGGGACCGCCGCCACCGTGAGGCATTGCAAAGGTCTTGTGGAGGTTGAGGTGGCACACATCGGCACCCATATATCCGGGACTGGTGATACCGACCTGGGCATTCATGTTGGCACCGTCCATATAGACGAGGGCACCGTAGGAATGGATGATGTTGATGATATCCATAATGCCTTCCTCGAAAGCGCCATGGGTTGAAGGATAGGTTATCATGAGGCAGGAGAGGGTGTCCTTATACTGCTCGGCCTTGGCTTTGAGGTCGTCGATATCTACATCGCCACGCTCGTTGCATTTCACCACTACAACGGTCATGCCGGCCTTGGCTGCCGAGGCGGGGTTGGTGCCGTGGGCGGAGGCGGGAATGAGGCAGACGTTGCGCTGAGCCTGTCCGTTGGCAATGTGATAGTTGCGAATGACGGTGAGGCCCGAGTACTCGCCAGCCGAACCTGCGTTGGGCTGCAGCGACACGCCGGCAAAGCCCGTAACGATGGCCAGCAGGTCTTCGATTTCCTTAATCATTTCGAGGTAGCCCTCGGCCTGGTTGGCGGGCACGAAGGGGTGGATGGCGCCAAACTCGCTCCACGAGAGAGGCATCATCTCGGCGGCGGCGTTCAGTTTCATGGTGCAGCTGCCCAGCGGAATCATGGCGCGGTTGAGCGACAGGTCTTTCACCTCGAGTTTCTTCATGTAGCGCATCATCTCGGTCTCGCTGTGGTAGGAGTTGAACACCTTGGCGGTGAGATAGGCGCTGGTGCGGCGCAGAGCCTCGGGAATGACGTCGGCCACGCTGTCGCCACACTTGCAGCAGCACTGCAGCGGCTCGGCAGTCTTGCCGGCAGCCTCGGCCAGGACGTTGAGAATCTCGTTGAGGTCGGCACGAGTGGTGGTCTCGTCAAGCGAGATGCCGATGCACTCGTCGCAAACCTGACGGAAGTTGATATGGTGTTTCAGAGCCACCTCCATGACCTTCTCGGCCTTGACGGGGCACTGGATGGCCAGCGTGTCGAAGAACACCTGGTTGTGCTGCTTGTAGCCGTATTTGGCCAGTTCGCCGTTCAGGCGCAGAGCCATCTTGTGGATATGCTCGGCAATGTGGCGTATGCCTTCGGGGCCGTGGTAGGCGGCATAGAAACCGCTCATGATAGCCACCAGGGCCGAGGCGGTGCAGATGTTAGAGGTGGCCTTGTCGCGCTTGATGTGCTGCTCGCGCATACCCAGAGCCATACGCAGTGCGGGGTTGCCCTTGGCGTCGATGCTCCAGCCAATGATGCGGCCGGGGAATTGGCGCTTGAAAGCCTCCGTAACGGCAAAGAATCCGGCGTGAGGACCGCCGAAGCCCATGGGCAGACCGAAACGCTGGTTCGAGCCGAAAGCGCAGTCGGCACCCATCTCGCCGGGAGCCTTCAGCACGGCCAGAGCCATCAGGTCGGTAGCCATACCTACGAAGATGCCCAGCTCGTGAGCCTTGGCAATGAACTCCGTGTAGTCCTTCACATCGCCATACTGGTTGGGATATTGCACCACGGCGCCAAAGAAGGTGTTGTCGAGAGCAATCTCGCTGGCCTTGCCCGTGACGATTTCAATGCCACGAGGAGCAGCATTGGTGCGCATAACGTCGAGCGTCTGGGGAAAGATACCCTCATCCACAAAGAACTTCGACACATTGTCCTTCACCTGCTGGCGCGAGCGGCTGTTGTAGAACATAATCATAGCCTCGCCGCCGGCGGTAGCCTCGTCCAGCAGCGATGCGTTGGAGAGGGGCAGTTTCGTCATGTCGGCCACCATGGTCTGATAGGTCATCAAAGCCTCCAGACGGCCCTGCGAAATCTCGGTCTGATAGGGAGTGTAGGCCGTGTACCAGCCGGCATTCTCAAACACGTTGCGCATAATGACGGCGGGGGTGATAGTGCCGTAGTAGCCCATGCCGATATAGGTCTTATACACCTTGTTCTTGGCGGCCAGTTCCTTGCAGCGGTTCAGGAACTGATACTCGCTGATGCCGTCGGCAATAGGCATAGCCTCTTTCAGACGGATGTGCGAAGGCACAGCCTTCTCAATCAGTTCGTCCATCGATTTCACGCCAATAGCCTCAAGCATCTTGGCCTCGTCGGCAGCCGACGAAACGCCGTTATGGCGATTAACAAAATTATTACATTTCATTGTTTTATATATTATGATGATTAATTCGGCAGAAATGCACTGAAAGTGCAAAGATAAAAAAAATAATGCAAAAACGCACGGCGACTTATCAACCACAATATCAACCCTCCCCAGCCCCCATAGCCAGACCCATGCACGACCCATGTGCGACCCTTGTGCGACCCTTGTGCAACCCATGTGCGACCCTTGTGCAACCCTTGTGCAAATCATCCCCCATCGCCACACCATGATTACACAGATTAAACAAAAAAAATCCAGTTTTAAAAAAAAAAAGTACATTTGCAGACAAATCGAACACAATATTAAACAAATCGAACTTTTGGTTCTATGTATGGTATTATCGGAATAAAAAATCAACTAAATAATAGCCTATGAATTACAGAAAGAAGTTGATGATTATTACTGCTCTGCTTTTCGCATCGCAGTATATCGTTGCCCAAACATCAGGCTATCAAAAACTCGATGATTGGGTTACAGTATGGAAAAGTGCACAACAAACCACTTTCGGCTATCCTGCCAATCAGGTGTCACCGCTTCACAGCTTTTATGAGTGGTATGTTCAGGCGGGTATGGATGTTGTAAACCTCAATAATGCCGGTGACCCTATGACCGACAATCCGGAGCGGTTGTCATCGCAGGCTTTTGAACGTGAGGTAATAGAGTTTTTCGCACCACTTTATGACTTCGACAAAGACAATGTGTGGGGCATCGTGACTCACAGCGGTACCGATGGTAATAACCACGGCATTTATTATGGTGCTAACTATCTGAGGAATAAGACGAAGCTGGAGCCGATTGTTTATGTCAGCGACGAAGCACACTACTCAAACATGCGACTGGCTCATCTGCAGAACCTCGAGGTGAAGCTAATCAAAAGCGATCCCATGGGACGTATGATTCCGGAAGAACTGGAGAAGGGGCTTGACTTGACACGCCCCGCACTGCTCATTTATGCTATGGGTTCTACTTTCAAAGGAGCCATCGACGACCAGGAAGCCCTCAATGCCGTACTTGACCGTCATCCCGAAATACCGGCGGTTTATCGCCATGTGGATGCTGCCCTGTTCGGCGGTTATCTGCCGTTTACCGACGACAGGAGAATGGTCAGCCAGAAGGCCATGCGATTTGAGTCTATCGCCATCAGCGGTCATAAGTTCTTCGGAATTGATTCACCTTGCGGCCTCTTCCTCTGCACACGTGATGTGTATGACAACCAGGCAGACTTCAATGTGACCTATCTGAACAGCAACATGCGCATGATTAACTGTTCACGCGACGCTCTGCAGCCGCTGAAATTCTGGTGGCTCATTCAGACGGTTGGATACGACGGCTGGGCAAAGCAGGCTCGCCAGATGAGGGAGTGTACCGCCTATCTCAAGCAGCAACTGGATGCCATCCACTGGCCGTGCTGGGTGAACCAATACAGCAACACGGTGTTCTTCAGGCGCCCGTTGCCTGAGATTGTCAGGAAATACACGCTTGCCCAGGGCTATGACGACCGTTTCGGCGGGAAACTCGCCCACGTGGTGGTGATGCAGCATGTCACAAAAGAAAAGATAGACCAATTCATCAAAGAACTGAAGCACTAGCATAGTTGGTCTCCTCAAATCATACCGTTATGAAAACAAGATTATTCATGGGAAAGCCTTATTGTCAAACTCACCTACTTTTGCGTACCATTTTTTGATGCTCTTGCGTCCTGCTTCTTTGTCGCACTTTTGGGCAAAGATCATCCCCCATCGCCACACCATGATTACACAGATTTAAAAAAAAATTCCAGTATTAAAAAAAAAAAGTACATTTGCAGACAAATTGAACACAATATTAAACAAATCGAACACAATATTAACCAAAACATTTGCCAATGAATCATAGCGCATAATTCAATAATGCACATCATAGAATAGAAAAAAGCGAAGTAGTTTATCTGGTTGTTCTGAAACCTAGACAATTTCTAAACACCACCAGGAAAGACGACGGCGCTCCCGCCAAGGGCGTGGGCTTATACGTTGTAATTGGGTGGTGTAGGTAGTCTAGGACCTCAGAACAACCGATGAAGACTTAAAAGTTCCACGCTCTTTTTATGTGCATATAACACCACTTCATCGGAACTGCAAAAACTTTTTTTAACCCCAAACCGACGAGCCAATGGTATATAACTGGCAACAAGATAAAATGAAAAAAGCATTTCTAATCCTTCTCCTTACAATAGTTACCCTCATCGCTTCTGCTATTCCAAGTGGTTCGTAC
Source organism: uncultured Bacteroidales bacterium (assembly GCA_900318665.1). GTDB lineage: Bacteria > Bacteroidota > Bacteroidia > Bacteroidales > P3 > Colimorpha. The sequence continues at coordinate 2,256 of ONLQ01000038.1, read as the reverse complement.
TACTCTATGGGAAGAAGAGGGAATATACGTTATGACTCCTTGCACATGACTATATTCAATGGTACACTACATATGGTTGAACCAGATGGAACTATTACTTTGCGCTGGGAAATCTTAGGAGAAAGTTATGATAGTGAAAATAATGTCACTTGGCTTTCGTTAGGGAAAAACGAGGCAGGTGTGTCCGCTCGGGCATATTGGTGGAATGAAGACGGCAAAACTTATTTAACAGTCAACAATACTACATTTGTTCTGAAATAAATACCATTCATTATGAAAAAGAAACTACTCCTTTTGGGCCTCTCCATAACATTTTCTGCCTTAATGATTGGATGCATGGAAGCCCTGGATTTTACAAGAGGCTTTGCTGATGGTATAGATGCCGGCAGTAATGGTTTTACATTAATCGGCAACTCCACCAGCGAATCGTCATGCAAATCCGCTTGTGAGTCACGTGGCTATCGGAATCAATACCGATTCAATTACTATACAGGATTGTGCTACTGCAAATAATGATGAAAAGGGAATATCTATTTGCCATACTTGCCCCTTTAATCTTTGCCATAGGTTATTTCTGTGGAATATTCCTGCATCCACATCTTGCGGGATGGCCCGAACCTAAAGCCAGCGTTGACCTGACACGTCTCTTCGGAAACGAAATCATAGATTTTGACAGTGGTGCAGTCTATACCATAGATACACTAAACGCCCACGACAAAAATCTGTTGATATTCTGGTCCCCTTCGTGCCAGTTTTGCAGAAATTTCTTTAACAACAGGTTAAACCAGGAGGAAGTTGGCATATTTTGCTTCCCGTTATCCGACGACTACGAATACCTTGATTTCTTCCTTAAGCAACATGATATCAAGTACCCGCAATTGGTAGTCAGATCTGACATAGACAAACATCAGGTCAGTGCGCCTTTTGTTGAGGCAATCCCAACATTCATCATCACCGACAACAAATCAAACATAATCCAAAAATACGTCGGAACCGACAGTGTCGACAAATTAATTTCAACCCTTTACAAAAACTAACAAACACCAAAAACCGACGCGCCGATGGTATATAACTGGCATCAAAAAAAATGAAAAAACTTTTTATTGTATTAGGCGTGATTGCCGCTTTCATTACCGCAACAGCATTCTTCACCGCAAACAAAGTTACAACCGTGGCACCTCCTCCTATGTGCACAGAAGTAATGGGTGTCACCCAATCATGCACACAAAACGGGAACAGCTATACCGTTACTGTAGTAAACACTAATAGTTACAAGGTAAATGTCGTACTCAAGGCAGTTGGATATAGAGATGGTGATATGAGGGTTGTTTGGACGGACAATTTAATTTTGACTGATAAAGGTTATAGTGACTCAAAAGCAAACAGGACTTTCTCCACAACAGCAGAAGATGTGGCTATAAAGATGAATGTCTATCGTTGTAGCGAGTGATTTTTTTGCAAAAAAGCATTTTCAAGGGAGTCTCCACAGAGATTCCCTTTTTTTACGTTCCACACCATTATAAGTGGTCAGAAAATCCATATTTGAGAGTGGCTCTATTCGAGAGCATATTTATGAAAACTTAATAATCCCCCACACCCAAAACGTAACAGAAACGTAACGAAAACTTAACAGAAACGTAACATCTTTCCCCCAAAAAACATATTATCTTTGTTACAAATCAAGCAGACAAAACCCTTCATTTCAACGCGCATCAAATCAAGCAGATAATATTAACCAAAAACCAATACCGTCATCAAAACAGCAAAAATGCCGGAGGCAGCGGCCCAGCCAGCCAAAACCAAACGGCCACAAGACCACCTCTTTAAGGCCGGCGACCTTAAATCAAAACAAATCCAAAACCTAAAACACAAATCGCCATGTCTAAGCTTGATCTCGGCCTTCTCGGCCCCTCCCGCGGTTCCGTGGGTCCCATCACAACCTATGTCCGCAACGGCAAGACCATCGTCCGCCCGCGCGTAAAGCCCGCCAACCCCAAAACCCTTGCCCAGCAGCACGCCCGTCTCATCATCGCGCTCCTCGGCATCCTTGTCCACAGCTTCATTCCTCTCATCCGCGTCGGCTTCCGCAACTACGCCTCCGGTCTCCAGACCTCTGGCAACATCTTCGTCCGCCGCAACTACCGCAACGGCTCCATCCAGGGCACCGGCATCAACCTCTCCATCGACTTCTCCCTTCTCGAAATCTCTGCCGGCTCCGGTGTCAACGTCGGCAGCCCCGCCATCACCCAGGGCACC
>ONLQ01000037.1 GCA_900318665.1 uncultured Bacteroidales bacterium | reverse complement strand
CGGGGCGGGCATCTGTCCGGGGACGAAGGGCTGGACGCGGCTGCAGCGCAGGTCGGTGTACCAACGCTCGTTGAACTCGCGGCTTTCGGGGGTGAAGTTGACTACCACGGGGGAGTTGAGGGGCAGTGCGTTGACCATTGCGAGACGGTCCTCGCCGAAAGTGGTGAAGGCCACCTGACGTGGGTATTCGCCGTCGGTCTCAATAACAAATCCGCCTCTAACCCAAGGTCCACGCTGGCTCTCGCCACGTGTTTCTGGTAGAATCTTAATAAGTTTTCCTGTGATTTCCATTATATGATGTGTTTTTTGTTAATTATCATTGTCTTTATGCCTGCGATGATGGCAATTGCAATTTTGCAAAGATAGCAATTAATATCAATTATATGTAAGAAGGTTATCAAAAATAATCAACATATTGCGAAACGGTAATTTGGTTTTGCCCGATGCGTTGCCTTGGGGGGGGGTGAGTTGTGGGCTTTCAGGTTGATTTTTGTATTTAATTCGTGATTTTTGACTAAATTTGCACTTTCTTTTTATAGGTATTGTTAATCCGTAACAACATGATTGAACACAGACTACAGCAGACCATCGGCGAGGTGCTTGCCTCGCTCTACAACATTGAAGCAACGGCAGATAGCATTGTTTTGCAGACTACTCGCAAAGAGTTTGAGGGCGACTTTACCCTCGTGGTTTTTCCATACGTGAAACAGGCTCGCAAATCGCCCGAAATGGTGGCTAACGAAATTGGCGCCGCCGTCAAGGAGCGCATTGCGGAGATTGAGAGTTTCAATGTCGTAAAAGGTTTCTTGAACTTCAAGATAGGCGATGCTTACTGGCTGCAGTTTGTTGGCAGTGAGAAGGATAATGCGACGTTTGGCATTAAGCAGTGTGCCGCTGGTGCCGCTCCCGTGGTGGTGGAATATTCGTCGCCTAACACTAACAAGCCTCTCCATTTGGGCCATATTCGCAATAATCTTTTGGGCTGGTCGGTAAGTAATCTGCTGGCTGCTAACGGTCATAATGTCAAGAAAGTCAACCTGGTGAACGACCGCGGAATACATATCTGCAAGTCGATGCTCGCTTGGCAACGCTATGGCAACGGCGAGACTCCAGAAAGCACGGGCATTAAGGGCGACCACCTGGTTGGTAAATACTATGTGGAGTTTGACAAGCACTACAAGGAGGAGGTCCGCCAGTTGATGGAGCAGGGTAGGGCAGAAGAGGACGCCAAGAAAGAGGCTCCGCTGATGGTGGAGGCTCAGGCTATGCTGAAAAAGTGGGAAGAGGGCGACAAGGAAATCCGAGACCTGTGGAACATGATGAACGGCTGGGTGTATGCGGGTTTCGACGAGACCTACCGCCAGATGGGCGTGGCTTTCGACAAGGTGTATTATGAGTCGCAAACCTATCTGCTTGGCAAAGAACTGGTGCAGAAGGGTTTGGATATGGGCGTGCTGTTCCGCAAAGAGGACGGCTCGGTGTGGTGCGACCTTACGGGCGACGGCCTTGACCAGAAACTGTTGCTGCGTCGCGACGGCACATCGGTATATATGACACAGGACCTCGGCACGGCTTTGCTGCGTCACAACGAGTTTGGCGCTGAACGCCTCGTCTATGTGGTTGGCAACGAGCAGGATTACCACTTCAAGGTTCTGAAACTCGTGCTTTCAAAACTTGGTTTCGACTGGGCTGACAAAGTCTATCATCTGTCATACGGCATGGTGGAATTGCCCAACGGCAAGATGAAATCGCGCGAGGGTACGGTGGTTGACGCAGACGACCTGATTGCCGAAATGGAAAAGACCGCCGAGGAGATGAGCAAGGAACACGGCAAGAACGACGATATGTCGCAGGAAGAGCAAAAGCAACTGTATCATATGCTTGCGCTGGGCGCCTTGAAGTATTTTATCCTTAAGGTTGACCCCACAAAGACCATGTTGTTCAACCCTGCCGAGAGTATCGATTTCAATGGCAACACCGGTCCTTTCATACAATATACGCACGCACGTATTCGCAGCATTGTGCGTAAGGGCATAGAGGAGCAAAACCTTGATTTGTCGCAGACTATAGACGGTATGTCGCTGACGGAGAAAGAGCGCGAAATTATCAAGTCGCTCCACGACCTGCCCTCGGTTGTCGAGCAGGCTGCCGAGAACTACAGCCCCGCAATGATTGCCAACTACGCCTACGACCTTTGCAAGAATTTCAACAGTTTCTATCAGGACACTCCAATCCTGCGCGAGGAGAACGGCAGGCTGAAATGCTTCCGTGTGCAACTCTGTCAGATGGTTTCTACCGCTATACGCAATACGATGAATATCTTGGGTATAGAGGTTCCTGAAAGAATGTAAAATATAACGTTATGACACCCGAAATCTGGTCAGAACAGGTAGAACTAATGTCGTATCACTGCGACCGTACCGACCATCTGTCGCTGTGGGGAATGTGTCGCATTTTTCAAGAGGCCTCGGCGCATCATACCGACGGCAGCGTCATTGGCTACGAAGAACTGCTGCCGATGGGCAAAGGCTGGGTGCTGATACGGATGCACTACGAGATGTATCGTATGCCGTCTATCCGTGACAGGGTGACGGTAAACACATGGTCGAGAGGCACTGACGGACTGATTGCGGTGCGCGAATTTCAGATGACTGACACCGGTGGCAATGTGCTGTGCAGTGCGTCAACACATTGGGTTGTGATTGATATGAATGCACGCCGCGTTGTCAGAGCCAAGGAACTGATGCAGGATTTTCCGTCGCACAGCGAGTTGGCAACATCGCTCGAAACCTTTGGCAAACTACGACTTGGCGAGTTCGTAAGCGATAATCATGTGGCCGATGTGCCTGCTAACGATTCGTTTATCGACCACACGCAGCATGTCAATAATGCCGAATATATTAAGTTGATGAGCGACCATTTTCCGACAATGGCTATTGCAGACGATGCTGATATTGAAACCAAGAAACACGGACCATCGCGTTTCGACGGCTGGAATTTCCAAATAGATTATCCTGCAGAAACCAAACCTGGCGACACGCTATCAGTTTTCTGCAAACAAGAGGGCGAGACAGTCTGCTTTCAAATTTCCAATTCTCGTGGAGTCTCCGCTGTGGCGGCTTTCTCTAAAAAATAATTTTTTCGAAAAAAACGATAAGCAAGTATATACCAACAATGCGACGCGGAGAAACGGCCAAATTCATTTTGGCCGTTTCTTTTTTATACCTTTTATAAAAAAAGAAAAATTCAATTCTGATTTATGACCTCTGACATTTTTTCTTCCAGATTAATTTAATTACAACATTAAACATTTTATTTAAATATTTGTAATTATTTCTTTGAGTTACTTATGTTTGATAAAATCTATTTTGTTTTGATTTTTTATATTGTTTCGTAAAAACGTCTATATTTTGATATATAAGTCAAATATACGGCTAGGCTTGAAATTTTCAATTCTCGTTGAGTTATTGATGCAAATAGAAATCCTCAAATTTTAGAAAATGTCTGACTTAAGACGGCTGAAAATTTTTGTGGATTTTATGACGGGTTCACAAACAGTAAAAGAACTGTCCTAAAATTTTTCTGATTGTTCTGTTAGATTTTTCAAATTTTGAATTGGAATTTTTAATCAGAAACGAAACCTTAACCAAAATTTTTCAAACGCAAATACGAAAAATCATCAATTATTGTTTTTATATCATATTGCACAACACCTGGTGTTTTATTTAAGTCAGAAGGTTTCATCACATTGTTTGTGCGTTGATTGCATTTTTCTCACACTTAATATCTTTCTACGATAATTCCCCTTATGTTAAGTAGGGTGTATTTATTATTCTTTTTATGAGTATTGTTTTGTCCCCTTTGGTTTGATTAGTTCTAATAGAAAACTCCTACGGAGTATTTTGTAGTTGAGGAATTATATTAAGTTATTCTATTAAATTATTCTGTTGAGATATTCTGTTTAGGGATTCAATGGCTTATAATTAATACAAACAACAAAAAAAAACGGTCTCGTTTTTTTGAGACCGTTTTTTGTATTTATTGCAATTTTATTTGTTTACTGCAATTTTTGATTTCTTTTGCTTACTGGTAAATCCTTATTGGGCTTGGATTTCGTTTAGGCGGGCGTTTACTGGTTTTAGTTCGTCGTACATTTCGAGACGGGCGTAAACGGTTTTGAGGGCTGATAAGCAATCGAAGAGGTTTTTCTTTTGCATACGTATTGCCTCTGGGTCGGTCAAGCCGTCGATGTAACCGATGGCGGCGTTGAAATATTGGATTGACTGACGGAAGAAATCATTGGATTCGGCAATGAGTTTCTCGTTCAGACCGGTCTCGTCGTCGATAGGAACTTCGTTTGCGGCAGACAGTTTGTCAACGCCACGGTTGAAAATCATCTTGCCAAGACCGAAATTCGACTCAAACTGATTGGCGTTCATTGACAACGACTCCTGGTATTTGGCTTCAGCGCCTTCGTAGTCCTTATTGGCCTCAAGGATGCTGGCGGCAGCACCAAGAAGTTTGGAATAGATTTCGGGCTTGTCTTTGGCTTGCTCCAGCGATTTGTTAATCATCTCTTTGCCTTTCTCAACGTCGCCACGCAGCAGATGTGCCTGTGCGAGAGTGAGATAGGAGTTGTAATCATTGGGGCAGTTTTTGACGTAGTTGTTGGCGAGTTTCACAGCCTCGACGGTGTCGTTCTTCTCTTTGTAGAGGGAGAAAAGAGTGGTATAGACCATCTCTTTGTCGGTTTTGCGACGCACGAGTGGTTTGAAGTAGTTGAGAATAATCTCGTTGTCTTTCATTGCCTTGCCGCAAAGACCTGCCAGATAGTAGGCGTCGTCGGCAAACTTTTTGTCGCCGGAGTTGTTGAAGATTTTGATGGCGCGGTCGGAGTTGTCGAGGGCTTTCTTATAGTCTTTCTCGTCATTGAAAGCCGACACGGCGCGGGTGTAGTATTCGTTGCCAACATAGCGGAAAACGCTGTTGTTTTTGTCGGCATACTCGTTCTCGGTGTCGAGTTCCTTGCAACGGAGTGCTGCGTTGTAGGCTTTTTCGAGCCATTCGGGGTCAAGGTTTTTGTATTTCGACTTGGGTTTTGTTGACTCACCACCTATCTGGCCGTAAATCATAGCGGCATAGCACCATGTCTTGGCGTCGTTCTTGGTGGATTCGTTTTCGCATGCCAGGTCGATTTCTTCCTTTGCTTTGTTCAGATAACCTTTTTTAAGGTCTTGGATAGCGCTCTGAACATTAAGTGTTTGGGCATTGAGGCCGATGGCAAATGCAGCAAGCACTATGGTTAAAGTCAGTTTTTTCATGGTTTGTGATATTTGGTTTGTTGTTTATTCTTTAGTGTCGTTTTCGGGAGTATTATTGTTTTCTGTGTTTTCGAGAGTGCTCTCCCCTACTCCGTTTTCGCCATCCGTGGCAATGATGTCTGGATTGGTCTCTTCGTCATCGTCGGATGTCGGGACGGGAGTTATGGAGGCGATATAGTCTTTGCCGCGCAGGTTTATGAGTTTGACGCCCTGCGTGTTACGTCCAAGTATTCGCAGGTCGCTAATCTTGAGGCGTATGGTGATGCCGGAGCGGTTGATAATCATAAGGTCTTGCTCGTCGTTGACATTGGCGATGGCGGCAAGGAGACCTGTTTTTTCGGTGATTTGCAGTGTCTTGACGCCTTTTCCGCCACGGTGGGTGGTGCGATAGCCTTCGAGTTCGGAGCGTTTGCCATAGCCGTTTTCGGAGACTACGAGGATGTCCTCGTTGCTGTCGGACTTGACGCATAGAAGGTCGATGACTGCGTCGTCGTTGGGTTCGAGCGAAACGCCTTTCACGCCGCTAGCACCACGTCCCAAAGCACGAAATTCCTCTTCGTGGCAGCGCATCAGTTTGCCTTGGCGTGTGGCGATGAGCATCTGGCTGTCGCCATCGGTGAGACGTGCCGTTAGGAGTTCGTCGCCTTCGCGTATGCCGACGGCGATGATGCCGTTGCTGCGAGGACGGGAGTAGGCTTCGAGGGTGGTTTTCTTTACGATACCGCTCTTGGTACACATCACGATGTAGTGGCTGGTGATGTATTCGGCATCGGAAAGTGTTGGCACATTGACGTAGGCCTTGATTTTATCTTCTGGCGAGATATTAATCATATTGAGCACGGGACGGCCTTTGGCGTTCTTTTCGCCTTCTGGCACCTCGAATGCGCGCATCCAGTAGCAACGACCCATCTCGGTGAAGAGCAGCAGATAGTTGTGGTTGGTGGCCATAAAGATGTGCTCCACAAAGTCCTCGTTGCGGACAGACGAGCCTTTGGAGCCCACGCCGCCACGGCTTTGTGTGCGGTATTCGTCGAGGCGAGTGCGCTTGATGTAGCCCTTGTGGGAGATGGTAATGACCACCTCGTCGTCGGGAATGGTGTCTTCAACGCGGAAGTTGGCGGCGTCGTGTTTAACAATGGTGCGACGCTCGTCGCCGTAAGCCTCTTTTATCTTGTTCAGTTCGTCTTTGATGACGCCCATGAGTTCGTTGTGGTCGGAGAGGATGACCTTGCAGCGCTCGATGAAGGCGACTTTCTCATTGTGCTCTTGCTGCAGGGCTTCGCGTTCCATGCCGGTGAGTTGGCGGAGGCGCATTTCGACGATGGCGTTGGCCTGCTCTTCGGAGAAAGCCCAACGGTCCATCAAGCCCTTGCGAGCGTCATCGACAGTCTTGGAGGCGCGAATGTGAGCAATGATTTCGTCGATGATGTCGATGGCTTTCAGGAAGCCTTCGAGGATATGGGCGCGACGTGCGGCCTCGTCCATCTCGAACTTGGTGCGACGTGTGACGACGTCTTCGCGATGCTCTACAAAATGCTGTATGAGGTCTTTGAGGTTGAGCAGCATTGGGCGTCCGTGGACGAGGGCAATGTTGTTGACCGCAAAAGAGGACTGGAGTTCGGAGAGTTGGAAGAGTTTGTTGAGCACCACGTTGGGGACTGCGTCGTTGCGCAACTGATAGACCACGCGGGTGCCTTCTTTTTTGCTCGACTCGTCGCGGATGTCGGTGATGCCGACAATCTTGCCCTCTTTGACCAGTTGTGCCTGGCGTTTAATCATTTCCGACTTGTTGACGCCGTAAGGAATAGAGGTGGCGACGATGAGGTTTCTGTCGCGGCTGTCGGTCTCGATGGTGGTCTGCGCGCGCAGAATGATGCTGCCGCGGCCGGTGGTGTAGGCGTTGCGCACACCGTTGTAGCCGTAGATGATGCCGCCGTCGGGAAAGTCGGGGGCGGTGATATAGTTCATCAGTTCCTCGACAGAGATTTCGCGATTATCGATAAAGGCGATGCAGCCGTTGATGACCTCGGTGAGGTTGTGGGTCGGCATGTTGGTTGCCATACCCACGGCAATACCGTTGGAGCCGTTGACAAGGAGGTTAGGAATTTTGGCAGGAAGCACGGTGGGCTCTTTGCGAGAGTTGTCGTAGGTGGGCATCATGTCCACGGTGTCCTTCTTGATGTCGGCCAGCATCTCGTTGGAGATTTTAGCCATACGGACCTCGGTGTAACGCATGGCGGCAGCGCCGTCGCCGTCAACCGAGCCGAAGTTACCCTGACCGTCAACCAAGGGATAGCGCATATTCCACGGCTGTGCCAGACGCACGAGAGCGCCGTAAACGGAGGAGTCTCCGTGGGGGTGATATTTACCAAGCACCTCGCCAACCACGCTGGCGGACTTTTTGTAGGCAGAGTTGTAGTAGAGCGCCATGTCGTTCATGGCGTAGAGTATGCGGCGGTGCACAGGTTTGAAACCATCTCTCACATCGGGCAATGCACGAGCCACAATAACCGACATAGCGTAGTCGATATAGGCTGTTTTCATCGTGGACTCGATGTCAACCCGTGTTATTTTTTCGTTTTCAAAATCCATTTTGACGTTTCTATTATTCTAATTATTGTATGATAGCGGATAGTAGTGCTTTCTCGAAAGAAAATGCAAAAATACGTTTTTTTCTTGGAATATAAAGCGTTTTAGGGCTGTTTGAGGGGCAAAGTTATTAACACCTTTAGGATTAACAAATCGGTGTTGAAAATAATGAATGGCAGCCGAGTAAGCGATTTTTGTTTTGTAGTAATTTTGCATTCTCAAAATAACATCAATAAGCGAAGCACATGGAAAACACCAACAGTTCCAACCCGGATAGGCCGTATAGTTCCAATATGACCAAACTGCTGACGTCGAGCAGGGACGAGGCCATACGAATGAAGAACGGCGCCATAGGCGTGGAGCACCTCTTTCTGGCCCTGATGCGTCTGCCAGAGTCCACGGGGCATGTACAACTCGTGGCACTGGGTGTCAATATGTCAGACATAAGGACTCGCATAGAGAACATCTACAGCCGAGCGACGAGCGACATAGTGTATAAGGAAGAGAGTCAGTTGCCCGCTTTGGGACAGACGCTCTCTGTGCTGCGTCGCGCGGCGTTGGAGTCGATGAAACTCAAGGACCGTTATGTTGGTACCGAACACCTTGTGCTTGCCATTCTGCAGGACGGCAACAACACGCCCGCGCAGTTGCTCAAGGCCGTGGGGGTGAACTATGATGTCTTTCTGCGCGCCATAGAGAATATGAAGAACATGAAGTCGAGCCTTGAGGACGACAACGATGCCGACCAGCCTGACTTCACCATGCAGACCAGCGACGACGACAACAACGACTCGGTGCTGTTTGCCAACGAAAATCAGTCGCGTGGCAGTTCGTCGAAGTCGAAGGACAGCAACACTCCGGCTCTCGACAATTTTGGCCGCGACCTGACGAAGATGGCTGCCGCGGGGCAGTTGGACCCCGTGGTGGGACGCACCAAGGAGTTGGAACGCATTGCGCAGATTTTGAGCCGCCGCAAGAAGAACAACCCCATTCTGATTGGCGAGCCCGGCGTTGGCAAGAGCGCCATTGCCGAGGGGCTGGCATTGCGCATTGTGTCGGGACAGGTGCCTCGCACGCTGCACGATAAGCGCGTGGTGTCGCTCGACCTTGCTTCGCTTGTGGCAGGTACGAAATACCGTGGTCAGTTTGAGGAGCGTATGAAGGCTATCCTCAACGAGTTGGAGAAACACCACGAGATAATTCTTTTCATTGACGAGATTCACACCATTGTGGGCGCTGGCAGCGCAAGCGGCTCGCTTGACGCCTCTAATATGTTCAAGCCTGCGCTGGCTCGTGGCGAGGTGCAGTGCATAGGAACTACCACCCTTGACGAATACCGCCAATATATAGAGAAAGACGGTGCTTTGGAGCGTCGTTTTCAGAAGGTGCTGGTTGAGGCCACCACTCCCGAGGAAACGCTTGTCATCTTGCAGAATATTAAGCAGAAATACGAGGACCACCACCTTGTGCAATACACCGACGAGGCGTTGAAGGCTTGTATCTCGCTTTCGGAACGATATGTGAGCGACCGACTGCTGCCCGACAAGGCCATCGACGTGCTTGACGAGGCGGGCTCGAGGGCAAGGATTGCCAATGTGGAGGTGCCGAAAGAGATTATCACTCTCGAAGAGGAGTTGAAGAAGGCTAACGCCATGAAGAAAAAACTGTCGTCGGAGAAGCGCTACGAGGAGGCCACACGCTACCGCAATGAGGCCAACGAGTTGAGCAGCAAACTGGAAGACGTGAAACGCCAATGGGAGGAGAATGAGAAGAAAAACCGCGTGGTGGTGTCGGAACAGGATATTGCTGCCGTGGTGGCGCTGATGACGGGTGTGCCTATTCAACGTATTGCCGAGAACGAGAGCGCGCGACTGATGAAGATGGAGGAAGAGTTGCAAGGCAGCGTGGTGGGACAAGACGAGGCCATAAAGCAGGTGGCACGAGCCATACGTCGCAATCGTGCTGGATTGAAAGACCCCAACCGTCCTATCGGGTCGTTCCTGTTTCTCGGTCCTACGGGTGTCGGCAAGACCTATCTGACCAAGATTTTGTCGCGCTATCTGTTTGACAGCGAAGCTGCCATGGTGCGCATTGACATGAGCGAGTATATGGAGAAATTTGCTGTGAGCCGACTGATAGGAGCGCCTCCGGGATATGTGGGCTACGAAGAGGGCGGCCAACTGACGGAGCGCATACGCCGCAAGCCTTACAGCATCGTGCTACTCGACGAGATAGAGAAAGCGCACCCCGATGTGTTCAACGTGCTGCTGCAGGTGCTTGACGACGGACAATTGACCGACGGCATGGGGCGCAAAGTGGATTTCAAGAACACGATAATCATCATGACGTCGAACATAGGCAGCCGTCAGTTGAAGGATTTTGGCACTGGCGTGGGCTTCTCTACCCCGGTTCACGAGGCGGAGAAACAGAAACTGCAACGCGACGTGATAGAGAAATCGCTGAAAAAGACTTTCTCGCCAGAGTTTCTGAATCGTATAGATGATATAGTTTATTTCAACTCGCTGGGTCGTGAGGATATCCACAAGATTATCGGCATCGAGTTGTGCGGGCTGTTCAAACGCATTGAGGAGATGGGCTTTGGAGTAGAACTTGACGAGAAGGCCAAAGACTTTATCGTTGCCAAGGGCTGGGACGAGCAGTACGGCGCACGACCGCTGCGCAGAGCCATACAGCGCTATATAGAGGACGACCTTGCCGACGAGATAATAAAAGCCGTCATACTGCCTGGCGATGTCATCAAGATTAGCACCACGGGCGAAGGCGACGACGAAAAGATTGATTTCCAAATTGTGAAAGGCGCAGCCTCGCAACAACTCGAATCAGCCACCGCCGAACTGATAAACGGCGAAAGCAAATAAATAAATTTGAGGTTAGTAACGAGCGACAGCGATGGGGTTTCCATCGCTGTCGCTTTTTTGTTAGTTTTGTTTTGTGGAACATATTTTAGAAGCCGGGGAGGTTTATGTAGATTGTTGGGAGTAGGAGTAGGAAGCCTATTAGGATTAGGAAGAGGATGAACTTCCAGGCCCAGCGGAGCCATGTGCCGTAGGGGATGCGGGCTATGCCGAGGCAGCCTATGAGTACGCCGCTGGTGGGCGTGAGCATGTTGGTGAAACCGTCGCCGAACTGGAAGGCGAGCACAGTGGTCTGCCGCGAGAGGTTGATTAGGTCGGCGAACTGCGCCATGATGGGCATGGTGAGGGCTGCCTTGGCGGAACCTGAAGGCATGACGATGTTCAAGAGGGTTTGGAAGACATACATGACTCCGACGGAGGCTACGGTGCCTGTCTCGGCGAGGGAATGGGTGAGGCCGTAGAGTATGGTGTCGATGATTTTGCCGTCGCGGAGGATGAAGATGATGCCGCTGGCAAGGCCTACGACGAGGGCTGCGGACATGATGTCTTTGCAGCCTGCGAGGAAGAGTTTGGCGAGGTCGTCGGCTTTCTGACTGTCGGCAATGCCGGAGAGGAGCCCCATGGCAAGGAAGAGGGCGGAAATCTCCATGACATACCATCCGTAGCCGAGCACGCCTGCCACGAGATAGAAGATGGTGAAAAGCAGGAGGTCGAGGATGAAGAAATGGACCGACTTGCGCAGGGCTATGAAGCCTGTGATGACGAAAAGGGCGGCGAGTACGGGCATGATGTGGAGCGTGGCACTCCCCCGCCCTATGGCTATGGTGGTGGAAGGATAGACTACGGAAAGGAGCGCATAGACGATGTAGGCTATGCGGGGCGTGTGGTATTGCGTGGCGGAGTTGTCCTGCTGCTGGACACGCTCACGCCAGTAGTCGTCGATTTTATAGACTGGCGAGCGTTGCGGGTCTTTCTTGATGCGGCGTGCATACCACAGCACGAAGGCGATGCCGATGATGGTGAGCACGAACCAGCACACGATGCGGTATTCCATACCTGAGAAGATGGGCAGGTCGGCTATGCCCTGCGCGATGCCGATGGTGAAGGGGTTGAGGACGGCGCCTGCAAAGCCGATATGGGCGGCGACATAGCACATGCAGAGGCCTACGATGGAGTCGTAGCCCATGGAGACGGCCAGTGGCACGAAGATGACGGAGAAGGCTATGGTCTCCTCGCTCATGCCGAAAACGGCTCCAAAGACGCTGAACATCAGCATGACGAGTGTGATGATGATGTTGTCGGTGCCGATTTTCTGTATTAGTCGGTACTTGTTGAGGCGCTGCACCCACTGCAGGAAGGCCATGACGCCGATGTCGATGGCGTGGCTGTTGTTCAAAATCCAGAAGGCACCGCCTACCATAAGGATGAAGATGATGATGTCGGCTTTGTCGCAGAAGCCGTTGAAGAGCGAGGAAAAGACTTGCCACGTCTGCGGCTGGCTCTCGACGTAGTGGAAGGAGTTGTCTTTGACGACGAGGCGTGTGGACTGGCTGCCGTCGGCGTTGCTGATGGTGACGGTCTCTCGCACGAACTCTCCGCCGGGGACAAACCATGTGGCTACGGCTGAAAGCAGGATTAGGGAGAAGACTATGGTAAAGGTATGGGGGATTTTCATGTTTTTATATTTTATGTTCCCAAATCGCTCTGATATTGACTTGTGTGTAATGTCGCGTCTCTTCGGGATTATATTTCGTGTGGTTCCTTATTTTCATGTTCATTTTCTTTTGTCTTGAAACAAAAGAAAACGAACCAAAAGAAAAATTCAAGGCTGTGAGTAAAAAACTAAAAAATGATTGCGAAAGGCTAAAGTCCGCAAACTCGCACTTTGTGCCGTGTACGGGACTTTTGTCTCGTTTTCGGGAGTTTGGTCGTTATACTTGGCTTGGTTCTTCGACCCGCTTATACATACGGACTTTTTTACGCCTTTCTTTCTCGCGATTCCACTGGAATTGCTCATGTTTCTTAACGTTTTTTCCTCAATGCCGTAGGCTACGCAGTTTTTTTGTTTGAGAGCGCGTCTCTTCGAGACGCTTTTTTAGGGGGATATTTATCCCCCAGACTGCACTTTGTTTGTCTGGGGTTATTGAGAGTCAGCCTCTTCGAGGCTACTTGCCTTGGGTGCTTGGGTGTTTCTTCAAGGGTGTTTGCCTGTGGTATTTGTGGTGTCTCTTCGAGACTGTTTTAGGTTGAAAAAAGGCAGGGGATTTCCCTGCCTTTGGGTTTTGTTTTCTGATGGGTTATGTTTATAGTGCGCTTAGGCAGTTGGAAACATTCTTCTCTATGCGGGCGGCGACGTCGGTGCAGTCTTCGGCTTTCTGGAATTTCTCGCCGGTGATGTGCTCGTAGAGTTCGATGTAGCGGTCGGTGATGCTGTTGACTATTTCGTCGGTCATTTCGGGAACTTGCTGCCCTTCTTTGCCTTGGAAGCCGTTGGCCATGAGCCACTCGCGGACAAACTCTTTGGAGAGTTGACGCTGATGCTCGCCACGTGCCAGTCGCTCTTCATAGCCGTCGGCATAGAAATAGCGGCTGCTGTCGGGGGTGTGGATTTCGTCGATGAGATAGATTTTGCCGTCGCGTTTGCCAAACTCGTATTTGGTATCGACAAGGATGAGGCCTTTGGAGGCTGCTATCTCGGTGCCGCGCTGGAAGAGGGCGAGGGCGTATTTCTCTAACTGCTCGTAGTCGTCTTTTGCCACAAGGCCTGTGCGGATGATTTCTTCTTTGGAGATGTTCTCGTCGTGTCCTTCGTCGGCCTTGGTGGTGGGGGTGACGATGGGTGTGGGGAATTTCTGGTTCTCGACCATGCCTTCGGGCAGGGGTACGCCGCAGAGGGTGCGGGCACCAGCCTTATATTCGCGCCATGCGCTGCCGGCGAGATAGCCACGGACTATCATCTCGACACGGAAGCCTTCGCATTTAAGGCCGACGGTTACCATGGGGTCGGGGGTGGCTATCTTCCAGTTGGGAAGGATGTCGGCTGTGGCATCGAGGAACTTGGCGGCTATCTGGTTGAGCACCTGGCCTTTGTAGGGTATGCCTTTGGGTAGCACGACGTCGAAGGCGGAGATACGGTCGCTGACAACCATTGCCATGTATTTGTCGTCGATGTTATAGACGTCTCTTACTTTGCCGACATAGAGACTTTTCTGCTTGGGGAAATGAAAATTAGTTTTGGTTATTGCTTGCATGGGGATTTTTATTTTGAGGATTGGATTTTGTAGATTGGTCGGATTTTTGCTTTTGGTTTCCTTTTTGCTTGGCGGTAGTTTTGTTCGGACTTTGTTCGGGATTTGTTCGCAGATTGTTCGGGGTTTATGCTTTTGGCAAAAGGATGGTTTTGGGTTATTCTTCGGTGTCGAGTTTTTGGGCAAAGAAGGTGAAATTGACTTTGCCGTAGGCTCGGTGCTGCCAGAAATGGGGATGCTCCTCGAATGAGAACTCGCGCGGGTGCTCGAGGATGAAGATGCCGTCGTCGGTAAGGATTTCTTTTTCAAAAACGAGGTCGGGCAACTTGGCTAAATCGGGATGAGCGTAGGGCGGGTCGGCAAAGACGATGTCGAATTTCTTGTAGGCTCGTTTCAGCAGGTCGAAGACGTCGGCTCGGACGACATGGATGTTCTGAATGTTGAGACGCTGGGCCGTGGCCTTGATGAAATCGGTGCACTGGTTGTTGATTTCGATGGACGTCATGGATTTGACGCCACGGGAAATGAACTCGAAGGAGACTGCACCGGTGCCTGCAAAGAGGTCCATGGCGTCGCACTCTTCGTAGTCAACATAGTTGTTGAGGATGTTGAAGAGGCTTTCGCGCGCCATGTCGGTGGTGGGGCGCACTGGCAGATTGTCGGGCGGATTGAGACGACGGCCTTTCAGTGTTCCGGCTATTATGCGCATTTCAGATGTGTTTTGGCGTTGGCGGGATGGTTCTATTGCCGAATGAGGGAAAGAACGTGCTTGTAGGTGGCCATCTGCTTGAACTCTGGATTGATGAAGCGTATTTTGTCGCCGCTGTAGAGTTCAATGTGGGGGAAGAAGCCGCGCATTGAGGCGTAGGTGTCGCGATTGACGTCGCCGCAGAGGAGCAGAAGGAGGTCGCTGCTTTCGACTTGCAGTGTTTTCATGAGTTCGAGAGTGCGATAGAGGCGTTCCTCGTTGTTGCGAATGGCGTAGTTGTTGCTGAGCAGCAGTTTGCCTTGGTTGCAGATGACGAAGTCGCCTTGCGCCTCGCGCTGATGGAGCAGGATGACGGGCCGCTGCTGCGACAGTTGCAGTATCTGCTGGTTGGCAAGGAGGGACTGCTGACAGGTGACCTCGATGCCTGGCAGGGCGATGCGGAAAGCCGTTACGACCGAGGTCTTGGCGGCAAAGACGCAGTAGGCGCCCACGGCTTTGTTCAACACCGCGCCACAGCCAATGCCTGCGGGCAGAGTGAAGAACGGGGTCATATAGTCGCGCTCGTGGTCAGGCTCATAGAGGTCTTTGGGTATCCACAACGAGTGGTCGGCATCGACAACGAGCGTCATCTCCTCGAAATCGAAGGGCGAGATGTGCTGTTCGGCGAAGAAGGCTTTGAGTTCCGCCGTCAGTTTCGACATGGGAAGCCCAAGGTCGATGGTGGTCTCGCCAAAGGTGAGCAGCGTGCCTTGCATGGTCATTCTCGAAAAAGAAAATCCATTTGGGTTTAAGCAAATGGATAATCTTTTATAGTATGACGGCACCTCGTTGGGAGTAGAGATGAGGTTATGTGTACTATAGGACATAATTATTCGAAGTTACCATCGGTGATGGATTGGGTCATGTCGCCGACTTTCCAACCTGCGTAGCGGCTGTATTTCTCGAGTTCGGCAATTCTGTTGACGACCTGCTGTTTGTCCATGTCGGCAAGCAGTTTGACGAGGTCAACCTTGCACTCGAACACGGGAACCATAAAGCCGTTCTTCTCGATTTTGCCGGCATTGAGTTCGAACTCGTATTTTTCTCCTTTAGGATAGGGGACGTAGCGGACGTCCTCGACCATGGCTCTCATCTTGTCGGTGATTTCGATGTTCTCGGCGTTCTTGAGAGTCCCTTCGGGGTCGAGATAAGCGAATTTGCCATCTTCAAGGAGTTTCTTGATGGGGTTGACATAGATGTCTTTGCGCTCGATATAGCCTTTCTTAATGGCCTCAAGTTCGGTCATTTCGTTGATATCGACATCGGCGGGAATCTTGTCGTAGAGAATGTTTTTGCTGACCACGCGCATGCTGTCCTCGTTGAGGAGGCGGGTGATGAGGGTGTCGAAACTGGCGCAATAGCAGCCGTAGGTTGTCTTATAAGCCTCTTCGAGAGTGCGGATGGCTTTGAGTTTTTCGGCGCAGGCATCGCGACGCTTGTTGTACTCGTTTTCAAACTTGACGGGTTCCATAATGCTGTAGTACAGATAGAAACCTAATGCAACAATAACGACGGCAAGACCGATTTGGAGGATTGTTTTCTTCATTGTATATTTATTTTTTATCTTTTTACGATGTTTTCTTTGAAAGTGCAAAAATACAAAAAAAGTATCAGTTATTCTAATTTTTTAGAATTTTGTTTTCTTGTTCAACATGACGCACCACGACATAGCAGTCGTAGTGTTGCTTTATGCGTTTGGCCATCTGCTCGGCGCAATAGACGGAGCGGTGCTGTCCGCCGGTGCAGCCGAAAGATACCATGAGGCTGGCAAAGTGACGCTCTTGGTATTTTTCGATGGACTGAAACACTATGTTTTGCGTGTTGTCTAGGAAGGTTTTGACCTCTTGCAGGTCTTTGAGAAAATCGATGACCGGAAGGTCGCGTCCGGTGTAGGACCTATACTGCGGATAGCGGCCTGGATTGGGTAGCGCACGACAGTCGAACACGTGTCCGCCTCCGTTGCCCGACGGGTCTTGGGGTATGCCTTTCTTGTAGGAAAAACTGCTGACGGTGACTGTAAGACGGTCGGCTATTGACGAGGTGTTGAAAGACGATGCCAACGGGGACTGCGCAATGGCTTGCCACACCTTTTCGAGTTGCGGGAGATGGACTGGCAACGGATGGAAATCTACTATATTCTTTAGGTTTGCTATTGCCAACGGTATGCTCTTAAGGAAATGGTCTTTGCGCTCATAGTAGCCGCGATAGCCGTAGGCGCCCATGGCCTGCATGATGCGCAGCAGGACATAGCCGTAGAAGCGATGGCGGAAGGTGTCAACGCTATGGCCTCGTTGGGTGATGTGCGGCTCCATTAGTTGGAGATAGTATTCGAGCAGTTCTTCGCGGATAACGTCGGGAATGTCGCTCTTGGCGCTATAGATAAGGCTGGCAAGGTCGTATTGCGCCGCTCCGCGTCGCGCGCCTTGGAAATCAATATAGTACAAGTCGCGGTTGTCGGACACCATTATGTTGCGCGACTGGAAATCGCGATACATGAAATAGGTGCAATCTTCCTGCAACAGATATTCGATGAGTGTGCTGAAATCGTTTTCGAGCAGTTGCTCGTCGAACGGAATGTAGGCG
Source organism: uncultured Bacteroidales bacterium (assembly GCA_900318665.1). Classification (GTDB taxonomy): domain Bacteria; phylum Bacteroidota; class Bacteroidia; order Bacteroidales; family P3; genus Colimorpha. The sequence continues at coordinate 11,441 of ONLQ01000037.1, read as the reverse complement.
AGTTTGAGAAAATAGTATTTGAAATAGTTGAGGTCCCATTGCATTGACTGGCGGTCGAAGTCGCTGCGGGGATAGGCTATGCTGTAGTCGATGTCGCCGCCTGCGGTTTGAAAGCGTACCAGGTCGGCAACGGCCTGCCTGTAGAGCGACAGCGTGTCTTTGTCAAACCCGCCGCCCTCGCGCCGTTTGTCGTAGGCGTAGGCATAGAGCGTGGTGTCGCCAAGGTCTTGCTGTAGGTAGCACTTGTAGTCGTCGGACACAAGATAGACCTCCGGCACGGGCAGTGCCCTGCTTTTGAAATAGCGGGCCAGATAGACGAAAGCCTTGTTCTCGCGCACATCGTCGTTGAGCGCCGCGATGCAGCGATGGGTCTTGCCTATGAGGCGCACATAATGGCGGTTAGAGCCATTGGCACCCAACGCGAGTTGCTGTAGGCACGGCTCGCCAGCCCATTTCTCAAAAAGGCTACTGAGCATTAGCGGTCTTATTTCTTTTCCTCGATTTTCTCGGAAGAGACGTTGTTTTTCACCTCATCGAGTATGCGGCAGGTTCCGGAATAGATTGCTCCGGGCTCTATGCAGAGGCGGTTGATAAGGATGTCGCCACGCACTTTGGACGAGGCATGCATCGTCAGAAGTTCTTTGACGGAGATGTTGCCTATAACGGTGCCGATGATGTTGGCGTTCTGACAGATGACGTTTCCGGTGATGCTGCCCCCCTCCCCTACTACGAGTTTGCCGTTGAGCGTTATGTCGCCTTCCAGTTTGCCGTCAAGACGGAAATCGCCGTTGGCATTAATGTTACCTTTTATTACAGAGCCGGCTGTAATGGTGTTGATGGGGGCTGTTTCAAGTTCAATCTTTGCCATAATTGTTACTATTTTATTGTTTATACTTTATTTTCGTTGTCTGCAATAATATATAATATGTATTATTCCTCTTTTTTGGCACCTTTCTTATAATAGCGTTCGTAGAACTCTATATAGGCGTCGATTTGTTTGCGGCTGTAGAATGTGGTGTAGTTCTGGGTAGATATGGGGAAGATTACATAGTCGGCCTTGTCGAACTGCTTGAGAGGGCCGCTGTCGAGTAGCAGGTGGGTCACATAGTCCATTGCCACTTGTGCGTTATCGAAGCGATGGACGGTGATGAGTTGCGTCGTGTCAGTGAACATTAGCGGGTTGACCCTGTAGCCCGAATTGGAATAGTATTGGGAGTTGAAGTCGGCAATCTTATACTGTATATCAGTGGCTCGGATTTTGCGGTCGTTGACGACGATGGCCACATAGTGCTGCATGTTTTCGCGATAGCGGAACATCTGAGCCTCGGAGGAGAGCGGTTTTTCCTCTTCGTTGGCGGGAGTGGCAGCGCCTATGGGGTCTTTTTTCGCTATTACGGCTTCGTCGGCGGGAGTGATTTCCTCATCGGCCTTAGTGACTGCGGCTTCGGAGGGCAATTCGGCGGCGGGCATATCCTTTTGCAAGAGTGCGAGTTGCTGATTGACAAGCGGCACTATGCTGTCGGTGGCAGGTACTGAGGATAGTATGTTTTTGAAAACGCGTATGGCGTTTTCTTTCTCGTTGATGCGGACATAGGACATGGCCTCCCAGTAGCGGAATTTGGGCAGCATGTGGTCGTCGGGGTATTCGGAACAGACCACCTGCGCCTGGTTGATAACCTCTTTGTAGCGGCGACGGCGGTAGGTGGTGAAGAGGTCGTCGTATTCGTTTTGCAGCAGTTGCTCGCGCTTGGCAATCTCCTTGTAATAGTTCTCGTCGCGTATCAGATTGGCAAAGTCGCTGTCGGGGAAGCCCATCAGCACCATGTCGCGGTAGTAGTTGGCGTTGGGGGTGTTGCCCTGGCGGTCGTAGATGCGGTAGAGCATGAAAAACGCCTGCACAATCTGCTCGTAGTCGGGGTACTGGTTGGCGAGCCGCAGATAATATTCAAGGGCGCGCTCGGTGTTGTGGATGCCGTCGTAGAAAAGATAGCCCGCATTAAGCAACGCCTCTGCCGTAGCATGGCGCATGGAGTCGCGCTCGGCTTGCGACGACGGAAGGTCTTTTTCGTAGAAGGCTATGCTATTGGGGTCGTTGGCATCGCCACTCGATTTGGATGCAACGGAAGCAATGCTGTCGTTCTCGTCATCGGTGCCTTCGGCAGTATCGTCGATGTCGGCTTCCATTCCCGCCAACAGGTTGCCGCCCATGTTTTTCTTTTTGGAAAGGAACCAGTAGTCCTCCAGCACTCGAGCGCCCCAGCGCTGAGCGAAAGACTCTTTGCCTTTCTGCACGGTGTTGGAGTTGTAGAAATACCAGTCGCCCGTCAGCGTGTTCTGCTGAGCCTTGGCGTCGGCAGAGAACTGTGCCAGCAGTTCGCGCTGCTTGGCTTCTTCCTCTTTTCTCTTTTTCTCGTCGATGATGTTCTGAATGAAAGCCTCGCGCTCTTTTGGCGGCATATCGGCCACACGCAGCAGGCTGTCGTTGCGCATCACGAGGCGCGTGTTGGTTGTCAGTTCGCTTAGCATATCGTAGCGCACCTTGATGTCGGCATAGCCAGAATAGGTGGGCTGCAAGATGCCCATGGCAGTGTCGTAGTAGAGTTGCGCTGTCTCGTAGTTCTCGAAGATGTCATAGTATATGTCGGCGGCACGAAGGGCTGATTTTGCTTTCTGCGCCGGATTGTTGGTCGATACGGCCACTGAACGGCAGAAGTTCTCCACGGCCTTCTTCTCGTTGTGGGCGCCCATAAACATCTCGCCTTTGGCATAATAGATTTGGTCGTGGTATTCCTCGTTCTTCTTGTCACGCAGCATCTTGTCGAGGTCGCGCTCCAACTTGTCAATATTGGAACTCTTGACGTCGGCACAAGTGGCCATGTTGATGCGAGCGTTGAACTCCATGACATACTCTGGCCCGTTTTTCAGCGCCTCGTCGTAATAGCGCACGGCAACATTACGCTTCTCTATCTTTTGATATATCTGGCCGAGAATGAAGTTGAGACGTGCCTTGGTGGCGCGAGAAGGATTTTCGTCGAGAGCCATCTTGATGAACTGCACGGTCTTCTTGTATTTGTCCTGCGGCAGTGTGGCTTCGGCCACGGCAAGATAGAGTTTCTCGGTCAGTTTCTTGTTGAAATTGCCTTTGCCAAGGTCGGCCACAAGTTGGTCGAGCACAGACTCGGCCTCGACATATTGCTGTGTGGCTGTCAGGCTTCGGCCCAGAAGGATTGATGCCTCGTCGGCGGCACGAGTTCCGGCATACTGCACACGCATCACGCGGCAGGTGTTGGCAACCGTAACGTACTCGTGCTTGTAGAAAGCGGCATAGGCCGTAAGCAGGTAGCATTCGGGAATATAGGACACATATTCCTTGCCTTTGATGAACATGCTGTGCTTCTTGATGCCCTTCACGCCTTTCTCTATGGCACGGTCCATCTGCGGATAAACAGACATTGCCTCCTCTTTGGTGCCAAGTTTATAGATTGGCAGTACCTGGGTGTAGTCGTCTTTGGCGTTCTTTTCCAGCAACTCGATGCCTTCTTTGAGGCTTTCGTTGCCATTCCACCACACGTTGTAGTGCGTTGTGGTGTTGTGATAGGCTATATTAGCCCAGCGTGCTTTTTGCGTAGAGCAGGCAAAAAGCAGCATGGCGGCAACTATGGCCGAAGAGCATATTATGAGAAGCCTTTTAGACATTGAAGCGGAAATGCATGATATCGCCGTCCTGCACTACATAGTCTTTGCCCTCGACCGAGATTTTGCCAGCCTCGCGGCATTTGGCCTCGCTGCCAAGGGCCACATAGTCGTCGAACTTGATGACCTCGGCACGGATAAAACCGCGCTCAAAGTCGCTGTGGATGATGCCGGCGGTCTGAGGAGCCTTCATGCCTTTCTTGAACGTCCAGGCGCGGCATTCCTTGGGGCCTGCGGTGAGGAAGGTCTGCAGGTTGAGCAGTTTGTAGGCTGCCTTGATTAGGCGGTTGACGCCCGACTCTTTGAGCCCGAGGTCTTCGAGAAACATCTGTTTCTCCTCGTAGGTTTCCAGTTCGGCAATGTCGGCCTCTATGGCGGCACCTATCACGAGCACTTCGGCATTCTCGTCTTTCACGGCGTTGCGCACGGCCTCGACGTGCTGGTTGCCCGACACCACCGACGACTCATCGACGTTGCAGACATAAAGTATCGGCTTGGCAGTGAGCAGCATGAGGTCTTTGGCGGCTTCGAGTTGGCTCTCCTCAAGTTGCACGGTGCGTGCGCTACGGCCTGCCAACAGAGCCTCGCGGTAGAGGTCCATCACCTCAACGAGTTTCCTGGCTTTGGGGTCGCCGCCAGCCTTGGCTTTCTTCACCTCTTTATCGTAGCGGTTCTCGATGGTTTCGAGGTCTTTGAACTGAAGTTCGAGGTCTATGGTCTGTTTGTCGCGCACAGGGTCGACGGTGCCATCGACGTGGGTGATATTATCGTCCTCGAAACAGCGCAGCACATGGATTATGGCGTCGGTGGTGCGAATGTCGCCGAGGAACTTGTTGCCAAGGCCTTCGCCTTTTGAGGCGCCCTTTACAAGGCCTGCGATATCGACAATCTCGACCGTGGCTGGGACCACGCTGGCGGGATGTTCTATTTCTACGAGTTTGTTGAGCCGCTCGTCGGGAACGGTTATGACGCCAACATTAGGCTCTATGGTGCAGAATGGGAAGTTGGCGGCCTGTGCCTTGGCATTGCTGAGGCAGTTGAAGAGAGTGGATTTTCCCACGTTGGGAAGGCCTACTATACCGCATTGGAGACTCATTGTAGTATGTTTTGTTTTATGGTTAAAATATCAGGTAATTATCGGTTTGATTGATGTTTGCTGCAGGTGTTGCCGCTGGCGTCGGCGAAGGCTCCGGCTTAGCAATTTCGACCATCTCGACATCGCTGTTCAGCATTACCGTCTGCTCGGTAAATGGGAGGTTGCCTTTGTATTCAATGTCGCGCACGGTGATGTGCATACATGGCTGGTGAACCTCGAAACGCACATAGCAAAGACCCTCGTAGCGTAGTTCATAGAGGACTATGGCAAGAATGTCACGCAGCCAGAACTCTTGTATCTCCTCGCCGTCGTCACGCAGAAAACGTCCATAGGTGATGTCGAAAGTGGTGCCGTAGCAATGGCAGGAGTTTTCGGTGGCGTTCCGGTTGCTGCGCACAAGGTTCCGCACGTCGCTGCTGGTACGCAGAACACTGGTGACGATGGGCCTGTAGGTGTGACCGTCGTGGTTACGCTCGCTCATCACCTCGGCAAAACGCTCGCCGATATACTGCAGCAGCAAGGCCGCCGCTGGCACGAGGTATGGCATGGAATGAGTAAGCGTATCGACGACATAAAGACCATTGCTCTTTATTTGGACAAGTTGCTCGTTATTCTCAATGCCAGATGCTTGTATGGGAGGACACACGCCCCAGCGCTGCGCCGACTCAAGTTGCACATCGTTTATGTCGGGCAGCAGGTCCACAAAGTCGCCTCTTCTATAACCCGAGACGTTTATGGGTGGGATATGCGTGCGAACAAGGCGCCTATAGACATTGGCTTCCTGCTCCACTCCCACAACATGGTAGTTGAAAAGACGAGGGAAAACGCCGCTATTGCTGATGAAGGCATATGAGGTGACGGACACAGACAATAGGACGAACGCAAAGACACACCAGCGAAAGGTCATACGCTGTCGATGCCAGCGCATGGCCATTGCCGTGCCTTTGTATCTCCGTCTGAATAGCGCCATCGCCCCGCTCCTACAACTCGACTTTTTCTATGAGATACTCGTTGCGCGTAGTAGAATTGCGGCATATGAGTTCGCCAAGGAAACCCGCCAGAAACAGCATAAGGCCCATGATGGCGAGGAACATGACGAATGGATAGAGAATGCTGCTGGAGAGATACATGAATCCGAGCAAACGACGGACCAACAGCACAATGAGAATGACGAAACTGATGAGGAAGCATACAGAGCCCCACAGACCGAAAAAATGCATCGGCTGTTTGCCGAATTTCGACATGAACATAATGCTCATAAGGTCGAGATAGCCGTTCACAAAGCGATTCATGCCGAACTTCGTCACGCCAAACTCGCGTTTGCGGTGCTGCACAACCTTCTCGCCAATCTTGCTGAAGCCCGCCCATTTGGCAATGACGGGAATGTAGCGGTGCATCTCGCCGTAAATCTCAATGCTTTTAACCACGTCGTGGCGGTAGGCTTTAAGACCGCAGTTGAAGTCGTGCAACTTGATGCCGCTCATCTTACGCGTGGTCCAGTTGAAGAGTTTCGACGGGATATTCTTAGCAATCTTGCTGTCGTAGCGTTTCTTCTTCCAGCCGCTCACAAGGTCGTAGCCGTCTTCTTTTATCATTCTGTACAGTTCGGGCACCTCGTCGGGACTGTCTTGCAGGTCGGCATCCATAGTGATTACCACGTCGCCCTGGGCATGACCGAAGCCCACGTTGAGGGCTGCCGATTTGCCGTAGTTGCGACGGAACTTCACACCCTTATAGCGGGGATTGGCGGCATGCAAACTCTCGATTACGTTCCACGACTTGTCTTTGCTGCCATCGTCAACCATGATGACCTCGTAGTCGAATTTATTTTCGTTCATGACACGGACAATCCATTCTGCAAGATGCGGAAGCGATTCTTCTTCGTTGAAGAGAGGGATGATTATTGAAATATCCATAGTTAGTTTATTGTTTTATAGGACTTTTCTGAGTCCTGAAAATGATTGCTGAAAAAAATGTGAATATTATCGAAATCACAAAAATGCGAAAACCGCCGATAAAGGCCCAATCGCCTGCCGTATAGGCCTTGGTCTTTCCTATTGCCAGCGCCTCGTCAACACCTTGGTCGGCCGTCGGCATAAGCGAGATGCGCTGCTGGATAAAAGTATCAACCAAGTCGGGATAAACCGCGCCGAGCACAAGCCACAACAGCAGCCCATAGACAATGGCGGCGACAATGGCGGTACCCATTCCAAGCAGCAGCAATTCCTTGAGCATTATCTGCTTGTCGGGTAGCGTGCTGCGATAGCGATAGGCAGATACAAAGATAGCTACGGCAAGAACCACGTCAGACTCAAAAGATTCCGGCGAAGTGGGTGGATTGGAAGGCAGCAAAGCACGGTGCAACAGCATGACAATGGCAAGCACAATGCCCGTCAAGACACCATAAGTGGCGTATGCCAGCCTATAGTTTCCATAAATCTCTGACTGATACCTTCTTATTATCTTTGCCATATTTTTAATGCAATATGCAAAGATAGGAAAATAAAATGTTTTTTACAATATAGGGATTCGCTAAAATTCTTTACATCACATCGTTTTCCCCGAACGAAGCAAGCATCATGGCGCCCAATCCTTTTGGCTCAAATGCACCTAATAGCATTATCGGCACATAAGTCCCAACTTATAGTAAGAAAAGAGGTTTACGCTGGCAAAACCTTGACATAGAATGAATTTAGATGGTCTGTGCAGCACGAAAAACGATGCCCTTACAAGCCATAGCAAACGCTTTGAACGCAGTTTTTCGTAGCACCTAATCAGTGCTACCTCTTCCGCAAAATCCTTATCAGATTTTAGTATTTCAAAATAGATTTTTTTTAGATTTTCTACCGCTTGCTCGCTTTTGGCGACAAAAGTGGCGTTATTATCTATCGAACGGCTCACCGCTGGATTGTCGATATGAGCAATATGCGCATTCCTCTGCCTAAGCCTAAAGCCGAAAAGAGTGTCCTCATGCCCATAGCCGACTATCGACTCGTCAAAACGTATTTCGGACAGCAGCGAGCGACGAATCATAAAATTGCCCGTTTGAAACGAGCGATATGGCTCGCTGGAGCGCGTCGCAATATCTCGACATTCACGCTGTTCGGCATATTTCAGACGAAGTTTGTGCGCTCGGTCGCAGGGCACTTCGTAACGCCAGCCTCCACAAACCACATCGGGCTTTTCTTGTATGGCCGAGAGGCAGTTGGATACAAAGTCGTGATTTTCAATAGTCGCGTCACAGTCGAGAAATTGCATATACTCCGCATCTACATACTGAAGAAAAAGGTTTCTAATACGAGAACGCCCAACATTCTCTGGCAAATAGATATATTTTATCTTGCACAGCCCTTTTTTCTCTATTTTGTCGGCCACGTTAGAGTTTATCTCATAGTAGGAATGGTCCGAGTGGTCGTCAATGCATACTATCTCCACATCCTCATGTCCCTCGGCTTGAACAGCAAGAGCCTCAAGCAGAACGCCAATATCGTTGTTGTATATAGGAATACAGATGGATAGCAGCACAATGCAGAATATTATTAAATCATTACTTTAAGTCCATCGTATGCAAGATGCACACCTTGGGGCAGTTCTTTGCTAACGTTTTCGTGCAAGCCCATTTCGTGACTGATATGGGTTATATAGGCGTTTCGAGGCTTGACGATGTCAATGATTGCAAGAGCCTCTGGCAGAGAGAAATGAGAGAAATGTGTGCTTTTACGAAGAGCGTTGATAACCAACACCTCGCTGCCACGCAATTTATCCAACTCTTTATCGTCAATATGGTTTGCATCTGTGATATAGGTAATTGGACCAATGCGATAGCCCAAAACGGGCAAATCTTTGTGCATAGCCCTTATAGGGACGATGGTTTCGTCGTCTGCTTGAAAAGAGTCTATCCCGTCAAGAACGTGAAGGTCGGCCTCTGGCAGCCCGGCATAAGGGTGCGGCTCAAAGATATAGTGATAGTCGCGTTGCAACGCATTGAGTGCAATCGAGTTGCCATAGATTTGCATCTTGCTGTTCTGCACATAGTTGAAAGCACGAATATCATCTAAACCTCCAACGTGGTCGCGATGGGCATGGGTAATGAGTATAGCGTCAAGATGCTCCACCTTATGCGTCAGCATCTGCATACGAAAATCGGGACCGATATCTATAAGAATGTTCTTGCCGCCATCGGTCTCAATGAGTGCCGATGTGCGAAAACGGTGGTCGTGATAGTCGTCAGACTGGCAAACATCACAATGACAAGCAATAACGGGCACTCCCATAGAAGTACCCGTACCAAGAAATGTGATTTTCATTAATCTGCCATTTGCATTGTTTAATCGCAGAACTACTGAAAGATGCGACCGTCTGCCTACATCTACGCTGCAACAATACTCTTATAATACACTATAAGACAAACCTATTCGTTTATCTGTGTCAGTTTGAAACCAACGCTGTGGATATTGACAATCTGTATCGTTGGGTCATCTTTCAGATAGCGGCGCAGTTTGGTGATATAGACATCCATACTGCGGGCGGCAAAGAAACTGTCGTTTTTCCATATTTTCTGCAGCGCGCTTGCCCTGTCAACAACCTGGTTGAAGTTGATGGCAAAAAGACGCAGCAAATCAGCCTCGCGCGAGGTGAGTATGCGCACATTGTCGCCGTATGTGAGCGAGCGATGGCCGTAGTCGAACACAAAGCGCCCCATGTGGAAGATGTTTTTGTCCGGCTTGCCATCGTCAAAAGCACGGCGTATCGACGCGTTGAGTCGAGCCAGCAGTTCCTCCATGCTGAAGGGCTTTGTGATATAGTCGTCGGCGCCCACCTCGAACCCCTTAAGGACATCCTCTTCAAGGTTCTTGGCAGTCAGAAACAATATGGGGATTCGTTTGTCAGTGCGACGAATCTCCTTTGCCACCTCAAAGCCGTCCATCACGGGCATCATCACGTCAAGCACACAGGCATCAACATCGTCGCGCCCGTAAATATCCATAGCCTCCTGGCCGTCGGCAGCAAGAAAAACAGTGTATCCTTTTTGCGTGAGGTAGGCTTTGAGAATCATTCCCATGTTAGGGTCGTCCTCGGCAACAAGAAGTTTAATGCCTAAATTCATTGCAAAAGTTATTTTATTGTTATACTGATTATTTCGTCGTTAGCACGTATCTTGTCAATAACGTCAAGACCCTCCACCACCTTGCCAAAGCAAGTGTGCACGCCGTCGAGATGCTGTGTGTTTTCGCGGTTGTGGCAGATGAAGAACTGCGAGCCGCCAGTATTTCTTCCAGCATGAGCCATAGAGAGCACGCCACGGTCGTGGTATTGCTTTTCCGCTTTGGTCTCGCAAGGAATATGATATCCCGGACCACCCGTACCCACGCGCGGGTCACCAATATTACGGCTGAACGGGCAGCCGCCTTGTATTACGAAATCAGGTATAACCCTATGGAAACGCAGACCATTATAAAATCCTTTCTGGGAGAGCGATACAAAGTTGGCAACAGTGCCGGGGACCTCTTTTTCATAAAGGTCGGCCACCATAGTTCCTTTCGATGTTTTGATTTCGGCTTGCATTAGTTGTATGTATGTTAAAGGATGTAAAAATTATATTAATTTAACGTTTTCTATAATGATAACTAAAAATTGTGCTTTTTATTATTGGCAACATTATATTTTTTTATAAAATTTATCGCAAGCGACAAAACCTAAATCCAACCTTTTGCAAAGAGAAACACAATCTTTTCTCGAACAAATCACGAATAAAGTCCGAACAAAACTCGAACGAGGTACCATAAAAGCCTAAATGCCAATCAAATGCTAACGACAGACGCCAACAACGACCGACTAATTGCAAAAATAAAACAAGAAAAGACCTTGTGTTTATTCATTAAGCAAACAGTTTGCGGAAAGCCTCCTCAATAACGCTGATTTCGACAATCTCTATCCCGAAACGCTTCTTTTCGAGCCCTTTGCTGTTGTATCGCGACACAAATATCTTCTCAAATCCCAGTCGGTCAGCCTCGGCAATGCGCTGCTCTACCCTACTCACCGGCCGCACCTCGCCCGAAAGACCAAGTTCGGCGGCCATGCAAACGCGTGGCGAAATAGGAATATCAACGTTGCTCGAAAGTATTGAGCACGCCACGGCAAGGTCGATTGCTGGGTCGTTAACCCTTATGCCGCCCGCAATGTTAAGGAACACGTCTTTTGCGCCAAGTTTGAACCCGCATCGCTTCTCAAGCACCGCCAGCAGCATCGACAGCCGTCGCAGTTCCAATCCGTTAGCATTGCGCTGCGGAGTGCCATAGACCGCGCTCGACACCAGCGACTGAACCTCTATGAATATTGGACGAGCACCCTCAAGAGTAGCGGCAATCGATGCTCCGCTGAGCGACTCGTCGCGCTGTCCTAAAAGAAACTGCGAGGGATTTGGCACCTCTTGCAGCCCGCTGCCCGACATCTCAAAAATACCCAATTCCGCCGTCGAGCCAAAGCGGTTTTTCAGCGCGCGCAGTATTCTAAAGCCGTAGTTTCTGTCGCCCTCGAATTGCAGCACCGCGTCAACAATATGCTCCATCACTTTCGGTCCCGCCAGCGTGCCGTCCTTGGTGATATGCCCTATCAGCAGCACCGGTACACCCGTCGTCTTGGCATAGCGCTG
>ONLQ01000007.1 GCA_900318665.1 uncultured Bacteroidales bacterium | reverse complement strand
GCGTGAACGGCAAAATGTCTTTTCTCGTCGGGCGTAAAGCCATTGCCTCTTGCGTCAATCCAGCCTTCCAGGTCTGGAGTATTGCCATCTTCAAAATAGCCGCAGGCGGCGCGTAGCGTGTAGAGAGGAATACAGCCTGTGTGATACTCGTCAAAAATGACTGTCTCCTTGTCTTGCTTGGCAGATGTTTCGCTCATTTTCGATGCCGAGCCATTGCTCTCTTGTGTTCTCTCCTTTTTGTTTTTCTTAAAGTTCTCTGCCTGCTCGAATATGGCTTTGAACACATCGTCGCGTGTTGCTGGTGGGTATTTGTGTTTGGCGAGAGTCAGAATAATCTGCACCTTGAACTGTGCCATTATGTCGGCCTTCTTGTCAAAGTCTATGTATTGCGTATTGTCGTCCACCACCTCTTTCACGTCTTTGGCAAGGGCTATATACTGTTCCTCGGTATATTCGTCTAAAAAGCCATACCTATCTGCCACCGCTTTCAGAATATCGTAGAATGCCTTAACCTCTATGTCGGGTATTCCGTCTGGCAGTACATTCTCTTTCTTTATTTCCTCAAACAAATCGGCCAGTTGCTTCGCCACCTCTGTCACTATTTCGTCGGCCAGCACCATGTCGTCCGAGCGGTCGTTGTATTGGTCTATAATGCTGTTCAGTCGCTCGGTGAAACTAACGGCTTTCACTTTGTTCACCATCTTCACGCTGTCTATAACCCTTTTGAGCAGTTGCTCCATCAGTTTGACCTTGGTGTTCTTATACGGCAGCCGTTTCAGTTTCTCCATATACTGCGAGGCCAGCATGTCTATCTGTTCGGCGTTGTCGAGTTGCATGGTGTTTATTGCCACCACCTCTTCCGAAATCAATGCCTCGTTTACCAATTTCAGCACATGGCGGTTCATCTGTGATGCATCGGGCGACTCGCCTGTCGTGGTCTTATAGATTACAGAGCGCACACCTGTGAAGAAATGCACGTCGTTCACATCTTCTTTTGTAATCCGCTCGTCGCTGCTGCACATATTGTAGGCCGACTTCATGATTATGGTGTGCTTCATGAAGCGTTTCTCCGTCTCGTTGGTTTGCTGTATGTGTTCGGCGCAGGTTTGCAGCGTGTCCAGTTGTTCGAGCGGTGTGCCGCTGAAGAATTTGCCGTAGTCCATTCCGTGGAACATCTGTTGCAGCAGGTCCAATTCGTCTTTGAACAGTTTCACCGCGTTGTCTATGGTCTCCACCGGCGTTTCTTGCTGTCCGCCGTTGGCGTAGCGCTTCATGGCCTGGTTGAACTTCTTTTTGATGCCGAGGTAATCGACTATCAGTCCCTTGTCCTTGCCGGGATAGTTGCGGTTCACACGGCTTACGGTCTGTATCAGCGTGTGCATCTGCAATGGCTTGTAGCAGTACATAGTGTCCAGACAAGGCACGTCGAAGCCCGTAATCCACATATCCACCACTATTGCAATCTTGAAGTTCGATTTCTCTTCTTTGAACTGCAGGTCAAGGCTTTTGCGTTCCTCGTCGGGCCCAAGCAGATTGTACAGTTCTGGAATATCGTCTTTCTGACGTATGCATACCAACTTGATTTTCTCTATAGGCTTTATCTTCTCGGCCTCCTCCTTGGTCAGCATCTCGCCGTCGGTGCAAATCTTTTTCTCGGCCCATTCGGGACGCATAGCGATAATTTCCTTGTAGATGGCAAAGGCAATTTCGCGAGTGGCGCATACTATCATGGCCTTCCCTTTCACAGTGCTGCCTTCTTCCACTCGGCGTTCATAGTGCTGTAGGAAATCCACCGCCAGACGGTGTATCAGGTCGGGACTGTTGAGCAGCACGCTCATCTGCGTCATGGCGCGCTTGCTCTCGTCAATCTGATATTCCGACGAGCCCTCCTCGGCGCATTTGTCGTAGTAGTCTTCTATCTGCTTTATCAGTTCGCTGTCGGCAAACACGTGCGATGCGCGACCTTCATACATTATGGTCTTTGTTATGCCGTCTTCCACAGCCTCTATCATCGAGTATTCGTCAACCACGGCGCCAAACACATCCAGCGTGGCGTCAATAGGCGTGCCGGTGAAACCCACGTATGTGGCGTTGGGCAGCGAGTCGCGCAGATATTTGGCAAAACCGTATGAGCGTTTCACGCCCTTGTCGGTTATCTCCACTTTCTCTTCCAGGCAGGTCTGCGAGCGGTGAGCCTCGTCGCTTATGCAGATAATGTTGGCGCGGTTCGACAGCAGGTTGATGTCCTTCGAGAACTTCTGTATGGTGGTCAGAAACACGCCTCCGCTGGTGCGTCCTTGCAGTTTGCTTTTCAAATCCTCGCGGCTTTCCACCTGTTCTATCACGCTGTCGCCCACAAACTGTTTGGCGTTGAGCATCAGTCGCGACAGTTGGTCGTCAAGGTCGGTGCGGTCGGTGATTAGTATTATTGTCGGACTGCATAGCGCTTTGCTCTTCATCAGCAGACGCGAGAGAAACAGCATGGTCAGCGATTTGCCGCAGCCCGTAGCGCCGAAATAGGTGCCGCCCTTGCCGTCGCCGCCAGCGTTCAGCCTGCTGTGGTTCAGGATATTCTGATAGAGCGAGCGTGCGGCGAAATACTGCGGATAGCGGCAGATGAATTTCTTTTCGTCTTTCGATGTGTCGGGAAAATAGACGAAGTTGTGTATTATGTCCGTCAGACGCTCCTTCCTAAACAGTCCGGCAATCATCGTTTTCAGCGAGTTGATGCCGTCGCAGCCCTTGTCCTTGGCGTTCACTTTGCGCCAGGCGTAGAAGAACTCGTATGGCGTGTAAAGGGTGCCGAACTTGTTGTTCACGCCGTCGGAAATGACAATAAAGGCCGTGTATTTGAACAGTGCGGGAATGTCTCGGCGGTAGCGGATAGTTAGTTGCTTGTAGGCGTCCTCTATGGTAGTGTCCTGCTTCAGCGCGTTCTTGAATTCAAACACCACCACGGGCAGGCCGTTCAGAAAGATTATTGCATCGGGTATTCGGTGCTGCAGTCCCACTATGTCAAACTGGTTCACCACCTTGAAGATATTGTGCTTCCTGTTGGCCTCGTCAAACGCTATGGGGTAGATATATAGGTTCTGTTTCGATGGGTCTTCACGCTTCAGCGAAAAGCCGTCCATCAGCATGTTGAGGGTATGCTTGTTTTCGGCATATAGCGTGCCGCCCTGTTTCTGCGTTATTACGCGTATGGCGGCCTCCACCTCGGTGTCGGTAATGCCGTCGCTGCCATATCGGCTGCGCAGATATTGTGCCAAATCGTCGTGCAGCACCACCTCGTCAAGGTCACGCTTTATGTCCTCGCCTTTTACGTAGTCATAGCCCTGCTCTTGCAGCAGAGTGACGATGGATAGTTCCAACTGACTTTCGTTGAAGTATGGCATAGTTGTTATTCCTCTTTTGTTAATTCGTTATACAAGGCCAGGCCTTTCACCGTTAGCAAGTATCTCTGCCGTGGATGATTGGGACGGTCTGGGTATTTCCTGCGCACAAATTTCTCCCTCAATGCAGGTTCAAGATGGTATTCCAGAAAATTATTCCTGTGCTTGAGACCTTTGAGTTCCATCATCTGTTTAATGCTTAGTTCTTCGTCTCCAATTACCCGTACAAGTTCAATGATTGCTTCGTTATTTGTATAGAACTTACTATTTGGATTTGAGTATATTACAGATGAACTTGTACGGGTACTTGTACGGGTACTTGTGGGGGCTGCCAAATTGGGTTGCACGCTCCATTCTTCCGTCGGGTGGATATGCAGGTATCGGTTGCGCAGGTCCCACTGCTCTCCCAGCAGCAGGTTGCGGAAGAAACGCTCTAAATAGACGGGCGAATAATCTATCCCCTTTTCAATATTGTGATAGTTGGCCCGCACCAAAGCATTGCGGAAATACCACGAATGCTTTGCAAACAGGTCATTGCCCACATTGAATCCCAATGAGCGCAGGTATTGAATCGTGAAAACGGCCGTGGTACGCGTGTTACCCTCGGCAAAAGCATGTATCTGCCACAATCCGGAGACGAACCGTGTCAGATGGCTTATCATCTCGTCGGGGCTCTTTCCCTTGTAGGTGTAGGCGCGTTCCTGTTCAAGGTCATAGTCAATGGCTCGGCGCAGGTCCTCCCAGTTAAGATAGAGCACCGTGTCGCCTTCCAGCGCCCATTCTTTCTTTGTAATGTCGTAGGTGCGAAACTCTCCGGCGTGTTTCATAACCCCCTCAAAGACTCTACGATGCACCGACTGATAACCGCCAGTGCTGAAGTTGAAAGTGGGACTTGACAATACTTTTACGATGTTCGAAGAAACACGGTCGGCCTCTTCCGTCCCTTCATCGTGAGCACCATGGGCGTTTTTCGTAATATAGTATTTGTTGACAAGCTCACGTGCTTCATCGATAGTGATATCACCTTCTATGTGCCGACGAGCAGTATCTTGCAGATATTCCGAAACCTTCAAGCCGTCCACCGCTTGAAGACCAATGGCCGTCTGCCAGTAACCAGCTTTCACCTGTTGCGCCGGTTCCCCTTGGCGTATATACTCGTCAAAGTCTAAATATCCCTCTTTCATGGTCGTTCCTTTAAGTTAGAAGCAATGTCATTTCTGACCCTTTTGTAAATAATAGATATTCTTTTGCGACTCAATCTCTGCCCGCAATTCCTCGTCTGTCGGCATATAGGTCTTATATTTGGCAGCAAACAGTTGGTCATTGTCGTGGAGTACCGAATAGCGAGCAATGTCCTCGTCGGTGTCGGCACATATCAGAATGCCTATGGTAGGGTTGTCGCCCTCGTTGCGTTTCAACTCGTCATACATACGGACATACATATCCATCTGCCCCACGTCCTGATGGGTGACCTTCGTGGTTTTCAAGTCAATCAGTACGAACGACTTCAATAGGTAGTTGTAGAAAACCAAGTCAATATAGTAGTCCTCTTTTTCGGTGTGGATATGTTGTTGTCTGGCCACAAAAGCGTAACCCTTTCCCAGTTCCATAATGAACTTCTGCAAGTTGTTGATGATACTTGTCTCAAGTTCCGATTCCGTGAATGTCGCTTCCAGTGGGAATCCAAGAAATTCAGCAATGACAGGATTTTTGATAAACTCCATCTTGTCCTGCAATGGAGATGTCTTCTCAATCATCTCTTGATGCACCAACTCTTTGTGTTGCGACATCAACATTCGATGATAGTACTGGCTGCTAATATTGCGTTGCAAGGTGCGGGTGCTCCACATCTCGTTGGCAGCCTCGCGCTCATACCAATCACGGGCTTCCTTGCTATTCTCCTGGAGAATAATGCGATAGTGTGTCCAGGAAAGGCGAATGGGTGATTTTGCAGTTAATGATTGCAGTATGTCTGCCACAGAAGATTGTGAACTCATTGCGTTCACAATGTTGGTTGTAGTAATTGATAATTGTGAACTCGCTGCGTTCACAATCTCAAAACCTTCAGATTGTTCCAGCGGTGTTGGAACAATTTCGGATTTTCCACTCACTGCGTGGAAAAAGTCCTGGTGCTTACAATAGAAATCCACAAAATGATGCAGATTCCTTTTGATAAACCCCTTTCCATATTTATCTGTCAATCTTTCTGCTAGCTGCATCACCACCTGCTCCCCATACTCTGCCCGTTGTTCATTGAGAATCTCTTTCTGGATACGCATGCCAAGTAGCCAGTTGCGTTTGATTAGCGTGACGTTAACTGAATTATAGGCAGTCCGTTGTGCCTGCTCGATAATAGTGCAAGCATCACCAAACAAAGAGCTCTTTTCTATTGGAGTTATATCTTTCATCTTGACTTTAGTATCTGATTGTTACCAATTCATTTTATATTAATTACTCTCTAAAACCGACCTTTTGCCTACCATTACCAATCTCGAACAATTTGCGAACAAATCTCGAAGAAAATACGAACAAAACCTACCTATTCATAATCCATTCTCTAATCTATAAAACCGACTTTTTGCTAAAGATAGAAATTATATGTACTTACCTCCATTTAAGAAATCGTATTGAAATGAGGACAGGTATATCTCATTAATCCCTTTACCTCGTTCAATATAATTCTTTGCCATAATTGTTCTTTATCATTTCTCCATCTTTGCCAAAAGCATAGATTGGAATTCTGTTAATTTCGAGTTCTCTTTATACTTTACTATTAAATTGTCAAGTATTGGTACAAATATAGATTTCTTTTCTTTATCATTAAAAATCAATATTGGTTGCTGCGCTATCAACTCTTGACTTAAATTTTCTTGCGCCCCGCCGTTAGCCAACTTTTTTATGTCTTCTTGGTTTTCTAACAGATGAAAGAATAAATATGCCGAGTCTTCTTTGCTGTGACATATCATATTACAACAAGCTTGATTTGTCGTTGTGTCACAAATCAGATATGCCACCTGCGCGGCTGTGGCCCCATACATTGCCATTGTTATAGCATTTTGTGGAATAATCTTTGCTGAGCTATTATCCAAACCAGATTGGCTAATATACTCTTCTACATTGACAATTATATTATTATGGATTTCACCTGATTTTAGCCAAGGATAATCTTCCTTATCCCAATATTCTTTATTGTTTCTGCTTGGTGTACCACCAGATTTCATCTCTTTACAGAACTCTTCTATAGTCCCCATGCGCCAGCCGGTGGGGAGGTTATCTTTGTCTATGTTTTCTACGAACGTTTTGCGGTAGAGGGCTTGGGCGGTGGCTTCGAGGCGTTGGATTATCTGCTCGTTGAGGCGTATGCGGTTGGTTAGTGTCTCGTACTCTGCTACTATTTCTTTCTGTTGCTCTATGTTTGGCACTGGGAGTTGCATATCCATCAGCGCATTTTTATCCATACCACCACGAACATCAGCATCGGTATAAAACCAAGCATTTCGGTCAAATTCAGACCTTCGAAACCACATCATAAGATATTCTGGCATTAAAGCGTCAGTTTTTGTGATTTCGAAAACAAAATAGGCGGGAGAAACGATAATCGGATTATTGTCCGTCTGCATTGCAATTGGGATTTTTTCATCTCTCCCAACATGCATTAGGTTACAAGCAAACTGATTTTTGGAAACAAGTTTGTAAACAGACAAGTCTGTGCCAATAACATTGGCAACAGAAGGCATAAAATGTTTTTCTATGTTTATGCCCATAGGTTCCGTAACCTTCAAATCTCGGTTGCGAACATCCACAGGTCTGATATAGTCGCCTAAACGGTAGTACATTTTATTTCAATTCTATTGTAATAGTTTCACTTAAAGTATTCGCATTGGCCTTGATGAATTTCTGAATTGTGGCTAGCAATATTCCTGTTGCAGTGACTGTAAACTGCCGTTCTTCACATAATTTTCCAAACTCGCATTCATCATAATCCTCAGATGGCCAGCATTTGTATATATTTGCACTCCCATGTACAAGTTTTGAACGCATTCCATACATTTCATTCAATGACTTTATTGCTTTACGAGGTAATTGTCCTAATAACGCTTGGGCCTTTCGGCGTAATTGCTCCATTATGGAATCTTCCTTATTGCTTCCGTCGTTGTAGATCGCTTCTATTCCTAACATGACGTAAAAAATATACATGTCTTCTTTCGCAATACTCTCGTACGATAATGCAAATAAAGCCCTATCAATTGGAGTGCGACTGATATATGACAAGAAATTTGTTTTAGATACAATCCAATCCCAACATTGCTGTATGGAAAGGTTTTCAAATGTAAGCCACTCGCATTTCTCATAAACCCAACCTGATATGTCCGAACTATATGTAAGCTTTATTGGCAACTGTCGTCCATCACGATAGACATTACTTTTAAATACATGAATACAACCAGGATATGCTAAATTCACAACAAACAAGATGTCTTTTAATCTATGTACAATCGTCTCATCTAAAATGTTTTCCCATCCGATTTCTTCAGGAATATCATCAAGGAATAATGCACTTCTGTCAATCTCAATCTTAGCCCAAATACATGTTTTATCCTTATCAACAGAAAACTTAATAATACCACTTGTTTCTTGTATATGGACTTTGGGGTGAAAAGCTTCTATTTCATCAGCTATTTTCAGTAAAACATCTTGGGAAGGACGGTATAACTTTCCCCACAGCAATTTGGATTCATATGTAATAACCGAGCTCATAAATGAATTTTAAGAATCGTTATATCTTCAAACATCGCTTACCTTTTTCTTCAACTCATTCCATACCTTTCAATTATTTGCAAAACTGGAAAGAATCATTACTTTATATTTTGCCAACAACTTGTTGGCAAAATTCGGATAAACGAGCTTTATACCATTATGGCTTTTCATTTGCGAAACAGCTTGTTTCGTACATGTATCTATTTCGGACACAACTTGTGCCCGAAATAAAACATATTGAGAATGAGACAGTTTGTATTCAGATGTCATTATTTCCATGGTTTAACGATTATATGGAATTTGGAAACTCCAAGTGTAAGTCGCTGACAAATTGTATTTTCATAGTCCAAGTATCTGTGCCATGCGTTCAAACGCTCGGCGGTATAGTTTATAGTTTCGGCTGTCGGAAACATCAAGCAGGTCATTCAGCAAGGGACTCTCTTCGTTCTTTTCCAACTCACCCCGTAGCATAGTAGCATAGAAACGGCGGTGATCATCGGTCAGCAGCCCCTTCAGGTCGGAGGCAATCCATTCGGCACCGGCCACGATGATGTCGAATTGCTCCGCGTTGGTGTCCACCTCGGGCGGCAGCCCGTCGTGGGCTAATGCGTAGGCAATATAGACGTTCTGCAACAGAAAAGCCATATCGGCGGCATCTTTCTTGGTCTTCATTCGTCGGTCGCCCCAAGTATCGAGTTTGATGAGGAATTGTCCGCTGAGCGATGCCTGTCGGAAAGAGAATCCTCCGTCCACCGTCACCTTGTCAGCTGCCCGCATCACATCCTCAAAACAGCGCACCGACATTACGGGAGTCCCATCTGGCGGCCATGCCACCTGGTCGCCCTCTGCTATCGCGCCAAACGGCACTATGTCCACCTCGAAACGAATGCGCCCATCGCTCCCCAGATAGATGAAACGTTGTTTCTCACTGGATTTTTCGAAATGGCTCTGCAGCAGTAGGTCAGTCAGCCGCTCGTACTGGCTCCACTCTTGCAGCATCACCGCTACATCCAAGTCCATCGTGCGTCGGGGGGTGTTAGTCACCTTCAGCAGATGCAACGCAATGTCGCGAGCCGCCGCCCCCACTACATACAGCGCCGCTCCGAGTTGCTTATAGCAGTGGTCTAACGCCTGCAGCGTTTCTGCCAGCAAATCGTTCTGCAATTCCTCTTTACGAATCCTGTATTCCATAGTTATAACATAGGTTTGATTCGTTCTGCCGCCTCGCCGCAGCGATCATCCTCAGTGGCCAGCAGGTCGGCATACACCACCAGCAGCGGCATGCCCTCGGTTTTCCAAAAACGTTTGTAAACGAATATTTCGCCTTGCGGATTTGGTATCATCCGACCTGTGGCAATCAAGGCATCGGCATTGTCGGCGGTGTAGATGTCCCACCGCTCGGGCTGCAGGTATCCGTCTTGTTGCGCCACCGCAGGCTCGCCGCCCCAAAGGAGCGTTTCAGGCAGTCGTATCTTTTGCCACTGTTCACGTGTCTCCGGCGAGATGAAGGTAAATCGGCCAATGAAAAGTCTTGGCTTCAGCGTCTCGGCATAGCCGCGTGACCAATGGCCAATCAGCAACTGACGTTTACGGAGCAGGCGGGTCTTGCCATCGTTCACAATATAGCCTCGATTGGCGAGGTCTGTCAGTGTACTATGCACCGCACCCACGGAAACATCCGTTGCAGTGGCAATTTCGCGGATGGTTTTACCTACATTTACTTTGTCTTGGAGCAGGTAGAGGATAATTTGTGTCTCTGCTTTTTGCATACCTTGTTCACTTGCTATGTCTTGTTCAGAAAAAATGAACATGTAAATATTTTTGAACAAAAACAATGCAAAAGTACATAAAATAAATGAATTATGCAATCATTTTTTTGTATTCTTGCTTCAGGCCGTTATTTTTGACTGGCGATAGACTCCTCCACTGTGTATATATTCATCGAAGTTCAAATGTCCGCCATTATCGGAGCTCATATCCGTATGTTCACTATATTCCTCGTACTATTCTTCTGTTTGATTGTCAAGCCGTGCTTTGGCCGCCATCAGAGATTTCTGCAATTGTTCTTGCAGCAGCCCCTTGGGCGGCAATTCTGTCATATATTGCGCCACTTTGATGCCAGACTTGTCCAGTTGCAGCAACTCTATTTGTTCATTCCCACCCTCAGTGCAAAGAAGCAATCCAAGAGGACTCTCCTCATCAGGCTCCATCTCGTTTTTCTCCAACCAGCGCAGGTACAACTCCATCTGTCCTTTGTATTGCGCTTTAAATCTTCCGAGTTTCAAGTCGATAGCGATGAGGCGATGTAACCGCCGATGGTAAAAGAGTAGGTCGAGATAGAAATCTTCCCCGTCAATAATCATTCTCTTCTGCCGCTCAACAAAAGTAAATCCGTTGCCAAGTTCCAGAATGAACTGCTCCAAATGAGCCACCAGGCTGTCCTCCAATGATTTCTCGCTATACATTCCCTTCAATCCCGTAAATTCAAGGAAATAAGGACTCTTGAAAACGAGGTCGGGCGATAAGACGTTGTCTTCACGAAGTTTCGAAAGCTCTTGTTTAATCATTTCATCGGGTTTGCCACTAATGGCTGTGCGTTCATAGAGCATACCGTCTATCTTCTCTTGCAGTGTCCGTTTGCTCCATCGCTCCGAAGCTGCCAACGTTAAATAAAACTCACGCTGAAGTCCGTCTTTCAATGTCATAACTATTAGAAAATGAGTCCATGACAATTTTGACACCAGTGGTGACACAATTTGAATGTCTGGAAACATTTGGGCAAATTGCATCATTCGGCGTATAGTTCTTTCCTCAAATCCTTTCGAGCCAAATTCTTCCCTCAAATGTCTTGCAACTTGCGACACAATTTGTTTTCCATACTCGGCGCGCTCATTTCCAAGCACTTCTCGGTTGATGCGCTCACCAATGTGCCAATACATCAGCGTGAGCTCGCTGTTCACGGTAGCGGCCACCCGACAGCGAGCCTGCTCAATGATCTGACGCAGGTCGTTCATCAAAGATTGCGTCAACTCTGTTGGCGCAATTAATCCATTCTGTATTGTTAAATCATTTTTATCCATTGTCTATTGTTTTCTATAAATCATACCCCAGTTTCTCAAACAACCCTTTCAGTTCTTTGGTGCTTTCTTCCTCTTGTTGCAGCAGGTCACGGAGTTCGGTTTGCAGTTGGCACATCTTGGTGTCGAAGTCTATCTGCTCGTCGCGGTTGATGAACTCTATATATTTGCTGGGGACAAGGCTACAGCCTTTCTGCATGATTTCTTCGCGGTTGGCGGAGTAGCAGTATTCGGGCGTGTCCTTGTAGGTCTGCTCGTGGCCTTCCTGCTGCCAGCAGTGGTAGGTGCGGGTTACGGTGACGCGCGTGGCCTGGTCCAGCTCCACATATTTCTTCTCGAAGGGTATGCCCATCTGTCGCAAGTCCATGAAGAGGATTTCGCCTTCGCGGTCGCGATAGTGTATCTCTACGCCGTTCTTTGTCACCACACGCGCCTTCTTATTGTTGTTCAATATCCACAGCGTCACACTGATGTCGGTGGAGTAGAACAGGTTGCGCGGCAGAATGATGATGGCCTCCACCTTGTCGTTCTCTATCAGTTTGCGGCGTATGGAGAGTTCGGTGCCGTCGGCACTTAAGGCACCGTTTGACAGCAGGAAGCCCGCCACGCCATTGGTGGAGAGTTTGGAAAGAATGTTGAGAATCCAGCCGTAGTTGGCGTTGGAGGTGGGCGGAATGTCGTAGCCGCGCCAGCGAGAGTCGTCGGTTAGTTGGTTGTCGTCGCGCCATGCCTTCTGGTTGAAAGGCGGATTGGCCATTATGTAGTCGGCTTTGAGGTCGCGGTGCTGGTCGTTGTGAAAGGTGTCGCCCTGGCGTATGTCTGCCGAGATGCCACGGATGGCGAGGTTCATGCGTGCCAGTTTGAAGGTGGTGTTGGTGTTCTCCTGCCCATAGACGCTGATGTTCTTCTGGTTGCCATGATGCGCACGGACAAACTTCATGGACTGCACAAACATGCCGCCCGAGCCGCAGCAGGGGTCGTATATCTTGCCGTCGTAGGGCTCAATCATCTCGGCAATGAGATTGACAACCGACTTAGGCGTGTAGTATTCGCCCTTGCCCTTGCCTTCGGCTATGGCGAATTTGCCGAGGAAATACTCATAGACTCGCCCTATGAGGTCGTTCTCGGAGTCGCGGACGGTGTCGAGTTTGTTTATCTCGTCGAGCAGCGAGGCGAATTTGGTGCGGTCGAGACCCAGATTGGAGTAGTAGTTGCTGGGCAGTGCGCCAGAGAGTTGCTTGTTTTTCTTCTCGATGCTTGTCAGGGCGTCGTCGATAATCTGAAACACGTTGGGCTGCTTGGCGTTCTGCATGATGAACGACCAGCGGCAGCCTTCGGGCAGATAGAACACGTTTTCGGCGGTATAGAATTCCACTGTGTCGATATATTCGGACAGCCCCTGCTCCTCGAGTTCTTGTCGGCGCTGCTCAAAACGGTCGCCCGCATATTTGAGGAATATGAGGCTCAGCACCACGTGTTTGTATTCGGCGGGTTCTACGGCTCCGCGCAGTTTGTTGCACGACTCCCATAGCGCTGCTTCCATGCTTTTGGAAGGTTTCGGCTTTGACGGTTGTTTTGTTTTCGGCATATCTTGTTTTTGAAAAAAATATACGAAAATACGAAAAATAATCGAACTGGCAAAACCTACCGATAAAGCAGATGATTGCTCGATGGTTAATGCGTTGAAAATGAGTTTTGTCTTGCGCTTGTTGGCTGGGCTGTCTATCTGCCTTTGTCGATGATGCATGGCGCTTGTTTGTAATGGCCGTAAGGCTCTTGCCGTGGCGATGACGATAGGTGTTGATAGAACAGATTTTGTTGAAAAACGGTTAGTGGTTTATTTTGCCAATTGCGTTAAAACAAGTACCTTTGCAGTTTCGCAAAATAATGAAATAATGCAGTTTTTTTATATAAAAGTTGTGCGGCAACTTTCTGTGTTTCTTTTGTTTGTTGCCGTGGTGTCGGTTGGTGCGATTAAAGCGCAGAGCACGGTGATTCATCGCTACGAGGACGTTTGCCAAGAGGATGCTGGCACCTCGCGGACCTATATGGACACCTTGTTTTATGAGAATTTTGACAATCCTAACAATACGTCGTGCTGGACTCGTAGCACGGGAACAGGGTGCGATGGTTTTCAGTTCGTAAACCAGATTCGCTGGTGGTTTGACCCCGCGGGCATTGTAAAGGCTTACGGCAACAGAGGCTATTCGGCCTTTGAACGCGACAATCGCGTTCGGTCGTATTATGAGAACTGCACGCCCCGCACCAGCAGCCTTACAACTCCGCCGATAGACATCGTTGACCCATCGATGACCACCATTGCTTTTTATGTATATGATGAGCAAACGGAGAATGTCATATGGGATTATATGGGCAACTTCACGACAAACGAATGGGAAGGCGCATACGGCCCGGAAAGTATTAATGACGAGGTGGAACTGACGGTGGTTGACAATGGTGCCGGGGCATCTACTTCGCTTTGGATTATCAACAACGGCAGTCAGATTAATGATATTTCTGATTGGACTCCAACGTCTTATCAGTTGAACGGCGTCTCTGCCGGACAAAAGAAGTTTACGTTTCGGCACGTCAATGAGGGCGGCGTTGGTTTGGGTATCGACGAGGTGCTGGTTTATGGCCCTCGTAAAGTCACTGTGCCTGCGTCGGTTGCAACGGCTGCCAACGGCACGGAGGTGACAACCGAAGAGACCTATTACCGTATTGGCTGTACGCAAACGCGCGTCATAACCCATTGGCGCGTGTCAACCTGCTCTATAACCCCTGGCGGCGATGTGCATATGGTGCATCGCAACGACGCCATCTGCGAGGGCGAGACTGGCGGACAGGCAAGTTGGAAGGTCATCGACGACACGCTGCTCTACGAGACGTTCGACAACGGTCTGCCCAGTTGCTGGAAGACTTATCGCGGCACTAACTGCAACGGATTCCAGGCCTCTACCCGCATGACAATACGTAGTGTGCCTAACACTTCGCCTATACCCCCCATTAACCCCTATAGGGGCAACGGCTCTCTTTTCGAGGCCGACCGCGACTTTAACAATGGCAGTAACGCTTTAAGCGAGGTCGTTACGCCACTGGTGGACATTATAGACCCCGCCAATACCACTATTTCTTACTATGTCACAGTGCCTGGCCTGGCCTATCAGAACGTGCCATACTATGATGCTGCGCAGGTGGCTGTCAGCACCTCCGACGCCTATCAGAGTATCGACCGTACTATGTGGTTTGTCGATGCGGGCGGCTACGGCTCGTGGCAGAATGTTTCAAGCACCCTCGGCGTGCTCGGTTCGGGTTCCTACTATTTCCATTTCCAGCATCAGAACCGTGGCGGCGCTGGTATGGGCATCGACGAGGTGCTTATCAAGGGGCCGCGCCGCATCAATATCCCGCTCAGTGTGGCAACGGCACGCGCTGGCACTACGGGCCTTGTGACCTACGACACACTGCTGTCTGGCGACTGCATGCGCATCACCGCTACCCACTGGACCATCAACGACTGCTCAACGCCCCAGTCTAACAATATCCCCGAATTTGATATTACGATATGCGCCGGACAAAGCGGCTATGTGGTGACAGAAACGTCGGACACCCTTTTCTACGAGGATTTCGAGAACGCATCCTCTTGCTGGGGCGCGCCGTCGAACCCTGCCACTAACGGCTTGCGCCGCAACAGCCGCCTCACTCGTCGCAACATCGTTGATGAATATAACTGCAATCTGAACCTCGACCTGACGGGCATTCCCAACTACCTTTTGCCCGACGCTACTCGCGGAGGCAACATGGCTTTGTTCGAAGCCGCTCGGAGGTTTATGTCCAATACGGATACCTACAACCCGATAAGCCAAATTGTCTCGCCCGGCATCGAGATTATCGACCCCGCGTCCACCAGCATCTCATTCCTTGCTATGAGCAACGGTCTGATGCTGCCCGAGTATTACGACTGCTATGGGTCTTGGGGACAAGTGACTTCCTATCAGGCTGTCTATGACGAGATTGCCGTTGGCTATGGCAGCGCTTTCAACGATAGTTACAACGGCTTGCTGTGGGATTTGCAAGGCGGCGGCTATGGCAACTGGCGGGAAGTTAGCGGGTTGCTCTCCGTCCTCACCGCGGGCACACACTATTTCCATTTCCTGCACGTCAATAAAGGCGGCTATGGCATTGGTTTCGACAACCTCCTTATCTATGGCCCTCGCAAAATAGACATTCCTGTGGAGGTGTCGAACATGAATGGCGGTCACGGCGGCGATACTTCCACCATTGTGGACCTGCCTCTGCGCATAGGCTGCAATGCTGCCCAAATCAAGGTCAACTGGCATGTGCTGAGCGGCGAAGATGTCACCATCGATTCTGTGTCCTGCTTGCCAATAGAGTGGCAAGGGCGCACCTACGACAGTTCTTTTGTCGCATCGGCACCGTACTATCCCGCTGGTGGCAACTGCGAAAGCATTATCACTATGCGTTTCACTCGCCATTTCCCCAACGAGACATATATTATCGACACCGCTTGCGACGACGAGACCTACTATTTTGCTGGCACTGTGCTCGACCACAGTGGCGATTTCACCGCTCGCCTGCGCAATATCTATCTCTGCGACAGCACGGTGCACCTCAATTTGTCTTATTTTCCCGCCTATCATTTCCCGCAGATGGTTGACACTGTGGACTATGAAAATCTGCCTTATACTGGATATTATGCCATCACGGGCGAGAACTATAGTTATGAACTTCACAACGAGTTGATTCGTTTCACTGCCCTTGGCGGCTGCGACAGCAACTATCAGTTGACGCTCATCATTCGCTACAACCTTTCTGAATGCGACACTGGTCTGCAGTTCCCCAACGTGATTACGCCCAACGGCGACAACCACAACGACCGTTTCTATATTGTTGGCTTGGAGAATGGCTGCTGGCCCGAAAACGAACTGATAATCTACAACCGCTGGGGCGGACGTGTATTCTCAGCCAAGAATATCAAGTCGGGTATGGACTGCTGGGAACCTCGTTTCATGCCTGCTGGCACTTATTTCTATCGTTTCCAGGCACGCAATTTCAGAGGCACCACCGAGCGCTTTGGCGCAGTCGAGGTGATGAAGTGATAAGCCTTGTAGGCCGTTCTTGTGTTCTAACCTGTTCGCTCGTATGCAATTAATCAGCAATCTTTCGCCAACGGAGCATCGTTTTGACGATGGAGGCGTGGTGTTTGGCTTTCGCTCCGACTCCCTCGACATTTGCCGTCTGGTGCTCTCGTTCGAGGCTGGCTCGTTCTTCCAGTCGCAGCCGCTTGAGGCCGATGCGGCCAGCCGTCTTTTCTCCGAAGGCACCATGCAACGCAGCCCGCAGCAGGTGGCAGAGTTTCTCGACTATCGCGGCATCATAATCGAAAAGTCGAAAGACACCTATTCGGCCGACATCTCGGTCTATATGCTGCGCAAGTATGCCGACGAGATGCTGCCAATGCTGCACGAGATGCTTACCCAGCCTCTTTTCGGCGAGCAGGAGTTCGAGGTCTATAAAGGTGCTTTGCGGCAGAAGATAGAGACGCAGGTGCGCAAGACCAGTTCCATGGCCTACCGTATGTTCTACGAGGCCGTCTATGGCAAAGACCATCGTCTGACACGCTTTGCGGTGCCTGCCGATGTCGATAGGCTTTCGCTCGACAGCATACGCGATTTCTTCCACCAGCATTATCGGCTCTCCGATGCGCAGATAGTGCTTGCTGGCGGTTATGACGATGCCCTTGCCGCCCGTTGTCACGAACTTTTTGGCGGTCGCACCATTGATGCCGACAGCCTCACACGCTGCGAGCAGCCTCCGCAGCACAGCAACCAGCGCGAATACCATCATCACATGGACTCGGCGCAGACAACCTTGCGCATAGGCCGCAGGCTTCCTCTTCGCTGGGACGATATGGACTATGTCCGCTTCATGGTTCTCAACACCATGCTCGGTGGCTATTTCGGCTCGCGCCTCATGAGCAATATCCGTGAGGACAAGGGCTACACCTATGGCGTATATTCAGCCACGGCGTTGTCGCGTGATGATATCAAGTTTTTCATCACCATGGATGTCGGCAACGAGGTGGCACGTCAGGCGGCAGAGGAGACCTATCGCGAGATAGAGCGTCTGCAGCAAGATAAAGTCACGGCCGAAGAACTCGACATGGTGCGCCGTTATATGGAAGGCGATTTTATCCGTACCGTCGATGGCGTGTTCGAGCGTGCCGAGCGTTTTATGCAGATGCGCATAGAGGGCATCAGCGAGCATTTCACCGACAACTATTTCGAGGCCATACGCACCACAACGCCCGATGACATACAGCGTCTCGCCCAGACCTATCTGAGGAAAGAAGACCTAAAAGAAATAATAGTCGGCGCCGGAGTGTAAAAAAAATATGGCAGACTGGATGAGTCTGCCATTCCTTTTTCTTTGATAAAAACTCGGAAGGGCTAAACCTTGCTATTGGGCTTTGCCTATGCGGTGTAGGCCGTCGATGGCGGGCTGATAGGCGGGGCTGTGGGCGAGGGCGCTGCGGAAATCATGCTCGGCGTTGACGCGGTCGCCGTTGAGTTCGTAGGCGCAGCCTCGGTTGACGTAAGCCTCGACAAAGAGGCTGTCGCACTGCAGGGCACGGGTGAAATACTCAATGGCTTTGTCGGTGTCGCCGTAAGTGAAGAGTTCAATATATCCACGGTTGTGCCACGCGTGCTTGTTGTCGGAATCAAGGTCGAGAATCTGCTTGTAGGCCTCTTCGGCAGCGTCCATCTGGTTGGTCTCTTGATAGAACATTGCAAGGTTATAGATGGTGTTGGTGTTGGTGGGGTCGAGGCGGATGGCGGTTTTGAAATATTCTATTGCCAATGGGTCGCGGTGGGCGCTGTAAATGACGCCGAGTTCGTCGAAGGCTATGGCGTAGTCGGGGTAGAGGTCACACACTTTGCGCAACAGCACTATGGCGTTGGCGGTGTCTCCTTTCTCTTTATAGACAAAGGCCTTGATTGATAGGGCTGTACGATTAGTGGGGTCTTTTGCAGTGACTTTGCTCATGTTGTCTATGGCACGGTCGTAGTCCTTGCTGTAGTAGGCTATCTCGCCTTGTTTCAGCACCGCCTCTTGGTTTTCGGGGTCCAGTTCCAACACTCTGTCGAGGGTGGAATAACTATGCTCCACATCGCCGTTGGCAAAATAGGCGTCGGCCAGCAGCAGATGATAGTCTATTTCGTTGTCCTTGAGTTGTATGGCTTTGTTGAGGTCGGCAATGGCATCGTTCACACGCTTTTCCTGCATATAGAGGCGTGCGCGGTCGTAGTAGAGTTTGTGGTCTTTTTCGTTCTTGTTTATCTTGGCGGTAATAATCTCGATGGCTTGCTGGTTGGTCATCTTTTCTTGCTGCCCTTTTTTCTCGCCGCAGGCGGAGAATATGATAACGACGGAAAGCAGTATAGGAAGTATTTTTTTCATTTTATATGTGGTGTTTTCGGTGTGCAAATTTACATGAATTTCCCCAAATGCACGCCGCTACTTTTTTAACATTGTTTCGGGTGCTTTGCTTTACCATGAATTTGCTATATTTTGATAATTCGTGGTAATTTGTATTTCGATTAAAATCTAATGTTCTGATATGGTTTTGCGTATGCCGTTTTGCAGTGTCGCGAGGTCGGGAGTGCGCAGCAGTTCGCGGCTTTGGCTTTCGTTGATAGAGGTGGCGTGCCACAGCAGGCACCAGTATTCTTTGGTTTTGCGTATCTTGGCCTCGTTGCTCAATGGCTGGCGGTCTATCTCGTCGATGAGTTCGGCAATAAAACGACGTGCCTCGGCCTCGCCTACGGCAATGCCTTTGATTTGCGACGGCAGCAGTGGATTGAGCAGTGCGCCACGCCCTATCATCACGTCTTTCACTTGCGGAAAACGTTGCATGATGCGCTGATAGTCGGCCACGGTGCGTATGTCGCCGTTGTAGGCCACAGGGGCTTTCAGCAACGGCAGAACCTCGCCGAAACGGTCCAGATTGACGCTGCCGCCATATTGCTGTTTGCCGGTGCGGGGATGTATTGTGATGCTTTTTAGCGGGTAGTCGTTGAGAATGGGAATGAGGCGGAAAATCTCGTCGTCGTGCTGATGACCGAGCCGCATCTTGATGCTCAAAGCGGGCTTGAGGTGCGGCACCACGCCGTCGAGCACCTGTCGCACCTCGTCGGGGTAGGGAAGTATGCCGCTGCCGCGGTGTTTGCCTGCCACACGGCGCATAGGGCATCCGATATTCCAGTTCACCTCGTTGTGGCCCACATCGTAGAGGCGGTTGGCAAGGGCTACAAACTCTTCACATTCTTTGCCCAAAATCTGCGGCACCACGGGAATGCTGTCGGTATTGGTTTCGGGCAGCACGTCGCCAATCTTCTTCCATGCGTCGGCAAGGTTGCCGTGTGTGAGCGAGAGAAACGGCGATACGGCAAGGTCGAAAGCCTGTGGAAAACAGCGATGGAAGACTCGGCGGAAAAGGACTTCGGTGAGCCCCTGCATGGGAGCGAGAATCAGCACGGCAGTGTGGGTTATTGGTCGTCTTTGTCGAGGCTCATTTTGCAACGCTGCTCATCGACAAAGACTTTCAGTTTGTTGGTTATCTGGCTGCCGACGCTTATGGTGGGCCGGTAGAGCGCCGACTGCTGTTTGGTTTCGGCTTTCAGCACTATCTCGTGGCGGTCTATCATCGCTACCCAGCCCAGTATCACGCTCAATATGCCGAGGCATATTGCCATGCTCACTGCCGCGCCTGCCAGACGATTGGCTATCGACAGGTGTGTCATTTTCAACAGTCCCTCGACGGCTTTGCCTATGAGGAACGCGAGAACGACTACGCCCACGAATGTTACGAAAAAGGCTATGAGCAGCGAGTTTTCGCCGTCAAGCCCCAGCACGCCAGCCACCCATCGCGAGAAATGTAAGGCGGCATAAGCCCCCGCTATAACGCCAATGAGCGTGGTTATCGCTATCACGAGGCCCTTCTTCCATCCACGATAGATGAAAAATATAAGAGGAATGGCTATGATGATGTCTAAGACGTTCATTGTTTGTTCTGATTGGTTTGCAAAGGTCGCATTTTTTCTTCAATCGCAGGACAGAAAAAGTTTGTTTCCTCGGTGCGGAAGTCTCGAAATGGAAAGAAAGTCCCGATGATGTATTGTTATGATTGTATGACGGACACCTATTAACAGAAAAGCCTTACGGACAAATATCCCGTTAGGCGTTTACTTGTAATAGATATGTGTCAAATGAATATGCAATCTCCGAGGTGGCGGAATAGACAGATATAAAACAAAACGGCTTCACGAGGAAGCCGTTTTGCCAATACATCTTGAAATAAGTAAGCACGCTTAAGTTTACGCCAGATTTTCAGAAAAGTTACATTTTTTGAGAAAAAAATACTTTTTTTTTGATGAATGTGATGTAAGTGGTTGAGTAATAGTTGTTTGTTTGGTGAGAAAAAAATGACAAAAATGTCTGTAATCTGCATGATATTTATGTCTCGACTCCTCAATACACAATTATAATGAGGTTCCCCGGACACAATTAGGCAATTCAAATCTTAAAATGAAAACTTGATTCCGAAGGTGGCGAGCAGTGGCAGTTGGTCCACCCGCTCAAGCGTCATGCGGTCGAAATAGAAAAGGTTGTTGCGGTTGTAGAGGTTGGTCGCCCCAGCCGAGAGTTCGAGCAGTGAGCGGCGGCCTATGGATATTTTGCGTTTCACGCCGATGTCGAGGCGATGGTAGGCTGGCAGTCGACCTTTGTAGATGTCGGCGTAGTGTATGCCGTATTCGCCATTGGCACGGGCGTAGTCGTCGGCAATATGCGTAGGTGTCCACTGTTCGAATATGCCTTGCGTCTGAGTGTAGGGGAAACCGCTGCCGAAACTCCAGCGCGCGCTCACCTCCCATTCTTTGTGTTGTCCCAACGCGTATGTGGCCAGCATATTGACGGTATGGCGGCGGTCGTAGTGTGGCGAATAGGTTTGCGTCTCGTTGCTGCGCGTCACCCGTGACAGCGAATAGGTGGCCCACACATACAGCCGTTCCACATCGTAGCAGAGGCTTATGTCCAATCCGTAGGCCGTGCCGTGCTCTATAATATAGTCGGTAAGCAGATATATGGGCTGTTCATAGACTCCGCCAGGCTGATAGGCGGGGTCGTTGCGGTCGTAGGTCTTGTTGCGATTAGAATTAAAGAGTTGGTTGAAGTTTTTGAGGTAAAACTCTACGTTTGTTGTCAGATGGCTGGTTATGTCGTATTCTGCTCCTGCCACTATATGCGATGCTTTTTGTATGCACGACGATGCGTCCTCGCCACGGAAAGTGGATGGTTTGTTGAGGTGCACGCTGGTAAGAAATCCGCTGAAAAGGTTTACGATGTCGTTGTCGGAGCGTGCGTCGAGAAATATCTGGCTGTAGAGGCCGCCAGCCATTTTGAGGCGTACTTTGTCGTTGACACTGAATTTGGCAGCCAGACGCGGTTCAAAACTTCCTTCCGAGAGAGCGTTGTAATAGACATAGCGCAGTCCGGGCTCTATAATCCATCGGTTGCGGCTCCATTTGTAGGTGGCGTAGGCTGCAATCTCGTTGGTGTGTTCTTGTTGGTCGGTGCGCAGACGGTAGGCGTTGTAGTAGAGATAGTCGGTGGTGTAGCCTTGCAGCGATATGCCGTATTTCAGTCGATCAGAACCGAAAAAGTTGGTGATATTAAACCCCATATTGAATCCGCTGATGGTGCTGTATTTCTCAAGGTCCGACTCGTCGTTCATGCTGATGTGATAGTTGGAGTAGGCGAGACCGCCATCAATGAGAGCCGAAGAACCCGTCAGCACGCTGAAATTGCCCCCTACACCATAGTTGCGCCAGTGAAAGCGAGACAGCGACTGGTAGTTGGCAACCGAGTCGTCGAAATTGAATCCGAAAAGACTTGCCTTGCTGCCGTTGCCAAGGTTTATGGTCAGTTTTCCATAAAGGTCGAGATAGTCGAACGGCAACCCACCATCAATATAGGGATAGATTTTTTCGGATGTTTTGGAGAGGTATGAGTTTTTTGCGGACAGGATATATGTGATTGTCGTTTTGCTGTTTGCACTCTCCTTCTTCAAGGGACCCTCTAATGTTATGCCTGCGCCAAATGTGTTGAGCGCTATTTTGCCCGAATGGTGGTATTTGTTGCCATCGCGCGTGGTGATGTCCATCACCGACGAGAGCCGTCCGCCATATTCGGCACCGAAACCGCCAGTGTAGATGTCGGCGTTGAGAATGATGTCAGTTTCGAATATGGAGTAGAGCCCGATAGAATGGAATGGATTATAGACCACCATGCCGTCGAGCAGTGTTAGGTTCTGTATCATAGAGCCGCCACGAATGTGGAGTTGTCCGCCTTGGTCGCCCGTAGAACTAACTCCAGGCAATACTTGAAGATATTGTGCTAAATCGGCTGTGCCTCCGATAGATGGCATTTGGTTGATTTGCGTGGCGGTGATTTTTTCGACCGATACTTGTGTCTGAGTTTTCCGTTCCTCAATGCGGCTGTCGGTAACATCAACTGTCTGCAGCATCGTAGCGGCAGGGCGTAAGCGTATGTCTAATTTTGTGGTGCGTCCTTTTTCGAGCGTCAGAGTGTCGCTATACTCCTCGTAGCCCATATATCGCACCCTTATCCTATAGCCGCCGGCTGGCACTTGGCTGATGACGAAAAGGCCGTTGAGGTCGGTGGCGGCACCGCGCGATGAGCCTTCGAGTATCACGTTGGCAAAAGGAATCGCCTCGCCGTTAGATGCGTCGTGCAGCACTCCACGCACCGTGGCTTGCGCCAATGCGACAACCGATAGGGTTAGTAGCGAAACAAGTGTCAGTAGCCTTTTCACAACTCACATGGATGCTTTTCCGACATTAATTCTTTGCTGGAATTTTATGTGTGTGTAATTTTGAAAATCAATTCTTTCAAAATCTCGCTATCGCTTATTGTCCCAGTATTGAGCACGCCTTTACTCCGTAGGTCTGCGTCGTGCAGATAGCCTATGCATAAGGCAAGTTTTGATAGTGTATATTTGCTGCTGGCGACTTCGAAGCGCCGTGCGGCGTATGAACTTTTGCTCTGCGATGGGTCTTGGATAAAAACCATAAGGTCCACAATATACTTGTAGAGCATGGGTATTATCTTCTGTATGGGTTCCGCTTTAGGATTGCATGAAAGGTAGTTGACTATGAGGCTGCATTTTGCCACATTTCTACTTCCTATTGCGTCTTGGAGTTCAAAGATGTTGTAATCCTTGCTGATACCCATGTATTTCTCAACTGCCGCATCATTGATGACACCGCCTTTGGGCAGCATTGTCATCACTTTGTCAAGTTCGTTTATCAGTTTTGCTCGGTCATTGTTTATCGTGCTGGCTATCAGCATAGCGCATTTTTCAGTTATGCTATACCCTTTTTGCCTCACATACGTCGCAATCCATTGCGCAATCTGCGACTCATACAGTTTTTTCTGTTCGTAAACCGTGCCGACTTTGTCGATGGCTTTGTATGCTGCAGAACGTTTGTCAAGTTTCTTGTAACGATAACACAGCACTATTGTTGTTTGCTCTGCAGGGTCGTTGAGGTAGTGAGCCAGTCTTTCCCATGAACTGTTGTTGCTTTCTTTTTTGTCGTCCTTTTTATCGTCTTTTTTCTCAGGCTTTGTAGTGCTCTTCTTTTCGGACGAGGTATTTGCCGCCATCATCTGCTCCCATGCGTTGTCCTTGGTTGGCAAATCCTGCGCCTCTTTAATAATCAGAATCTTTTTGGAGGCAAACATCGAGGTCTGAAAAGCAAGGGTTATTATGTCCTGCATGGTGGTGTCGCGTCCATAGATGACTTTTTTCTCAATGTCGTCGTCGGCATTGTTTTCGAAAAAGTTGCTCAACACATCTATCATGTAGTTGTCCTCGCCGGTGAGCAGATATACTGGCTTAAGCTCTTTCGCGGCCTTTAATTCCTCAAGGGCTTTCTCTACGGTTGTCTCCATACGGGCTTACTGATTGTCGTATTTTTCTATCTCGTTGTTGAAAAACTCGATTTTCACCCCTGCCTGGCGGAAAAGTTCTTCGCTCTCAGCACCAGCATGGTATTTCTTCTCACACACCACACGTTTTATGCCGCAGTTGATGATTAGCATGGCGCAGGTGCGGCATGGAGTCATGCGGCAGTAGAGCGTTGCGCCGTCAAGGGCTATTCCACGGCGGGCGGCCTGGCAGATGGCGTTCTGCTCGGCGTGTACGGTGCGCACGCAGTGGTTGCTGATATGTCCGTCGGCATCAATGCTCTTGCGGAACAGATGTCCCACCTCGTCGCAGTGAGGCAGGCCTGCTGGAGAACCTACATAGCCCGTGACGAGCAGTTGGCGGTCTTTCACTATGACGCAGCCGCTACGCCCACGGTCGCAAGTGGCACGTTTTGAGGCGGTATTGGCCAACTCCATAAAGTATTCGTCCCACGAGGGGCGGTGATAGGTGATTTTTTGCAACACCTGCTCCACCTGTTCTTCCAGTTGCTGCATCGTGCCGCCGTTATCGAAGCGGAAATCAGCCTCTTCGATGCAACGTTTCAAGTTTTGCTTGTTGGGGTCGTCGGAAGTCATCTCGCGCTGCTCGTTGGCCACGAAGGTCTCGAAAGTGACGTGGTCGGTCTCGGAGGCGCGCAGGGCTATGCGCTCGTAGCGCACATGCGGGTCAGCATCGACGGCAAAGAGATAGAAATTGGGTTTGCTGCGCAACGCCGCAACCTCGCCGGGAGTACGCACGCTCTCTATGATGCAGTTGCAGCCCGAGGCTTGCGCCTGCTCATAAAGTTGCTCGACAATATAGGATGGCGTATGCTGGGCGCGCAGGTCGTTGCCCACGAGGGTCATAGAGTCGCGATTTATGGGCAAGCCACGGCGCTTTATCTCTTCGGTGATAAAGGCGCGTACCGAATAATGGACAAAGCCGCGATTTTTGACAAGATAGTCAACGATGGTGCCTTTGCCTGCTCCGAGAGTGCCAGTGATTCCGATTGTTATCATTTTGTTTTATTATGATTTAACGATGCGTTATTAAATATATGCTTGAATTGTGTGCCGGCGAAAGACAAGCACACAATTCAACGGACAAACTCTGCACGAGAACGTCAGACCTTGTATTTGTATTCCAATTTTGAGAGTTCCTCGTTGGCCTTCACAATCTTGCCTTTCAGCCCTTGCTTGTAGGCTATGACTTTTTGTTGCAGTGCTTTGTCGCCGGTAGCCATAATCTGCAGTGCCAGCACGGCGGCGTTTTGCGCACCATTGATGGCAACTGTCGCCACGGGGATTCCCGGAGGCATCTGCATGATGGCGAATGTGGCATCGAGACCTTCGAGCACGTTGCCTTTGATGGGGACGCCAATCACGGGCAGTGGCGTTTCGGCGGCTATTACGCCAGGCAGTGCTGCAGCCATGCCTGCGCCAGCAATGATGACCTTCACGCCGCGCAGATGGGCGTTGCGGGCAAAGTCGCTGACCTCGGCGGGGGTGCGGTGGGCCGAAAGGGCATTAACCTCGAAAGGTATTTCCATCTCTTCCAAAAATTGGCAGGCTTTCTCCATGACCGGTAGGTCGGAGGTGCTGCCCATAATGATGCTAACTAATGGAGTCATATATCGTTTTTTGTTAGATTGTTCTTTTGATAGGACGGTAGGTCGGAACGCCTATTCTCCAGTATTTTTGAATAGTTTGATACGTTCTACCACCATGCGGTGTATGTCCATAAACCAGGTGATGCCTATCTTTGCGTTCAGTCTGCTGTCGCTGGTCTTGCTGCCAGGGTTGTTGACGTCGGGATGCGTGTATTTGTACTGGTTCACGCAGGCGTGGATGCGCACGTCTTTGCAGAATGGCGGCATCATCTCAATGCCGATGCCGAAGAAATAACTATCGGTTTCGGGCTGTGCAAGTATGTCGAGCGCGTCAACGGGCGCAACGGCGGAAGCAAAATCGGCGTAGGCTATTTCGTATTTCGAGTGGTTGGTCTCGTATCCGCCTTTGGCAAAGACGCTCAGCCACGGCTTAATCCAGTAGTTGGCACAACTCACAATGCCGAAGGTCTTACCCCAGTCGTCGGTGCCTAACGAGTGGTGCATCAGGTCGAGATAGATATCCCAGCGGTCGTAAATAAGTTTGTGACCTAACGCTATGTAATTCATAAAATAGCCTCTTTCGCGTTCAAACATATTGACGGAATAGAGCGTCTTGAAATGTCCGAATGTGCCGGCCCAGAAAAGGTTGTAGGATAGCAGGCTTGTCTCATTCTCGTAGCCAAGGGTGGCAGGCTGATAGAAGAGCGAATAGACATAAGGAGAGTTTGCAACTTGGAATGCTACCGACTGGTTGCCGTCGCTGCTGGTGTATGATGCCGATGCCGCAAGTTGGAAACAGTAGAACATATCCCAACTATAAGTGTTGAAATAGACGTCGATAGGCGCGGCGTCATACTCAAAGCCGCCCACCAGCAAGGCGTCCTTTCCTGCGCGCAATGTCCAGTTGGGCGACATCTTGTAGTTGATGTAGAGGAAGTCGGTGTTGTCAAACAAGGTTGACGACCCCGGCGTGGCAATAATGCGCTGGCGGAGGTAATAAGAAAAATGCTCGGAGAGGTTTCCGCCAAGGCGTATGTTGAAATAGCGGCCACCAAAGCCATAAGTGTTGTCTTCGGTGTTTTGCGAGCCGTTATAGTTGTGGTAGTCGAAATCAACGCGGGCCTCAAGGTTCAGGTCCGAAAGCACTGGCGAGAGTTGGACCTGTGCTTGTGTGCGTATGGTGGAAAACAGCAGCGCGGTGGCGGCCAGCACATATGGCAAAAAACTTTTTTTCATCGCACTTGTGTAATAGTTACTGTCAGCAATTAAAATGCAAAAGTACGATTTTAAAAAGATTTTTTGCAAGAAATCATTAATATTAATACTTTTGCAAGATAATTGCGACAGCATAAAAAAAGAATAAATAACATCAAAATACAGAAAATGAAAAAAATCAAAGCCATTGTTCTCGGTGCCATGCTCTTTGCCTTTTCAGGTGCGAGTTATGCCCAGTTAGAGTCTTCCATCTATTTCAATATGCTTATGCCCGTTGGAACCTTTGCCAAGGATGCCAAAATGACAAATGTTGTCGAGGGTGAGGTTATGGGTCTGAATGAGATTGGCAAGGATGCCGTGTTCGGCATCGGCGGCACCTATCGTGCCGGCTATGTGTTCGACATCAATGTCGGTCTGATACAGCCTTTCATCGAGGCAACATTTTCATGGAACCGCATAAGCGGTGCCTCCCGCGAGAAATATGAGAAATACGATGCTCGTGTGCCCAATTATATCAATATCCCTGTGATGCTTGGTATTAGCTATAGTTACCCGTTAAGCGAGACCTTGCAGCCCTATGGCGAGTTTGGCGTAGGTTACGATATGTTGTTTGTTGGTAGCGAAGGCAAGAAAGGCAGCAACATCACCGATTTGCGCTACACTGCAGGAAGTGCTCTTGGCTGGCAGATTGGCGGTGGTGTCATTATCGGCAAATACTTTAGCGCCGGTATAAGTTATTTCGGCTATGGCCGCCACAAGATTCGTTATTCCTCAAAGTCCGAGGCTCTCGCTGCTAATCAGAATGCTTTGGCAATGGATAACGATGGCACGGTGAAGAAGAACGTCTATCGCACCCTTGGCACTTTCGCCATCCGTCTTGGTTTCCACTTCTAATGGTTATCGTCTTGGCGACGCCATCAGCGTTGACACGGGGTGGCACTCGTCAAGTATTGTAGCGATTAATGCAATAAAAGACAATAAGGCCGTACAAAACTAATGAAGCGCAGTTTGTGCGGCCTTTTTTGTTCAACCACAAAACAAACAGACTTATGAAAAGGATTCTTGTCATCTTGGCAGCAGCAATGCTTTCTTTCTCGCTCAACGCCCAGTCTCTCGGCGGATTGAAATCCTCTCGTGTCGATTTTGGCTTCCTTATGGGATGGGACGGCCTCGGCACCTCGCCGCTTTCTGGCATGCAGACTATGGACGACAACGCCTACAGCACGCGCCCGTGGTTCAACAGTTGGCAGTTGGAGTTCACCTACAATTTCGTCAAGGCTGGCGACCTGAAGGCCTTTTTCGGCATAGGCTATGAGAGCGACGTGTTTCTGATGGACTACGACTATGTCTATCTTGCCCGTTACGATGCCAACGGCGATCTTCTGCCCAAAGCCCAGATGTGCGTGGCGGACCAGCAAGTGATGGATGACAACAACATCTCTCCCTACGAAGGCTGGGAGACGCGCCTTGTGGCACGCTATATCACCATCCCCATCGGAATAAGTTATGATTTCAGTCACGAGTTCGGACTCGGCCTCGCACTGATTCCCGGCATCAACTACTCAAGCAGTTACACCGGTATGAAATACAGCAATTTTGGCTCGGATATTCGTTCGATGCGCGACGACCTCAGCGGCTATATCCGTCCCTACAAGATGGACGTCCGTTTCAACGTCAACTTCTCCTTCTTCAGCGTTTTCATGCAGTTGTCCACGCTGCCGCTCTTCCGCAAGACCGACAAAAGCAACATCTACCCCTTCCGAATGGGCTTCATGCTGAAAATATAACAGATAGAAAATCATTCTATAAGAGTATTCAAAGCGTATAGTGAAAGACATCGGCAGACGGTTTAAGAGTCGTCTGCCGATGTCCTTTTTTACATATTATATTAAAGTATGCATTTATATAGGGTTGTTTGATATATTTCTCTTTTTTTGTATATTTGCTTTTTAATTTTGTGTTAAAAACGTTGCTTGGTCTGCGTGCTATTTGTTGTAAGTCAGATTGATGCAGCGAAAATATAGTGTATTTATGCATATAGCCATAGCAGGAAATATCGGGTCGGGAAAGACTACTCTCACTAAGCAACTGGCCAAGCATTATGGGTATAAGCCCATGTTTGAGGCTACGGACAAAAATCCTTATATTAATAGTTTCTATGAGGATATGCGCCGCTGGTCGTTCAATATCCAGATTTATTTTCTCCACACTCGTGTGCGTCAGTTGCTCGATATCCGCAAGGAGTACGACAACATCGTGCAGGACCGTACTCTCTACGAGGACGCCTATATCTTTGCTCCCAACCTCCACGCTATGGGTTTGATGAACACCCGCGACTACGAGAACTATCTTGCTACCTTCGAACTTATTTCGTCATTTATCCAGCCGCCCGACTTGCTGATTTATCTGCGTGGCGATGTACCGTCGCTTATTCGCCAAATCCAGCATCGTGGCCGTGACTATGAGAACGCCATCCGCCTCGACTATCTGACCAGCCTTAACAACCGTTACGAATCGTGGATTGAGGGCTACGACAAGGGCAAGTTGCTGACGGTGGATATCAATGAGTTGAATTTTGCCGATAGCGCCGAGGACCTTGGCGTGGTTATCAATAAGATTGATGCCGAATTTAACGGTCTTTTTACTGAACAAGAGGTTTAACAATCATGAGACTGCTCGCTGTAATTCCTGCTCGCTACGCTTCGACGCGTTTTCCTGGCAAGCCGCTGGCTTTGCTGGGTGGCAAGCCTGTCATACAGCGCGTGTGGGAACGTGTGGCTGCCATTGAAGGTCTGACAAAGGCCGTGGTGGCAACCGACGACGAGCGTATTATAGATGCTGTCCGTGCTTTTGGCGGCAACGCCATGATGACTTCCGACAAGCATCGTAGCGGCACAGACCGCTGTGGCGAGGTTGTGCGCCGTTTGGCAGAACAGGGCGAGAGTTTTGATGTGGTTATCAATGTGCAGGGCGACGAGCCTTTCGTGAAAGCCGAGCAACTGATGCAGTTGGCGTCATGTTTCGACAACAAGGAGGTCTGCATCGCTACTTTGCGCACCCGCATTTTGTCGGACGAGGAACTGCTGTCGAAAAACAATGTGAAGGTTGTGTGCGACAAGAATGGCAGTGCGCTCTATTTCAGCCGCCAGCCCATTCCGCTTGTGCGCGGATGCGAGGAGCGCGAATGGCTTTCGAAATGCGAATACTACAAGCACGTAGGCATCTATGCCTTCCGTTGTGATACGCTGTTGCATCTCACCCAGTTGCAGCCATCGGCGTTGGAATGTGCCGAATCGTTGGAGCAGTTGAGGTGGCTTGAGAACGGCTATCGTATTGCCGTAAGGACTACTTCGGTGGCCAATATAGGTATCGACACCCCCGACGACCTTGCCGCCGCCGAACGCTATATGATAGCGCATGGCGAAAAATAATGTTGAATAGAAATACATAATATATATATAATGAACATATCTAATTTTATTGTTGAGATTCTTCAGAGTGGAAAGAGTGTAGAAATAAAAGGAATTGGCACTTTTTCTCCGCAGACTGTAGAGGCTCATCACGATTCCGAAAAAGGCGTGTTCTATCCCAAACGCCGCAGCGTGGTGTTTAGCAACGAAACCACAGGCGACGATTCGCTGATAGACGATATGGCGAAGCGCGAGTGCGTGAATCGCGACATTGCCGAAAAAATGTGGCAGAGTTATGTCGATGCACTGCAAGAGAAGTTGGCTCAGTCTGGCTCGCATGTGTTCCCTGGCATGGGTACCATTGTGCGTTGTGCTGACGGCTATGCTTTCTCTGCCGACCCTGCTCTCGACCTCAGCGGCAACCGCCAGGGTGCGATAGAGAATGTTACCATGTACGACTCGGCAGAATCCGACGACCCATTTGCAAACTTCGAGCAGAATATGCAGATGGTTGAGTCGGCAGACGAAGAGCCCCTCAAGCAGCCTCGCACCATCACCATCAAGCGCGAGCCCGCACAGGCTGCTCCCGAGATGCCGGCCCAGGCCGACACCCAGGAACCTGTGCGTCAAGAGGTAGAGGCTCTTGCTCCCGCAGAGCACGCTCCCGTTCAGGAAGAGGTGAACATCGTTGTGGAGAACGAGCCCGCAACCGCTACCGAAAATCCGGAGCCAGTTGCTGCTATCAACGAGGAAGAACCGTTTGCCCCTCAGACAGACATGGCAGCTGACAACGCCGACAACGTCGAGGTTAGACAGGTGGACGACGGCGAAGTGCTTAACGTGCTCGACAGCATACCCGATTCGGGCGGTATTGATGTCATCGAAACGCCCGTTGCAGCGAAAAAACGCAAGAGCCGCACTTGGTTGTGGATTTTGCTTGCCGTGCTGCTTCTCCTGTTAGGCTTGGGCTGCTATTTCTATTTTGGCTATCGTCCTGCCCATGGCGGCACTATGGACACTGCCATGGCTGCATTGAAATCTGACATTGCCAGTATTCGTGGCGGTGGCAGCGAGATAGCCAAATCCATCGATGACGAGATAGACGAGAACGACCTTGGTATCGTCAGTACAGAGGCGGAACCTGTTGCCGACGAGCAGGAAACTCCTGCTGATGTCAATCCTGAAGAGACGGATGAGGTTGCAGATAATGCTGATATGGTGTCCGACGAGCCTGTTGTGGCAGAGGAGCCAGAACAAGAAGTGGCCGAGCCCGCCGTGGCTCCCGAACCTGCCGAGCCCACCGCTACAGCAAAGCCCTTTAAGGTCGAGGACTATGCTCTGCTTTATTCTCTCAGCGACAATCTGATTGAGTTTGACGACCAAGACATTGCCCACGGCACCCGTATCGTGTGCAACAATATGAGCGAGTATGTCGGTCGTTTCCTTGCCTCGCGTCGCTACACCAGCGCCAAGGCTGCCATGATGATACGCATTGGTGCTTATGCCACCAAGCGTTTTGGCGAACTCTACGACCCCGACACTTTCTATCCCGACCGTTTCTTCCAGCAGAAGAACGATTATGTGCACGATTATTTCAAGGCACAACTCAAGGCAACTCGCGAGCGTCACACCTGTGTCGATATCCAGAGCGAACTGATGCAGTATTCGGTGCTTGACCAAATTCTGCGCGAGATGGTTGAGGAACTTGGTTTGCAGCCCGACGCAGTGAAACCTGCCGCTCCTGCGCAGATTTTCCCGCCTAAGACTGCCGAAGAACCTCACGCCCAGTTTGTGAAGGCCTCCAAGCAAGGTTTTGACATCGTGGCTGGATTCTATACCAACAAGACCACCGCCAACCGCATGGCATGGATTTTGAAACGCCAGGGTTGCGATGCTTATATCATCGACAAGCAAGGTCTCTATTATGTCAGTATGGGTAGTGCTCCTACGCAGACCGCTGCTGAGGCACTATTCAGACACATTAAGAGTTGGTACGACGGCGATATCGTAATCCGCAAACTATAAGCGCTCCGTCGCGTTTCATGCTAACCATCACTATCACCCACTAATACTTCAACACGCTCATGGGACATCACAAACTGCAACGCTTTGCCGAAAACATGACATTCGATAACCTTTTTCAGGTGTCGTTTGAAATGTTGCAAAAAGAGGGGTTCCAATTGCGTGGCAAATGGCGTGAGCATTTTGGTAACGACAACCCCATTGTGTTGGAACTCGGTTGTGGCAAAGGCGACTACACCATTGCCCTGGCCCGCATACATCCCGACCGCAATTATATAGGTGTCGATATCAAGGGCGCACGTTTGTGGCGTGGTGCCAAGACCGCCGTGGAGGACAAAATGGGTAATGTGGCATTCATCCGCACTCGCATAGAACTGATAGAGCAGTTTTTTGCCGAGGGCGAGGTTAGCGAGATTTGGATTACTTTCCCCGACCCGCAGCCAAAGAAGCCCCTCAAAAGGCTTACAAGTCC
Source organism: uncultured Bacteroidales bacterium (assembly GCA_900318665.1). GTDB lineage: Bacteria > Bacteroidota > Bacteroidia > Bacteroidales > P3 > Colimorpha. Next base: position 27,231 of record ONLQ01000007.1, on the reverse strand, counting down.
GCGTTTTCTCAACCACTACCGCACGTTCCTAAAGCCTGGCGGTATCATGCACCTCAAGACCGATTCGCAGGAACTGTATGATTACACGCTCAACGAGGTGTTGTTGCCAGAGTCGCTGCCGGTGCATTACTCCACCAACGACCTCTATGCTTCCGACTGCGACGACGAGGCTAAACTCACGCAGACTTTCTACGAGAAAATATGGCTTGCCGAAGGCAAGACTATAACATATATTCGCTTCTCAATTAACTAAATATATCATTTTTAATAATTAATCTATTATGTCAGGACACAATAAATGGTCTAAGATTAAGAGAGCCAAAGGGGCAGCCGATGCAAAACGCTCCAAACAGTATTCCAAGATTTTGAAAGAGGTGGCTGTTGCCGTTCGCGAGAGCGGTCCCGACCCCGACAGCAACCCCCGTCTGCGTCTGCTCGTGCAGAATGCTCGTGGCTGCAACATGCCTAAGGATACCCTGATGCGTGCCATCAACAAGGCTTCCGACAAGGATGCTGCTGTGCTTCAGGAAATCACTTTCGAGTGCCACGCCAACCACGGCATAGCCCTCTTCATCGAGTGTCTGTCCGACAACAATATGCGCACTGTCGCCAACGTTCGCGCTATCATGAACAAGTTTGGCGGTACGCTTGAGACCAACGGCTCGCTCAACTTCCTCTTCACCCGCAAGGGCGTGTTCGTCATTCCTCGCAAACCCGATATGGACATCGAGGAACTGGAGATGAACCTTATTGATGCGGGTCTGGAAGAGATGGAGGCCGACGACGAATATCTGACCCTCTACACTGCCTACGAGGACTTTGGCAGCATGGTCAAAGCCTTGGAGGATATGAAGATTGAGTGCGAGAGTGCCGAATTGCAGCGTATTCCCAACACCACCCGCAGCATCGACGAGGAGTCTATGCGCAAGGTGCTGAAGGTCATCAATATGCTTGAGGAGGACGATGATGTTACCAACGTCTTCCACGATATGGAAATCCCCGATGACTTTGAGGAGGACGAATAATCGCAATTAGAGTTAATCACGAAGAGACCGACTCCTGTTTCCGAGTGGGTCTCTTTGTGATTTCGTAATGATAAGTTTTTTTGCCTTTTTGCGACGATGAAACTCTATCTTGTGCCCACTCCAGTAGGCAATCTTGGCGATATGACTTTTCGTGCCGTCGAGGTGCTGAAAAGTGTTGATTTGATTTTGGCCGAGGACACTCGCACATCGCGGGTGCTTATGCAGCATTATTCTATCGACACGCCGTTGCAGTCGTATCATATCTTCAACGAGCATCAGCAACTGGGACGCTATATTGATATGCTGCGTGGGGGCAAAACTCTTGCCATAGTTACCGATGCGGGCACGCCGGGCATCAGCGACCCTGGGTTTCTTCTGGTCCGCGAGGCGGTGCGACAGGGCATAGATGTCGAATGTCTGCCAGGGGCTACGGCTTTTGTTCCAGCGCTTGTCGATTCAGGTTTGCCGTGCGACAAGTTTGTGTTCGAGGGTTTTCTGCCTCACAAGAAAGGCCGTCAGACTCGTATTCAGAATTTGGCAGGCGAAACGCGCACTATGGTTATCTACGAGTCGCCTTACCGCTTGCTGAAACTGCTTGAACAACTTATAGCCGTTGTTGGTCCGGAACGCCAGGTCTCGGTGTCGCGCGAGATAAGCAAGGTCCATGCCGAGACGGCTCGCGGCACGTTGCAAGAGGTTCGCGATCATTTTGCCTCCAAGGAGGTGAAGGGCGAGATTGTTGTAATCTTGGCGGGCAGCGCACAGGACGACACGTCGTTTGAAGCAACGGAAGATATAGAAAAAGACTAATATGTATCGTCTCTTTCTCAATATGGGTTTGGTCTGTATGATGACGCTAGCTGCGGTGTCTGTGTCGTCGTGTGGGAAAGATGACGAGATTAAAACATTCTCAAGCAATGGCTCGCAAGACAATGGCTCGCCTTCCGAGCCTGGGAATGACGATACCCCATCTAAAGAGCCGGCAGGCACTGCCGCCGACCCTTATCGCATTGCTTCGGCTTCCGATTGGCGACGCTGGATGACGGCCTATGCCAAGGATTCCAACCGCTATTTCCGTCTTACCGCGCCCATCGAACTGAATGCCACGGTCGATACTTTTTGCGGCAGACTCGACGGTAACGGCTACTCAATCTCCGTAAGCAACCGCCCTATTTTTAAGGTGCTTGACGGAGCAGAGGTCAGTAACCTTGTAGTCGCGGGTACCGTCACGGGTTTTACTCCCGACGCCTCTGATATTGTTGTTCGGAGGAACGAGGCTGATGTTACCGAAAGGTTTTTCGGCGGGTTGGTGTGTCTTTGTCGTAATGGCACTCTTATTAGGCATTGTGAATCGCGCTTGTCGGTCAGCCTTAACTCGTCGTGGTTTGGCTATTTCTCGCCGTTTTGTGGCATAGCCGAGTCGTCAACCATATCCAACTGCCTTAGCGAAGGCAGTTTTCGAGCCGAAACCGCTTATGTGGGCGGTATAGTGTCGCTGGCCGACAGTGGGTCGGTTGTCAGTGGTTGTGGCGTGTCGGCCAATATGTCATCAACGGCTATTGGCGGAGTGGTTTACAGGGCAAGATGCTCTTCGGTCAGCAACTGTTATGCTGTGTCGGCCTTGGAGCCGTCACAGGAGTCTTCGGCTGGCGTGGTGGGCATTTGTGAGGCTGGCGTTGTTGACAATTGCTATTTCTATGGCACTATATCCTCGTCCACACCAGCCCTTGTATGCTTCCTCTCTGCCAAGAATGGCGTCGTGCGTTATTGCTATGGCGGGCTATCGGAGGAAGAGGAGGGCAGCGATGTCCGCCTTGTGTGGCGTACATCTTCTGGCGGCATGTATGATAAATGTTACAGGCTTTTCAACGCGTTGCAACTTGAGGTGACTGGCCCTTATGGGCGCTCGCTCCTTGTGGATGAACTCAATGCCCGTGAGGCGGAACTCGGTACTGCTTGCCGATGGACGGTGAAAGACAACCAGGTGGTGATAGCCGCCCAGTAAGAACGCGGCAATAAATGCAGGTCGGTAAAGTGCGGGGCAACAGAAAATAAAATGCAGATTATACTCTTAAAATGAAATTAAGCGATATATTTAACACAATGGTAGAACACGCAGAGATTATCCCTATTATCTCAAAGGACGATGAAGGTTTTTTGCTTAACGAAAGGGAAGTGCCCGATGTCATTCCTATTCTTCCCTTGCGGCAGAATGTGCTTTTCCCAGGCGTCATTCTGCCTGTGTCGGCGGGACGTCCCAAGTCGGTGAAACTCTTGAAACAGGCCGAGCGTCGTTCGCTGTGTATCGGTGTTGTGGCGCAGGTCAACGAGGTTGAAAATCCTACTATCGACGACATCTTCCGCATTGGCGTTCTGGCCCATGTCCATAAGGTGTTCACTCTGCCCGATGGCTCTACGATGGCCATAGTGCAGGGCACCGAGCGTTTCGTGCTGCATGAAATCACCGAGGAGGAGCCTTATCTTATGGGCACCGTGGCGGTATCGCCCGAGGTAGAAGTCGATGACCCTCGCAAACTGCATGCCATGGCTCGCCGTGTGCGCAGACAGTATAGCAACGTCATCTCTTCGCGCAGCAAAAACGACTCGCTCGAGTCATCGCTTAAAAATATTGGCAGCGACAAGATACTTATCAACTATATAGCCTCTCATCTCGAAAGGTCTCTTTCCGACAAGCAGGCCCTGCTATCGTTAGACAACTATATGGAGCGTGGCGAGCAGTTGCTTTCCTTTATGGACGAGGAACTTGACTTTGCGCGTGTACGCAACGAGGTGCAGGAACGCACCCGTATTGAGATGGACCGCCAGCAGCGCGAGTATTTCCTCAACCAGCAGATGCGTGTCATTCAGGACGAACTCGGCGAGTCTCCATTCGACCATGATATTGACGATTTGCAGGCTCGCGCCGAACAAAAGGAGTGGAATGACGATGTCAGGGCGGTGTTCGACAAGGAGTTTGGCAAACTGAAGCACATGCACCCCCAGTCGCCCGACTATAACGTGCAACTCAATTATCTCGACCTGATGCTCGATTTGCCGTGGAACCATGTTTCTGACGACAATCTCAGCGTGTCGAATGCCAGAAAGGTGCTTAACGGCGACCATTACGGCATCGAGAAGGTCAAAGAACGCATACTTGAATATCTGGCCGTTTTGAGCCTAAAGAGTGATATGAAGTCGCCTATATTATGTCTTGTGGGACCTCCGGGCACTGGCAAGACCTCGCTCGGCAAGAGTATTGCCAGCGCTCTGGGACGAAAGTATGTGCGTGTGGCTCTTGGCGGCCTGCACGATGAGGCCGAGATACGAGGCCATCGTCGCACCTATATTGGCGCAATGCCTGGCCGCATCATTCAGAATATCAAGAAGTCGGGAACATCTAATCCTGTGTTTATCCTTGACGAGATAGACAAGGTGCAGGTCAACAGCGTGCATGGCGACGCCACATCGGCACTTCTTGAAGTGCTCGACCCAGAGCAGAATGCCGCATTCCACGATAACTACCTTGATGTCGATTACGACCTCTCAAAGGTCATGTTCATAGCCACGGCTAACACCCTTTCCACCATCCAGCCCGCCCTTCTCGACCGTATGGAAATCATTGAGTTGAGCGGCTATGTGCACGAGGAGAAGAAGGAGATTGCCAAGCGTCATCTTATTCCGCGCCAGTTGAAGGAACACGGCATGAAGAAGAGCGACGTGGTGTTTGACGATGCTGCGTTGGAGACAATTATCAACGACTATACCCGTGAGAGCGGTGTGCGCCAACTCGAAAAGACCATTTCGAAGATTATCCGCCGTCGCGCCGTGAGCATGGTCGAGCAGGAGGAAGAGCAGGTAGTCAAGCGTATGCCGCGCAAGGTGTCGCAGCAGGAGATAAAGAATGCCCTCGGTCTGCCTATCCACAATAGCGAGCGTAGCGGCAAAGAGCCCCGCGTTGGCGTTGTCACCGGTTTGGCGTGGACTGCCGTTGGTGGCGAGATTCTCTTTGTGGAGAGCAGTCTGAGCAAGGGCAAGGGCCAACTGACCATGACGGGTAACCTCGGCGACGTGATGAAGGAGTCGGCAACGCTGGCATTCGAGTATATCAAGGCCAATGCCGCCGAATTTGGCGTGAGCGACGAACAACTCGAAACGCTAAATATCCATATCCATGTGCCCGAAGGTGCAACGCCAAAGGATGGCCCGTCGGCAGGCATCACGATGTTCATTGCCATGTTTTCCGCTTTCACCCATCGCAAGGTCAACAACCATGTGGCAATGACTGGCGAGATAACCCTCCGAGGCAGTGTTACCCCTGTGGGAGGCATCAAGGAGAAAATCCTTGCCGCCAAGCGTGCTGGCATCACTGACATCATTCTCAGCGAGGATAATCGCCGCGATATTTCGGAAATAGAAGCCGCCTATCTCGAAGGGCTGACGTTTCACTACATCAATAAAATGAGCGATGCCATACCTCTGGCTTTGCTGTAAGTAGTCTATCTTATGCGTGTAATAAGCCATATACTGTTATTTGCGCTGTTGCTGTGTGCTGTTGCGCTCCGAGCCCAGGAACGTGCATCGTTTCGTCAGCAGTCGCTGGCCGACTTGCCAATACAGATGCGTAGCATCTTTGTTCTCGACGGCCATCTGTTCTGCTATGCCGACAATATGCTTTTCGAAGCCCGCTTCTCGGCAGGCTCTATGGTCGCGCTTTCTGCCGACACAATGCTCTATGGCTTTGACAAGGAAGCCGATTATGCTGTGCGCAATCCGCGAACGGGCAACCTTTTTTTCACACGCCCCGATTCTCGTGGCCGTCATACGCTCTATGAGGTAGTGCCTCGCGAAGGCAAATCGCCCAAAGTTCGCAAGGTTCGCCTCGGACGCCGCCTCTCTATCGACCATCCCGTCTTTTCGTCAGACGGCTCCGTGCTGGTCTTTGCAAGTGTGCCATCGGAAGGCTATGGTGGCAGCGATTTGTTCTATTGCCTCCTCGATGAAAAAGACGACTGGACGGAACCTCGCTCCATGGGGTCGCTAATCAACAGCGTAGGCGATGAGGCAAACCCTGTGATATTTGACGACTTCCTCTACTACTCGTTCCGCGACACTCTCCAATCGTCGCAGTGGCATCTTCGTGCGGCTCGCTTGCTCCAGCCGAGAGGCACCGAGGAAATGCCGTCACGCTCCGTGGTGGGCGGTTGTGCGCCTATTGTGCTTCCATCGCCCTACAACGCCACCTATGGCAGCACGTCGCATATAGCGTTCGACACTGTTTCAAACCGCATATTTTTGCTTTCCAACCGAAATGGCGGCCAGTCTGTCTTTCTCTACGATGGAGCCATGCCTACGGTAGTGCTGCATGGCGTGGTTACCGATGTCACTGCCCGACCTTTGGCCAATGTCAATGTGTCGGTGTTTAAGGGCGACAAACTATTGTGCCGTGGCGAGAGCGATAAAAATGGCAATTATCGTTTCCTTCTTGGCTATGGCGACACCTACAACCTTTGGATGAGCAAGGCTGGCTATTTCGGCAATACCGTCGAAGTGCTTGCTGTGAGCGATGACGTCAATACCGCTGTTGCGGATTTGGAAAACAACGTGACGCTCGATAATCTTGAACTGGGTCAATACATCTATCTTTTCGACATCTTTGGCCCCGATGCCTCGGTCGAACTTTCAGCACAAGGCAAACAAAAACTGCAGCGTATGGTGCGTTTCCTCTACGAGAACCCGCAGATTAGGGTCAGTATAGGCGTGTCGAGCATTGTTTCTGCCGACAACGAGTTCAACAATCTCGTAACAGACCGCCGCATCGACAATCTGCAGCATTATCTGTCGTCGCTCCTACCTCAAACCACGATGGATTTCTATATCGCGCCAACCGGCGTGAACGGCAATTCGACAGACTACAACTCTCGCCTCTCAATAAGAATGGAATAGGACGAATATCCTTATGAATAATGAAGGGGTCGCAGGCAATGCCTGCGACCCCTGGTCGTTTGTGATTTACGAGACTGTTAAGCCTCGGTTGTTTCGGTCTCGGTGTAAGCCTCGGGACGGAAATACTGGTCGATGGCTTTGGCGGCTTTGCGACCGGCACCCATTGCCAGCACCACGGTCTGCGGACCACTGACGATGTCGCCACCAGCGAAAACGCCTTTGCGGCTGGTGCGGCCTTCTTCGTCGGCAGTGATAAGCCCCTTGCGGTCGGTGGCAACATCGGTTGCACCTTCGTTGACGATGGGTATTGCCGAACTACCGAGTGCGAGGAACACGTTGTCGATAGGCATCTCGAACTCGCTGCCCTCGATGACGCTGAAACTGCGGCGGCCGCTCTCGTCGGGCTCGCCCATCTCCATACGCACGCAGCGCATACCACACACGTTGCCTTTCTCGTCGCCGAGGAATGCCACGGGGTTGGTCTGTGTGCAGAGTGCGATGTTCTCTTCCTTGGCCAGTTGTATCTCGTCGCGGCGTGCAGGCATATTCTCCTCGTCGCGGCGATAGACTATCGTTACCTCGGCACCAAGACGGCGTGCCACGCGGGCGGCATCGATGGCTACGTTGCCACCGCCAATGACGGCCACGCGCTTGCCAATGGTGAGGGAGGTCTTGTAGGATTCTTCGTTGGCGTGCATCATAGTGACCTTGGCCAGCAGTTCGTTGGCCGACATCACGCCGTTCAGCGTCTCGCCAGGGATGCCCATGAAGCGAGGCAGACCTGCGCCGGCAGCGATATATACGGCTTCGAAGCCTTTGTTGTCCATCAGGTCATCGACCGTAACGGTCTTGCCACCAATGGCGTTGGTCTCGATAGTGACACCCATTTTCTGCAATTTCTCGACCTCGTGGCGCACAACTTTCTTGGGCAGCACGAACTCGGGAATACCGTAAATCATCACGCCGCCAGCCTCGTGCATGGCCTCGAAGATGGTTACCTTGTAGCCCATCTGTGCCAGGTCGTGGGCGCATGCCATGCCCGAAGGGCCACCGCCAATGACGGCCACCTTCTTGGCGTCGGCTGCGATTGCAGGCTTTTCGACTTCGGGATGATGCTCGCGATGCCAATCGGCCACGAAACGCTCGAGGTTGCCGATGGAGACGGGCTCGCCCTTCATGCCGCGCACGCAACTGCCTTCGCACTGCTGCTCGTGGGGGCACACGCGTCCGCAGATGGCGGGCAGGGTGCTACGGGTGCTGATAATCTGATAGGCTTCTTCGTAGTTGCCTTCTACTATCTGATGGATAAATTCGGGTATGCGGTTGTGGATGGGGCATCCCTTCATGCTGCAACGAGGATTCTTGCAGTTGAGGCAGCGACTGGCCTCGAGTTTGGCCTGCTCCTCGGTGTAGCCCATAGACACCTCGTCGAAGTTGTGGATGCGGCACTCGGCAGTCTGACGCTGGGGGTGCACACGTTTCAACTTGGTGGGGTCAACGGTGGTCTCCATCTCGGTGAGGGTGTGGGTGCCGCCGACGGTGGAGAATGTCGAAGTATAGCGTGAGGCGTCGATGTCGGCACACTGGCGCAGCAGTTCGTCGAAATCAACTTTTTTGCCATCGAAGAATGGGCCATCGATGCTGGCAGACAGCACTTTGCCATCGACCGTTATGCGGCCGTCGCCACCCATGCCGGAGCCGTCGAAGGTGGTGCCCATGATTTGTGCCATTACGGGCATGGCGGCTTTGAGGCTTACGGATTTCATCATAGCGACGGAACCAAGAGCGACGCACTGCACGTAGTTGTTCTCCTTGCCCATAGAGGCTACGGTCTCGCCCATATCAGCCACGTAGTCTTCGCCCGTTGAGAGCATCAGACGGTCGGCCATGTTTTTGTATTCTTCTACGAGATAGATGTGCTCGTTGTCTTTGCCGCCAAGAACGATGTCAACGGTTGCGCCGTTGGCTTTGCACCATTGTGCAATGGGCATCATATTGGCAATGCCGCTACGGTCGGCAGCAAACAGGACGCGCTGGCCTTTGACGGCGTCGGAAGCAAGGGGAAGGGCTTTGCCCAGAGGACCGGTGACGGCGTAGAGGCTGTCGCCTTCAATAGGCTGGCATTTCATGCACGCCACAAAACTGACGGTGCCTTTGGCCTTGTCGATGGCGCAAATGCCTTTTGGGGTGCGCTCGCTTTCACGGTTGTTCATCACCAGCATGAACTGGCCAGGCTGTGCCATTTCGGCCACACGAGGGGCTTCGACTTCTATCAGCATGCGTCCGCCGCCGATATTCTTTTTGTTTACAATGCTATACATGGTTAATAATATGTCGGTTTGTTTTTTTGAGTTTGCAAAAATACTATTTTCTGCGGTTTTGTAGGGAAATGGGGTTGATTATGCCACGAGGGACTACTTGCGGCGTTTGCGCGGTTTGTTTTTTATTTCTACTATTTTTTGTGGTATATGTCTGCCCGTCAGTTGCTTGTACTCGTTGCGTGCGTTGTCTATCAGCGTGCGGAAAGCGGGGTCGGCGTGCAGTCGGCCAATGGAGTAGGAGGCCACAAGGCGTGCGGCCTGCACATCGGAGGCATACTGATAGCCTGCGATAACGCGGCTATAGCCGTATTCGAAACCACGTTGAAGTATGGCGTCCTGATGGTCGGGGTTGAGTTCTGCAAGCAGGAGAGAGAGCCCCCAGCCGATGGCGGCATGGGTGGAGACATAGGAAGAGGTGTTGCGGTAGCGCTCTTCGTATTGCGGCATAAGGGTCTTTTCGCCCAACTGGACGTAGGGGCGTTTGCGAGAGACGGTGTTTTTCAGTGCCTCGGACTGTTCTACGAGTGTCTGGCGTGCCTCGTTGAGGAGTGCGAAAATATGGGGGGTATGCTGGCGAGAGAGGGCAAGCCCCATGCTCTGCGAGAAGCAGAGGAGCATGGCGTCGATGCTGTTGTCGGCATCGGCAATGGCCTGATAGCCTCGCAGGGTGGCGCGCTCTGACTTGGCAATCCAATGGGCGTTGATGTCGGCATAGTAGCGACGGCTGGCGGTGTCGAAAGGCGCATCGAGAATGCGGCGGCTATTGGGGAAACTGACGGCCGTGCCAAGGTTGCCTTTGTAGTGCTGGACAAACTCTTTACGTGCGGCATCGAGGTCCGCATAATAGTCGGGATGAGTGTGGATGCGCGCCATGGCTGCCGAGGAGGCGATACGCGAGGCATCGACATCGCTCTGCCAGTGTGCGCCTACGATCACGCGGCTCTGCCCATATTCAAAACCGCGACGCAGAATGGTGTCCTGCAATTCGGGTGCCATCTCGGCCAAGGCTAACGCTGTGGTCCACCCCAGTGCCGTATGGCCAGAGGGATAGGAGCCGTTGCCACGCAGTTCCTCTTCGTTGTCGAACTCGCCTGCCACATGCTCGTTCATTCTTGCAAAGGGGCGCACACGCATATATTTGCGCTTGGCCAGGGTGACGGCGGAATGGCCGGTCTCGCCTACGCGGTGCATGAAGTGCCATATTGCGGGGGTCTTGGTCTTGGAGATTTCAAAACCCATGGCCTCGCCGAAAACCGTTGCCATGCGTTCCACGCCGAAGTAGGACTCCCAACTGGCTTGACGTCCGCGCTGGGTGGCACGCATCGATTTGCCCCATATCCACTGGTTGAAATCGTCGGCAAAGAGCAGGCTCGACGTGTCGGGCGGAGCAGGGAGATAGATGCCGGCGTTGGGCAGTTTGTCGAGATTGTAGTACTTTATGTCCTGGGCCTTTGTTTGCGTGGCAAACGCGAGCGCAAGGGCGGCAAGAAACAGTATGCTTTTTCTCATAGATATGGATGAAATGTGGGGTTGACGGGGGCTATTATTTGCTGGCTGCTACAACATAGTAGCCTGCCGTGGTATAGAAATCGCGCAGATAGGGCAGCGACCTCAGCACAGGCAGCACCTTGCGCGGACGCAGGTGGAATTTAATCTCGTAGTTGGGATTGATGAAGTAGTGGGTCTTGCGCAAGATGCTGTAGCCGTTGTCTTTGACGGCACGCTCAAAGCGTTCCAAAGTGATGCCGGTCTCTTTGATTTCCAGCAAGTCGGCCACACGTTCCTCGGTCTCACCGCAGCGGCGCATGAGCGAGGCATAGGCTCCACGAGGCAGCAGATGAATCCACGGTGTCTTGGCCAGTCGGCTGTTGCACACCTGTTGGTGGCCACCGAAAGGCATCATCCACGGGGGGAAGGCAAAGAAGATTACGCCTTCGGGCTTCAAGAAGCGTTTGATGAAGCCCATGAAACGCTCCTGGTTGTGGATATGCTCGATGACGTCGCGCAGCATTATGATATCGAAAAGCATATCGTCGGCGGGCTCGATGTCGTAGATGTCGGAATAGGTGAGGGTCAGATTGCTGAGGTTGGGATGGTCGGCAAAGAACAGTTTGCCGTTCTCAATCTGCCCCTTGTTGAGGTCTATACCCACGCAGCGGCAGCCACGGTCGAGGAATGGCTTGATATTGCCGCCCTCGCCACAACCTACCTCCAGCAGTGTTGTCGAGGCGTCGACTTTGTGGCACTGCTCTATGTAGGGGATGACGTATTTCTCGGTGGTGTAGGTCTGCTCGTCGAAGTAGAGTTTCCTATTTTTGTGTCGTTCTTGCATTGTGTGTTTATATTACAAAGGGACACAGTGTGGCATTTTGCCGCTGTGTCCCATAATGATGCGTGGCGATTTTATTTTTCCTCCATCAGGCGGGCGAAGTTCTCGTAGAAGTACGGGATGGTCTCAATGCCTTTGAAGAAATTGAAGAGCGGGTAGTTCTCGTTGGGGGCGTGGATGGCGTCGCTACCAAGGCCGAAGCCCATAAGGATGCTCTTGATGCCGAGTATGCGCTCGAAGCCAGTGATGATGCCGATGCTTCCGCCACTGCGCGTTGGGATAGGACGCTTGCCGAAGGTGGTGGTCATGGCCTGCTCGGCGGCCTTGTAGCCTTTAATCTCCAGCGGGCTGACGTAGGCGGCGGCGCCGTGGCACGGGGTGACTTTCACGGTTACATAGTCGGGGGCTGCGTTCTCGAAATACTCGACAAAGAGTTTGTTGATTTTGTCGTATTCCTGATTGGCCACGAGGCGTGTGGAAATCTTGGCGTGTGCCACGCTGGGAAGCACCGTCTTGCTGCCTTCGCCTGTGTAGCCGCCCCAGATGCCGCACACGTCGAGGCAGGGGCGGATGCCGGTGCGCTCGTTGGTGCTGTAGCCTTTCTCGCCATGTACTTTCTTGATGTCGAGGTCTTTCTTATATTTTTCTTCGTCGAAGGGGGCCTGGGCCATCAGTGCGCGCTCTTCGTCGCTGATGGTCAGCACGTCGTCGTAGAATCCTGGAATGGTGATATGCCAGTTCTCGTCGTGCATGTCGGCAATCATCTTGCAGAGCACGTTGATGGGGTTGGCAACGGCGCCGCCATAGATGCCGCTGTGCAGGTCGCGGTTGGCGCTCTTTACCTCAACTTCCCAATAGCCAAGGCCGCGCAGGCCGCTGGTGATGCTGGGTGTGTCTTGGGCTATCATGCTGGTGTCGCTGACAAGGATGATGTCGGCTTTGAGCAGATCTTTGTTCTCTGCCAGGAAGTCGAACAGGTTGACGCTGCCAATCTCTTCCTCGCCCTCGAGCAGGAATTTGACATTGCAGGGCAACTGGCCGGTGCGTACCATGAATTCGAAGGCTTTGGCCTGCATGAAACTCTGACCTTTGTCGTCGTCGGCGCCACGGGCCCAGATGTAGCCGTCTTTGACTACTGGCTCGAAGGGAACGGTGTTCCACTCTTCGAGTGGAGCGACGGGCATGACGTCGTAGTGGCCGTAAACGAGCACTGTGGGCTTGGCGGGGTCGATGGTTTTGTGGCCGTAAACCACGGGGTTGCCTTTGGTGGGCATCACTTGGGCGTGGTCGGCACCTGCCTCGAGCAGGAAGGCCTGCCACTGCTCGGCGCAGCGCAGCATGTCGCCTTTGTGGGCGCTCTCCGACGAGATGGAGGGGATGCGTATGAGGGTGAAAAGTTCTTCAAGGAAACGGTCTTTGTTGGCCTCAATGTATTGTTTTACGTCTTTCATAATGGTTTATTGATTTGTGAGTTGTGATAATATTAGAAAATGCAAAGGTAACGTTTTTTTCTGAAAAAGCAAAGGCTATCCGTTTTGAATTCTGTTTTTTTGGGGTCCTGTATGGATGCTTGGAATGAGAGTTTTTTTTGATGGCATCAGTATGAGAGTGGCCAAGCAGAAGACGATGCAATAAAATCGGAATGAAATGCGTTTATATGGATACAATTAAATTTTAATGTTTTACAATATGAGGAAAATATTCCTGCTCAGCACTGTTATGTGCTTCATCGGAATAATCACAGCCTGCAAGGGTGAATGCGATGACACCAATTCGAAAACAGAGAACAATATGAATACATTGACAATGACACAGGAGTGGGACAAAGTGTTTCCACTGAGCGAAAAAGTAAATCACAAGAAGGTGACATTTGAAACGCAGTATGGCCTGACGTTGGCGGCAGACCTTTACACGCCGAAGAATGCAGAGGGCAAACTTGCTGCCATAGCCGTAAGCGGCCCGTTTGGTGCCGTCAAGGAGCAAAGCAGCGGTCTCTATGCTATGAGGATGGCGGAGCGTGGTTTTGTGACGCTGGCTTTCGACCCGTCGTACACTGGCGAGAGTAGCGGCGCCCCCCGTCGCACGGCCTCGCCTGATATCAATACCGAGGACTTTATGTCCGCTGTTGATTATCTGACAAATCTCAACAACGTTGATGCCGAAAAGATTGGCATTATCGGTATCTGTGGATGGGGTGGCATTGCTCTGAACGCCGCCGCTGCCGACCCACGCATCAAAGTCACGGTGGCCAGCACGATGTACGACATGACTCGTGTCGGTGGCAACGGCTACTACGACAGCGAGGACAGGGAGGAGTCGCGCCACGCCGCACGCGAAGCCATTGCCAAACAACGCATATCCGACCCTATGGCGATGGCTGGAGGTGTGGTTGACCCGCTGCCAGACGACGCGCCGCAATTCGTGAAAGACTATTTTGCCTACTACAAAACGCCACGTGGCTATCATGCTCGCAGCGGTAATAGCAACGACGGCTGGCGCACAATCGGCACCCAGGCCTACGCCAACGCCCGCTTTTTGTACTACATCAACGAAATCCGCTCTGCCGTCCTCGTGATGCACGGCGAGAAAGCGCATAGCCGCTACTTTGGCGAGGCCGCCTACCACTATATGGTGGACGGCAAGGCCGATGGATATACCTTTGTCGGGAATCCTAATCCTGTACCCGATAACAAACAATTGCTCATCATCCCCGATGCAAACCACTGCGACCTATACGACGGTGGCGAGAACAACTACATTCCATGGGACAAACTGGAGCAGTTCTTCCGCGATAACCTTAAATAAGCGTCCAATCCATTTCTGTATCAAGTAAAGATGGTAGAATCAGAAGTCTGAAGTAGTGGAATATCCGTTTTGAATTCTGTTTTTTGGGGTTATTTGTACGGCAGCACTACGGCAGCACTACGGCCGAGCGGCATCGTGGGGGGCAAGAGGGGAGGACGGGGCGTGAAGAGATATTATGGAGGGCATGGGGCGAGGTGGGTCAGCAGTTGATTTCTTCTAAGCGGCCGGTGGCTGAATCGATGATGAAACCTCTGACGGTGATGTCTTGTGGCACAAGCGGGTGTGTGCGAATGACTTCGACGGTTTTTCTGACGGACTCTTCGGTGTCTTTGAAGCCTTCCAGCCAGTGGTTGAGGTCGATGCCGCATTTGCGAATTGTGTCGAGGGTGTGGTCGGTGACGCCACGCGACAGCATTGCTTCGTGGAAATGGTCGTAACTCATGTGGCAGGCGCCGCAATGGGAGTGTGCTACTACCATGATGTTGTCCACGCCGAGTTCGTAGATGGCTACTATAAGGCTGCGGATGGCCGAGTCGAAGGGTGTGATGACAAGGCCGCCGGCGTTTTTGATAATCTTTGCATCGCCGTTGCGTAGGCCGAGGGCGGCTGGCAGCAACTCGGTAAGGCGGGTATCCATACACGACAGCACGGCCAACTTCTTGTCTGGGTACTTGTCGGTCACGTATTTCTCGTAGCCTTTCTCGGCCACGAATTTCTTGTTGTATTCTATTATCTGGTCTATCATGATTCTATTGTTTTAGTTCTTCTACTAATGCGTCGCTGATGTTGTTGCCTATCTGACGGCAGACATCTCGACTCCAGCGTTGTGCCATTGTGATACGCGATGCTTGGTCGTTCAGCCCCAGCATGGCGGCATAGATGTATCCTGCATTGAAATTGTCGCCAGCCCCGACGGTGCTGACCGTCTCGATTGGCTGCACCGCGTGGGTCTCGCAGCCTTCGGGAGTAAATACTTTTATAGGGCGTGCGCCATCGGTCAGTATGAGCGTTGTGCAATGGCGGCGCACGCGGTTGTAGATGTCGTCGCCGTCGTGCAAACCGAACAGATAGCAGAAGTCCTCCATTGAGCCACGCACCACGTCGGCAAGGCTCATGTTCTCCTCGATGTTGTGCATCACGTTGGGCAAATCGGCGATATGGGTTTTGCGGAAGTTGACATCGTAGTAAAGCCATGCACCAGCCTCGCGCGCAGAGTGCAATAGACTGCCCACGATGTGTCGGATTGCGGGATTGATGGCGAAAAACGAGCCGAACAGCACCACGTCGTCGTTAGCAATAGAAGGCAGTGGCCCGTCGAGCGAGACAGACGCATGGTCTTTGTAGAACACATACTGGGCATCGTTGTTTTCGTCTAAGAAGGCAAGGGAGATGTGCGACTTGGCGGACTCGTGACGGCAGACGTATTGCAACGAGACGCCGTTTTCGCGCAGGTAGCGGCAGATGAGTTCGCCCACATGGTCGCCGCCAACCTCTGTGACCATGGCGCATGGCACGCCGGCACGTCCTAAGGATATGATGCTGTTGAAGGTGGAGCCGCCTGGTACGGCTTTCTGCGGCTGGTCGTTCTTGAAGAGAATGTCCCACACCGTCTCGCCAATTCCTATTACACGTTTCTTTGTCATAATGGAGGCAAAAATACTGAAAAAAACGTTATGGCATGAAGAAACGTTGGAGCGACAATGACCCTTGTGCAACCCTTGTGCAACCCTTGTGCAACCCTTGTGCAACCCTCGAAATGATAGAAAATTTAGGTGTAATATACATTATGTTGGTCAAAGAACGTTATTTAGATATGCTGAAGAGACTGCACTGCCTATGAGAGTATTTTTATCGTTTCTTTTCTTCGTCTTGGTGTCTTTTGCTGCCATTGCGCAACAACCTAATATCTTTTTTCAGGGACAGACCGACAACGCGTCGGGCAAGAAGGTGATGCTGTTCCGCTATAACGACCCTCTCTCGCTGACCGAGATGCAGATAGACGAGGCCGTGATTGCCGACGATGGCACCTTCCGCCTAAAAGCCTACGCCAACTATCCGATGCTCGTGGTGGTGCAGATAGAGAACTACTCGCAGTCGTTCTATGCCGAGCCTGGCCGCACCTATGAGATGTATCTGCCCGAATTTGACTGGGATATGGACGAGAAGATCAATGTCAATCTCGCTCCGGTGGCCCTGCCGTTCCAGTTTCTCAACCTGCCGGACAACGAACTTAATCTCTCCATTTCGCGATTTGACGAGGTGGTGGACAGTTTCGTGTACGAAAACCGCCTGCATCTTGATTTCCGTTTCCGCCCCGAAAAGACTTATTTCGACACCCTTACGCAAATGGTAGAGAAACTCTGCCCCAATACCGACAACGAGTATTTCAACCGCTACAAGCAGTACCATCTGGCTGCCCTGCAATACGAAATGGGTTTTGCCTCGCGCACGAAACTGTACGACCAATATGTTCGCAATCAGCCCATTCGCTACTACGACGACAACTATATGCGGCTCTTTCTCACGCTTTTCCATAACAGCATAAGCAAAGGCAGTCGTTATCTGAAAATACGCGAGATAGCCGAGTTTGTTGAGCGTCTTGACCTCGGCCATTTTCTCGACTCGCTGGGCCTCGACCCGCTGCTGCGCAACGAGCAGGTGCGCGAACTGGCTGCGCTGCAAGCCCTTAGCGAGGCCTACTATCGCAGTTTCTATTTCCGCTCAGACAAGGTGCTGCGCATGATAGAACTGCTGGGCGAGCGCACAAAATTCAACGACCACAAGGTGCTGGCGTCCCATCTGCTGGAGAAATTCCATGCCGAAGAGCCAACGGCGGTGATGCCGCAGTTCACGCTGCCCGATGTGGACAAGAACCCCGTGCGCCTCTCCGACTTCAAAGGCCGCTGGGTCTATCTCTCGTTTGTGAGGGTTGGCGAGCCCGACTGCATTGGCGAGTTGGAAACGATGGCGCATTTCTACGACAGCGTGTGCGGACGCGACAGCAATGTGGTGTTCGTCACCATAGACTGCGACCGCGAGTTCCAGAAGATGTACCACCTGCTGCGCAACAGCCGCAAAGGCAGCCGCTACCGCTGGACATGGCTCCACTTTGACGGCAACTACAAACTGCTGGAGAAATACCAGGTGGCCTCCTATCCCACCTTCATACTCATCAACCCCAAAGGCGAGAAGCAGTACAGCGTAACGCGTGCTCCGTCAACGGGATTCCTGCTCAACGGCCCATGGCGCCGCCCCAACGAGGAAAGCGAGAAGCCACGTTCATTTCTTAACCAGTACTAAAACCCACATTCTATGATATTTGCAACCAACAATAAGCACAAACTGCAAGAAGTCAGGCAGATGCTTGACGGTATTGTTGATGTGGTGAGCCTCGCCGACGTAGGATTGGAAGGCGACATTCCCGAAACCGCCGACACGCTCCAAGGCAATGCTTTGCAGAAAGCCCAATGGGTTTACCAGCGCACCGGACGCGACTGTTTTGCCGACGATACAGGTCTTGAGGTCGAAGCCCTTGGCGGTGCACCGGGAGTATATAGCGCGCGCTATGCTGGCGAGCATTGCTCTTTCGACGACAATATCAACAAACTCCTTGCCGCCCTCGATGGCAAAGAGAACCGCCGTGCCGATTTTCGCACCGTCATCTGCCTTATCGAGAAGGGTGTGCCACGCTATTTCGAAGGTCGTGTTGATGGCGTAATTCTCACCGAGCGTCACGGCGTCGAAGGGTTTGGCTACGACCCTATATTTATGCCAGACCGCTTTGCTCTCTCCTTTGCCGAAATGCCTCTCGACGTCAAAAACATGATAAGCCACCGCGGCCTTGCAACCAAGAAACTTGTAGGGTATCTGCGCCAGCAGAACGTGGCAAAATAAATCAGCCAGCGAATGGATTACATAAATGTCATACCGTTAGAAATCCACGAGGGCATGTCGGAACAGGACAGTTGCGTGCTTATGGTGCTCGACCACGACACGCAGAAAGTCGTGCCCACAGTGATTTCCTACACCGAGGTGCAGGCTCTCATAGAGGCCATGAAAGCCACCGATGGCAAGATGGAAGGCCCCTACGGGCTGACCAACAGCATCCTGAACCAGTTTATGCTCGAAATGAAAGAGGCACGCATCGACAACCTTATAGACGGCATCTTCAAAGCCTCCGTAGTTGTTGGCGATGGTTTCAACCATAGCACCATACAGTGCCGAGTGGGCGATGCCGTAATCATGTCGGTATTGGCAGGCTGTCCGCTGATGATGAATCCACAAGTGCTGCAAGATGCTGGTTGTCCTGCCAACGCACTGATAGACAACCTGCCGCAGCGGAAACGCCTCAACGAACAAGAACCCACGCTCGAGCAACTGCTTGAAGAACAGCGTCAATGCGAGGAACGTGAGGACTACGAGCGTGCCGCCGAACTTCAACAACAAATAGAACGCCTGCAAGGCAAAAAGAAATAGCATTTCAACTTTCAATCCTCAAATAGCAATGTCATATCTCGAACAAATAGACCAAGCCGTCAACTACATAAAGTCACGCATCTCCGTCACCCCCGCCGTAGGCATTGTGCTGGGCAGCGGTCTCGGCGATTTAGGCAACAGCATAGAGAATGCGACAGTCATTCCCTACTCCGAAATACCACATTTCAAGACCTCCACCGCTGCAGGCCATAAAGGCAACCTCATCTTTGGCACCATAGCCAGCCAGCAGGTCGTGGCCATGCAGGGACGTTTCCACTACTATGAGGGCTACACCATGCAGGAGGTAACGTTCCCCATCCGCGTCATGGCACGCCTCGGCATCAAGACCCTCTTTGTCAGCAACGCCGCTGGTGCCGTCAATCCCTCCTACAAGGTTGGCGACCTGATGATAATCACCGACCATATCAACCTGCTGCCCAACCCGTTGATAGGCCCCAATATGGACACATTCGGCGTGCGCTTCCCCGACATGACCACCACCTACTCACGCCGCATCCGCAAACTGGCGCTCCAAGCCGCCGACCAGATGGGCATCGTCCTTCAGCAGGGCGTCTATATAGCAGGCACAGGCCCCTCCTATGAGACCCCCGCCGAATATCGCTTCTTTGCCACCATAGGCGCCGACGCCGTAGGCATGAGCACCATACCCGAGGTCATAGTGGCCCGCCACAGCGGCCTCGAAATATTCGGCATGAGCATCATCACAAATCAGGCTAACGACCTCGGCGAGGACTGCCTCAACGACGGACAGGACGTCATCGATGCCGCCAACCGTGCCACGCAAACCCTTTCCACTCTCTTCCACGACATTATTGCGGCGCTATAAGAAATGGTAAAAGCAGCGTTTTTCGACATCGACGGCACGCTCCTCAGTTACTACACCCACCGTTTGACCTCCGCCACCATCGACACCCTGCAGGCCATGCGCCGCAAGGGCATAAAACTGTTTATCGCCTCGGGTAGGCCCACCATACTCTTCCCGCAGATGCCCGTAGCCTTCGACGGGTTCATCACCATGAACGGTGGCAATGTCTATGTGCCGGGCCAGGTGCTACACAGCCAGCCCATCAATCGCGACGACGCCTCGGCATGGTTCAACTATGCCGAGCGCGAGGGAATATGCACCATGTGCTTCTCCGACAACGATATGTATATCAATTTCGTTGACGAAGAGGCATTAGGCCTCAAGAACGGCCTCGACATTCCCATGCCGCCCGTTATGGACGTGCGCCGCATGGCAGAGCGCAACAACTATCAGATTATAGGCATCATGCCGCCCTCGCGCGATGCCGAGGTGCAGAGTTTCATGCCCCATTGCCGTCTGCCACGATGGCACGACTCCTTCACCGACATTGTCTGCGCCGACAACTCCAAGGCCTCCGGCATGGACGTCCTCTGCCGTCATTTCGGCATCGACATGGCCGACACCATAGCCTTCGGCGACGGCGGCAACGACATCGAGATGCTCGACCACAGCGGCATTGCCGTAGTGATGGGCAACGCCAAGCCTCGAGTGAAGGAGCACGCCGACTTCATAACCCTGACGGTAGAAGAAGACGGCATAACCCATGCCGCCAAAGAACTCGGCATAGTGGACTAAAAACAGAGGTACTTGCGATAGACCAACTAAAAAACAAGCGGGCTGGTTCTATGATGAGAACCAGCCCGCTTATTTTTGTGTGCAAAAGGTGATTAACCCTCGTCGATGGCGCTGTTGGGGCACACGCTGGCGCAGGTGCCGCAGGACACGCAGGTGTCGGGATCAATTTTGTAGATGTCGCCTTCGGAGATAGCACCCATGGGGCACTCGTTAATGCAAGTACCACAAGCAACACAACGATCGGTGATTACGTAAGCCATTGTTTGTATATTGTTTGGTTAATAATGTGCTGCAAAGGTACGAAGAAAACGGGATATGCAAAAATGTTTTTTATCTTTTTGCCAACAAAGGGCGGTTTATTGTCCGTATGGGCTCGAAAGATGCATGATTTGCTTATTTGGTTTTATTATTGTACCTTTGCCTTGTGAAAAAGCAATATTTCCTTTTGTGTCTTTTATTGTCGGCAGTGTGTATGTACGCACAGCCGTCAATGATGCGCATTAGCGAAGTGCTGTTCAATCCGAAGGATGACGGGGTGGATTATGTCGAGTTGTACAATGCTGGCAGTCAGATTGTGAGTCTGTCGGACATTCGGTTGGCGCGCTGGAAGGATTCTCATATCGATAAATTGTTTTTTCTCGATTCCGCCTACCGTGTTGGAGTAGGGGAGTATGTGGTGATTACTACCGATGCCGCTGATATTACAAGTCGTTATACGGTGCGTTTCCCATCGCGAGTTGTCGAGGTCCCATCCATGCCGGCCTATAATAATGCGTCGGGCACGGTGATAGTTACCACCGCCGACAGCGTGGTGATAGACCGTCTCGACTATTCGGAGTCCATGCATAGTCCGCTCCTTCGCAATGCCGACGGCGTTGCTTTGGAGCGTCGCTCGTTTTCGCAGCCAACAGCCACGGCTACCAATTGGTATTCGGCTGCTTCGACTGTGGGCTATGGCACTCCGACCTACCAGAACTCGCAAAGCCAGGAGGTCCTGTTTCTTGAAGATGAAATTACCATATCGGCCGACATCGTTTCGCCCGACGGCGACGGCTATCAAGATGTTTTAGATATTGCCTATCAGTTGCGTCAGCCCGACCTCTCGGGGTCGATTACCATTCTCGATGCTCAAGGGCGCACGGTGCGCCATCTTTTGCGCAATGCCATTCTCGGCACACAAGGCGTGGCCGCGTGGGACGGCACTGACGACAGTGGCAATCGTTGTCGGCGAGGCAATTATGTCTTGCTGGTTGAACTCTATGGAGCGAAAAACGAGCGACAGGTTATGAAACGAGTCATTACGGTGATTATATGATAATTGACACATAAAAAAGATAATAATAACTTAAAAACTGAATATCATGAAAGAACTTGAAAACTTGAAGCCTGCCAAGGTATGGCAGTTTTTTGGAGAACTGATGCAGATTCCGCGTCCCTCGAAACACGAGGAGCAGGTGTCGGCTTACCTACAGAAATTTGGCCGCGACCGTGGCCTTGAAACCCTCAGCGACTCGCTGGGTAACGTGTTGATTCGCAAGCCCGCCACCAAGGGCTACGAGAATGCGCCCAAGGTCTGCGTGCAGGCTCACATGGATATGGTGTGTGAGAAGAATGCCGACAAGCAGTTCGACTTTATGAAAGACGGCATACAGCCCGTGTTGGATGGCGAGTGGCTTACCGCCGATGGCACGACGCTGGGTGCCGACGATGGTATTGGCGTGGCTGCGGCTATGGCGCTGCTCGATGCCGATGACATAGAGCATGGTCCGCTGGAGGCTCTCTTCACCGTTGACGAGGAGACCGGTCTGACAGGTGCTGCTGGCCTTTCTACCGAATGGTTGCAGAGCGAGATGCTTCTCAACTTCGACGATGAGGACGAGGGCGAGTTCTGCATTGGCTGTGCCGGTGGCATCGACACCACCGTCGCCATTCCTTATTCCACCGAGCCTGCAACGGGCGAACGTGCCTATTGTATCAAAGTCAGTGGTTTGAAGGGCGGCCATTCGGGCGACGATATCAATAAGGGTTTAGGCTGTGCCAACAAGATTTTGGCTCGTCTGCTTTGGAATGCGGCAGAGCAGTATGGCATCCGCCTGTCGAAAATAGACGGTGGCAACCTGCGCAACGCCATTGCTCGCGAGGCCTACGCTGTGGTTACTGTCGGTGGCTCGAATGCCGTGAGCCTCGAAAGAATGGTTCAGTCAATGGCAGAAAGCATTAAGTTTGAGTTCCGTAGCACCGAGCCGGGACTTACTATTGAGATTGCCCAGACAGGTATGCCGATGCAGGTCATAGACCGCACCACGCAGGACAACCTGCTCAATGTGCTGTTGGCAGTTGCGCATGGCGTGCTGGCCATGAGCCGCGAACTTCCTGGGTTGGTCGAGACCTCTACCAACCTGGCTTCCATAAAGATGGACGACAAAGAGATTCATATTGCCACCTCGCAGCGCAGTTCGGTGGAGAGTGCCAAGATGGCTGCGGCACAGAAGATAGAGGCCACGTTCCGCCTTATAGGTGCCCGCGTTACGCACGGCGATGGTTATCCTGGCTGGACTCCCAATCCCGACAGCCGACTGTTGAAGGTTTCGGTGGAGACCTACAAGCGTATGTTTGGACACGAACCCGTGGTGCGTGCTATCCATGCAGGTCTTGAATGTGGCTTGATTGGCGAGAAATATCCCAAGATGCAGATGGTTTCTTATGGTCCCACGCTGCGTGGAGTCCATTCTCCCGACGAGCGTATAGAGATTAAGACGGTGCAGATGTTCTGGGATTTGACACTCGGAATACTCAAGTCGTTGAAATAGGAATGAGAAGATATTGCTTTTTGATGCTGCTTTTGGCGGCATCAGTGGCGTATGCGCAAGAGTCCGACACTGTGGCTGCGCCGTCAGAACCTAACTATAGCGGTTTCCCCGAAGGACGGAAGGTTATGACGTATCTCAACTTCCATCAGTCTGTCGGTTATGGCCTGTATCGCGACCTCGGCACATCGCCTCTTACATATAGTGGCGGCGTGATTCGGTCGGGGTTTGACGTCGAAATCCGTATGCGCAAATTGCGTATCGCTCAAACAAACTCGCTGATAGGCGGACTCTATAGTTTCGATTCAAAGGCTTTGGCATTGGAAACGATAGGCGGTTGTAGCGAGAACGGTGTGCGAATGTCATTCCGTGCATGGGAGAAACGTCATTGGCAGTTGTGGGTCGGCGCTTCGATTGATAACTATATCGGGCTGAAATACAACTCCAATTTCTCCAATTCGTATTTGGGATTGACCGATGTATTTGGCATTGGATTACATGGCCGTATGGAGTTCCGCACCCGTATGCGTCCCAGCGGGGCGCATTGGGAGATGCATGGCGAACTGTCGGTTATGCCCGTGGCGTGGACCTATAGACCCGGTTATTCCTACGTTGACAACTATTCGGCTGGCGACGAGGGCGTTGTATCTACATTGTTCAGCAACTACGAAGGTGCTACGGCGTGGCTGCCAATAACGAAAACGGATTTTGGCGCAGCCTATGTGATGCGTAGCGGCAACAAAGTGGGGCTGTCCTATGTGTGGTCGTTTCTCACCACAGGCAAATCGGGTGTCTATCGTTTCGAGGAAGCCTCTCATCTGTTATGCGTCAACCTTATGGTGCTGCTATAACTCTCTAAGTATGATAAGCCTATGAAACGCAATATCTTTCTTATATTGTTAGCCACGGTGTTGTCTGTCTCGTGCGAGAAAGCACTGATGGAAGACGATGAGCCGAGCGACAAAATGGCGGTTTTTGAATACTTGTGGACTAAATTCGACCAGAATTATTCGCTTTTCAACGAGAAGAATATCAACTGGGACTCGGTTCATGATGTCTATGCCCCTCGTGTTGCACAGACAAAGAACGCTGCCGAGTTGTTCCGCGTTTTGTCCGACATGGTGAACACTCTTGAAGATGCGCATGTGAATCTATACAACGATTTTGACGTGTCGCACGATGCACGCTATTTTGTCCGAAGTCATCAGCGGTGCAATATCGACATAAATGTCGTGGCACTGAACTATCTGACCAGCAACTACCATTCGACAGGTGGCTTTGCCCACAACACCATACGCGACGGCAAAGTGCTGTATGTGCGCTATAGTTCGTTCTCCAACAGTATCACTACTGCCGATTGGATTCATGTGCTGTCCGACAACTATTCGTGTCGTGGCACCATTCTCGATATGCGTCAGAACGGAGGCGGCTCTATCGAAAACATCTGGACCATCTTGAAACTGATGCCATCTACGGGGCAGACGCTCTATTTCACACAGTTAAAGAACGGTCCAGGACATGACGATTTTGGCGAACTCGAAGAGCGCAAGGCTCCCGAAAACGACGAGCACGAACCCTATAGGAAACCCGTTGTGGTGCTGGTGGACCGTGGTTCGTATAGCGCCACCTCGTTTTTTGCCCTTTGCACAAAATCTTACAGCAACATGACTCTTATGGGCGACACCACTGGCGGCGGTCTGGGTATGCCTGCTGGCGGACAACTGCCTAACGGCTGGTACTATCGCCTGAGCGTTACTCGCACTCTGCCACCGGTAGGGCCAGCACTTGCCGACGGCGTGCCTCCCGACAATGTCGTGCTGCTTGACGCTGCCGAGACCGCCGCAGGTCGCGACAACGTGATAGAGGCGGCTTGCGACTGGATAATGTCGCGTTAGACAATCTCACAAGTTAAAGATAATCAAATTGAATTGAATAAAATGAAACGTTTATTTCTTTCGCTATCATTGCTTTTATTTATTCCCTCGTTCTCGCTGATGGCCGACGAGGGTATGTGGATTCCTATGTTGCTGCAACGCAACGAGGCCGCCATGCAGCGTGCGGGAATGCATATTTCGGCTTCCGACATCTATGATGTCAACCATGCCTGCCTCAAAGACGCCGTGGTACTCTTTGGTGGCGGCTGCACGGGCGAGTTTGTGTCGCCCGAAGGCTTGCTGCTCACCAACCACCATTGCGGATACGGACAGATTGTGAAACACAGCACCGTCGAGCACGACTACCTTACTAAAGGTTTCTGGGCCATGAATCGCAGTCAGGAATTGCCATGTCCAGGATTGAACGTGGTCCGCTTGGTGCGAATGGAAGATGTTACAGCCATAATTCTCAAAGACATAACCGACGAGACATCAGAGGCAGAACGCGAGCGCCTGATAGAAAAGCACATCGACAGCCTCTCCATCGCCGCTGTCGAGGGCACGCACTACAAGGCTGTCATAAAGCCTTTCTACTATGGCAACCAATATTTTATGTATATCAACGAGGTGTTTAACGATGTGCGTCTCGTTGGTGCTCCTCCAAGCAATATCGGCAAGTTCGGCGGCGATACCGACAACTGGATGTGGCCGCGCCACACTGGTGACTTCTCAATGTTCCGTGTCTATGTGTCGCCAGAGGGACTGCCCGCCGATTACAGCGAGGAGAACGTTCCCTACAAGCCGTTGAAACACCTCACCATATCGCTTAAAGGTGTCAATGAGGGCGATTTTACTTTTGTGTTCGGCTATCCCGGCACCACCAACCGCTATGTGACCCACGACCAGGTGGACCTCTCCGCCAATATGGAAAATCCCGTTCGTATAGCCTTGCGCGACATAAGGTTGAAGCACTACAATAATGCCATGAATCAAAGCCCTGCGCAACGTCTGAAATATGCCAGCACTGTGGCAGGCATTGCCAACGGTTGGAAAAAATGGCAGGGTGAAACACAAGGCATCGCTCGTTTGCGTGCCGTGAAACTAAAAAAATATCAGGAAGAGCAGTTCCAGTATTGGGCTAATGAAAACCTGAAAAATGGCGGCAGGGACTATACCAAGGTTCTTGGCGAATTGGAGCAGGCCTATGCCAAGTTGCGCCCAATCGACATAGAGTGGACCTACTTTAACGAAGGTCTGCTGGCCAGCGATTTCATGTATCGTGCCTATCAGATGTGGCAGATTGCCACACGTTTGAGCGACTCGGACGAGAACGCTCAGAACGCGGCACGGAAAATGCTTGAACGTAACGAGAAGTATTTTGATGACTTTGACCAGCATACGGTGGTGGATAAAGCCATATTTGTCGAGACGTTTGTCTATATGTGGAAAGCGGGGCAGACTCCTTATGTCTCCTATAAGAATGAGGCAGAACTGACTGAAGCCCTTGAAAAAATCTATGACAAATCGATGCTCACCCATCGCGACAAAATGGACAAGTTCCTAAAGGGCTACAAAGCCAAACGCGCAGGCAAGATTATGGACGACCCCGCTGTAGCACTCTTCGACAAAGCATATAACTATAGTTATACCAGCGAGAAGCGTACTACGTTTAATGACGCGAAAGTCGACATCCAACGTTTGATGCGGACCTATCTGCGCGGAATGATGGAGCAATATCCCGACAGCAATTTCTTCCCCGATGCCAATCTCACGCTGCGTGTGGCCTACGGCCATGTCAAGGGCTTCCGCCCGCGCGATGGCGTTTACTACACCCACTACAGCACCCTCGACGGTATAATGGAAAAAGAAAATCCCGACATCTACGACTATGTTGTAGAGCCCAAGTTGCGCGAACTCTATGCCGCTAAGAATTTCGGACCTTATGGCAATTTCGATGGCAAACTGCCGGTGGGCTTTATCGCTACCAACCATACCACAGGCGGCAACAGCGGCAGCCCTGTGCTCAACGC
>ONLQ01000006.1 GCA_900318665.1 uncultured Bacteroidales bacterium | reverse complement strand
GAGAACAACCGCGTATCGGCTTTCATCAATGTGGAAGCATGGCGTAAGAACGAGAACGCCGATTCATTCGACAAGCTCACCAAGGGTTCAATGCTCACCATGGAGGGTTACTTCAAACCCGAAGAGTGGAGCGATCAGGAAGGTGTCAAGCACAACCGAGTTCTGCTGGTAGCCACCAAGTTCTATGAGACTCCAGACAAGGAGGAAGCTCCAAAGGAGGAGGAAAAGAAATCCAAGAAGAAGGCCAAGTAAACCGAGTTTTCCATCTCTCTTTTTTGGGACGGCAAAGATAATTATACCAAAGACCTATTTAATTTCCCATTTTATTCTAAACATTATCTTGGAAGATACAGAGTTCTCCATCGATGATTGAAGCCTACTTGTCATTGTATCAACCTTGTCATTGTATTCATCCTCCATCTGAAACAGTTTGGCTTTTTTTTGATTAAGAGCCTTTGCCATCAGATTTTCTTCCTTTTTTAATTGAAGCTTTGCGGAGGCATTATGTTCCTTTCTTATTTGGCGGCGAAGTGTATCATGTTCTCGGCTCAACTCCATAACCTCCTTCCTCAAAGGAACCAATAGGTCCTCTGCCCACATCTCGTACTTGTTGATTTCATAATCAATGTATTCGTTAGTCCTCTCCTCAATCTTTAACTTGTAATTGTTAAGCTGTTTCTCATATTCATTCTTGAATGCCACATCTAATGTTCCAAGATTCGATGAGTTGTCGGATATACAGTCAAGTTCCAAGAGTTTGAAAATAAACTCTGGAGGTAGGATTTCCCCTTTATCTGTTTGAGCACATGCGATGAGCTGTTCTTCTGAATCATATTTATTTGAAGAGGAAACTCGATATACACATGCTGAACCACTTTGACCCTTATATTGCTCAATCAAGGCTGATTTATATGGATAAGAATCTAAATCAAATACCAGATGTGCATCAGCAACATTTGTCTTTAGAGCCTTTTCTACAACATATTGGCCAAGTGGATGACCATATCTGAGTTGAATGAATTGATCAGATTCTTTGTTTAATATATAGGTTCCAGTCGGGATGTCTAGAGCCAATGTGTCGTGTAAAACAAAAGTATGCTTATTGTTATCAACGCTTGAAATACTCTTGTTTAGTATACTTGTTGCGACGTACCACAAATGCTTATTATATGTGTCCATACGAGTGACATCCTCACTTTGTCTTACACGGAGTTTGTTAACCACTTCTTCATCAAAGTTTTCCAGTAAGGATTTCCTGGTACTTTGAATACGTTCTTTGATAACCTCTTCCAGCTCCTTTTGAAGCTCATCAAAGGCGGCTGCTATCTCACGTTCTGTACGACACGTATTGTAGATAGTATTAAGCCTTCTTTCAAAGTCAACACCAGAATCAATGGATCCAAGCACTTCGTCACTTGCGCCAAACACGCCATCGAATAAAGAGAACTTATTGTTAAGTAATTCATAAACTCGCCTATCAGCATAGTTCGCTTGATTGACGAAATTCACTACTACCACATCGTTCTTTTGTCCATAACGGTGACAACGACCAATACGCTGCTCGATACGTTGAGGATTCCAAGGCATATCATAGTTTACAACTAATGAACAGAACTGGAGGTTTATACCTTCTGCACCAGCCTCTGTTGCAATTAGAATCTCTGCCTTATCACGAAAAGTATCTACAATAGCTTGTTTCATATCAATAACGGTACTGCCAGAAATCCTATTCGTACCAGCATATTGCATCAGCCATAGTCGATAAATATTCTTTGCTTCTTCAGACGAATTAGTACCATTGAAGCATATCACCTTGTCCTTGTAACCATGCTCAGTGAGGTATTTATAAAGATATTCCTGCGTCCTACGGCTTTCAGTAAAAACTAGGGCTTTTTTCTGACCACCAAGTTTCCTAATCTTTTCAAAAGATATAGCCAAAGCATTAAGCAACTCCATGGATTTTGTCTCTTCACCAATGCTGTGAGCCATATTACAATAGCTTCGCAATTCTGTTATCTCGGCATCTATATCATTATATATTGTTTTTGATGATGGCGTGTCGGAGTTATAAATATCGTATTCGTCGTTTGCACCATCTATGTCAGAATTAACACACGCCAAGGCTGACGAAAGTAGTCCTGTCTGCTTATACTCCTGAAGTCTATGGATAAAACGTTCAAGAATAAATCCAAGAGCATAAGCGGAAGATGACATAATCTTTCTCACCAATAGTGAAAGGAGTGGACGCTGCCTTTCGGGAACCCCATAGGTTCCTTCACGCATAAGGTATTCGCTAACCTGTTCGTAGAGGTTGATTTCAGAATCTGTAGGATAGTACTCCTGTACAAAAGCTGTGCGTTTGGTGAAGTTCACATATTCCTCAACCTGATTTCGCAATGTGCGGTGAATGATATGAGCAAGGCGACCTTTAAGTTCACCAAACTTGGCTTTATCTCTTGTGGTTACAGAATTATATTGGTCTGCAAACGTGTCCAGACTGGAGAAAAACTCAGGGTCAATAATACTAATTAGGCCATATAATTCTTTAAGATTGTTCTGCAATGGAGTTGCAGTCAACAGCACCTTTTTGTAGTTTCTGAATGCAGCTCTCAACGCATTAGCCATCACATTACTTTTCTTATAGACATTCCTGAGTTTATGCGCTTCATCCAAGACGATTAAATCCCAGCTAATGTTTTTAAAGTACTCTGCATTAGTGACTGCGAAATTATAAGAACAGATATAGATACTCTTTTCACCATTGGAAATTTGGACTTGCCCTTCTTCAAACGACTCACTATCTAAGATAAAAGATGGCAAATAGAATTTCTCCATCAACTCTATATTCCATTGATTTCGTAAGGAAGCGGGAACGACAATAAGAATGTCCCTCTTATTCTCGGCCCACATTTCCGACAAGATAATGCCAGCCTCGATGGTCTTACCAAGACCCACCTCATCTGCAAGAATTGCTCCCTTACTAAGTGGGGACTTGAAGGCAAATAGTGCTGCCTCTACCTGATGAGGGTTGAGATCCACACGAGCTTCCGACAAAACACCTGTAAAGCGACTGTCATCACTTACAGATTTCTTGTGAGAAATATCCCATGCGTAATATAGCTGTTGAATGGATGATATCATATCTATTTGTTAATCTTTTGTTCGATTCTGATAGCGTATTCAGGTGAGTTGGCATCAAAATCTTCGATTTTTGCCCCTCTCCAATATCTTTTTGCGACCTCTTCACAACGCTTCTTCAGGTGTAGATTCTCTAGAGGATTGGCATCCTTACCATAGGTGTCACGTAATTCCTCATACGATCTCTTCAAATTAAGGTCAATAAGAGAAATACGGACAATATGATACTTGGAATCTGGGTGTTTCTGCATAAAGACGTTTTGTGACCGATGCAAATAGAATGGTGCTGTACCGTCTTTCAGGCTATAGAGCGTTGTCTTTACATCAACAAACATCTTCTCTGGTTTGATTTCAAAATCATATTCACCAACACCTTCAAGAGCTGCGTGGATGAAATCCTTGTCCTTGACGAGCTTCTTGTTTTCCAGATAATGACTGTAAATAAGTTCTCCGATAAAACCAATAGTTTGCCTTACCTGAGACTCTTTCTCTTCTTCCTCAGCTTCAGCCAAGTCATCCATCATCTGCAAAATCTTGTCTTTTTTCTCTGCAAGTCTCTCAATGTCATCCTTGTCAAGACCCTCTATCAATTCCTTTATTGACTCTGCAACTTCATTGAGCTTGTCAAGTTCGTTACCATTCATCTGCTTGGTGATATTGTTGACCTGCTCAATATTTTCGAATGTTTCGGTTGAAATCTTATTAATCGCCTCTTGTGCTTGTTCCTCAGTTAGAGAACTATTGGTGAGGTCAATGTTGGACTTACCGTTACCTTCATTATCACCATTCGTTCCTTGTTGCAAGAGTTCCCATTGATCAACATACAAAGACTGCAAGGCAATGAACGGTTGCAGGAAAAAGTCCATGCTACCAATATGTTTTGCGATGGTCTTCATCAAACTCAAACCGTCTTTATTGGGCTGTTGGACAACAACTCTTTTTCCTGGCTCATAACCATATTCACTATCATGCATCTTATCGGCAAATATACTTGCATTTGATGACATGATATTGAAGTTCATCATAATAGGACTCTCCGATGTGTGAATTGTGATTCCCTTGGATCCATCGGATTTCTTCCATAACTGGTAAACAGGGTCATCATGTTCAGGAAAATCTTTTATGTCAACCGATGTTTGCACATTCCATCGTGGATTTTTCTTGAGCCCATGATTGAATAGTAATTCCTTATCACCATAAATGTACACTATGTTGTCCTTAATGAACTTTGCCAACTTCTTGCTGCAATTTAACCTTTCCTGGAATTGTGAACCTGCCCAAGAATACCATGAAAGGAAAGAACCTCCATCTTGATACCTTTCCAAGGTAAAGATAGGTTTGGGCGTTTCAAATTCATTCTCCAAAGGGGACACATTACCTGTATATCGAAGAAACGGCATAACGGTATAATCCGATGGCAATCTTTCGATTATTGCCATCATAGTATTATACCTCTCAGACAAGTATTTATATGTGAGTTTCTTTTTAATAGCCCAGTCAATAGTATAATCAATTTCCCCTTTGTGTTCTGCATCAGCAAAACAGGCCACATCGTTATATGCCACATTCTCGAGTAATGCCTGACGAACAGCAATATATGGATTTGAAGATGTGGTTAATAATGTGAACAACATCAAAGAAGCTGGATTGTTGTCAATCCATTTTTGAAGTGTATCTGGTAAGTATTCGCTTTCAAGAAGTATTTCATGTTTAGCGTACACTTGTTCGTCAAAATCAACATCTTCCATCTTGAAATGTTTATCAAAACCAATAAAATTGTTCTTCAAAATCATATCAAGCGCATCCGTAAGACTTTCATCTTCAACCATTTCAAGATCATCACAATCTTCATTGTTTGCTATAGCATAGTCTATACAGAATTGAAGTTGTTCAATAAAAAGATAATGGGTTTTGAGTTCATCGAAAAGAACTTGTGTGTCAACCTCTTCTTCTTTTCCTTCGTAATAATGTTCTTTGAAATAATCTATTTCTGTTTGTGATGGTAGACATTTCAGGAAGGAATCTATCGTTTGATTGTCTTTCTTATAGTCATCATCCAGAACATAGACATCATATTCGTTCTTACCAACTTTTACAAATTGTTGAGTTATGGACGGAGGAAGTTCATTGTCCTTATGTCTGATAAGTCCAAATATAGTGTCTATATACTCATTTTCGTCAGTGTTACGCTGCACAGCAAATTCAATAATCTGCCATCTCAGATCCTCCTTGGTAATTTTTCTATCTATATTGATATCATTCAAATTATTGAAGAAAGATTCAACAACACTGGCATTAGCCTGCTTGACAAACGGGAAGAGTTTTATAGGATTATTGAGACGTTCTATCGCTTTCAAAAGCATTGTCTCATTGGAGGCAAACTTATACTTACCACTTTCTGTTTGCAATATCTCCTGTACTTTGTCAGGAATACGATAGAAGTTAGCAGCAAGCAGTTCAGATTGCAAATCAGAAGAAACCGAATCAATATAATTATAACCACTCGAAGTCTTTGTGATAATATATTTGCCAGAATTCTCCTGAGTTCGATAAAACATCAAGTATGCATCTGTTATCTTAATGAAAATACGCAAAAGTTTCTCATCTGCAGTCAACGATTCGTTGACGATATTGGCAGATTGAACAGTTTCCACACGGAATGGAGCCTCCATAAGTTCTTTGTGATACTCATAAGGAAGCAAACGTAAATGCGATACTTTTTCATCTAGATAATTGTATTCATCTTCCGAGAGCTTTGATACGTTATTAACAATTGCGCGTAACTGGGAAGTAGGCTTTCCATCTTCATCAAGATACAAAGTCAATTCCGTTTTGTCGACATTACCTTGTACATCTGTACCTGCAGTTTTATATACTGTCTTTATGTCAGAAATAAACTTATGGGTGTTTTTTCCCCATTCTTCGTCATTTTGAAGGTTATCCCAATGAGAAATAAGCCATTGCCAGCATGATTTCTTAGCCTTGGCCGGATTTAACAACCAATTATTGGTTTTGACAGCTTCTGGTATATAGCCCTTGGCACAGTAGTTATCAAAGAGTATAGTGTCATTAGGACGCTCCAACATGATATTTTCAAAAGAATCGTAAGTATCATGCCAGTTCTGAAGAAGCGAAATCTCACTTCTTATCCTTGATACATAATACTCGCTTTTTGACGCTATCCATGCTAAGAGGTTTGCTGCATCATCCTTTGTCGAATCTGATATTCTGAATGAAGCTATGTTTGTCTTTACCTTTTCAAACAGATTTGAAATATAGCTGGACAAGTCCACATCCGATAGTGTTTCGCTAATGTGCTCACACTCTCCAAATTTCATTCCTTCTTCATAAGGATAATAGATATTGGCCGTACTCTTCAATTCAATGTAACTATAAAGATTTCCTTTGTTTGAGCGGAATATCTTATTGGTCTGTACACCACTTTCATCCTTATGGGAATCGCAAAGTTCATTAAAGCCTTTATAGTCATTCGTTGACAAAGCTTTTATCCAGGCAGCCAACTTTGTTGAGTCTGCATCAGACAGTAAGGTTGAGAAGTCAACAACCTCAACATCAACTTTATGACGATGAAGGTCTTTTTTGACAGTATCATCTATCCACTTATATTTACTTATGCCTATCTCCTTTAACGGAATCTGGTAATCTTCTTCAAAAGAACGTACATTTTCTTTTTTCTCGTATTCTCCTGTAGATGTAAGGACAAACTCCTCAAAAAATGGCACAAACACTTCTTGGAAGGCTTCTTTTATGAATCTAAAGTCATCACCCTCCAAATATTTCGTAGCAGCAATTGCTTTGTATATATAGTCAAACTTCGTTGGATTTGTATTCTTTAATCCTCTAAGTTCTTTAACAAGTTCAGTAAAAGCTCTTATCAACTGTCCCTTTGTCTTGTCCTTATCACTTATTCGCTGACGGCTGCTATCAACATCAAACTTCTGACTGTCTATAATAAAACCAAGTCTGAGCTTTGTTTCAAGAATAGGAAGTCCCTTAAAAAGGTTGACGAAATTTTTCTCCGCAAAAATGGAATTAAATGCAAAATGATAGTAGAAAGGTTTTCCATCTACCTTGAACTCTACAAATACGGATTGAACTTCATGTTGTTCAACTTCTTCTCCCATAACATATATATGGTCGACGGTCTTCCCCTCATTTCTTTCCTGGTCTTTAGTAATGGATGCGAATCCACCTAAACGGGTTCTTACTCGTTCAAGGTTTGTTTCTGATGTTATTTTTTCATATTTACCTTCACCTAGAGGAATAATCAGAGCTGTACCTCTATTCAAAAAATGAAGATTACGTCTAGGATCAACAAGAGAGTCGAAAGCTTCTATTGCATCTAATGCTTCCTTTGTCGAGAACAATTCTTCAGAAGTACCTGGTGCAATAGGATAATAACTCATAAGAATTTTGGCAAACAGAATATTTTCTTTATAATCATCACCTTGCGCGGGTGTCCATTCTCCCTGCTTTTGTAGGAGATTTGCAAGCTGCTTTCTGTCATACCATGAGATAAGATATGGGCCTATCTTCTCTTCGTAGAGTGTCTTTATTAAAAGTTCTTCATTCTCTTCACTTTCGCTAACCTCAGTCAGAAGTGTATATAGAAGCTTTGAACCTTGGCCATATTTACCTAATTTGGAATTATCACTACGTTTCAGAGACTTTCCTTTAGCGAGGAAGTTGTATAACTGTCCATCGCGGATGGTTTCTGTTTCAAAAATATCAAAATCTGTATAGAAAGGCTCACCATTATTCAATACAATGAGATAATCTTCGTTGGCATAGAAAAATAAGGAATCCGCACTAGCATCATAGGCATTCTGCACGAATTCATAAAACAACTGTTCTTCCGCATTGCTGGCAAAACTGGCAGCATCAGAAATTACTGATTTAACTTGGTCAGGTGAAGGATCTTGACCGTAAATCTTCTGAAGCAGAAGTTCTTTATTTGAACCAAGGAGATGAAGGGTCTCTTGGCCACAAAGCTTTGTGATATATTGTTTTAAATCTCTAACATTCATAATTACATCAGTATGTTATGTATGGAATTAATTGTATGATGAAAGTCTTATTCCGGTCTTCACCATTAGGGCCATAACCAGTATAACGTCCTTTGCCTTCAAAGCCTGAACCAGATATAAAGACCTCGCCATTCTGCTTTTCAATATTTTTTAGCAACCCCTTGTTCCTCCAGAACAAATGCAAGTTGCGGGCACGTTCATAGCTAAGACGTGCGGCATAGGCTTTCTGTTCATTGTTAGGATTGGGATTGTTATGAGACCGTGCAGCACGACCTTCAATGACGACTTTAAAAGAGACGTTCGCTGATTCCTTGAACTTTTCAATAATATCCTCAACCTCTTCCCCTGCTTCAATTAGCTGTGGATAGCACTCTTGCGGAATCACAGGACTTTCTGGCGCAAATGTTA
This sequence comes from uncultured Bacteroidales bacterium, assembly GCA_900318665.1. Lineage (GTDB taxonomy): Bacteria > Bacteroidota > Bacteroidia > Bacteroidales > P3 > Colimorpha. The sequence continues at coordinate 85,910 of ONLQ01000006.1, read as the reverse complement.
CGTTTACAGTACACTCAAATCTTTGATATTTGTCGTTGTACTTAAAATATTTGCGACTGATAGATTTCTGCGCTTCCTGAAATTCTCTAATTTTCTTATATAGTTCAGCGTTAACTACAATGTCATTGATGTTATTTTCTGTGATACCTCTACTATGGTACAAATCAACATATACCTTATAGCTTCCATACGCCACTAAGCTCGTAATGATGAACACTATGAGGAAACCTGACATTAAATCCGTGTAGTTTTGCCAGAAATTATGTTCTTCGCCGTTTTCACGGAATGAAATCCTACTCATTTGCTATTTGTTATCTTATTAAGCGTTGATTCCAATTTCTGTAATTCAACAATAGCACCACTAACAGAGCTAATTTGTTTTGTGAGTTGTTCTATGTTCTCCTGACGCTCTACAAGGATGTCAAGAACCTCAGAAATCTTATTATTAGTCTCTTCAACAACTTGCAGACTCGTATTATTGGCTGCTATTAGTTTTTCTGAAGACTCATTCGTCCTATGAGCGACATTTACTGCATCACCATAAGCAAGAACAGCCTGATCGTAGTTCTGGCGAATCTCAGCCACAAGACTCTCTATAAACTGATATGCTTTATTAAGTGATTCTACATTTGTAGAAATCGCAGTGCTAAGAGCAGAACATTGTGTAGCTATCAGTGTCTGGATATTTGTTACAAATCCAGACATAGACTCTCTCATGTCTGCTGTGGCCTTCTCATTCATGACAAGAGTACTTGTGAGCACATCAGATGTGGCTTCTTGATAAGCGGTTCTTAGGTCAACCATCTGTTGCAGACTCTGTACATTGTGCTCCTGTACTTTTGAATATTCTGATTGCATCTGTTCAGTAACCTTTGTTGCAAAGTCTGTGTTTTGTTCAGACAGTTTAGTCGCAAGAGAGTCATAGTTTGCGATAATTACATTGAGACGTTCTGATTGCTGGTTATTAAGTGCAGCAAGAGACTCTTGAACCTTAGATGTTAGATTTCCAAGAACCTCTGTAACAGAAGTCGTAATATTACCAATTTCAGTATTAGTATTATTCATCATCGTCTCAACAGACTGGCGCTGATTGTTGATGATGTCGTTAGAGACGTTACTCAAACGCTCTGTAATAGAAGTAAGAAGCTGACTAGTCTTAGTGAACTGTTCTTCACCAAAATTCTGTACTTGCTGCTGGATGGCACCATGCATCTGTTTAAATATGTCATCCATACGCTTAACAAAGCCGTCAATAAATTCTTTTAGAATCTCACTTTGGTGGATAATATTATCGTTGAGTTTATCGTTGTACTCTCTATTTTTCTGTTCCTGTTCCTTGTGAAGATTTATCAATGCGGATAGGAGTTCATTATGTTTGTTTAATATTGACTTGTTATAAGTCATCTCCTTTGAATAGATTGCTATATCTCGAATATACTCCTCTGGTGTAGTATTCCCAAGCTTGCTGTTTTCTTCGACTTCTTCTTCTGCAAATTTGACTTTGGACCATAAGGTAACAGCAAGAGCACCAATAAGACCTATAATTGATGTGGTAAATGCAGGAATAAGCTCGCTGATAATTTTCATTATATCAAGCCCTTGACTTCCTGCCGCTTTCACCTCCCCTAAGGTTTTTCCTGTGTTATCAATAGCTTCAGGTATATTATCTAATCCATGCAAAGAAACACAGATAGCACAAAAGGTGCCAAGAAGTCCTAATGAAGTCCATACACCAGGGAGACTAGTTAGTAACGGTCTGGATTTTGTCTCTTCATATTTTTTTTTACTCCATAGTGTTGCGGTTATGCCAATGGCTATCACTACAAAGTTCCACCAATTGAAAATCAATTCAAACATATTATTACTATATTTATTTACTTTATTTCTCTATTAAGTCTCTTAGTCGCTCTGCTTCATTCTTTAATTTTTCATGATTAAGATCCGCCAGTTTCTGCAGATTGAAAAGCTTCCATTTGACGGATGGATAGTCTTTGAAATGTGCAAACTCATAGTTGTCCCATTCTGGCTCACCATATTCAAAACTGATAAGAAAACGACGGTCTGCATCCGTTAAGAGATTATTAACGTCAGATATTAGTTTTGTACGAGTTTCTTCAAATTCTTCGTATGAAAATGGAGTATCGGTCATACCAACAAATTGATTGGCAAGAGCCTCATGCTGATCAATAAGAGTCGGAGCAAACGATTCATGAATGGGACGTCCACTGCCAAGTAAACAGAAAATGAGACCTTCACGGCAATCCTTCAGCGGAATTGTCATGTACTTTACATCGAATAAGTCTCGTGGATGTTGACGTGAGAGTGCTGCTGCAACCTTACCTCCATAGAGTAGTGAAATAGGAACAATGTCAGCGATACAATATACTTGAAACTCATCCTGAGCCTTTTCGCATAATGGAAGATGCATTAACTCACCACCTACGATACCTCGTTTTGTTTGGTTAACCTCAACCTTGACTTGTTTGCCTCGATATTCGCATAGCAATTTACAAGTATCATAGTTTGGAATGATGTGCATACCAGGGAATGCTTTACGTGCTTTCTCGCTAATCGATTTCAGATGGAAGTTAATGTCATCAATACTTTTCTTACGGTCTGCTAAGGGAATATAAGTGAGATCAATGTCAACTGAATACCTAGGCAGATTCCTAAGGAAAAGATTGATTGCCGTTCCCCCGTGTACAGCAAAAACCATTTCTTCCATAACCAAAGGTAAAAGACGCAATAGGAGATCTACCTTCTGAGCATAAACGCTTGATTGTATATCTTGTTTATTCATATTCTGCTAATTCTCTCGGAATTGTGATTTTATATTTTGAGACATAGACACCACCTTTGCACAACTGTATTTTAGAAGTGCCAAGGTTTATTCGGCTAACATCAATTGCTTTATACCAAGGATAATTAGCCTTTTCTGCCATATAAAGGAACATTCTTTTGACGGTCATGTTATTAGTCGTTTCTAGCAATTCTTGAACTTTGGTTGGGCGAAGTGCCGTTAATTGCTCCATGATGTAATATAAATCCATGAAGCTATATCTATTTGGAGCCAATAGAAGACATTCCATGAAAGCAAGTTCTGGAGAAGATGCTTGTAAGGTATAATTATTCTGTTTTATTGTTTGTTTCTGGATTTGGCCGAAAGCCGATGTCGTAAAAAACTCTATTGTCATATCAAACAAATCGCTTTTTGCCCATTGAGGAGTTCTTGGCTCATTACTAGCAACCATAAGTTGGGGTTTCCCCATTGGTACAAAATGGTAATAACCAGAAAGCTCAAGAGCAGAGTGGGCTGCTACACGATACTGTTTACCAGTTTGCTCCTGGCAACTTGCTAAAGCTGCCAAAGCTGATAGAGAATCTCCGCTACGATACATCACACCCTTAGATAAGGATGTCAGCCAGCCAGATTTACGGTACTGCTTCATCAACTGATCGGAATACCCCTGCTTCTTTAGCCCCTCGGAAAATATTATTCCTCCAGGGAGTATATTCATTAGTAATGAGTTGATTTTGCTCTTTGTTTCTATAGCCATATTTTATAATACGTTGAATATTTCAACTGCAAAGATATACTATTTCTTTGATAGAACCAAATATTTGGTTAAAAAATATGCATTTTTCTATAGTTTTACTTTAGTTTTAAGAGAATTTCGTTTTGTTATAAAGTAAAATCACCTTTTGGGAATCAGTTTAGTTTAGTTCGCTTTATATATAAAGAGGGATAAACTAAACCTATTTCCCCACGCAGAATCTACTTTCCGACGCAGAAGCGGTGGAATATGTTGCTTAGTACTTCTGTTGAGGCTACTTCGCCTGTTATTGTGCCGAGATGGTATAGGGCGTCGCGGATGTCTATCACTACGAGGTCGGCTGGGGTGTTGTTTTGCAGGGATTCTCTTATGCGTGGCATTATCTCTGCTATGTGGCGGAGGGCTTCGTAGTGGCGCTGATTGGTTACCATCGGGCTGTCTATCGCTACGGAGCCTATGCTCTCTGCCAGGACTTGCTTTAATGTGTCGATGCCTACGCCTTGTCTTGCCGCTATGGGGATTATGCTATTTGCTGCTGGCAGCGTGAGCGACACCGGCGTTAGGGTATCGGTCTTTGTCTGCAGCAGTATTAGGTGGCACGACGTTAGGTCGATATGCTTTGCGAGTTCCGATAGTTCGGCCTCGACCTGCGACTGAACGGCATCGGCCGCAACAAGATACAGCACCACCTGAGCTTTGGCTGCGGCGGCATAACTGCGTTCGATGCCTGCCGTCTCAATCTGGTCGGTGCTTTGGCGTATGCCCGCGGTGTCGATAAAGCGAAATGTAATGCCGTCGATGGTTAGCGTGTCCTCTATGGTGTCGCGTGTGGTGCCTGCTATGTCGCTCACTATGGCACGGTCGTCGCCGAGCAAAGCGTTGAGGAGTGTGGATTTGCCTACATTTGGGCGTCCGATGATGGCCACCGGCACGCCATTTTTAATGGCGTTGCCTTGTCGGAAGGTGTCGGCCAGCGTGCGGCACTCATTGTGCAACGCATCTACTATTGCGAGGAGTTGTCTGCGGTCGGCAAATTCAACGTCTTCCTCGCTGAAATCTAATTCGAGTTCGAGCAACGATGTGAGATTGACAAACTGCTGTCGTAGGGATTGCAGCCGCTGGCTGTAGGCCCCTCGCAGTTGGCTGACGGCGAGGGTGTGCGAGGCTGCGTTGGTGGAGTCGATGAGGTCGGCCACGGCCTCGGCTTGCGAGAGGTTGAGGCGTCCGCCGAGGAAGGCTCGCTGTGTGAACTCGCCAGGCTCTGCCATTCTTGCTCCCGACGATACGCATGCCGCCAAGATGGCTTGCTGCACAGAGAGAGAGCCGTGGCACGAGATTTCTACCACGTCGTCGGTGGTGTAACTATGCGGCGCGGCAAAGTATGTGGCAACCACTTCGTCTATTTCCCTGCCTTCGTGTCTGAACACTCCAAAGGTGGCACGGCGTGGCTGCAGTTGCTTTTCAAGATGCTGTTCTGCTATGAGTTTAGCCTTGTCGCCCGAAATGCGTATTACTGCCAAACCTCCGACGCCTGTGGGGGTTGCTATGGCTACGATAGTGTCCATTGGGGAAAGAGGGAATTTTGTGTTTAAGGGATTATTTTTCGGATTCGATATAGGCGTCGCCGTAGATTTCGTGCATCTGCTCGTGGGTTAAGCCGAGGTCGGCCTTCACCTTGTACATATTGGGATAGGACAAGAAGAGCAGCAGCGTGGTTAGCATCACAAACATTAGCAGTATGTTGTCGTGGCAGAGTGCGATGATGATGCATAGCAGCACATTGGAGGTCAAGCATGAGGAATAGATGGACGACAACATGGACTGGTATTCGGTAAGGCGTTGGTCGATGTCGTCAATCTTTCTCAACTGGCGTGGCTTGCGGTTGATGGTGAGCAGTGCCATAGTTACAACAAGCACGGCAAGCACCACACCTCCGAGCATGAGATAGCGGGCTGCACTTGCATTGAGATAGAAACGATAATTGCTGATATAATAGAAAAGTATTACGGCTAATGCTACGCCTATGGACCCATAGAGGCCAATGTTGGCGCTGCGACGCATCTTTTTGATTTTCGGATTGAGGAACATTTATTATAAATTTTGAACGTTGAATTTTGAATTATTATGTGGGAGTTTTTGTCCTACATTATGCATTGCTCGGTGCTAGGGTATTTAGAATCAAACTTTTCGGGAATTGCGAAAAAAAAGTTGGTTCTATATCACATAGAGCATTATCTGTATTTTCACAGGACTTTGGCGAGGAATTTGGCCGTGTAGGACTCCTTGCATTTTGCCACCTGCTCGGGAGTGCCACTGCATACCACCGTACCGCCTTCGCGACCACCTTCTGGACCCATGTCTATCACCCAGTCGGCCACCTTTATAATATCGTGGTGGTGTTCTATCACTATGATGCTGTGGCCTTTCTCAATGAGTCGGTTGAAAGCGGTGATAAGTTTCTGAATGTCGTGGAAATGGAGACCCGTTGACGGCTCGTCGAATATGAAGAGTCGCGGACGGGCGCCTTCGCCACGGACGAGGAAAGAGGCCAGTTTCACACGCTGGGCCTCGCCGCCGCTGAGGGTGCTGGACGGCTGTCCGAGTTTGAGATAGCCAAGACCAACGTCTTGCAATGGCTGCAGACGGTCGGTAATGGCGCGGTTGCTGCCATCTGCGCCGAAAAACTCTATGGCTTCATCGACGCACATTTCGAGTATGTCGCTGATGTTCTTGTCGCGGTATTTCACTTCGAGCGTTTCTTCTTTGAAACGTGTGCCGTGACATTCCTCGCACACCATGTGGACATCGGCCATAAACTGCATGCCAATGGTGACATGGCCCTCGCCTTCGCACACCTCGCAGCGCCCCCCCTCGGTGTTGAACGAGAAATAGCCAGCCTTATAGCCTCTGGCTTTGGCAAGAGGCTGTGCGGCATAGAGTTGGCGAATCTCGTCGTAGGCTTTCATATAGGTTGCGGGGTTGCTACGGGTGCTTTTGCCAATGGGGTTCTGGTCCACCATCTCAACACCGCCTATACGTGCCATATCGCCTTCTATGGCAGCGCAGCCGCCCAGATATTCGGGATTGCCCTCGAAGCGCTTTTGCAGCACATCGTAGAGTATCTGCTTGACCAGAGTGGTTTTGCCAGAGCCGCTGACACCCGTGACAACCGTAAGAACTCCCAGCGGAAAATCGACGTCGATGTGACGCAGATTGTTGAGATAGGCGCCACGCACGCTGATGCGGTCGCGCCACGAGCGACGATGGCGCGGCACCTCTATGGTCCTGCGGCCTTGCAGATAGTCGAGCGTGTATGACGGATTATTGTCGCTGTCGGGCTTTGCGTCGTCGGTCAGTCGGCCATGAAACACAACCTCGCCACCCAGATGTCCGGCGGCGGGGCCTATATCTATAACATAATCGGCAGAACGTATTATATCCTCATCGTGCTCTACCACGATGACTGTGTTGCCGAGGTCGCGCAGTTGTTTTAGGACATGGATAAGCCGCTCGGTGTCGCGCGAATGGAGACCGATGGACGGCTCGTCGAGAATGTACATAGAGCCCACCAGCGAACTGCCCAACGATGTGGCAAGGTTGATACGCTGGCTTTCGCCACCGCTGAGGCTATTGGAGAGACGGTTGAGCGAAAGATAGCCAAGGCCGACGTCTAAAAGATAGGACACGCGGTTGCGCAGTTCGACACGCAGACGTTCCGTGGCCTTCATCTCCCATTCGGTGAGGTGCTGGTCGGAGCCGTCAGACTCTATGGATTTAAGCCATAGGGCGAAGTCGCTTACCGGCATTGCCACGACCTCGGAGATACTGCGTCCACAGATTTTCACATAGTCGGCGTCTTTGCGCAGGCGGCTGCCGTGGCAGTCGGGGCAGAAGGTCTTGCCGCGAAAACGAGCAAGCATCACACGGTATTGGATTTTGTAGGCCTGGCTTTCTATCCATTGGAAAAAGCCGTTTATGCCTTCCCAACTGTCTTTGCCTTCCCAGAGTATGCGTTTTTCGTGTACCGAGAGGTCGCAATAAGGCGTGTGGATTGGGAAGTCTAATGCTACCGACTGATGAATGAAATGAGTCTTCCACTCCTGCATTTTCTCACCGCGCCAGCAGACAACGGCGTCCTCGTAGATAGAGAGCGCCTTGTTTGGCACCACCAGGTTTTCGTCGATGCCTATCACGCTGCCGTAGCCCTGACAGGTGGGGCAGGCGCCATAGGGGTTGTTGAAACTGAAAAAGTTGGGGTTGGGCTTCTCGAAGGTTATGCCGTCGGCCTCAAAGCGGTTGGAGAAGGTTTGCAGATGGGCGTGGTCGTCGTGCTGGCTGTGTACGATGCAGGTGCCACGCCCCTCGAAGAAGGCGGTCTGCACCGATTCCGCCACGCGAGCCGACAAATCATCGTCGTCGTGACGCACCATGATGCGGTCCACCAGCAGAAAAATCTCGCCAGCGTGATTTGCCGTACCTTCGTGATAGCGGTATTCGGCGGCATCGCTCTGGGGAAGGAAGTCATCAATATGCAGCACCGTGCCCTTTACCATAACGCGGACAAAGCCCTCTTGCAACAGCATTTCGAGTTGGGCTTTGAGACTACGCTCGGCGGTAATTTCGAGCGGCGAGAGCAGCATAAGCCTGTCGCCATCGGCAAAGGTGAACACGTAGTCCACCACGTCGCTGACGGTGTGTCGTTTCACCTCCACACCGCTGACCGGCGAGAATGTGCGACCTATGCGGGCATACATCAGTTTGAGGTACTCGTATATCTCGGTCGAGGTGCCAACGGTGGAGCGAGGGTTGTTGGTGTTGACCTTCTGCTCTATTGCTACGGCGGGCGAGATGCCGTGGATATAATCAACCTCCGGCTTGCTCATACGACCTAAAAACTGCCGAGCATAACTGCTAAGGCTCTCGACATAGCGGCGCTGACCCTCGGCGTAGAGCGTGTCGAAGGCAAGCGACGACTTGCCGCTGCCGCTCAGTCCCGTGATTACCACCAACGCATTGCGAGGAATCTCGACGTCGATGTTTTTCAGGTTGTTAACCCTAGCACCTTTTATTATGATGCTGTCTTTATCGCTCATTTATAATATGTGGAGGGGAAAGAAAAGGTGTTCTGTCTGCCCGTTGACGCCGAGCAGGACAGAACACCCTTGGGGGAAATTAGTTCTCTATCTTATCGTTAGAGCCGAGCACGTTGACAATCTTGTGGATATACATTTTCTTCATGCTCTCGCGTGCGGGCTTGAGATATTGGCGTGGGTCGAAGTGGTCGGGATGCTCGGCCAGGTGTTTGCGTATGGCAGCGGTCATTGCCAGACGGCTGTCGCTGTCGATATTAATCTTGCAAACAGCACTCTTGGCGGCCTTGCGCAACTGCTCTTCGGGAATACCTACGGCAGCCTTGAGGCTACCGCCGTTGGAATTGATGATGTCAACCTCGTCCTGCGGCACCGAACTGGAACCGTGGAGCACGATGGGGAAACCGGGCAGTTTCTTCTCGATGGCCTCGAGCACGTCGAAAGCCAGTGGAGGAGGAACGAGGCGACCGGTCTTGGGGTCAACGGTGCACTGCTCGGGGGTGAACTTGTAGGCGCCGTGGCTGGTGCCGATGGAGATGGCGAGGCTATCGACACCCGTCTTGGTGACGAAGTCGATGACCTCTTCAGGCTTGGTATAGTGGCTTTCGGCTGCGGACACCTCGTCCTCTACGCCTGCCAGCACGCCAAGTTCGCCTTCCACCGTCACGTCAAACTGATGGGCATATTCAACCACCTTGCGGGTTACGGCAACGTTCTCGTCGTAGGGCAGAGAAGAACCGTCAATCATGACGCTGGAGAAGCCCATATCGATGCAACTCTTGCAGGTCTCGAAACTGTCACCGTGGTCGAGGTGCAGCACTATCTCAGGGTGAGCGCAGCCAAGTTCCTTGGCATACTCTACAGCACCTTCGGCCATGTAGCGCAGCAGGGTCTGGTTAGCATAGTCGCGAGCACCTTTGGACACCTGCAGAATGACAGGTGACTTGGTCTCGACGGAGGCCTGAATGATGGCCTGCATCTGTTCCATGTTGTTGAAATTGAAGGCTGGAATGGCATAGCCGCCATCAACTGCTTTGGCGAACATCTTGCGGGTGTTCACCAGTCCGATTTTTTTGTAATCTACCATAATTATTTGATTTTGATTTGTGAGAAAAAATTTCAATTATGAATTTTGAAAGTTGAATTTTGAATTAACAACTCTCTATTATCATGTCGTATAGTTCCGTGGTGGAAATGCCCACGCAGCGTGCCTGCTTGGGAACTATGCTCTCGGCACTCTGGCCAGGGATAGTGTTCACCTCGAGGAAGAAGAGTTCTTTGCGGTCGGTGTTGTAGATGAAGTCGAAGCGCACCATGCCACGGCAGTCGAGCAGGTCGTAGAGTTTTGCCGAAACCTGCTGAATATGGGTGCTGACCGACTCTTCGACCTCCGCCGGTGTCACCTCGTCGGCAAAGCCGTTATATTTTGCCTCATAGTCAAAAAACTCGTGACCGCCTTTGGGAATTAGTTCGGTGATGGGGAACACGTGGAGTTTGCCGCGCGAGCGAATCACGCCGCAGTCGAACTCGCGACCGCTGATGAATTGCTCCACCAGCACCGCGCTGTCTTTCTCCAAAGCCCACTGTATGGCAGGCAGGAGTTGCTCGCGGGTCTTGACCTTGGTTGTTGCCACGCTGCTGCCACCCGACGCGGGTTTGACAAACAGAGGCAGGCCAAGTTGCTCAATAAGAGCGTCGGCGTCAATCTTCTGGCCGGCAAAAATGGTCTGCGACTGCGCCACGCTAACCACGCCAAACGAGCGCACCACGGGATTGCAGTTGCTCTTGTTGAACGTGAGCGCCGAAGTGTAGAAACCGCAAGTGGTATATGGCAGTCCTATCATATCGAAATAGCCTTGCAGCATACCGTTCTCGCCAGGGGTGCCGTGAATGATGATGAAGGCCAGGTCGAATTTCACCTTCTGACCGTTGACCGTAATGGAAAAATCATTCTTATCGACAGGCTGATGGTTATCCTGCTCGTCGAGGTGATACCATCCGCTATTGTCGATAACAATCTTATAGACATTATATTTCTCTCTGTCGAGAGAGTTATAGACCTGTTTGCCACTATTGAGCGAGATGACACATTCGTCGGAATATCCGCCCATGACAAGGGCAATGTTCTTTTTCATTAGAGTATTTTATTTAAGATGTACGTTTTTTCAAAATTCAACTTTCAAAATTCAGCCTACTGCCTGCTTATGGGACGGTGCTGTGTACGGCGATAGTCTTTCTCGTTCTGACGGCATAAGTTCTGCGTGACAGAAGAGAAGAACGCATTTTGGAAATGCTGCCAGATGATGTCGATGGCCAGTGGCGACGGATGCACCATGTCGCGGTCGTAGAAACGATAGTCGCGCAGTTCGTCGAGCATTATCTCATAGGCAGGGAAATAATAGGTGCTGAAATTGTAGCGGCCACGAGCATTCTCCATATCGTCAAGCGAGCGTTGCTCTTTGTAGAGGTCGGCAGCAAGCAGGAGACGGCTCTTGCTGAGTTGGTTGCCGTGAGCGGAGTCGGCCAGGTGGCGTATGGGGCTCACGGTGATGATGGTGCGTTTGTTGTGAATGGGTAGCGCCCACAAGGCATCGCGGCACTCGGCAACATTGAGCAAACGACGCTCAAAGCGGTTCGGCTGCACCCTGTGGCAGTTGGAGACAACGCGTCCGCGACGGCCCTCCTCAATAAGATGATAGACATAGGCTGTGCCGAGGGTTATGACAACGGTGTTGCAGGTGCGGAGAAATTCGGTTGTGGCCTGCAACGACTCGTTGCACATTTCGAGGCAACGCTCTTTCTCTACGGCAGAAAAGGAGCCGTAGTGGTACCACGAATGCCACATTCCATCGTTGAACACAAGGTCGTCGTCGGTAAGGTAGTCGCCTTTCAGACTGCGGCGAAGGCAATCGGCAATAGACAATGGATTATATAGCGGTCCGAAAGGATTGCACAACACATCAAAACCAGCCTGCTGCATACGTGTGCCTACATTGTCGGAAAAACAGGAACCCAGCAACAACACCTTGTCGTTATGGTCGATGGTGAAAGGCGGCTGAAGAATCTCGACGTTTGTTTGCAATGGAATCATATCTTGTTTCTCTTTTTTACTTCGTTATTAATACACCACTTTCTGTGCCGCATATCCGCCAATGCGGACAAGATAGACGCCACGATGCGGCAGTTGGAAATCGAACTCGTCAATTTTGGAGGTGCTATGTAGCAGACGGCCACGAACATCGTAGAGCGAAACAGGCAACGACTGCAGCCCACTGACCGACAGCAGACCCTCTCTCTGATACATGACAACGGAAGATGGCAACGGCTGGCCTATTCCCTCTGGGGCTGGAGGCACGACCTCGGGCACCGTTATGGAGATGTCGTCGATAGAGATGTTACGCTGGTGTTCGGACTTATAGTGTATTGCCACATAGCGGGTGGTTTGAGGCAATTTGACCGTCATACGTTTCCAGCCCACCTTAGTGATTGTCGTTTCCTTGACCTGGGTGGTGAAAGAGGCAAGGCTTCCGTCGCCTTCGGAGAGTAGCACCTCGAAGGTTTCGGGATAACTATAGTTGCGCTGGTAGAAGAAATACATTGTGGCCTCGGTGGGCAGGTTGAGGCGCGGCGAGATTAGGTATTGGTCGTAGTTTGAGGCAGGGTTGGTGCTGCCCATGCGGAAACTCTTGCTGCCGGAGTGGGTCTCGCCAGTGTTGGAGAATACTCCTATCTCGCCACTGTTCACCTTGTCCTTGCAGGTGTAGGTCCAGCAGAGCAGCGAGTCCTCGAAGCCCTCCTCGTAGGGGAAGGTCTCGATGTCACCGCAATCGGTCTGATTGACGAGCAGAACGGCCTGTTCGTCGTCCTGACGGAACACCACCGTGGCGGAACGAGACTCGCCCGAATAGTTGGTGTCGGCATAGATTGTCACCATCGTGGTGTCGCCGAGACCCGAGCCGCTATTGGCCGAGAAATGCAGCCACTCGGCATCGCAATCGACATTCCACTCGGTGTTTTTCAGCATACTGCTGCTGACAAAGGTTGTAGCCACACCGCCATTGCGCCCCACCGAAAGACGCTCGGGGTTGCATTTCAACACGCCGTTGGGAATGATGTTCATTATGGCGGAGTTGTTGCCGTTGAAGGTATAGGTGGAGTTGCCGCCCGCGCCACCGCCTCCTGGGCTGAAAGCGCCCATGGCGTAGTAGCCATCGTAACCGCCACCCCAACCCCAGTTGATATGAAGCATGCGGTCGTCGTCAAAGCCGTCGAGGATGAAGGCGTGTCCGCCGCTGGGGTCGGTGCCGGTGTAGAGTATTGGGCGGTTGGCCTCGAGTTCGTGTATCAAGAGGTCCACCCAAGCATCGTCGCTATAGGCATCGCGCTCGCGGCAGACGATGGTGGACTGAAAGTCGAAGAAACGGACCAGCGACGAAAGGGCCTTTGGATGATTGTCGGGCGCCTGGCAAGTGTAGGAACTGCTCTCGAAAGGGCTATAGTTCATATTGACCGACACGCCGCAATGGTAAACGAGAGTGGCGGTAGCAAGGCGCTGCTCGTTGGTCTGGAAGTCGTAGTCGGGCATATTGTCCCAGTCGTAGTAGGTATGCTCAAAGTCGGCAGAGAGATTGCCGTAATGCTGGTGGTGGTAACTGTTGGAGCCGATGCCGTGGATAGGATAGTTCCAATACTTTATAATCTGCGCCATTGCAATGGCAACGCAGCCAGCCACCGAGCGGCGATTCACCGTAGAATCGACAGGGCACAGCATATTGTAAGGCGAACCCTGGTTCCAAAGGGTTGTTACGAGCGGTTCGAGGCTTGACTTCCTGGGCTTGAGGCCGCCAGAAATCTTGCTGTGCCATTCGTCGGCCACAGCCTCGTCCTGCGGGGCATTGTCGGCTTCCATCTGCTGTATGACGGAGGCGTAGTCGGCCATCCAGTCGTGGAGTTGCTCGGGTTTGTTGTTGACATCAAACGGCAGCCCTATGCCGTAGGCAAGCACGGGGCGCACAAGGCTGCTACCGGAAACTACAACGAAACCGCTGTCGCAGCCAAAGATGTGGACATTGCGGAAGCCTGAGATTTCGGTAAGGTTGGCTAGATGGCGGTGCTGCAGGGCAGCAGGGGCACGCAACGCCCACAGGTTTTCGGCAACACGGCGCGCAGTGACGCTATCGACAGGCTTGGCCTGCGACAACACAGCAGAAAAGAGCAATAGCAGTATGACGAGTCGTTTCATATCAAATCAGAAGTTTCAAAACACCACTACTTTCTGCGCCTTACTGGTGCCCGACTGGAGCAGATAGACTCCTGTGGCGGGGACAACAAAGTCGGCATTGCCATGGCGTGCAAAGCGAGTGCCTATCTGACGGCCGGCGGCATCGTAGAGGCGCACCTCGCTGCTGACGCCGCTCACGCGTATTCTGCGACCATCGACCGCTACACGCATAGTTGCATTGTCGGCCTCCGAGATGCCCTCGGTGGCAGTACTTTCTATCGTGATGTCGTCGATGTAGAGATATTTTCCCTTCTGGGTGCAATAGTTTATGGCAACGTAGCGGGTACCTTCGGGCAGTTCGGCAGAATACTGCGTCCAGTCGCTCTGCGAGACCGTAATGGTGTCGGCCATCGGGCTGAAACACTCGGGCGTGCTACCGGTGGTGGAATAGAGCAGGCAGATTTTTTCATCGACATTGCCGCTGCGGCGATAATAGAACGACACTGTGCCTTTGTCGCTCATCTGCAAACGTGGCGACACGAGATACTGGTTGTAATCGTCTGCCGCCTTACTGGAAGTGAAACGGAAGATGTTCTGCCCCGTGCGAGCCTGCGTGCTTTGTATATGACCATACTTTGCCATGTTGTCAACATTACGGCTCAACGAACTCCATCCCGCCATGCCCGTCTCGAACGACTGCGTGTAGGGAAACTCTGCCACAGCGCCATACTGTTCATCGGCAGCGGCAAGCGTGATGTTGTCAACCACCCAGTTGCGACCTTCCTCGCTCAAGTTGTCATAGACTATTGCTATGTATCGAGCCTCCTCTGGCACAATGCCTTCGAACGTCTGCCATTCGGCATCGGCCATACCACCGTCGCCTATCAGGTAGATGAAACTCTCGGGGGCATCGTCGGTGGAGGAGTAAAGCACCGAGAAATGCTCCTTGTAACTCCATTGGCGCATATAGTGGAACGAAAGCAGCATCGAAGTGCCGCTCTCGAAACGCGGGCTTATGAGCATCTGCCGACGCTGTGGCTCACGCTTGCTGTAGGCAAATTGCAGCGAGTGCTCGCCCTCGTATATATAGGACGGCTTGTTGATGATGGTGTATGCCGAATCGTAGTTGCCATCGGCTGTTTCGAGATACCAGCAGTCGGTGGTGTAGCCCTCGAAGCCCTCAAAGTATGGCAACGTGGTAACCGAACCGCAACTATATTGCAACACCTCGAAAGTGGTTTCGCGCACGCCTTGGCGCACCACTACGGTGGCCCTGCGCTCCGCGCCAGAATAGTTGGTGTCGGCTTTCAGCACTATGTTGCCACGTTGGCCGTAGCCCTCGCCTTCACCAACGGCTATTATCAGCCAGTCCGACGCTGTCTCGGCCTGCCAGTTGTCGCTGTTGTCGGCAGTAAACACGCGCACTATCACGCTGTCGCCAACCACCGTCATTGGCACCTCGGTAGCCGACACACGCAGGCGGTTGGGTGGTGCTATGCCATAAATGACGTGGTTGTAACTGTTGTACTGTCCGTCGCCGCTGCCTATGCCTGCCGTGCCGGGGGCAAGTTCGGTGAGAACGAAGAAACCGTCGGCATATCCGCCCCAGCCCCAGTTCATGTGGAATTTGTCTTCATCATCATATCCGTCGCACACCCACGCATGGCCGCCGTCGCTGCCATAGCCTACAAAAAACATCGGACGTCCCTCGTTCAACTCTATCTTCAGCGTGGCTATCCATAGCGAGGCACCCGCCTCAGCACGCGACAATATGCCCGAAATGCCGTAGCCAAAATAGTTTGGAAGTGCGTATGCCACGTTCTCGGTAAATGCACCGCTTCCCGTGGTCGAATATCCCATGTCTATTGACACGCCACAGTGATAGCACAATGTCGCCGTCGCATTGATGGCATGCTGGGCACTGTTGATTTTCAGTTTGGTAGGCATAGCCAACCAATCGTAGTTAGTCTCTCCGAAATTGGCCGATTGTGTGCCGTACTTGTTGTGGTTGTAACTATGCTCGCCAGTGCCGCGCATAGGATATTCCCAGTAGCGCATTATTTGCGCCATGGCCGTTGCCGCACATCCCGTAACGGCATGTTGCTGAAACTCTTCGTCGTAAGGGCACATGTTGTTATAGGGCGCGCCTTGGTCCCATTTGGTTTGTACCAATGGCTCTATTCCGCCTTTAGCCGCTTTGCGGGGTGCGCCTTTCTCCAACGCCGTCCACTGCGCCGCAATATCCTTGTCGGCCTCTATGCCGGCAGCACGCACAGCGGCAATCTGGTTCTCGTAGTTCTGCAAGAAATCGGCCACACTGTTAGGCATCTGCGACGTCATTACGGAATTGCTGGCAGAGTAGCCGAGAATGGGCTCCACTGCGTCGTCGGCAGAAACAATGGCAAAGGCATCGGGAGTAGCGAAGATATAGAGCATATCGAAATGCGTCGAGGATGTAACGTTGGCAAGTTTTGAGGCATCCACACCACGTTGCGAGAGAAAGTGCTGCGCCACACGAAGCGCGCGCTGTTCATCTACCGGCAACGCCATCATCACGCAGGAAAGTACGATTGTGGATATTATCAGACTGAATATTCGTTTCATAAGTCAGATTGTTAAGTATAGAGCAGATTATAAAAAACAATGCAAAAGTACACATTTTTACAATAATAAGCAACTCGGTATTGCCACCGCCAACGTATGCCTTGTTTGCCTCCTCTGAATGGATGGTTTTGATATATATTTTGGAGCATCGCGAGAATTTGGCAATTAGTCGAAGAGACGTTTTGAAGAACACGCCACCACATCACGACATCCCACTACAACACAGCAATTTAGCAACAACAGAATGAGAACAACACAAGAAACACCTGTGTACGACCTGTGTGCAACCTGTGTGCAACCCTTGAGGTGAACGAATTACGGTTTGGCAATTAGTTGAATTATCCAACTATTGGCAGAGGCAAAAAACAATGGATTAGAACAGCAAAAAGACAATCCTTTTATGGTGTCATGCAGAGCGTTCGAAAGTGTTGTATAAAGTGTCGATGCAAGCGATGCAATTTGGCACAGATAGGCGTGTAAGAATCTATAAATCAAACCGCCGTGGCGTGATGTGTGTTTTTTGACGGGATGCAACGAAAAAAAACGTAATTTTGCAGTTTCTTTTTATTGGTCTAATTTTAAGACTTTACAGCCTAATGGAACCCTTAAAGCATGAATGTGGCATCGCGATGGTGCGGTTGCTGAAACCCCTTTCTTACTACCAAGAACACTATGGCACATGGCGTTACGGCCTCAACAAACTGTATCTCCTCATGGAGAAGCAGCACAACCGTGGACAGGACGGAGCGGGCATTGCCTGCATTAAGACCGAGGTGCCTGTTGGCGAAGAGTATATCTTCCGCGAGCGTGCTCTGGGCAGTGGTGCCATTAGTGAGATTTTCAATGCTGCGGCGAAAAAAATCAAGCAGTCGGAAGAGTATGGCGACCCGCTCATCAACATGGCTTTTGCCGGCAATATGTATATGGGCCATCTGCGCTATAGCACCAC
Source organism: uncultured Bacteroidales bacterium (assembly GCA_900318665.1). Classification (GTDB taxonomy): domain Bacteria; phylum Bacteroidota; class Bacteroidia; order Bacteroidales; family P3; genus Colimorpha. The sequence goes on along the minus strand of ONLQ01000006.1, from coordinate 68,492 downwards.
TGGCCGCCAAGGCACCCAGTATCTGCACCCGCTGGTGCGTCGCGACAACTACCGCACCAAGAGTCTGTCTATCTGCGGCAACTTCAACCTCACCAATACGCGTGAGATTTTCGACGCCATTGTGGCAAAGGGACAGAACCCACGCAACACGGGCGACACATTCGTGCTGCTGGAGCAGTTAGGCCACCGCTTGGACCGCGAGGTGGACCGTCTCTATCTTGAAGCCAAAGAACAGGGACTTACCGGGCTGGACCTGAACCGCTACACCGAGAGCAAACTCGACATGAAGCGTGTGCTGACGCAGTGCGCCCCCCAATGGGACGGCGGCTATGTGATATGCGGCATGAACGGCAGCGGCCAGATGTTCTCCCTGCGCGACCCCTGGGGCATACGCCCAGCCTACTACTACATGAACGACGAGGTCGTCATAGTGGCATCCGAGCGACCTGTGATTATGACCGCCATGGACGTGCTTATCGAAGACGTCCACGAACTGCAGCCCGGCCAGGCCATAATGGTCAACAAGGCCAACGAAGTGCGCCTCGAGCAAATCATCGAACCCAAACCCAATATCAGCAAATGCACTTTCGAGCGCATCTATTTCTCGCGCGGTAGCGACAAAGACATCTACTACGAGCGTAAGAAACTGGGCTACAACCTTGTACCTTCCATCTTGAAGGCCTGCGACGGCGACCTGCTGAACACCGTCATCTCTTTCATCCCCAATACCGCCGAGGTAGCCTACTACGGCATGCTGCACGGCTTCGACGACCAACTCAACCAGCAGAAATCCAAAGCCATAGAGCAACTGGCGAAGAACGGGGAACTGACCGAAGAGGCAATACACAAGATATTAAGTTCGCGTGTGCGCTCCGAGAAGGTAGCCATCAAAGACATCAAACTGCGCACATTCATTACCGAGAACGCCTCGCGCAACGATATGGCGGCGCACGTTTACGACGTCACCTACGGCATCATCAACGACCATGTGGACAACCTTGTGGTAATTGACGACAGCATCGTGCGCGGCACAACGCTGAAGAATAGCATTATCAAGATTTTGTCGCGTCTGCGTCCCAAGAAACTCATCATCGTGTCGAGTGCCCCGCAGGTGCGTTACCCAGACTTCTACGGCATCGATATGTCTAACATGCACGACTTCATCGCCTTTAAGGCTGCCGTGGCGCTGCTGGAAGAGCGAGGCATGGCAGAGATTATAGAGAATGTCTATCGTCAATGCCGCACCGCTCTACAAGGCCCCATCACCCTCGACACCGAGAACTACGTCAAGGCTATCTACGCACCTTTCAGCGAGGAAGAGATTTCGCAGAAGATTTGCGAACTGGTGTCGGCCAACAACCCGGTGCCGGTGCAGTGCATTTTCCAGACCCTCGAAGGACTTCACGAAGCCTGCCCCAACCATACAGGCGACTGGTATTTCAGCGGCAACTACCCCACCCCAGGCGGTCTGCGTATGCTCTTCCGCACCTTTGTAGATTACTACGAGAATTTCCGCATAGGACAGAACCTGCACCTGCGCCTGCAGTAAGTATCGCTACAACATAATCTTTCAGCCATGACCATTCGCCTCATAGTGGTAGGAAAGACCGACACAGGTTACCTGCAGCAAGGCATTGACGAATATGTCGGGCGGCTGAAGCATTATGTCAAGTTTGAGATGGAAGTGATACCTGCTTTGCGCGACCAGAAAAACGCCTCGCCCGACGAGATGAAGGAGCGCGAGGCACAGTTGCTGATGCGCAAACTGGAGGGCTGCGACCGCATAGTGCTGCTGGACGAACACGGCACGGAGCGCACGTCGATGGAATTTGCACAATATCTGCAAAAGCAGATGAACAGCGGCATACGCACTTTGGCTTTCGTGGTGGGTGGTGCCTTTGGTTTTGCGCCAAGCATCTACGCCTCTGCACACGACAAGATGTCTATCTCGCGCATGACGCTAACCCATCAAATGGTGCGGCTATTCTTCGTGGAGCAACTCTACCGAGCCATGACGATACTGAAAGGAGAAAAATACCACAACGAGTAAATATTGTAAACAATGCAACTAAAACTGACTTTCAACGAAATAGAGAATATGATTGCTGCCAAGACCGGCAAGCATCTGCCTATGTGCTACGGCGGCAGTCCTCATACGGCGCGCATCAGTTACGAAGTGAATGTCATCTTCAAAACCACCTCAGTGGGCCTCGACATCACCATCGACAGCATCGAGGGAGATAACATCTATCTCTCCTACGGCGGTGGCACAGGCATCGAGTTTATGGTTCGTACAGCCCTCGCCAAGGCTAAAGAGCAGCCCGGAGGCGACATGATTGAACCACTAGATGGCCCGCGCATTCTGCTGCGCCTTGGCAAAAATCCGCAACTGGCGCAACTGTTGGATCGCATTGAACTGCAAGACATACACTTTGACGAGCAGAGCGTGATGATTGACTTCCGCCCGAAAATGTAATTAAAAACAAAAACAATACAATCATGAAACATTATTTCTTTTTTTCATTAGTCTCTGCAGCCTTTGCAGGGCTTACGCTTTTTGCCTCTTGCAACAAAGACGATGACAAGGACAGCAACCAGCAACAATCGGCAACGGAAGGCCGTATTGTGAAAGTTGAGACCCTCTATGGCATCGAGGACTATCCCTACGACAGAGAAACCACTTACGAGTATGACGCGCAAGGCCGTGTGACGAAAAGAAGCGTCACAACCGGCAAAGGCACCGTCGATGAATATTCTTATAGTTTCAGTTACTCTTACAGCGAGAACCAGATTGTCTGCACCTCAACGTATAACTCATCCACTACGCTCAACCTCGAGGGCGGCCTGGTTCGCAGCGAGGTGTTAAGTTATGGTGGCGACCATTCGCAAATCAACTACGAGTATGATGCCGACAATCACATTGTGCGCGAAATCTACAGCGAGGGCGACACGGTATTCCATGTGTGGCAGAATGGCAATCTGATGCGTACCTACACCCACAAACATTCGTCGCACGAAGTTGGCGCTTACGACATTACAACCGACTACACTTTCACAGACTATTCCTATGACCTTTTCCCATTCTCTGACTGCGGCACTGGTGAGAACGCACTTGCAACGAAAGGTTTTTATGGCGCACAGCCCAAGAATCTCCCCGCTACCGATCAGTATCTGATAAAGGACGAAGTTGAAGTCTCGGGACACGATGCATACACCTATACTCTTGACGAAAAAGGTCGTGTGAAAAGCATTGCCGTCGAGTGCGAGAGTCTGCCCTACACCATCCGCATCACTTGGTCCAATTAGTCAATAACAGCCATATTATGAGCGAAGTATTAGACAAAATAGAGTCGCGCCGCAGCATTCGTCACTACAAGGACACTATAGTGCCTCGCGAACTGATAGACAAGATAATTCGTGCCGGACTCTATGCCGCCAGTGGCAAGAACCGTCAGGACTGTATCATTATTAGTGTCACCAACCGCGCCATGCGCGACCGCATAATGGAGATGAACCGTCAGATTGGCGGCTATGCTGCCGACGTGGACCCCTTCTATGGCGCTCCCGCCATGCTTATCGTGCTTGCCAAGAAAGACGAGCCTAACCACGTTTATGATGGTAGTCTCGTGATGGGCAACCTTATGCTTGCCGCCCACGACCTTGGCCTCGGCAGTTGCTGGATTCACCGTGCCCGCCAGGAGTTTGAGACCGAGGAAGGGCGCCAGATACTTGCCGACCTCGGAATTGAAGGCGAATGGGAAGGCATTGGGCACTGCGCCCTTGGATATATTGATGGCGAGAACCCCGCTCCGCTACCGAGAAAGCCAAACAGAGTATTTTACATAGAATAGAACTACCGTCGAAATACGATAACAAACTGTCAAACAACCATGAAACCTATTGCATTAATCACAGGTGCCACCAGCGGCATTGGCGAGGCTTGCGCCCGCAAATTTGCCCAAGGCGGCTACAATATCATTATCACAGGCCGTAAAGCCGACCTGCTCAAGAGTCTTGCCGACCAACTGAAAGGCATGGGGGCCGATGTGCTCACACTGCTTTTCGATGTACGCGACGCCAAGGCTGCTCGTGCCGCCGTGGATAGCATTCCGCAGGAGTGGCGCAATATTGACGTGCTTATCAACAATGCTGGTCTTGCACTCGGTCTCGACAAAGAGCACGAAGGCGATATGGAAGACTGGGACATAATGATAGACACCAACATTAAGGGTCTTCTGACCATGACGCGCTACATTGTGCCGGGCATGGTAGAGCGCAACAGCGGCCAAGTCATCAATATCGGCAGTGTGGCAGGCGATGCAGCATACGCCAAAGGCAACGTCTATTGCGCCACCAAAGCCGCCGTCAAGACTATCAGCGACGGTCTCCGCATTGACCTTGCCGACACCGCCGTGCGTGTTACCAATATCAAGCCGGGCCTGGTCGAAACCAATTTCAGCGTCACCCGCTTCCACGGCGACCAACAGCGTGCCGAAGGCGTGTATAAAGGCATCAAACCCCTCACAGGCGACGACATTGCCGACGTGGCTTTCTACGCCGCCTCCGCACCCAAGCACGTCCAGATTGCCGAGGTGTTGGTCCTCGCCACCCACCAAGCCAGCGGCTCAGTGATTTACAGAGAAGGATAAGCGTAAAGGATTTTCCGGAAGTCCCGTATAATCTGAAGGCTCCGGATAGCATAACATCCCCATCAAAAAAGGCCTTGAAAGTTTTTGCTTTCAAGGCCTTTCTCTTTGTTTTATTTGTCCTTATTTGCCTGCGGGCGTGGCGGGTTTGCCTGCGGGTTTAGAGATGCTTTCGCGCATATCGGTGTCGGCTTGGATATTCTTCATACGATAGTAGTCCATGATGCCGAGGTTGCCGTTGCGGAAGGCTTCTGCCATTGCTTTGGGCACTTCGGCTTCAGCCTCGATAACGCGGGCACGAGCCTCTTGGGCCTTGGCTTTCATTTCCTGCTCCGAAGCCACAGCCATAGCACGACGCTCTTCGGCCTTGGCCTGAGCGATGTTCTTGTCAGCGTTGGCCTGGTCCATCTGCAGTTGTGCACCAATGTTCTTTCCGACATCGATGTCGGCAATGTCGATAGAGAGAATCTCAAAGGCAGTACCACTATCCAAACCTTTCGAGAGAACGAGTTTCGATATGCTGTCGGGGTTTTCGAGCACCTGCTTGTGGGTTACGGCTGAGCCGATAGAGGTAACGATACCTTCGCCAACGCGAGCCAAGATGGTCTCTTCACCAGCACCACCAACTAACTGCTTGATGTTGGTACGCACAGTGACACGGGCTTTGGCAATCAAGGCCACCGGAGGCGTGTCGATAACCTTGGGGTTGACCGAGGTCTTCACAGCCTCAAGCACATCGCGACCTGCAAGGTCGATAGCCGTAGCGGTCTTGAAATCGAGGTTCATATTTGCCTTGTCGGCAGAAATCAGCGCGTTGACCACCGAACCGACACGTCCGCCCGCCAGATAGTGGGCTTCCAACTCATTGGAGGTCAGTTTCAGACCAGCCTTAGAGGCAGAGATAAGGTTATTAACGATGACCGTAGGAGGAACCTTGCGGAAACGCATGAAAAAGAGTTGCACGATAGAGGTGTGGACACCAGAGATGAGTGCCTGAAACCAGATGCCTACCGGAAAGAGGTAGAGGAACAAGAAAAGCAGAACGACAAATACTGCTACTGTGATAAATGTTTCCATTTGATTGATATTTATTTGTTATTTAATTAATCCGAAAATAAGGAAAAGCATCAATCCTCGATTCAAAACTCTCTCTCGTCGTCAATCTCTTTGACATCGATACGATAGCCTTCAACGGCAATGACCTCTATGGGACGGTCGGGGTCGATGAACTTGTTGACGGCATGGACTTCTACCTGCTCGCCATCAATGAGGGCTTTGCCTGTGGGGGCAAGGCGTGCGATGGTTACGCCACGGGCGCCTACGTTGATAGAAGCCTGGTCTATCTGATTGACTTTGCTATCGGACTCTGCTTCGAGCGAGAATTTGTTCCACGTGCGACTTTTCAGCAGTATGACCAGCATTGCAACGCACACGATTATAGAACCTGCAAGCACAATGCTACCGGCATGAGGACCATAGTTCAGATAGGTTTGCCATGTACCGAAGCCTATAAGCAGCAAGCCAAAGACACCAGCAATGCCGCCAGGCAGAACAACTATTTCAAGCGTGATGAGCGCAAGCCCAATGATGAGAATTATGATAATGAATGTGAGCGACATGTTATATTGGATTTTGTGAGTGTTTAGGCTATTCGTTGTTTCGGGGGTGTTATCCTTCCACAAGTTCCGAAGTCAGTTGTTTGTTTAGTAGAGCGGTATGCATCGGCAAGAGGTCGGAATAACCGCCTGTCTTGACAATGCATTTGCCATAGCAGTGTACGAGTACGGCGCATTGCTCGGCCTGTTCGGTGGTGTGGCGGCAGATGTCCACAAGGGCCTTTATCACATAATCAAAGGTATGAACGTCGTCGTTGTAGAGTACCAGTTTGCAACCGCTGTCCTCTAACTCATCAACGCCAGCCGATTCTTGTTCTTTGCCTTTATACTGTTCCATTATGAAACCTTTTTTCAATTCAAAAGAGCCACTGCCTGAGCGGAAATACCCTCTTCGCGACCCTCGAAGCCCAGATGCTCGGTAGTGGTAGCCTTTACCGACACCTGCGACACATCGACTCCCATGCAGTCAGCAAGGGTCTGCCGCATCTGCATGATATGAGGCATCAGTTTCGGTTTCTGTGCGGCAACGATGCTATCCACATTACCGATAGTATAGCCGTTGTCTTTAATCAGTTGGCACACATGGCGCAGCAACACCTTGCTGTCAATGCCTTTGTATGCCGGGTCGGTATCAGGGAAATGCTTTCCTATGTCACCCAAAGCGGCAGCACCCAGCAACGCGTCGCAAATAGCATGGATAAGCACGTCGGCATCGCTGTGCCCCACAAGGCCTTTGGTATGTTCAATGCGTATTCCGCCAATCCAGAGAGGCAGACCTTCCTGGAGTTTGTGAACATCATAGCCTATGCCTATTCTCATAGCAGATGAATGTAAAATAAAAGATGTTGCTTATTCCGCCGTCACCTCGTGTTTTTCAGTGCGGTTGAAATCCACGCTGAGCGAGATTCTTATAGTATTGGAAAGCGGATTGGTGCTGAACTTGGTGGTGGGCACAAGATAGGAAAGGTCGATGGTGAACACGTTGTACTTTATGCCACCGCCAACAGTAAGATAGCGGCGTCCGCCTTTGTTCTCATGCTCGAAGAAATAGCCAGCACGGACAGCAAAAGTGTGGTTGTACCAGTATTCGGCTCCCAAGGAGAATTGCAATTCTTGGAATTTCTCACCGAAACCGCCGGGGGCATCATAGAGAGCCTGTATAGCACCAGTCACAGAACCCATCTGTGTGTATTCCAGGTAGCGCTGCTTGTAGTCGTTGTCGCTCTCACCTTCTTGTTGTTTTGGAGGCGTGGGGACCAGCAGTTTGTTGATGTCTATCATAGCGCTCACTTGGTTGTAGGTATGGTTGTTGAGGGTGCGGCGGCCACCGAGACGAAGGTTGGCGGGAAGGAACTCCTTGCGGGTGTCGTCGTCGGAATAGGAAAGTTTGGCACCGAGGTTGCTAATCATCAAGCCTGCTGCCACCACACCGACTTTCTCCACTGCCTCTTGATAATACATACCGAAATCGGCGGCAAGGCTGTTGGCTGGCTTGGTGGTCTGCGTCTCCACATCCTGCCCGTTAGTAAGGTCAGAATGGTTCAGTCGCCCAGAAGCAGCAATAGAGAAGTTGTCGCCCAAACGCATGGCATAGGTAGCATCGACGGCAAACTCGTTGGGGTGCATATTGCCCTGCGAGTCGCCAAACTCATTGGTACGCTCTATCTCGCCAAGCGAGAAATAGGTTAGCGACAGTGCCAATGCGCTACGCTTGTTGATGTGGGCATAGCCACCAAGATATAGCAGGTTCATATCGCCTACGCCGAGGTTGCGCAGCCAAGGCGTATAGGTGGTGCTAATGCCCATAGAGTTCTCGATGAAAGCGAATTTTGCATTGTTCCAGTGTGCGGAATAGGCATCGGGGGTAGAGGCTGCTCCGACATCGCCCATAGCGCCAGCGCGCGCATCGGGAGCGATAAGGAGTATTGGCATACCCGTGGAGATATAATTCTTGCCCGACTGTCCGGTCTCGCTGACCTGTGCGTTTGCCATATTACCAAACAGCATGACTGTCAGCACAATAAACATTAAGTTTTTTATCAGTCTCTCTTTCATTTTATATGTATGTTCGCAGTGTGGGTGTTAATCAGATATTAAAAATAAACGCCTTAAATGGTCTTTTATTGTATTTTAACGATTTTCGAGGTCTTCAGCATTTCTTCGCCATCGGTGGTTTTGAGGCGCAGGTGTGCCACATAGATGCCGTTAGGCAGCGGTATGCCTGCCGCATTGGTGAAGTCCCAACGAATGGGGCCAACGACATACGAGCCTTCTACAACAGCAGGCTCGAAGGTGCGCACCAACTGTCCACGGTGGTTGTAGATGTTTATCTCGGCTTTAGCCACACGGTCGGGCATATTATGCTCGATTCGCAGTTGCGTGCTGTGGCGTGCGGGATTGGGCAAGCCGCCGAAAAGGGTGATGGCCGACTCGCTCTTGCGATGCACGTAGAAACGTATGGTGCTGCTGTTGGAGTAGTTGTAGATGTTCCACGCCTTGAGGGTGAGCGTGTGGTATCCTTCCGACAGGTTGCTGAGTTCGTAGCGCAGGCTACCGCCACGGCTGTCGGCAATGTCTTGCTCGTAGAAGTCGTTGAGCACCGACACCGTGCTGCCTTTGCCGTCAAGAATGGCGGTGATGTCGTGGCCCAGACCGCTACCGACGGCGTTGATTCCCACGCTGTCGGTAAGTATAGCATGGAGTATCGGCGATTCGTCGGTTGTGCCGCCGTCACGGAAATTGGGGTCGTTGAGATAGAGACGGATATTGGGGCGGCAGACATCAAATGTCGCCGTAGTGTCGAACCCACCGAAATAGAGGTCGGCAAAACTGCCAGCGGCGTCGTTCTGACTGCTGCGCGCATAGTGGCTTATTCGGCCTGGAGCATAGGTGAAATCGATGTCGCGCGGCACGGTGAACGTATATTCGAAGCGGCCTGCCACAACGTCGGCAACACCTTTGAAGAGTATGCTTTTCTGCTGTTTAAAGCGGACTTCAGTTCCCTCGTTGTCGTTAGCAAGGGTCTTTACTTCAACCTCGCGGTCGAACACTGTGGCGTAGATATGTCCATCGAAGTCGGACACCAGCGTGCCGGTGCCGTCCTGTATCTCGCCAGCGATGACCACCTTCGAGAGTGCCGTGGCGGTATCGGGGCGGCCTTCTGCCACCTCCCGCTGGTTGATAGACGTCACCACCACGTTATCCTCTGGCAGCGAGAGCCGTATGGCTGGGTCACCAAGGAGCGCGATGCTGTGAGAAACGTTGGTTCGGTTCTTAGCGGTGCGGAGAGCCTCACCCACACTCATGCCTCGTGTGAGGATTGTGGAGCAGAGGTCGGTGTTGAAACGTTCAATGTGATGGATTGGGCGTGCTGCTGAGATACAACCCACAACGCCACCGTCGGCCAACAGCATATACTCCGAACCGCAGGTCTCACCCGGCACGTCGTATTTGCCGTAGGTGCAGGTGCTGGTGACAAGGAACGCGAGTTGCCGCTGGTTGCGATAGCCCGATATGTCGGAAAACGAGACATAGCGTTCCGAGCCAATATACTGCATAGAGCCATGACCTATATAATTAAGTAGTAGGCAGCCGTAGTCCATACGTTTTTTCAAGGCGTTGTTCACGTCGGGATAGTAGGAGCCAATGGCGCCCGACTGCTGCACATAGGCGTCGGCGTATATGCGTTCTATGTTGAGCAGGGGATGCGATGCCTTGATGGCGTTGGCAAGGTCTTCGGCAGAATGTGCAAAGAGACTGTCGCCAGGCGAAGAGGGGTCGGCATCGTCAGCCAGCAGCGCCACATAGGTACGCCAGTCGCCACGGACATCGTCCTGCTGCATATCGCTACGATTAACATAGCCTATAATCTTGTCGACAAAATGCTCGGCCTCGTCAACAGTGCGCGCCGGCAGACGTCCCACGCTGATGTCCATCGACTCGCCAGACTGTCCGCTCTCGCCGTTTTCGAGATAGCAGAAATAGTCGTCGCTAACAAACGAACCTGTCTCGTGGAACGAGTTTTGCGTCTCGTAGGTCACCACGGTAGTCTCGCCAAGCCGCTCGATATTGCGGTTGTCGTAGGAGCCTTTTCCGAAAAGAAGCAAGTAGCGAGGCTGGCGCACCACGGGGTCGGCCTCTGCCCTACTCCACAGCATACGCATAAGCGACCGCACGGCCATAGGGTCCTGCTTGCCTGACGAAAACTCGTTATAGATATCCTCGTCGCATACCACCGCCACGGTCAGCATATCATTTATACGGTGCATATCGGCCAAACGCTCTGCCTGCGACATATATTTCTTGTGCGAGACGATGACATATTCCACGTCATTCAGCCCGTGTAAGTTTTGATTTGTAATGGGTTCGATGTTCTTGGGCGAAAGCCACGAGCCATTGAACGCCACCACACGGTGCGCCTCTCCTTCCGAGAGTTCGAAACAAGCGTTGCCTCCATCACGTTTGGGCAAAATCTCGTGTATGTGATAGGCGTCGCTCACGTCCCAAAGGCGCACATCGTTGCCACTCGCGAGAGCATAATAGACATCGCCGTCGGCAGGGAAAAAGCGATAGACCTGCTGTCCTGCACTATGGGACAGAGGCGCAACGGCATTGATTTCTATATAGTCGAGATAGCCTGTGGCCTGCGTGGCCGAGGCCGAAAATGTCACGGTGAAATTCAGCGACGCGGAGTTACTAACAGTATAGTCCTTTTCAAACTCATAATAACCCATCTCGTAGGGCAATGCATGGTCGTCGCGCTGCTGGCCGAGCGATAGTCGTAGCGAGGTCTGCGGCGCGTTAAGCGTGGCAAAGGCGTAGCGGCACTTCAACGTGCCACTCACCGATGAGGGAAGCGACATTGTGATGGTGCGCGACGACACCGACGAACTGAACTTCTCCCCCACATAGATGCGACCCGACCCATTGGCATTGACAAGGTCGTTGTCGTGAACAGCCACAGCGGTATAGTTTGCCACCTTCACTCCACTCACGCTGGCGGTAGCAGTGCTGTCGATATGCGCTGACGATGATGCTGTGGTGGTTATATAGTAGTAGTTCTCGTTGGCATAGGCATGACGCTGGTAGGCGAAACGCTCCCTCTGGGCATCATAACGCCAAACACTTGCCTCCTCGGCATAGAAAAGGAGATAGTCGCCAGCGTCAAAAACGCCGTTACCGTTGGCATCGCTCACCCATATAGGTATCGGTATCAAGTCGTTGATGTCGGAAACCTGGTTGGTCTCGCCAAGCATACCGCCCGTATGTCCATAGACAGCCACGTTGCGCACGGCAGCACCCGCAAGCGACGACAACTGCTCCACACCAACGCGATAAACGCCTTCGCGCTCCACGGCCATCTTATGCCATGTGCCAGATGATAGAACCGACTGAGTGGGATAGTTCTGTGCGACAACCAACTGGCACAGAACAGTCAATAAAGTTAGAGATAGAATGTGCTTTATCATACAATAGCCACACCACGTTATTATTACTCACATTTCACTTCGCCATTCACAATACAACAATACACCATATTATAAACAATGAAAATATAAAATTATTGTTTATACCCCTCTAATACCGCGTTTTTGACATACGCCGCTCATCGCAAAGCAACCGACGCCACGAAACAAAAAAGGGATATTTTACGTTCAAGAATAGAAAAAGCACCATTTTTTCACGCCAACGTCCATTATTGGCGGCGAAAAACGTTAACAATTTAGAAAAAAAGCCTCTTCAAAAGTGCAAGTTACGGGTACATTACGACTTTTAACGAGCGCAAAGCAGCATTATAAATCAAAAGGTTAGCAATAGATTTGACTTTTTTTTACTCTATTATCAAAAAAAATCGTAATATTGCGGTTCAAATTATAGCGTGCCATACACTCTTGATACTATGAACAAATTTCTCAAAAGAATCATGCTCGCCTGCATCTTGATTGCGGCAGCACAAGGAGTTAAAGGACAGGACATCGGTTTCTCACAGTTCTATTCGAACCCGTTGTATCTGAACCCCGCTTTTGCCGGATCAAAGGTAGCACCCCGTATTTCGCTGAACTACAGATGCCAATGGCCCAGTTTAGTGAGTGCGTTTTCCACCATTTCGGCATCTTACGACCAATATGTTGACGCTTTGCACGGCGGCATCGGTGCCATCGTGATGGCTGACCGCCAGGGCGACCACGGTGCTCTCGGCATCTACAACCTCGGCGTGATGTACTCCTTCCGCTTCCAGGTGTCGCGCGACATTTATGTCAATGCGGCATTGCAGGCCAACCTCGTGGACGAAAACCTCAAATGGTCGGAAGACAATATGCGCTTCCCCGACCAGATTGACCCGGTTTACGGCTACCTCTGGACCACCTCGGCACAACCACCAGACAAGACCAACAAAATCTATATGGATTTCCATGCTGGCGTGCTGGCCTACGGCGAACACTGGTATGGCGGCGTTTCCGCTTCCCACCTCAATCGTCCTGACCAAGGTTTCTACAGCGAGGACCGCATTCCTCTGAAACTCACCGCACACGCTGGTGGTATGATAAACCTTTCGGCTGAACAGCGCCGCACCTCGTCGCTCGGTCTTGGCACACCTATCATCTCCCCCAACTTCATCTATCAGTATCAAGGCACGTTCCACTACTTCAACTATGGTCTTTATCTTGACTGGGAACCGTTCCTCGTTGGTGTGTGGTATCGTAACGGTATCGAGAACTCCGACGCCTTCATCTTCATGGTCGGCGTACAGCAAGACTATTTCAAAGTTGGATATAGTTACGACGTAACCGTTTCAAAACTTGCCAACAACACCGCTGGCGCACACGAAATCTCTCTTGGTTTCCTATTGCCCACTCCGGAGAAGAAAAAACGCATCAGAGCCATCCGCTGCCCGTCGTTCTAAACCGGCACAAAGGAATGGCCTATCCTAACAATTAACTTGAAACAACAAACAATACATATTATGAAAACCGCAAAATTCGCATGCTTTCTGATGGCTGTCGCCTTCGTGATGGCATCATGTGGCAAAAGTAATCAATCCGCCACCACAGGCTGGAACTACAACGACCCCAACTGGGGAGGTTTCGATGTAGCCGATGTCAACGAACAGGTCGCTGCCCCCGGCCTCGTATTCATCGAGGGTGGCTCCTTTGTTATGGGCCGCGTGGCCGATGATTCCCGTTTCCAGTGGAACAACGCCGCCCACACCGTGACCGTTTCCTCGTTCTATATGGACGAGACCGAAGTCACCAACCTTGCCTATCGTGAGTTCGTCTATTGGATGGGCCGCGCCTACGGTGAGGAGTTCCCCGAGAAGGTCAACGCAATTCGCCCCGACGTTAACGCTTGGCGCGACAAATTGGCTTGGCGCGAGAGTGCTGTTGATTACTATTTCGAGAGCCCCATCTATGCTGAATATCCCGTGGTGGGTGTCAGTTGGGAACAAGCAACCAAATATTGCAAATGGCGTACCGACCGCGTCAATGAGAAAATCCTCATCGACCGTGGTATCATAACACTCAACGTCGCTGAACTTGAAGGAGCAAGTGCTTTCCAGACCGACGTTTATCTCGCTGGTCAGTATGAGAGCGAGGGTGGTCAGATGCTCACCGACCTCGACCCCGCCGCTGGTGGTGAAGGCCGTAACGTCCGCAAGAGCGACGGTATTCTCTCCCCCTCCTATCGTCTGCCTACCGAGGCCGAATGGGAATTTGCTGCACTCGGTATGATTGGCAACACTGTTGACGAGCGTATCGTTGAGCACAAGGTCTATCCTTGGGCAGGTCACAGCCTCCGCAGTGCCAACAAGAAATACTACGGCCAGTTCCTTGCCAACTTCAAACGTTCTCGTGGCGATGCCATGGGCGTGGCTGGCAACCTCAACGACGGTTGGGACTACACCGCTCCCGTCAAATGGTATTTCCCCAACGACTACGGCTTGTATCAGATGGCTGGCAACGTCAGCGAATGGTGTATGGACGTCTATCGTAAGGACGTGAACCCCGTTGGAGGCGAAGACCTCGACCCGTTCCGTGGTAACGTCTATCAGGAACTCGTTATGGAAGACGGCGAAGTTGCTCGCGACGAAGAGTCTGGCGACCTTAAATACAAAAACATCGAGGACCAGCACAACCGTCGCAACTATCGTCAAGCCGACAACATCAACTATCTTGATGGTGACTATGCTTCCAGCATCTTCGACTACAATGGAAATGAGGCTATCGTTTCTTGGGTGAAAGAAGAAGCCGAAGAAGGTGAAGAAGGTGCCGAAGAAGAGGTAGAAGAAGGCAGCATCGATATGAACGACCAAGATGCCGTAACCAACCTGATGTATCGTCGCAACCCCGCCAACAAGAGCGAGGTTACCTCTCTGCTCAACAACAAAGTCCGCGTCGTTAAAGGTGGTTCTTGGATGGACCGCGCTTTCTGGATGCAGGCTGGCACCCGTCGCTACTACGACCAAGACAAATCTACCGCTTGGATTGGTTTCCGTTGCGCAATGGACCGCATCGGCTCACGCACTGGAATGTAATCCAACGTTATAAGCAAAACAAAAAAGGATGTGCATTTGCACATCCTTTTTGTTTATTATTATTGCTTGGTGGTTTCCATTGAATATATAACATATATTTCATCTTGAAAGATAATACCGATTGTACTCTGACTGATACAAATTATGTGATACTATTTAATATAAAAACAAGAGTTTTTTCATGCATTACTGCGTAATTGGGGAATTTCATGTAAATTTGCAAATGAAAGATACTTTTTCTTCCTATGAATCCTCTTCTTTCTGTACAAGACCTTACTATAGAGTTTCTGCGGGACGGAGCATATCAGCCCGTTGTTCGTAATATTTCGTTCAACGTCTATCGTGGTCGCACTCTCGGAATTGTTGGCGAAAGCGGTTCTGGCAAGTCGGTAAGTTGCATGTCGATTATGGGACTGCTGCCCATTCCCCCAGCCCGCATAGCATCAGGCAACGCGCTGCTTTATAACAATACGGAAAAAACAATAGCCTCCGACGACGCTGACGTTGCCACTGGCGAGGAGAATGCCATCGACCTTCTTTCGCTTTCCGAGGATGGGCTGCGTCGGCATCGTGGTAACGACATTTCTATGATTTTCCAAGAGCCTATGACTTCGCTCAACCCCGTGCAACGATGCGGGAAACAGGTGATGGAAATGCTGAGACTGCACGAAAAAGTGAGTACCGAAGAGGCACGTCGGCGAGTGATAGAACTTTTTGAGGAGGTGCAACTGCCACGTCCCGAAAAAATATTCGACAGTTATCCCCACGAGATTAGCGGCGGACAAAAACAGCGCGTAATGATTGCCATGGCGCTGGTATGCCACCCACAAATAATTATTGCCGACGAGCCTACTACCGCTCTCGACGTGATGGTGCAAAAAGCCATTCTCGATTTGCTGCGCTCGTTGCAAAAGAAATACAATATTGGCGTTATCTTCATCACTCACGACCTCGGCGTTATGGCGCAGATTGCTGACGATATTGCCGTCATGTATCATGGCGAGATAGTCGAACAAGGCATTGCTCGTGATGTGCTTGAGCATCCACAACACCCATACACACAGGGACTGCTTGCTTGCCGCCCGCCATTAGACAGCCGGCCATACCGTCTGCCGACAGTGGCCGACTATATGGGCGACACGACGCCCACAAACGCAACGGCAGAGCCTTCTCACGCAGTGAAAACGGCCTCAAACGCAACCACAAGGGACGCAAACGAAGTTATTGCCGATGACAAGCAAAACTGCGATAACGAACGCGTGCCTCTCATTTCTGTTCACGATCTCCACGTCGATTTCACACTGAAGAAGAGCCTTTTCGGCAAGCCAAAGCAAATACTGCATGCCGTTGATGGCTTGACGTTTGACATTATGCAGGGAGAGACTTTGGGTCTTGTCGGTGGTTCTGGCTGTGGTAAAACCACGTTGGGCCGCACACTGCTGCATCTCATCAACTCCACCTCTGGCACCATTGCCTATCGTGGCACACCTCTTGACCGTTTCGACAGCAGTCAGATGCGCCATCTACGCACCAAATTGCAGATTATATTCCAAGACCCTTATTCGTCGCTCAATCCGCATATAACCGTGGGCGAGGCTATAATGGAGCCGCTGAGGGTGCATGGCATGAAGAGCAGCGACAGCGAGCGTCGCGACGCGGTGATAGAACTCATGCAACAGGTGGGGCTTTCGCCAGAGCATTTCGACCGCTATCCCCACGAGTTCAGCGGCGGACAGCGTCAGCGTGTCTGCATAGCGCGTGCACTGATATTGCAACCCGAATTGGTGGTGTGCGACGAGAGCGTCTCGGCTCTCGATGTCTCGGTGCAGGCACAGGTGCTCAACCTCCTCAACGACCTCAAACGTCGCCACGGCTACACCTATCTTTTCATAACCCACGATATGGCCGTGGTGCACTATCTTGCCGACCGCATAATAGTAATGGAGAGTGGCCGCATTGTGGAGACTGGCACTCCAGAAGAAATCTTCACCACCCCCCAACATCCTTACACAAAGAAACTGATAGAATCAATACCGAGAATATAAAAAAGAGAGACGCGCATTTTCATGCGCGTCTCTCTTTTCTATCAGAATCTTGTCAGCAGATTTTACTCTGTCACAGTGCTGCTGCCTTCTTCTGTCTCTATGCCTTCGGCTTTTCTTTCAAGTTCCATCTTGCCGAAGCGGAAGGTCAATCCGGCACTGATGAAGCGGCTGTTGACGGTCTTTGAGGTTACGTCGGTGAGGTAGTAGGGGTTGGTGTTTTTCGAGCCGCTGCCTATACGTTTGCCCCAGTTGAAGATGTCTTGCACATTGATGTAGGCCGACATTTTGCGCTTGAAGAAGTCGGCACGCACGCCAAAGTTCATCGAATAGTTCTCTTTGCGCTCGGAGGCGAGACCGATGGTGGGCGAAGTGTAGCCGCCAGAGATGTAGAACTGATAACGGTTGAGGACCTTTGCCCACATATTGAGGCGCACGCTGTAGGAGAGTTTGCTGTTTTCAAACACGGTGCCGTCGGGACGCTCCATGCTGTAGCCGTAGTCGTAGATATTGCTGTAGAGGCGGATGTTGATGAAGCCCGACGGACGATAGGTCATGTGGATAGTTCCGCCAAGACGGTAGGAAGAACCCATATTATAGGGCGTGGAATAGTTGATGATGCGCTGCAGATAGATGTCCTCGGCGGTGGTAGCCTCGGTAAGGTTGCTTATCTCGTTGGTCGAATAGCGGGCGTAGCCTTCCAAACCTACTGAGCCGAAACTCTCGAAGAACTTGGTCCAGCCGGCTTCCATAGAATGGGTTACTGCGGCTTTGAGGTCGCGGTTACCAATACTGTAGGAGTCCTCGCCATATTTCTTGTAGGTAGTCAGTTGAGCCTCGCCGGGATTGCTCATACGCATGGAATAGTTGAGTTTGAAGTTGTGCATGCTCTCGGTGCGATAACTTGTGTGGATTGAGGGGTTGATGGTGAAGAAAGAGTATGCAGTGTCGTCGGAGAAGCCAGCCTGCTGACTGATATAGTTGAAGTCGATGTTGTCGAAGCGGCCGCCGAGACCCAGTTCGAGAGTGAAGCCGCCCCAGCGATGAGTCCAGTTGACATCGGCATTGGCGCGGTTGTCACTGCCTTCAAACTCGTAGGCACGTAGAATATCAATGGAGTCGTAGGCGGTGCTTCCTGCCGACTTGAGGAGACGGTCGTAGGTGTTGTGTGTGTTAGTATGGGTGTAGCCAATGCCATAACTCAATTCGCCTTTCTCGCTGTAGGGACGAGTGTAGCGGGCGGTGAGGCTATAGTTCTGCTTGTTGGTGTTGTTTTGCGAGTATTTGTATTCGTCAGAGAACTGCGGGAAGGTGGTTTCGTAGTCGCGTGTGATGTAGTTATAGACATCGCCATGGTTGAAACTACCATCGAAGAATACGCGCAAATTGTGACCATTGTTGTCGAACTTGTGGGTCATATTGGCACCGAACATACCAAAGCGTGGGTGATTGTTGTTGTCGTTGATGTCGGTGCGCTCGTAGTCGAGGAGATTGGGCATGAACTGGTCGTAGTCCATAAACTGCGTTGAGAACGAGTTGTTGTAACTGAGGTTGAACATACCATGCACCATGACGTCGGTCATAGAATCGATGGTGTAGGTGATGTGCGTACCGATGTTGCCGTTATAGTTGCGGTTTTCCGACTCCGAGCGGGTTTCCATGGTCGAGGTGGTGTCGTACTCATACACGGTGCCATCTCTGCGACTGGTGGCGCGGGTCGAGGAGTTGTTCTCGCTATAACTATAGCGCATACCAGCGTGTACGTTGACCGAGAGTTTCTCGTTGGCCCACATATAGGAAAGCCACGGGCTTGCCGAAGGCTGCGACGAGCCGAAGAGACCGAAACTGATGAAGTGATTGCTCTTGATGTTGGCAGACGTCACGATATTGATGACTGCCTCGGCATCGGTGGCATATTTGGCAGAGGGGTTGGTGATGGTCTCAATGCGGTCGAGAGCATTGGCGGGGAGCGTTTCGAGATAGGTTTTGAGGTTTTCCTCGGTGAGTTTGGAAGGTTTATCGTTCACCCAAATCTCAACGCTCGTAACGCCGCGCAGAGTGATATTGCCCTCCACATCGACCTCCACGCCAGGCGCGTTCTGAAGAGCGTCGTTGGTTGTACCGGTTTGGATGCTGGGGTCCTCGCTGACGTTGTATATCATCTTCTCGCCGTCCATAGCATAGAGAGGCTTGCTGGCGGTGATGACTACCTCGTTAAGACTCGTAGCGCCTTGTTTGAGTCTTATGGTGCCGAGGGCGGTGTTGTTGGAAACATGGAACGGGCGGAAGATGTTTTGATAGCCGATGGCCGAGACGCGCAGAAAATAGCCACCAGCATGGATGTCGCTAATCTCGAAATAGCCGTCCATATTGGTCGATGCGCCTTTGACGAAGGTGCTGTCCACGCTGTCGAGAATACTGACATTGACGTAAGGCAGGAACTCGCCAGTAACGCTGTCGCGCAGCGAGCCAACAACTTTGAAAGTGCTGCCTTCGCGCACCTTCTTTTTTTGTCTTACGGTACTTGCTTTCTGGTCGTCGGCACTATTGTTGAAATTGGGGCGATTGCCACCAGGACGTCCGCCGGGGAACTGCCCCATAGGGGAACGTCCGCCGCCTGGGAAACCACCGGGGCCGCCAGGCTGTGCCATAACGTCGAAATCAAATATTAAGAGCAAGGAAAGAATAGCCGAGAAAAGAATCAATTTCTTCATTGCGGAATAGATTGTATGAATTTACAGATAAGGGTTAATTAATAGTAATTAGTAACTCGAAGGGGCTGTTTATTGCATTTTATTATAAAAAATATGACTCTTTGGGGGGGGCTTTATTTTATTTGCGGTAACTATAAACAAAAGCAACCTCTTTTGAGGTTGCTTTTGTTTTCTTTGGTGGTGTTTTTTATTTCAGTTTGTAGAATATGGCGTATAGCAGTGGTATGAAGATTAGCACCACTATCGTGCCCGCTATTAGACCACCCATGATTGTGGCGGCCAGCGAGGCAAACATATCGTCGAAGAGTAGCGGCACCATACCAAGCACTGTGGTTAGCGAGGTTAGAGCCACCGGGCGGAGACGCGACAGAGCCGAGTCGATGACAGCCTGCGAGCCTTCCTTGCCCTGTGATAGTTGCAATTTTATCTCGTCAACAAGCACAATGCCGTTTTTGAGCATCATGCCGACGAGGCCAAGCGCACCTACAATGGCGACGAAACCAAAATTCTGTCCACTGAGCAGCATGGCAGGCGCCACGCCGATGAAGATGAACGGAATGCTGCAAAGAAGCACTATGGGAGAGCGATAGTCCTTGAAGAGCCACACAAGGATGACAATCATCAGCAAGATGGCAAGTGGATAGGTAGAGAAAAGGTTTTCCATAGAGATGTCGGTAGCCATTTTCTCGCCACCCCAGACAATTTCGTAGCCTTCGGGAAGATGGATTTTCTTGACCTCCTTGGCAAGTATGCGGCGAGCGTCGTCGTTGCCATAGCCTTTGGCTGGTGCGCCAAGCACGCTATAGATACGCTTGCCATTGTGGCGAGGTATGACAGGGTCTTCCCACGCCACCTTGATGCCTGTACCCACATCACCGAGGCGGCTGGTGGATGAAAGCACCGCCAGAGGATTGCTGCCAGAGGCTATGGAAAGCAGAGTTCCTGGGTTGGAAAGTTGCGTGAAATTGGGCAGGACGCCGAATACCGTGGCGTTGGAGATGTCGTCGAGCGACTGATTCTTGGCGTCGGTAACATTGACGTAGATGTTGTGCACGATGCGGCCATCATAGTAGTTGGCCACAGGCAGTCCGTCAGTGGCTGACATGATGGAGAGGCCGACATCGGTGCGGGTGATGCCCTTGTTGCGGGCGCGAGCCTGGTCGTAATCGACAACGAAATACGGCACACGCGGGTCCCAATCGGTGGTTACGGGATCGAGCACTCCGGTGCTGTTGACGATAGCCATAGCCGAGTCGGCAAGATGGCGCAGAACATCGGGATCGGGACCTGTGAATCCCAACTCGATGGGATAGCGCATGAACATGAGGTTGTAGCGTTTGAATCGCAGATAGGCTTCCGGATGCTCGGCAGAGAAACGCTTTTGGAGTTCATGGACATGGCGTTCAAGAGTCTTGCTGTTTTTGAAATCGACAATCAACTCGCCATAGGAGAGCGACGGCATGGCCACCGAACGCACGAGGTTGTAACGGCATGGGGTGCCACCTATGGAAGTTGTCACATGGGTAACATAGTCGAGTTCCATGAGTTTCTGACGGATGTCGTCGAGGTCGGCACGCACCTGGTCGGGGGTGCTACCCTCCGGCAGTTTGTACTCCATATAGAGTTGGTCGTACTCCATGTCGGGGAAAAGACCACGCGGCAGAAGTAAGAAACCAGCACCAGAAAGGAGCAGTAGTCCAACCATGACGAGCACCGCCTGCTTGCGATGGGACAGGGTCCGCTCAAGGATATTGCGCATGAGGGAATACCAACGACCTGTATATTGATTTTCAGGCTCTGCCGGTTCTGCGGGCTCTACTGGTTCGTCGAATGACAGTGAGGTCTGCTCGGCGGATTCGTCGGGGGATGCATTGGCCTCGGCTTCCTCGGCGGCTTTGGCTGCGAGAATCTGACGCTCGTCCTCTTCGGTATAGAGCCAGCGCGAAGCGATGACAGGAACCAGCACGAGGGCCAGCACCCACGAAATGAGTAGAGCCACGGCAAGGACTATGAACATATCGCGGACATAGAGACCAGTCACGTCGGGGCTGAGGAAGATGGGAAGGAAGGCGAGAATGGCTATAGCCGTAGCGCCAAGCAGAGGGATGGCTGTCTTGTGGCAGATGGCTGTGAGAGCCTCGCGGCGAGGTCGTCCCGCCGCCTTATCGACAAGAATACCGTCGATGATAACAATGGCGTTATCGACCAGCATACCCATGACAAGGATGAAGGAACCGAGCGACACGCGCTGTATGGTACCGTCGCACTGGTAGAGGACAAAGAGAGTGCTGAGCACCGTGATGATAAGCGTCACACCAAGAATGATGCCGGAACGGATGTTCATGCAGAAGATGAGCAAGATGACCACGAGAGCCACCGACTCGATGAGGTTGAGCAGGAAGGTGGAGAGCGCTGAACTGACACGTTCGGGCTGATAAAAGACCTTTTCGAAAGTGACACCAGTGGGCATACGCTCGGCACTGAGTTTGCGGAGTGTCTCATCAACGCGCTTGCCAACCTTGATAATATCGGTGCCCGACTGGGCGGCGATGCTGATGCCGAGGGCTGGCTGTCCGTCACGGTAGAACTCTTCGCGCGAGATTTTTTCTTCCGACAACTCCACTGTGGCGATGTCGCCGAGGCGTATCTGGTCGTTCTCGTGTCCTTGCAGGATGAGGTTCTTGATGTCCTCTGTGGATTTGTAGCGGTCGTCGATTTCGACACGGATGCGATGCCCACCACTGACAAAATAGCCCGAATAGACGTTAGCGTTCTGACCGTTGAGGGTATAGACCACTTCTGCGGGACTGACATGGAGGCTGGAGAGTTTGTCCTGACGCAGAGAGATGTTGATGCACTGCGTTTTGACGCCGTAGATGTCGATGCGGCCCACTCCTTTAATGTCTTGCAGTTCGCGTCGAGCCAATTCGGCATACTCCTCAAGTTTTTTGAGGGTCATGCCATCGCCCGTTACGGCGTAGAACATACCAGACACATCGCCAAAGTCGTCGCGCACAATGACCTGCGAGCCTGCAGGCAGAGCGGCGGCATTGATATGATGGCGGATGACGTTCCAGTTGTCCTGCAATTTGTCTTCAGGCACCTTGGCATCGAGACTGACAAGGATGAAGCACATATCGGAATAGCAATAGGTCTGCGTGAAACCTATGCCGTTGACTTTGCGGATGGCTTTTTCGAGAGGGTCGGCAAGTTCCATTTCAACCTGGCGCGCCGAAGAACCGGGATAGACACCGACAACGACGGCTTGACGCACAACGATTTCGGGGTCTTCGAGTTTGGGCATCTGATGATAGGCAAAGAAACCTGCAAAGACAAGCACGACTACGACTAGTAGCAACAGTTTCTTATTGCTTAAAGCCCAATTGGGTATATCGAATCTCATAGTTTTTGTAGTTTCGGGGAACGGGGAACTGTGATGTGTGAACTGTAATCTGCGATGTGTGTGTGTTTTTGTTCTGTTCTCAGATTACTGATTACAGGTTACAGAATACTCATCACTTTTCAATTATTACTTCGGCGGGGTCGGTTAGACGACGGACTTTCTGCCCATCGGCAAGATGATGTATGCCAGAGGCCACCACCAAATCGCCATCAGAAAGGCCATTGCTGATGATGGCATTGCCATCGTGGCGGAAGTTCTCAACCGTTACAGGCACGGCGTTAATCTGCGATGTCTCCTCGTCAAAACGATAGACATAACTCTGCTGTGCCTGTGCCCACAAAGCACCTGCCGGCACAAGGACTTCGTTGCTCTGTTTGCCTTCGCCATAGTTGACATAAACCATGACTGACATACCGGGAGTGATGTCTTCCACCTTTTCTTGGAGTGCGAGACGCATCTGATAGACCTGGTTGGCGTTGGCCATAGAGGCCAGGCTCTTGATGCGCAGCGGCACCTGACGGCCAGGCATAGAACTGAAGACGGCATAGCAGGATGTTATGCTCTTGCGGCGGCCATATTCCGTTTCAGGAATATTTATGATGATGTCGGAGCCGTTGGAGGAGAAAATCGTCACCACGGGCAGTCCGGGAGCGGCGGCCTCGCGGTCGCTGCGATGCACCTTCTCGACATAGCCATCATAGGGCGAAGTGAGGATGCAGTCGGCCAGTTGGTCCTTGTGGTGGTCGAGTTTGGCGGTAATCTGCTCAAGACCGGAACGTGCCTTGTCGTAGTTGTTGTCGGAGACGGCACGCTCGGCGTGCATGGCAATGACACGCTCGCACTCTGCTTTAATCTGATTGTATTCGGCTTGTGTGGCACGGAGTTGCACCTGATAGTCGCGAGCGTCGAGACGTGCCAACACTTGTCCGCGAGACACATGGTCACCCTCCTTGACCAACATTCTGTCGATAGTGCCGACGAGCATGAAAGAGAGGTCGGTGGAAGTGCCAGCTTCGGTACGGCCAGGATAGGAGGCATGGTGAGAGCCGGAGACCGATTGAACGGTGACGATGTCAACAAGCGGGTCGAGCGCATCGGGCTTTCTGCCACAGGCTGCCAACAAAAGGACAGCACAAGCAAGGAATAGGGATTTTTTTAGATACATAGAAGTATTAAACTGTGTTTGTTGTATGTTATTCTGTTTCGTTATATTGAATTCTGCCTTTTTGCAGCAAATTCCGTCAATTTTGTTGAGTGTGGAATTGTATAAACTCGCGCGGAGTGGTTGTGAAGACGTTGTCGAAGCGGGAGGCGTTGAGCATGGTGACGTGCGAGCCCATAGTCTGTTTGGTGAGTTCGTAATAAAGATTGCGATAGGTGATGTCGAGATTGGTGCTAAACACCTCGGTAAGCAACTCGGAGAAACGGTTGGAACGGTAGACACCATCTATCTTCTGCGAGGCCTTTGAGGTCTCGAAGGGGCCTGCGGCTGTTATCATCAGCACGCCGGGGATTTGCTCGCCCTCTGCAGCCGAAGCCACCGACGCGCTGTAGCAGGTTTCGATGAGCCAAAGCATTTTGCGATAGCAGTTGCGGGATTTCATGGTGTTGAGCAGCGACGCCATGCGCTCTGTGGTGAGACCGTTTTCTTCACCACGCTCGCCAAGGAGCAGCGAGCCTGGCTCGCCATGACCGCTCCAAAAGACCAACACGTTGTCGCTCGAAGTGGCATCGATGACATGAGGCAGACGCTCGGAACGTTGTCCAGAGAGTATTTTTTCGAAGTCGTCGGCGGTGAGTTGGTCGAGATTATAGTCGAGATGGACATCGACATAGAGATTGACATCGTCGTAGCGACGCACCTCGCCGGGGAATGGGCTTTCGGGATTGTTGACGATGTCGTCTTTCATGACGAGGATGATGTGGTCGTCGTCGTAGCCGTTCTTCTTCAAGATGTTGTACATGTTGAGCACATCAGCCTGATGACGATAGTTCTTCCACGTTTCGGAGCCTGCGACAAGGAGAGCCCAGTTGTTTTCGAGAGCCGAATAGGTGCCATAGGTTCCAGGACCGCTGAAATCCTGCGTTACGGAAGCCACCCAGTTCCATGCTGCCAGCGATGCCTCGGTGCGGTGTGAGCCAGAGGATGAGAGGTAGTTGAGCGTTATGTAGCACTGCTGATAGACCATCCAATGGGCATAGACCGAATGGACCACGCAGGTCAAAATCTTGGAATCGAAATCGAGATTGCCCGTAGCACCGCGAATATTATAGAGGTCGGCGCCACTACGCATTGCCAACATTTCATCGCCCATGCCATTGTCGGTCCAAGCAAGGAGGCCGGAACGCGATGTGCCGTCGGGATTACTGGTAGAAACGATGTCGCACATGGCATCGTACATATTGTCATAGCGATGGCAGTCAACGCCACAGATGGCAAAAGCGGCAAGCATGACTGCATCATAATAGTGAGGCTCGTTGGTAGTGAATGTACTGCCGAAATGCACACGATAGCCGATTTCAAAGGCAGACTCGGGGTCGGCAGAGATTGTTACACCCTCCATATACTCCGATTGCGCATTGAAGTCAACCAAATTAGGGTCGTGGGCCACATCGGAAAACAACACATAAGGGAATTCATCCCAATTATAGATAACGGAATTATAAACCCCAAGAACCTTCTTTATGTCGCGGATGGACGACATGGCACAGATGATAAAATCCTTCTCGGTGTTGAAAGCCTCTTGGACAACCGACTCGACATCCTCAGCGCCAGGGTCGCACGTGAAGATGTCCGTCACGTTGAGACCCAACTCGACTGCCTGAAATGCGAACCAGTCGATAAACGTTTCGCCATAACTATCACGGGAAGCAAGAAGAGAAACGTTCTTGGCGCCTAACGACTTGGCACGAGTGAGCAAGACCTCGCACTGCGTGATGTCGCTTTCTGCCAAAGTCCAATAGAATTTCTTGCTGCCATAGGTACGCACCAATTCACCCGAGGTGGCACATGGGGCAATGAGTGTTTTGCGCGTGCCTTTAAGACGGTCGGCAATAATATCGACATCGCCTGAATACATAGGGCCGACGACGGCCATAATGTCGGGGCGGAGGCGAAGGTCGTTGCCGAGTTGCTGAAGGTCCACGGTGTTTTCGTCATACCATTCTACGGAAATAGATATGGCGGTGTCGAAATCCTGCTGGGCACTCTTTATATTCTGTACGACCCAATTGACAACACCTTCAATATCTCCATCGGAGTGAAATTCTGGAAAGGGGTAGATGACAGCAATTTTATATTCATGCACAACCTGAGTGGGATTGCTGGGCACGGGGGCCTCGTCCTTTTTGCATGCCGAAAAAAGCAAAGACGCACTAAGCAACAGAAGCAAGCAACGAACAAAACACTTGGTTGGCATACGAAAAAGGTATTATTGAGCAGATGAGTTATCTAAATTCTGATAGTAAAGACGCTCGGCCTCGGCAGCCTGCATTTCATAATTATGCATTTGCTCTGTAGAAACACGGTCTAAGTCAAAATATAAATCACCGAAAATCAAATCCGCATATTCGGTTTCCACACCGAGGCGCTCTTTGTAGGGCATTTTCTTTTTATCTACCCAGTCGTATATAAACCGTTCAAGCAAATAATTGTAATTCTTGATGAGGGAGAAAACGACATAGATAGAATATTCCGACTGGCTGACATCTAATCCACAAGTGAGAAACATACCATCTCCATCATGCCCATCGTTGAAATAGGTTCGAAGGAATCGGTAAACACCTTGGGCACTGGAGCCACAAACAGGAAAAATAAATCCCTCGTGGAAATCACCGCCGTGGTTTTCTTCCCTTTGCTGAAGACACATGGCGAAAACCTCATCGGGTTTATCATAGCCCTCGCCAGCCTCCTCAGCGATATAGGTGTGAAAGAAATGGAAAGATGTGTCGTTGACCGCCAAAGAGTAGCCGTCCATAAGACCGTCTATGGACTCTTTGAGAGGTGCGTCAACGGGGTTGGCAGAAATGGTAACTATATCGCCCTTATAAAAATGAGGAAGGACTAACCCTGCCAAATAACTGAGGCCGTAGAGCGGAATGGACCGCAAATAAAAACCATCGGGGGCTTCGCCAAAATCGAGCAATAGGACATCGCTATTTTTAGTCGGCTGCCAATTGGGATGGTCTTGAAAATCATGTTTATAGACATCGCCTACCACTACGAGAAGACGGCGGTCCGAAGTGTTGGTTTCAAACCAATGCTTCATATACTCGACTGCCTTAAGATGGTTGTCGGGTATGACGATACGAATAGACAGAGGGGCGGGGCCCTTATAAAATTCTTTGACTCGGAAAATGCCTTCGTAAACATTGTCGTTGAAGCCGCGGTCGCCAACGCCCTTAGTCGGAAAAACAACGGATATGTAGCACGGCTCTGACGACGCTACGGGCTGTTCCTCATCCTTCTTGCAAGAAATGAGGAACGACGACAGCGCCACAAGGATGGCAACAATGGTTGCGAAATGTCGGTTTATTCTCATTGAGCCACGAAAAGCGACGACTGATATATTTTGCCAGCGGCTTTGCGCCACTTCATCATTTTAATCTTAACCTGGAATTTGGACTCTACCTGCTCGGCATAGGCTTGCTGCCAAAGGAGTTGGGCGGTGAGCAACTCGCTCAGCGACTCCATACCTACGGAGTAGGCTTTGCGGCTGATGCGGAGATTTTCTTCACACTGCTCAACATTGCGCTGACGCATGGAGAGTTCGAGGATGGCCTCATCGACGTAGTTGGCCATCTGCTGGACCTCGAGATTCATTTTCTCGTTGAGGTTTTCCTGATTCATACGCTCCTGCTCCAATTCGGCACGAGCAGCACGAATCTTGTTGACGCCTTCGCCACCATGATAGATGGGCATCTTGACTACGGCGCCGATGTTGAAATAAGGCTGGTGGGCAAACATTTTTTCGCCCATAAGTTCAAGACCGTCCATAACGCCCACCTGCATCATCATGCCAATCTGAGGACGATAATCAGCCACCTGGAGTTTGACTTTCTGTTCGGCGAGTTGGGTCTTGAGTTCGAGGAGCATATACTCCGTACGGTTTTCGAGAGCAACGTTTTTCAAGTCCACCGTCTCAAGAGCCGTGTTGTCGTCGATAACGTCAATCTGGCTGTCGAGAGGGAGCCCAATGAGTTGGCAGAGGTTCATGCGAGCAAGGCGCACACCGTTTTCTGCCTGACGAACCTTGAGTTCGGCATCGTTCTTTTTCACCATGACCTTCATCTCGTCGTTGTGGCTCGCCATACCATGCTTGATGGCGCTGTTGACATCGTGGGTGAGTTGTACGAGCAGTGAGTCGTACATCAGAGCCACGACGCGCATTTCCTTGGCTTTCATGAAGAGTTGATAGCCTTCATAGACAGCCACTATAATCTCCTCGCGCGACATCTGCTCGCCGAGCATGGACATCTTCTCGCCAATGGCACCCATGCGGCTGCCTGCGGTAATCTTGCCACCCATATAGATAGGCTGCTCTACCATAATACTGGCGGTGAGCATATTGCGTGAGTGGAAGTCGATGTCGGGGTCGAGCGACGAGAGGCGTGCTGCCACCTGGTTGGAGATGCGCTGCTTGACCGACTCGGTAACAAAATAAGGCATGGCCTGGTTGAGTTGGTCGCCAGTGAAACGGCCTACAGCACCCGACACATCGACCGTGGAGGATGCGTGGATGGTGCTGAAGATGTCGGCAGCATAAAGGCTCACTTTGGGCAGATAGTTGGCATAGAGAGCCTTATTGGTGTAGTGATATTTTGCTGTCTGATGATGAGCGGCCTGTATTTCCTTGTTAGAGCGCAGAGCCATAGCCACGCAACTGTCGAGAGTATAGGTCTGGGCCATTACCTGTGCCGACACGAGAACTGCCGACGCGAGCAGAAAAAGACGATGAAAGGACATTGGAGATTTTTTAATTTTGAATATTGAATTGAGAAAGACGAAGAGTTATTCTTCTACAATTCAGAGAAAAAAATTGTTGAGGTGCAGGAATATTTCAATCCGCTGCACCTCAACAATATGGGTGAAGATTGATTAACTTTGACGGAGAGCAGCCAAGAGGTCAAGGATGTTAATTCCCATGTAGTCAAAGAAATATTTGAGAGTCATAGGATAGTGAGCACCCTCGAACTGAATCATCATGACAGGCTGATAGACAGTTTCACCCTCAACTTCAACAGCAGTGGTGGTGAAAGTCACAGCGCTGTGGTTGGAGGCAATGCTCATGTTGATGGTGGAAGCCTCGTTGAGGTTGGCAACGAGAGCGTCGCAATCCTCTTTGGTGCCACCATTAGTTCTCATCTCCTTGGCGGTCTTGTAGTAGTCAACATAGGCCTTGAGGTCAGTGATGGTGCCAACGAACTCGACATTGCGGGTATCGGGGAGCAGGGTCATGGTGAACTCGGTAGGATAGGCACGTTCGCGGATAGTGCCCTCGGGAGCGATATTGGCATTAGCGGTCACAATAACTTCGTTTTCGTTGCTGATAATGAGGCGATACCTATAATCACTGTCAGATTTTTTATTCAAGCTCATGATTACATTCAGGTCTTTGTAGTTCATTTGGCCAGCAACAAGGTTGTTGTAAGCACCCTGAGCATAATCGCCAGAGACCCCGAAGAGGAAGCTTAAGACCTCAACGTCATCTTTTTCAATAATAAGGGTTAAAAGTCCGGCTCCACCAAATTCACGATTTTTGAGAGAGAGAGAACTGGAATTTATGTTTTTAGCGTAGATTCTATAAACCGAACTATCCTCAGCGACTACATAAATGGTGTCGTAAACGTTTGTAAAGAGGTTATTGCCGTTGGACAAATAAGCAGTCAAATTCCAAGCGAGAGAGAAAGTCTCGGCAGAATTGGTGAGAGATCCCTGCCACTCGAAAGGTCTTTCATAAGAGGGGACCATGTTTTTGAGCATGTTGAAAAGACGATTGCGAGCGATTGAATCGAAAACGCGGATCTTGTTGCGACCATTGACAAAGAAATCTTTGATGGGGCCTTTGCTGGCCTTGTCGGTCTGAGAGAGAGCCGACATAAGGGGCTGGAGTTCGCGGAAGTCGTACTGACTCATGATAGCATCGACCTCTTCGACTGTTGCATTGAGGGTAGCAACGGGATTGTTCTGCGCTGCAGCGTTAGCCTTGACAGCGTCATCCTCATCCTTGCTGCAGGAGGAGAACATCACGGCACCCAGCATAAGAGCCGTGGCGGCGAAAAGCATTAAGAAATTCTTTTTCATGTTGTGTTTTATTTATTGATTAATTGTTTTTTTTCGACTTGTCGTATCGCACCACACTGCGCATGGTGTTATCTGCACTTCGCGAGTTTCGCTTCTACACAAATTTTATTTATATGTCTTCTTGCTGTTGATGCGGAACTGCCAGTTGACCTGCGACAAGAGGTGGTCCAAGGTGGAGGTGTTGATGAGTTCGACATTGACACCTGCATCGTGGAATTTGTTATAGGTGGCAACAGCGTTGGCCTGATAAGGAATCACGTTGTCCTTGCGTGAGGAGTAGATTTCCACAGCACAACGAGGAGTCCAGTCGTTGACGATTTCAGCCTGGAGGCACTGTTCGAGGGCTTTGCGGATGCGCGAATCGGGGTTGGCGCACTCTTCGCTCATGATGCCGCTGAAACGCATCCAATACTGCATGATGCCAACGGTGCCCAAGCGGATGCTGGAAAGAGCATCGGAAGCATCAACCGTCATGGCACCCATGCCGCCAGTCTCAATAGACTCGATGACACCAATGCTTTTATAGAGTTCGGAGAAATACTCAGAGAGAGTGATGCCGCTCATAACGTCGGCGTGGCCCTGCATCATACCTCTGATGACGAGAGGAAGAACCGAGGAGAAACTGACGCTGTCGGAAGTCAGCCAGTGCTGGAAAGTAGCCATGGGGTCGTAGGGACCGGCACCGCAGCAGACCTTGCGCACATTGGCCAACTCACGGAGCGAGGCGGGAGCCTCTTCCTGAATGTAGCGAGCGGTGGCCATAGCGTTGCCGCCTCCCTGCGAATAGCCAATAATAGAGGTGAAGTGGTCGGCGGGAAGGGTGATGCCTTGCTGTGCCAAGACCTCGACGGCAGCGGGAATCATGTCGCCACACTGGCGTCCGATGGTCTTCTGGCAAAGGTAGCACTGAATCTTGTTGCGCGAAGAACCAAAGCCCTCGTAGTGAGGTTCAAGGATTGCCAAACCATCGGCGGCAAGGTTCTTGAAATTGGTCTGCGACATCATGCCATCGTTGAAACTTGTGGGATGGCAACTGACAAGAAGGTTCTTGACGTAGGGCTCGCCGTTGATGGTGGCGTAGGAAAGGTTGCCCGAAACGCGAAGGGGATTGCCATCGGCTCCGATAGAGTTGTACTCGATGGTCATAACCTTGACCTCGAAAGCATCTTTATCGCCAGAGCCATTGGTGCCACCCTCCAAATCGACGGCAGTCTGCACGTCTTCCTCGAAATCGGCACGCATATCGGCAAATAATCTTTCCATTTCGTTGAGAGTGTCACCACCATTCTCACCAGCGGCATTGCGAATAGCGATACCCATAGGACCAACGCCGAAAGCCTCGTCGGCTATCTCCTCGTAGGAATAATCGACCTCGGAGAGGATGGCTACTTTGCCAGGAGTTGTGTTGTTGCTGGACTTGGTATTGGTATCCTCGTCCTTATCGGAGCAGGAGATGAATCCAAAAGCCGCAACAAAGGCAATAAATGCAAATGCGAAAAAACGATTGAATTTCATTTTATTTGTTTGTTATTAGTTTCTCTTTGTTTGTCGCATCTCTTCGAGACGCTTTTTTTGAGGGGTCATCACCACACTTCGTATGGGGTTAAGTGCACTTCGTGCGTTTGGCCTCTTCGAGTCTGATTTGTCCCACCCTAAAATCCAATGCGCTTAACAATTAACTGACGGGACCGAAAGGAAGTTTTCTAAGAATTTCGTCGATATTGATGCCGAATTGAGCAAGGACCTCACGGAGAGTCATGGGCTCGTTTTCGAACATGGCGAATTGAAGAATTAACGTAGGACGATAGGTGTTTTCGGTATTCTCTACGAGTTCGGAACCGACATAAACGATGCCCTGGTCGGAACCACCAACATTTACGTTGACAGAGTATTTGGCGTTGAGGGTGGAAGCCAACTCATCGCAAGCCTGCTTGGTACCGCCGTTGGTGATGAGAGACATGGAGGAGACAAGAGTCTTGGTGATGTCGGCCACATCGGTAGCAGAGCCAGTAACAATGGCCATGTCGTCCATTATGTTAAGAGTGAACGTTGCATTGGCATTGGGTTTCAAGAGGCTGCCGGTGGGGGTAACAGTAGTGCGGAGAACGGCCATTTCCTTCTCTTCGTTACTATATCTAACCGAGACATTGATTTTGCCTGCCTCAACCTTAGAAACAGTGACGCCGAAGCGGTGGGTCTGATAGGTAATACTGCCAGCACCAAAGAACTCAACGTTTTTGCTGGTAAAGTCATATCCTACAGAAGCGTCAACGTACACGGAGACAACATCTTCGCCATTCAACTTAATGGTAATGTCGGTCAAGGAAATGTTTTCAGCATAAGGATTGGTCTTGTAGTAACTTGCATGGTTGTGGTTGCTGAAAACAACGGCATAAGTGGTGGTGTCGTTGACGGCAACATAAACAACGGCCTCATTGTTGTCTACGAGGGACAGCATAAGTTCGTTACGATTCACGTAAGACGTGAGAGCCCAAGCAAGACGGATGGTCTGCTGGGGGTTGATGTAGGAACCATTGACAGTGTAAGGATCTTCCTCGGTGGGGAGGTTGAGGAAACTCCACACGAAGTCGCTCAAACGGGAGATGAGAGAATTGGGAACGTTCTCTTCACCTTCGCCTTCACCAGCCTTGGTAACCTTGGCGGTTTTGTTCTGGAGAGCAATGGCAAGGGGCTTCAACTCATTGAAATCGCACTGCTGGAGGTTGTTCTCCAACTCGGCAACAGCACTACCAAAGGTCTCGTAAGGATTGCTACTCATTACAGGCTGGGCCTTCTGAGTATTTTCGACGATGTCTTCATCTTTGCTGCAAGAAGTCAGCATCATAGCACCGCAAACGAACATTGCAGCACCAAAAAGGAACAGATGTTTTTTCATATCTTTTTTATTTACAGTTAATTACTTACTTTAGATAATTCTTTTTCAAACGTGAAAGATACATTTTTTTTTGGAAATCTTCCAACTATTTGCATTATTCACATCGACTTACTCGAACTGAACAGGCACGAGATTGCCGTTTTCGGGGCGGACATATCCGTCGAGGATGCGGCTATAGTAGGCACGATAGACCTTGCAGATGGGGCTCATCTTGAATGTGCCCTCGTGCAGGTGATAGCCTTCGACCTTGATGCCTTCGGGCAGCCAGGTGCTGAGGTCGTCGGAGAGACGCTGCAGGACTTGTGCGGGAGTCTCGGAGATGCCTTTTTCGAGGATGATGTGGGCACCGACATGAGGCGTAGAATAGTCGCCGATGAGCATGACAAGAGCATCCTTGACAGACTTGTCTTGACGCAGATGGTTGGCAATGTCAAAGAGATAGACTTTCTCGCCGTTGGTGGCAGTGAGGTTCTCGTGCATACGACCGTAGATATAGACAAGGCCGTCGGGGCTCATCTCGGCAAAGTCGCCGCTATGAATCCAGCCGTCGCCAATGATGGCATTGGTGAGTTCGGGATTGTTGAGGTAGCCTTTCATCATGGTGTCGGTCTTGCAACGCAACTCGCCACGCTGGCCGTAGGGCAGTTCGTTACCGTTCTCGTCAAAGATGCCGACGGTGAAGCCTGGGAAGGGATAGCCGGTGCTGACGGCGAGTTTGTCGTCGCGCTTGTTGATGACGTCGGGGCGATAGTCAACGGTGATGACGGAGAAGGCCTCGCTCATGCCATAGCCGGAAACGATGCCGATGGGCGAACCCATGCGGTGGGCAGCGGCATCCATCCATTCGAGGACTTCGGGGGTGCAACCCTCGCCACCCATGATGGGCAGTTCGAAATTGCTCAGGTCAATCTTCTTGCCTGCAGCCTCACGCTGCTCCATGTCGGCAAAGAAACCTGCCCAGAGGCAACCGGACACAAGGGTGATATTGGGGCGGAATTTGAGCATGTCCTCGTTGAAATGCTGCTGGTCGAGGCGCGGGTCCATATAGACCGTCATGCCACGGAAAAGTGGTGCCAGCACGAGGGCGAAAAGGCCGGTGCAGACAAAGGGAGGAACAAGCGACAAGGCGCGTTTGCCCTCGCTGAAGGGGTTGCTGATGAGGTTGAAAGCCAAGGCATCGCGGAACATGGAAATCATGGCCTTGTCGGTCATGCCTATGAGTTTGGCAGTGCCCTGCTTAGTGGTTCCGCCAGAGGAGAAGACCACGGCGACATGGTTTTCGTCGTAGGGGGCATCAATCTTTACGCTTGAACGGCCATAGAGTTTCATGGCTTGTGCGGCGGTGCAATATTTGGAACTGCGCTTGCGGATAGCGCTGGTCTTCATCCAATTGAGGCAGCCGAGAACTGGTCCGATAGGTGCGGGCATTGACATCGGTGCCGAGAGAAGGACGACATGACGGAACTGCGGTTTGGCAAGTATGTCGGTAAGGCCTGGCTCCATGTCATCGAAGATGAAGGCGGCCTGTGCCTTGTCGATAGATTTTTCGAGAGCCTCGTGGCTGGCGGCAAGGTTGGGCATAATAGCGGTGATGCCCGACTTGTTGGCAGCAAAGAGGATATAGAGGGCTTCGGGAATCAGGGGGCTGAAGATGATGATTTCGTCGCCAGCGTTCAGTTCCATGCCATGCAGCACGGATGCCCAGCGATTGACATTGTCTATCAGTTGGCTACGCTTGATGTGGTTGCCAAAATAGACGAAAGCGTCGTACTTGTCGCCTGTTTTGACGATGGCGGGTTCAATCAGGGCGCTCCAGATGTTTCCGACTGGCATTTCCTGTTTCAGGACATCATTAGTTCCTGGGGCATAGAATTGCTCCCAACTGCGTTCTTCGGATGGTTTAAGGTTCGACATAAGTTGAAAATGATAAGAATGTTGATATGTATTTGTTATCTGTGAACTGTTATCTGTTATCTGTGACCTGTTATCTGTTATTTGATTGGGGTTGTATATTATTTATTGTTTGTCGATAGCAGGAAGCGTTGGGCTTCGGCAGGAGTTTCGCCAAGTATCATGGCTGTGGTGGCCCAAAGCACTGCCGAGATATGGTAACTATCGTCGGTCAATTTGACGGCCGGCACGTCGGTCCAGTGCATTTTGCCACTGGGAAGCATACGAGTGTAGAACTGATTGGAAATGCTGTATGGTATGTATTCGTCTTCGCTGCTATGCGAGATATAGACATCGATATTAGGCTGCCACGTTCCCCAGTCGGTGAGGCTTGTCATGATGCGGAAAAGGATACGTGTTTTCTCGTTATCGTAGTTAAAATGTCCGTCGGAGTTGAACATATCCTCGGCGAAGTTGTTGCTCAACACATCGTTGGGAGAAAAGGCTGGCCGCAGGTTGCCATAGCCATCGGAGTAGTCGGAACGTATGGCCTCGTTGTAAGTCATTGTCTTGCCACCAACATCAACAATGTATGTCATGCCCCACGAGGGTAGTAAATCCTCTGGCTTGTAGCCTTCGTAGTATTCGGCAGGCAGGGTGTAGAGCGACACGAGGTCCATAGCCTGAGCGTTGTAGTCCGGATGGAGGTCGAAATACTGCAGCATGCGGTCGAGCAAGAACGGGCCGCTTCCCACAAAAGCGGAGTGCAGACGCACGGCATCGCGCTTGTACTGCGGCAGTTGCTGGTCGTGGTAGAGCATGGCGCCTATCACGATGGGGGCTGCCACAGAATAGCCCCACAGAGTGGTGTAGCCGTTGTCGGCCAAATAGACACCATAGGAACGCATGGCCTCCAAAGCGGCAAACTCGCAATCCAGCATCTGACGTCCCAAAGGTTTGTAGGAGACATCGCTGAACACCTCGCTTTCCGTATTGCCATAGCCTTGAAAATCGGGTTCTACGACAGCAGAATTATAAAGTATGCGCAAGGTGAGCAAAGAGAGTTCTCGAGATGGAGCAAGGCTCTGGTCGGAATAGAAGTGATGGGCATAGAGCGAGATGGAGGCGAGATTGTGGGCTGCGCGCGACCTTGCAGCGGGGAAGGTGACACGAGCGGAAAGCACTATGGGCTGACCCGTGACGGAAATGGTTTTATAGGTAAAGGGAACTGTTACTACTTCCCAGAGTCGGGTGTCGAAAAGGAAACCTGCCTCGCGCGAGAAGAGGGTGTCGAGTTGCAGTTTGTGGGTCAGCAGAGCAAACTCGCCGCCACGCGACATGAGTTGGCTCATGGTGGTATTGCTGCCCATCTGCTGGGCGACATAACGGCCCGATGTTACCGCTGTCACGAACTCGCGCGGCTTGTAGGTGTCGGCAGTCTGCATATCTTCGAGATAGCCACTGGCATAATATGGGGCGTCGTCGTGGTTCTCTTTCTTGCAGGATGTAGCAAAAAGAAGAACAAGGAGTAATATGGGAAGTATGCGATTCATTGAGATTGGTCTTGCCTGGTTAGTGGGTTGAATGGTTTTATAGTTGATTTAGTTGTTGTGTTGCGTAGTCTATAAGCCCTTGTTAAATGCCTCGGCTGGGGTGTTGTATTGCACCATGCTGAAAGAGGCCAAGATTGTAAGCATCTGGTGAGAGCCATTCATGACGTTTCTTAGGATTCCAGCGTAGGTGTCTTTCCAATGGATTTTGCCACCTTTGCTCATCTTATCGAATGTTGCGCGGTCTTGATCATAGGGCATACGGTCGTCGTTGGTGCCGTGGGAGGCATAGACATCGACCGATGGAGACCAGGAGCCCCAGTCGGAGAGACGGGTCATTATGCTGAAAAGGCTGACGCATTTGGGATTTGAGAAGTTGAAACTACTGTCGGCGTTGAACATGTCGGAGGCGAGGATGTTATTGAGTTTGCTATAACTGTAGGTATCGGGCCATAAAGATGTGGTGCCGTTGAAATGCGTGAGGCCGTAGAAAAATGTGCAGGTTTGTCCTTCTTTGGAGATGGTGTAGTTGTGCATCCAGTCGGCGGCGAAGTCGCTCAGTTGATAGTTGCCGAAAATGCTTTGCGGCATGGCGGAGAGGAATGGGATGCTGTAGCGCATCAGTTGCACATCGAATTCCGGATGCTGGTTAAAATAGAGCAGCATTTGGTCCAGACGCATGGGAGCGCCGCCTACAAAAGCGGAATGTAGGCGTATGGTTTGCCGCTCGCTCTGGGAGAACGTCTGGTCGTGGAGACGGATGAAAGACATGACGGCGGGTGTGGCGATGGAGTAGCCCCAAGCGGTGGTGTAGCCGTCATCGGCGAGCGTCACGCCGTGCTGGCGCATGACTTCGATGGCGGCAAAAAGACAGTCTTTCATTTGACGAGCCTGCGTTTCGTTGTCGAAGCCGCAAAAAATGTGCGCGTCATCGACTCCATAGCCCTGAAGGTCGGGCTCGATGACGGCAGAATTGTAAACGGTGCGCAAGGTTAAGGGCGAAACGGCCTTGGTGGGAGCAATAGCGGTGCCAATATAATGATGGACATAGAGCGAAAGGCTCCCGACGCGGTGACCGTTGCCATCATCGGCGGTAGGGAACGTCACACGTCCGGAGAGGACCGTTGGCTCGCCGGTTGAGGAGACGCTACGGTAGGTGAAGAGGTGACTTTCGATGTGCCAATCGCGCTTGTATTGATTGAGGGGGACATTCTCGCGATTGGCGAAGATGGTATCGACTCGATAACTCCGCCTGTCGGACATGCCTTTCAGCACATTCTCGACCAAGGCAAGCACCGTTTCGTTATCGCCAAGATAGGACTGAATATAACGCCCTCTGCCGGCTTCTTCGACAAGTTGCTGCAGGGTGTAGCGCTCGGAAGCAAAAACGTTGACCGAAGGCTGGGCAGGGGTGCTGTCGTTGTCGTCTTTACTGCAAGCCGTGGTCATTGCCATTGAGAGGCACAAGACGGCAACGGCAAAAAAGGTTCTATATGAGCAGAGAAAGTTCATTCTTGTGTTTTCCGAGTCATTTAGCGATGGATGGTGTCTTTGTAGGTTTGTGACGGAGAGCGTGGTTAGTCAACTATCGGGTAGTATATCACCATTTCTTCCGGGTTTTCGACATTGGTGATATACAGCATGTTCAAGAGAGAAACGACATAATGGAGTGTCATGCCAGACGTAGAACTGGAATATGACATGAGTTTAGCGATGAGATCCATCGTTGTGTTGCCTGCCGGGCGAGGAATCTCGTACCAATGGACGTTGTTGGGTGCTTTGGCATGGAGCCGCTCGAAGAGTTTGCGTGCCGTGCCGTAGGGTTGGAAGTCGTCGTCCTTGCAGTGACCCATATAAATGTTGGTGGTTGGCGTCCAGGTAGTCCAACGGGTCTCGTTGTCGAACACATCGATAAACGCTTTCAATTTAGGGCTGTTCATGTCGTATTCTCCATCGGGGGTAAGCATATCGGGCGCAAAATTCCATGCTGGAGACTTTTGCTGATAACCCGCAGGACGATAGTCTCTCGAATTGCGACCGAGTTTATGGAGTTTATAATATATATATGAATAGGCGGTGTCGCCATAGGGTATCATGGTGGTTCTCATCCAGTCGGCGCAAAAGTCTTCCTCGTCGTAGCCATATTTTGAAGGAATGTACATGGCACCGAAATTGGAGAAATACTGGTCGAGCGGAGTGTTGAAGGTGGTGTCGATGGCGGCATAGAGGATGTTGGACATCGGGTCGAGGGGACCTTCGGTGGCGAAGGTGGAGCGCAGGCGCAGGGCACGACGAAGTTCGTCGGAGGCTTCCAGTTCGTAGAAGCGTGTAGCGCCAAGGGATGCTATGGCGCTGAGGGAAATGGCCCAGTTGGTGGTATAGCCGTCATCGGCAAGGCGCACGTTGCGACTACGCATAATCTCGAGGGCTGCCATGGCGCAGTCGAGCATCTGCTGGCCGAGGGTGCGACCCGCCAGACCAGGGTTGCGGTTTAAGGAATCGACGCCGTAGCCCTGGAAGTCGGGTTCTATGACGGCGCTGTTCATCATGGAGCGCAGGCTCATGATTGTAACGTTCTCCGTGGCCGACCAAGAGTCTTGCATGTACATCATGTGACCATAGAGCGAGATTGTGGAAAGTTCGTGAGCCACACCTCTGACGGTATTGTTGGGGAAGGTTACACGGCCCGACAGGATTATGGGCATACCCTGGGAACTGATGCTGCGATAGGAGAAACTGTAGGTCTCGGTGGCCCACTGGCGCTGGCCATGCGCATCGCGCCCCACACGAGCATCGAAAAGGGAGTCGAGGGTGCGAATATTGCTGCGCTGACTGAGAGAGACCATGCCTTTGAACACGGTGTTGACGGTAGGGCTGACACTTGACAGCATCTCAATCATGGGATATGATTCCACGACCTCGAAAAAACTCTCCGGCGTGTAATAGATGGCGCTGTCGAGAATCTGCACCAATGGAGACATTTGCGGTATAATAGGACCGTCGGGGCGCTCGGGGCTGTCGGGGCGGTTCTTGTCGGCGGCTTTCTGATAGTCGTCATCGTCTTTCTTGCAGGCTGAGAACAGCAGTGCGACGGAAAGTAAGGCTATGAGGTATCTCTTCATGGAGAGTATTTATTTGAAATTTGTTTTTGTGGGGAAAGGTTGGTTTTTGCTATCAGTCTTTGGCTGTGTAGTAGGTGGACATATCCTCAGGATTCTCGACGCAGGCCATGTAAAAGAGGGAAACGATGGCGGCGGCGAGATGGTGGCTCGTGAATATTGAAGCAACGGCATTGGTTGTCGGGACGTCGAACCAGTGGACATTGCCAGTGGTGCCGTCGCTGCCGTTGCGCATGCGGGCATAGGACTCGCGGGCGTGCTCGTAGAGTATGTATTCGTCTTTCTCGGCCGAAGCAATGTAGAGCGGAAGCACGGGGTGGAAATCGTCTATGGTCATGTACTTATCAACAACATTGAAGAAGGCCTTGGTCTTAGGGTTGGAGTAGTCGAAATAGCCCTCGGCGTTAAGCATGTCGGGAGCCACATTGCTGTGGATATCGACAGCGTCGTAATCGGCCGGTACTTTCGAAAGATCGTAGGCTTTGAGTCGTGAGTAATAATCAATGAAGGAGGCATCGGAACCGCTGCCATTGGGATAACGCTCGGACATCCATGCAGGGGCAAAGTCCTCGCCCTGATAGCCGCCCAACTGTTCGGGCGAGAAGCAGCCCATCATGGTAATCAAGATGTTGCCAAAGCAGTCGTAGTCGGGGTGGAAGTCGGCATAGCGAGTGGAGGTGGGCAACGTGAGAGGTCCCTCGACGGCAAGGGTGGAAGAAAGACGGAGCGCATGGCGGAGGCTGGCGGGAGCATCGGACTCGTAGTAGCGATGGAACGCCATGGCGGTGGTGGCGCACTCCGAGCAGCCCCAGTTGGTTGTGTGTCCGACATTTTCGTCGAGGGTGATGCCACGGCTACGCATCAGTTCGATGGCGGCCTTTACACAATCTCTCAACTGAGCGGTCTGCGAGTGTAACGAAATGAAGCCCACGGGGTTGATGTCGTTGTCGATGCCGAGGCCCTGGTAGTCGGGCGAGATGACTGCCGAATTGTAAACAGCACGAAGGTCAACGGTGGACATCGAATTTGACGGAGCCCAACTATTGTAGAACAGCATGGGATGGGAGAACAAGGAATAGGAGGTGAGGACATGAGGCTGGCCCACGGAGTTGCAAGGCAACGTTATGCGGGCCGAAAGCACTACGGGCTGACCTGCGGCGGTGGTGCTGTTGTAGGAGAACGTGTAGGTGCGGAACTCCCAGCGACGCTCGCCGTTAGGACCAACGCCGACTCTGGACTCGAACAGCGAGTCGAGATGTCTGATACGCGTTGAAGCAACAATACGGAGCAGCGTTCTCATGGGATTAATAATAGTAGGCGCCCAATAGGCGTAGGTGGCCACCATGGGGTCGTCGCAAATCTTGTCGGAGAGCATTTCCGGTTCGATGATGGTGCTGTCTAAAACAGCGACCAACACTGCTGGTTCAACCACCGGAGATGGGGTGACGGTATCGTCGGGACGAGGTGTCGGGATATCGTCCTTGTGACACGCAGAAAAAAGTAGCACAATAGTGGAAAATAGTGCGATTGAAAGGGATTTCTTGATAATCATGGTTGACATTTTATTATTTAGAAACATTCTCATACTACCAAATAGAACAGCCAAACGTGCAAACTAATTTCCTACAACACAGAAAACT
This sequence comes from uncultured Bacteroidales bacterium, assembly GCA_900318665.1. Lineage (GTDB taxonomy): Bacteria > Bacteroidota > Bacteroidia > Bacteroidales > P3 > Colimorpha. The sequence goes on along the minus strand of ONLQ01000006.1, from coordinate 27,140 downwards.
ACACTTGCACGACACGTGACGTTCGGGGATTTTTTCCAAGCACAAAAATACATTTTTTTCAAAAAAAAACAACTAACTGATTATCAAAAGTTTCTTTTTTTTAACATTTAACATAAAATAAGACACAGCCCCGAGCCTAAGGACTGGGGCTGTGAGGAAGAATAATTGTCAAATAATGGAATCGTGGCACAACGCCGAAACGCTCTATGCCTTGCAAGGGCTAAAGAAGGCCGCGATGCTTCATGAGAGATTTGACATCTGGGTCTTTGCCACGGAAATCGCGGTAGGCCTGCATGAGGTCGATGGTGTTGCCGCTTTCGAGGATGTGGCGGAACTTTTTGGCAAGTTCGGGGTTGAAGAGGTCACCACTCTCGACAAAGGCCTCGAAGGCGTCGGCATCAAGGATGGCGGTCCATGTGTAACTGTAGTAGCCTGCATCATAACCAGTAGTAAAGATGTGCTGGAAATAGGGGCTCTTGTAGCGCGAGATGATCTGCGGAATGAGACCAATCTTATCCATAGCGGCCTGCTCGAACTGGTTTGCGTCGATATGCTGCGGGGCCGTGAGGGTGTAGTAGTCCATGTCGAGCAGCGAGGCGGCGAGCAACTCGGTGTTGATGAAGCCCTGGCCATAGGTCTGTGCGGCGGCAATCTTCTCAATCAGAGCGTCGGGAATGGTCTCGCCGGTCTGGTAGTGCTTGGCGTAAGTCTTCATGACCTGCGGATGACGGCACCAGTTTTCCATAACCTGCGAAGGCAGTTCTACGAAGTCGCGCGGCACACTGGTGCCTGCCAGCGAGCGGTAGGTGCATTTGCTGAGCAAGCCATGAAGGGCATGACCGAACTCGTGGAAAAGGGTCTCGCTCTCGTCGAAAGTGAGCAACGAAGGCTTGTCGGCAGTGGGCTTGGTGAAGTTGCAGACAACCTGGATGATAGGCAGCACGTTGTTGCCTTCGGCGTCGAGGTGCTGGCCACGGAACTCGGTCATCCAAGCACCGCTACGCTTCGAGGCACGGGGATGGAAATCCATGTAGAGGATGCCAATCACATGGTCGCCGTCAACAACCTCGTAGGCGCGAGCCTCTTTGTTATAGGTAGGCAGGTCGTTGTTGAGTTTGAAGGTGAGGCCGTAGAGTTTGTTGGCAACGCCGAAAGCACCTTCCAGCACACCGTCGAGCGAGAAATAGGGGCGCACCTCTTCGTCGTTGAGGGCGTATTTCTCTTTGCGCAGACGCTCGCTGTAGTAGCGCCAGTCGGCAGGGGTGAGGTCGAAGTTGTCGCCATCGGCCTTTATCATCTTCTGATATTCGGCGCATTCCTCTTTGGCTTTCTTCAAAGCGGCGGGCCAAATCTGCATAAGGCACTGGTTGACAGCAGCGGGAGTCTTGGCAAGGCAGTCGTCGAGCACATAGTCGGCGTGGGTCGGGAAGCCGAGGATATTGGCGCGCTCAAGGCGCAGATTAACGAGGGTATCGATGATAGGCAGATTGTCGTATTCACCGCCGTTGCAACGAGTGGCATAGGCCTGCCACATCTGCTGGCGCAGGTCGCGGTCGGTGCAGTTCTGCATGAACGGCTCCCAACTGGGCATATGGATGGTGAATACATATTTGCCCTTGGTCTGCTCGTCGGCATCGGCAGCCTCACGAGCGGTGGCAATCTGGTCGGCAGAGAGACCTATGGCGTTGACCTTCTCTTCGTCGAGCACGAGTTTGTAGGCGTTGGTGGCCTTCAGCACGTTCTGACCGAAGCGGAGGGTGAGCGAGGCAATCTGCTCGTTGAGTTGGCGGAAGCGCTCCTGCTTGTCGGCAGGCACATTGGCGCCGCCACGAACGAAGCCCTTGTAGGTCTCATCCAGCAGGCGCATCTGCTCGCCGTTCAGTCCGAGGGCCTCGCGGGCGTCATAGACAGCCTTGACGCGCTCGAACAATTTGGCGTTGAGCATGATGTCGTCGCTATGAGCAGAGAGCAGAGGCATCACCTCTTCGGCGATGGCGTCCATCTCGTCGTTGCTCTCGCACTCGTTAAGGTTGAAGAAAACGCCTTCGACCTTGGCCAGCAACTCGCCACTGCGGTCGAGCGCCACGATGGTGTTCTCAAAGGTCGGAGCCTCGGTGTTGTTGACGATGGCTTCGATTTCAGCCTTATGCTGTTCCATGCCAGCCTTGAAAGCAGGCATATAATGCTCGGTCTTTATCTTCTGAAAGTCAGGAATCTCGTAGGGTGTTCCCCACTCCGACATAAATGGGTTGTCTTTCATATTCTGCTTGTTTTTGCAGCCCGCCAAGACCAAAAGTCCGCAGGCAACCAATAAAAGTGTGTGTTTCATATTGTTGTTTTGTGTAATCCGATTTTTTGTGATCTGTGATCTGAAACCGGTGATCTGATTGCCGATTTCAGATTACTGATTACTGGTCACAGGTCTCTGCTCTCTATTTTGTTGCCCGCTCGTTGATTATGGCGTTCATCACCTGCTCGAAACTATTGGCGTTGAGTTTCTTGGCGAGAATGGTCTTGTCTTTGTCGAGCAGATAGATTTGCGGCGTGGAGGTGATGTCGTAAACATCGTGCCAATCGACGTTGGCAACGGCTCCGCTCAAATTAATCCAGTCGATGTGCTTCTCGTTGATAAACTTCTTCCACTTGGCGGTGGTCTCATCGTCGAACTCGGTAAGAATGGCGAAGGCACCGATGTCGTATTTGTCGCGCATGGCGGAGAACTTCTCGTAGAGTGCCGGGATTTCGACCTGGCAGTGGCCGCAGGCTGGCGACCAGAAGATGAGCAGCGTGTACTGGTTGGGCATGGCGTGGAGCGAATGGGGTTTCTGCAGCGTGTCGTAGAGTTGCAGTTCGGGCGCCACCTTGCCGACAAGCAGTTTTTCCCAACGAGCGGCACGGTCCACCTCGGTCTCAATGTCGGTGGGCGTCATCCACCACGCATCGCCCTCGGCATAGTATTTCAGCACAAGATGCACATATACAGCATCGTAAACCATGATGTTGCTCTGCAGATAGTGCTCGGTGACGGTGTGCAGCAGATAGCGGAAAGTCTCTTTGGAAGGCTTGGCGCGGTCGAGCATGGCATCAAGATGCGGTATAATGACATCTGGGGGGGCGCCCTGCATATATTTGTCGCAATAGTCCATCACACGGTCGTGGAATACGGCCTGCGGCGTGCGGACGAGGAAATCGTCGTCGAGCGGCATATTGTCGAAATAGTGTGTCACGAAATACTCCCAGCGGGTGCGGTTGTCGAGCGGATTGCCGGCCGAATCGGTGGCGGGAATTTCGGGCTCCTTGGTAGCCATCATCATTCGACTAATCATACGCTGCGGGTTGCGGGCAATGAAGTCGCGACGCAGACTGTCCATCATGATGCCCTGCCTACGCATGAAGGCGGTGTAGGTTGCCGAGTCAGGGTTGGCGGGTGGCTTGGACATCAGCATGGCTTGCTGCTGAAGGTGGTGGAAAGAATAGAAAGCCTCGTTCTCGGGCGAGCCTTTCACCTTCATAAAGCGGTGCCAATCCTCATCGCGTGTGGAGAACTCGAAAAACGGCTTCTCGTTGTAAACCACAAACTCGACATACTTGCCGCTCTTGTTGGCAAAGAAGTAGAGACCTGGCAACAGTTCCTTGGTGGCGCTGCTAAAAACATAACGGCCTTTCTTGTCGAGAAAAGCCGTATCAAGGGCATAAGTGCCTTTGCCATAGTAGTTGCCGAGAAGCAGCATGGAGTCGGTGCCGCCATCGATGGTGAGCGTGATGCGGTAGTTGTCCTTGGCAGCATAGACAGGGAGCAACGTCACGCATAAGAGGATAAGAACAAGTAAACGTTTCATATCGGTAAAAAACCTTATTTAATTTTACAAAGTGCAAAAAAACATCGTATGTCAATGCCTGTATTGACATAACTCAAGAAATGCATTATTTATACAACGCAATACAATTCATTTTATTGCATTTGTCGGGGCCTATCGCCAGAAACGGCTTGTGATGTCCTGCCATTCCGACCCATTGCGTTTGTACAGCCGCTGGTTGGTGGTGCGGCTCTTCAGGCTGCCATGCTTGGGAACATAGGGGCCGAGTTTCAGATAGTCGAAATCCTGCGGATTATCGGGATATTGCATACGTCCCGAATACCATGCCACCTTGAGGCTTGTGGTTTTGCGCAGATGAGAGGCAAGATTTTCCACCAAATGCCGCTCGGCATCGCCACCCATGATGCAGACGCAAGTGATGTTTTTGGCGTAGCGAGACACCAGGCGGTCCATCTCCGCAGTGTCGAGGGCGGTGCCTTCGTCGGCCCAGAGATGAGGGCTGTGGCACTGCTCGCAGTGGTTGGGACAATTGGTAAGGTTGATGGCCAGCGACACCTCGTCGGGGACCTCTTGAAAAACGATGTCGAAATTATAGTATTTGAGCATAATATCGAAAAGAAAGGCTTACGAGTAGAAGCCCGTAAGCCTGATTATCTTATAGATTGACTGTTATTCCTGGTTGCGCAGACTGCCGTAGTAGCGTTTGGCGGCCTCTTTCTGACGGCCTTCGGAGAAACTGGTAACACGTTTCATATAGCCGATGACGCGGGTCAGATAATCAACATTGGTGCTGTGGCAATGGGGACACTCCTTGAGATAGCGCTTGTCGATATGACCGCAGTCGTTGCACAGCGTGTTGGGAATGTTGAACGTGAAGTAGTTGCAGCCTTCTTGTGCAGCCACACGCAACAACTGACGATACTGGGCACGCGAGAGGTGTTCGTCGAGATTGCAGTGCAATGCCGAGCCACCCGTAAGATGCTGGATATAGCGGCTGCCATGCAGACGGAACTTGTCAAGCACATTGGTGTTGGTGTCCTCAACAATATAGAAATAACTGTTGTAGCAGTCACGAGGCACAACATAACCGTCTTCCTTGTCCCACTTGGCATGCTTCACGCCCACGTTCTCGGCAGGAATCATCTCGCAGTTGAACATCAGGTCCTTGGTCTTGTACTTCTTGTTGTAGCGCTCCACAAGCGAAAGAATATCCTCGACAAACTGCTGATAGCGAGGATTGTCGCTAATCTCTATGCCCTTGAATTCGGCAGCCTCGACCATACCGTTGACACCGATGGTGAGATACTGACGGTCCATGGCGATATATCCGGAATCGAAGAGCGGCAGCATGCCTTTGTCTTTGAGATAGCGCAAGTTGGCATCATAGGCACTCTGCACTTTGTGCATGAGGTCGATGACCTCTTCGACAAAGGAGAGGAACGGCATATTGTTGCGCTCCTCGTATTGGATGCAGCGATTGAGGTTGATGGTCAGCACGCTCTTGGAACCAGTGCTCACGCCGCCAGCGCCAAGGGTGTAGGAGAACTCGTTGTCGGTAATCTCGTTGCGCAGACGGCAGCAGGAAGAGAGCGAGTCGGCACTGTCGCTGACATATGTGAAGAACGAGTGGCCTTCGGCATACATCTCGGCGGTGAAGTCGGCATACTCCTGGTCGGCAATGTCGCCATCTTTCGACAGCAGAGCCATAGTCTCAACGGGGAACGTGAGAACAGCCTTGGTGCGCTCCTGGTTGAACCATTTCATAAAACGTTTCTGGAGCCAGTTGAGCGAATCCCAATCGGGCTGACTGCCATCGGGGAAATAGAAGTTCTCGAAGAGGCTGTGGAAATAGAATTTGTCGTAGTAGGAAATATTCCAGAACACCGACTGGAAATTACGTGCGCCAGTGGGCTGATTGATGGAATAGACTATCTGCTCGAAGCAGTCGGTAATCATCTTGTCGATGGTACGCTGGCGCTTGGAGAGGTCCACCACCTCATCGGCACGCTTGTAGTAGTCCTGTCCGTATTCGAGACCGATGAAATAGTTGAGATACATCAGAAATTCCGGTGTAGCACATGCGCCACTGAGCATACTGCTCACCATGAAAACCATATTGACGAAACCGCCGCAGAACGACTTGAGGTTGGTGGGACGCGTGGCGTTGCCGCCGATGGTCTGCGTGCCTTCCAACAGCCAGGGGTACATCGTGATGCTGGCGCAATAGTTGGCGATGCTGGTCTCGTCGTTCTTATATATGAAGTGGTTGTTGAGCAGTTGCAGATACTTGTCGGCCACCTCTTTGCCATACATATCGCGCACCGTGTCGCAGAGCATACGGCGGTTGAGACGGATGAAGTTGCTCTTGGGCAACTCGCCAATCAACGTGGCAATGTTTTTCTTCTCCACATTAGCATTGGCGTCGTACTTGCTGCCCGTGGCGGCATTCTGCGCATTGCAGTAGTTGATAAGGAAATCCAGTTTCTCCTTCACCTCGCGGTCCTCGTAGTGCTTCTGACGATAGAGGATATACGATTTAGCCACATGGTAGTAACGCTCACTCATCAAAGCGTTCTCCACCTGGTTCTGTATCTCCTCGACCGAGATGCCGTCGCGCACCTCGATGCGGCTCAGAATGTTGGCCAAAGCCTCCTGCGAGGCAAAACTGCCCACCGAAAGGAAGGCTTTCTGTATGGCACTCTTGATTTTTTCTACCGAGAACGGTTCGCGCTTACCGTTACGCTTAATGATGAAGGGCTGGTTCAGTTCCATGATGTATCTATTTTTACTTTATTCTTGATTATCAATACATTTAACAATTCCTTCGCTGTCAGTGGAGGATAAGATAGCCCAGTAAAGCGCACCATGTGATGAACTTTGCCTGTTACCTTTAATCCCGAAGGCACCGCAGCCTTATACACTTTCGGCAGGTCTTCTGACTCATTCCCTACGCCTGTTGCCTTCCCAGCCTACATTCATCGAGGCCAGTGGCCTTTCTAACAGACGCTGCAAGAACTCACAGCAGCGGGTACTGTCCGAGAATCTCACTCGGTTCCCTATTGAGGCCCTGCGGCCACCGATATTGTTTTGCAAAAATACACGCTTTCACCCATTCGGGAAAGCGATGAGGTCCTAACTTATTAACACAAAAATCAACAAATCGCCAAATGACAGCAATAATCGGCATAGTACAAAAGACAAACGAATACAATGAACCGAAATACATAAAACAAGAGGCGCCCGAACCAATGTTCGGGCGCCTCGCTTGAATTTGCTACTTATTGGGAACTCTTATTTGTTGAGGTTCTTATAGTAGTTCATCAGGCAGCCGTCGGTGAGGATGGTGCGCTCGTCGGCGGTAAGGTTCTGGAAGAAGAGGTGGATGTCTTTCACACCGTTCTTGGTGATGACCTTAGCATCGATTTCTTCCTTGCCATCGAGGATGGCCTGACGGATGCCGGGGATGAAGACCTTGTCGCCGGGCTCGTAGTCAAACGGAGTGTCCTGTGCAATGGTGAACGGGACGATACCCCAGTTGATGCAGTTGGAGCGGTAGCGCTTGGTGGCATACTCGTAGCAGATGTTGGCATCGCCGCCAAGAACTTTCTGGCAGGAAGCGGCCTGCTCGCGAGCGGAACCGTCGCCGGGCTTGTTGGCGAAGACGCAGGAACCGAAAGAGGTGTTCTCGGCTTTGGCGCCAACGGCCTTCAGTGCATCGGCGATGTTGGCCGACACTTTGCCTTCGCGACGCTCGAGGTCCTGAGCCTGGATTTTCTTGCTGAGGCCAACGTACTCGGGAACGCGACGAGAGAGAGCAAACTCGGAGAGTTTCAGCGGGTTGCTGCGATAACTGCTGGTCTCACCCGAAGGAATAAGTTCGTCGGTGGTGGTAACGGGGTCGTGGATGACAGCGGCCAGTTCGACAAGCATATTCTCCTGCATGGCGTACATCTTGGGCCAGTCCTTGATGTTGGGACCATAGCGCAGAGCCTCGTCGGCGTTGGCTTTGCCGTAGCCGTTATAGATACGACGCATGTAGATTTTCTCGTCGTAGGTGTAAGGAGCGTGGGTATCGTTGTAGTCGATATCGGTAGCAGCGGTGATGACGCCACCGTTGGCAGCCGTAGCAGCGATACTGCGGGCATCCATAAGAGCCACCATGCTCAACTGACCCTGGCCAGGCTTGGAACCCTCGCGGTTGGGGAAGTTGCGGGTGGTGTGACGGATGGAGAAGCCGTTGTTGGCAGGAACGTCGCCAGCGCCAAAGCAAGGACCGCAGAAAGCGGGCTTGATGACTACGCCAGCCTCGAGCAACTCGGTAGCAATGCCAGTGCGGGTGGTGGCAATATAGACGGGCGATGACTGCGGATAGGCCGACATGGTGAAATAGTCGTCGCCGATGGATTTATCCTTCAGGATAGCGGCAGCGGCGCTGAGGTTGTCGTAGGTACCGCCAGCGCAACCAGCGATGATACCCTGGTCGGCATAGACCTTGCCATTCTGAATCTTATCCATGAGGTGGACATCGACTTTGTCGCCGAATTTGGCCTTGGCATCGGCCTCAATCTTAGCCATAATCTCCTCGGGGTGCTGCTGCAACTCGTGGATGGTGTAGGCGTTGGAGGGATGGAACGGCATGGCAATCATACACTCCTGTTTGGAGAGGTCGATACGAATCATGCTGTCATAGTAAGCAACCTTACCGGGCTGGAGTTGTTTGTAAGCCTCGGGACGGTTGTGCATCTCGTAGTATTTCTTCACCTCGTCGTCGGTGACCCAGATGCTGCTGAGGCAGGTGGTCTCGGTGGTCATAACCTCGATACCATTGCGGAAGTCGATAGGCAGATTTTTGACACCAGGGCCAGCAAATTCGAGGACCTTGTTCTTCACGAAGCCATTGTCGAAAGTGGCTTTGACCAGCGAGATGGCCACATCGTGAGGACCTACGCCCTTGCGGGGAGTGCCTTCGAGCCATACGAGCACCACTTCGGGAGCGTTGATGTCCCATGTGTTGCGGAGAAGTTGTTTGACGAGTTCGCCGCCGCCTTCGCCAACGCCCATGTTACCGAGCGAGCCGTAGCGGGTGTGGCTGTCAGAGCCGAGAATCATGTTGCCGCACTGTGCCAGAGCCTCGCGAGCATACTGGTGGATAACGGCCTGGTTGGCAGGAACGTAGATACCGCCATACTTCTTGGCTGCGGAGAGACCGAACACGTGGTCGTCCTCGTTGATGGTACCGCCAACAGCGCAGAGCGAGTTGTGGCAGTTGGTCATGGCATAGGGCAGGGGGAATTTCTCCAAGCCACTGGCGCGAGCCGTCTGGATGATGCCGACGTAGGTGATGTCGTGCGACACCATAGCGTCGAAGCGGATGCGCATTTTCTTGCCTTTGTCGCCGTCGACCTCGTGTTTGCGGAGGATTTGATAGGCAATGGTCTGCTCGCGGGCCTCGTCGGGAGCGGGCATACCGGCGTTGTCGTTAACGATTTTCGAACCGTCTTGGAGATAGACTCCGTGATTAATCAGTTCAACCATGTCAAGTGTTTTTTAAGGTTAATAAATTATTTTATGTTACAAAATGTCATGCTTCATATTTATCAGCATCAAAGAAAGTCATAGAATCTATAAAGACCGTCAGTGCCAGCATATCGGCGGCACCGCCAGGCGAGATATGTTGCTGAATGAACGAGTGGTTCATATCTTCTAAGCCTTTGATAGAGAAGTTGTCGAAAAGAGCCTTGGCCTCCTGTTTGACGCGCTGGGCAGTCTCGGCATTTGTGCGGTAGAGGATATTGGTGTCGTCGAGTTGCGACATGATGAGCAGCAGAGTCTTTTGCAGAACAAACTCGTCGTTGCGATGCTCTTCAAAATAGGGTTGCCACTCCTTGAATAGTAGTGGATAACCCTCCTGCGCGGCAGAGAGAGCGCCTTTGGCATGGTAGGTCTTAACGACCTGGCTGCCGTGGGTGTCTGTCGTGGGCGGGAAGAGCAAGGCGAGTTTCTGCATAAGCGACATGGGGTTTAGGAATCCCCATCGGCAGTCTTGAGAATCCCAGTCCTCGCTGTCATCAAAGGTATCGAAATCCGATTCTCCGATAAGGTTTTTCTGGAATTGTTCGAGCCATGTGAATGCTATGACAGCCAACCCCATCGAGAACAATGCTCCTTTGTGGGTGTTGACGCCGTCTGTGGCTTGCAGCATGGCTTGCTCGGCCTCTATTCCGATGGTTCGGATTTCTTCAAGGGTTGGCAGCGTATAGCCATTGCCCAACAATGCCAGCCGCACGAAATAGGGATGCAGAGCGTTGATGCTGCGCTGCATCGTGTCGTGGTCCATGTCGTTATGGGCACCGCTGTCGTGGCAGTCCACCAATCCAGGTTTGGGCGTGCAGTCCAACTCTTGTTGCAGCGCACGCGTCGCCATGTGGGCTATGATATAGGGGCGCGTGGTCTTTGGCACCATGCTTTCCAACGTGATGGCGCAGAACTTGCCTTCCTGCATGTTCTTACGGACAGCAGATGCGGATATGGCGCCATACATTCCTTCCATCCGTTTAATCTCCACCACCTCGATTTTGGGAAACAATTGCTGTTTCATCAACTCGTTGTAGCGAGCGGTGAGTGGGTCGGTAGGTTCGCTACCAACAAAACGAATTGTGGCACCCAGCGCAGGTGCTATATGACGGGCAAAAAGGTCGAGGTCCAGCGTCATCTGCGTGTCGCTGGCGTCGGAGATTTGTTTTAAGAAATAGGTTGGGAATGTGGCGGCAGAGATTGCATAGTCGCTGCCTTCAAGCACCACAACGTTCTGCAAATCGGCAGTGCCAGCCTCTATCATGGCCTTGCGCTCGGCATAGGAGAACATCGAGCGGTCTTCCTTCACCACGATGACATAGAGCGTATCGACTTGCATGGCTGCCTGCCGCAGCAGATAGTAGTGACCGCGGGTGAACGGGTTAGCATTCATGACCACCACACCCGTATAGGGGTGTGTCAGGGTCTTGACATACTCCTCAAAACGATTGCTTTTCGTTTTCAGATAGGAGAGATAGGTGTCCAGCCCGCCATTGCCAGTCTCCATCAAGATTGCCTTGGGAGCCTCCGCCAACAGGCGGAACGACAGACTCTCAAAGATAGCACGGTTTTCGGGCTTAGTGAAAAGTTTCACGCTCTTATACCCACGCTCGTTGGCAGTGCTGATAAGGTGCGACACCAGGCGATTGCTCATGCCTTCGTCGCGCAAGCGGTCACTGACAGCGATGCACTTGATGACATTGCGATCCAAACCGCCGCCTGCCAAAAGTTCGTCGCTGTCGATACGGAACACACCAGCATAGTAGTCCACCGCATCAAGGCGCAGACCGTTGTCGGCCAGAAAAGCCTCGACCATAGCCTTATAGCGTGCTATGGAAAGCGGAAGTTGGCGTATTTCGTATTCTGTGTACATTGATGGGCAGAAATCTCTTAATGACTTTTGTTGCTTTCTTTGAAGTCCTCTACCATCTGGTCTATTTTCTGCCAGAGTTCTTCTTGCGAGTGCGTGTGGTTGCGCATACAATAGCGTGCCTCGTTGTCGCAAAGCAGGCATTTGCGCGGCTCGCATCCTATAGACTGACGGGCGATGGGAGTACCGTCGCTGGCCATCACATCTATATCAAACAGCCGCCCCAGCGGATGAGTGTCCTCAATCTGGCAGGTGCGGCGTTTGGCTTCTTGCTTATCGCAGTCAACAATGAGATATGCCTCGTAGCCCGTAGGAAGGTCGCGTTCTAATATATGCCCTGGCAGGGGCTGAAACTCCTGCGTCAGCGCATCGACCGCAGCGTGTGCCACCGTGAGCGACTGGTCGCACCGTTTCACACTGCCCGGCACCACGACGGTAAGGCATAATAGCGTCTGCTGCGGATGTTCGCGCAGCAGACGCATCTGCATTTCTTGTCTTTCGTCGCGGCTTTTCAGCAACTCTTCGAGGGTGATAGAGTGCATTCTCGTTGTTGCATTTTAATAAGTTTCCTATGCAATCCGAATGGGATTGCATAGGAAACCAAAAGAAATTATCCTACGATATTCTTGATGACGTCCATCACCGAGCCGTCGCGGTTCATGACAACGCCAACAACCTTGTCGCCGAAAGGCAGCGGGTCGGGCTTGCCAATCATCTTCTCGGCACGGTTCTTGAGGTCTTGCAGCGTTACGAGGTTGAGGCCGGCAGCCTTCAAGCGCTCTGCAATCTCGGGACGGTTGGGGTTGACAGCGATGCCGTACTCGGTAACAACCACATCGACAGTGCTACCCGGGGTGATGAGGGTGGTAACCTCGTCGACCACGCAAGGTATGCGGCCACGCAGCAGCGGGCAAACAACGATAGAGATACCGCTGTCGGCAGCAGTGTCGGGATGGCCTCCGATAGCGCCACGGATAATGCCATCGCTACCAACGAGAACGTTGACGTTGAAGTTCACATCGACCTCAAGAGCCGAAAGGATGACGATATCGAGGAAGTGGGTTGCCGAACTGGGCTCGTCGGCACTTGCATAACCGATAGCAGAGACCTCGCGGTGGTTGGGGTCGTTCATGATGCTTTCGGCAGCAGCACGGTCGAACGACTGCACGTCGATGAGGCGGTCGATGAGGCCTTCCTCATGCAGTTTGACCATGTGGGCAGTGATTCCGCCAAGTGCGAAAGAGGCCTTGATACCTTTTTCGAGCATGCTCTCGCGGATATATTTCACCACGGCCAGCGATGCACCGCCGGAACCTGTCTGGATGGAGAAACCATCGTTGAAATAACCACTATTGATAACCACCTTGGCAGCCTGCTTGGCGAGGAGAATGTCGCGGGGGTTCTTGGTGTCGCGGATGGCACCAGAGGCAATCTTCGAACTGTCGCCAACGCTGTCGCACACTACGACATAGTCCACCAGATGCTCGGAAATCGAACTGGGGGTGTTGGGATATTCCACGAGGTCGTCGGTCAGAACCACAACCTTGTCGGCATTCTGTGCGTCGGGCAGGGCATAGCCCAGCGAGCCGCAGATGCTCTTGGCGTTCTCGCTACGCGAAAAACCGCAGGCGTTGCCCAGCGGGTCGCATGAGGAAGCACCTATGAAAGCCACGTCGATGTGCAGTTCGCCGCTGCGGATGGCGCTACCACGGCCACCGTGCGAACGGAACACCACGGGTTTCTCCATCAGGCCATGCGAAATCTCGGTGGCCAAGTCGCCACGCAGACCGCTGGTGCTGATTTCGGTGATGACGCCGTTCTTGATGTGCTCAATCAGAGGAGCGTGAACGTCCTGAAGGCTGGAGGCAGCCAGCGAGAGGTTTTTGAAACCCATCTCGGCCAGTTTGTCGACCACCATGTTCACAACCTTGTCGCCGCCACGGAAGTGGTGGTGGAAGGAGATGGTCATGCCATCTTTAAGACCGCTCTTGCGGATAGCCTCCTCGAGGGTAACAATCTTGGGGCTGTCCTTTTTGAAATCGGCGCGACGGATGCCGCTCTTGTTGGTATTGTTTTTGTATGCTTCTTTACCCATTTGGGCTGCGGCCTTCTCGATGAGGGCGGCACGTTCTTTTATGTTGCTCATAGTATGTCCTCCTTCTTTAAAACACCAGATGCAATAGCAAGGTCGATGGTGCGCTGGGCGCGCAACACGACGGGACGGTCAACCATCTTGCCATTGACGGCGATGACGCCGCTACCACGTTTCTCGGCATCCTTGATGGCAGCCACGATGGCCAGCGACTTGTCGATTTCCTTCTGCTTGGGAGTGAAAACCTCGTTGACAACCTCGATTTGACGGGGGTTGATGATGCTCTTGCCGTCGAAGCCGAGTTGCTTGATGAGTTCCACCTCTTTGCGGAAGGTCTCCATGTCGTTGAGGTTGGAATAGACGGTGTCGAAGCAGTCGATACCGGCGGCACGGGCAGCCACGACGATGGTCTGACGGGCCATGAGGAGTTCCATACCCTCTGGCGAGCGCTGGGTCTTGAGGTTGGCGCTATAGTCCTCGGCGCCGAGGGCAATACCCATCATGCGCTTGGAGGCGGTAGCGATAGCGTAGGCGTTGATAACACCAAGGGTGCTCTCTATGGCAGCCATGATGGCGGTGCGGCCAAGGCAGCCAATCTCTTTCTCCACCTTCTCTATCTCGGCCTCGAGTTCCTTCACCTCTTCGGCGGTCTCGGTCTTGGGCATACGGATAACGTTGACGCCAGCCTTTACGACGGCCTCGACGTCTTTGCGGCCGTAAGGCGTGTTGAGGGGATTGATACGGACCACCATCTCGGTGCCGCAATAGTCGATAGATTTCAATGCGTTGTGGACCAGAAGACGAGCAGCGTCTTTTTCGGCCATGGTAACGGAGTCTTCAAGGTCGAGCATAATGGAGTCGGGACCATAGATGAAGGCGTCCGACATCATACCGGGGTTGTTGCCCGGAACGAACATCATAGTTCTTCTTAATCTTTCCATGTGTTGCTAATTAAGAGTTAAACACTGCTGAGGCTTATGCCCAGACGTCTTTGCCCGTGGCGCGCACGGCGGCGGCGGTTACGCGAGCACGGATGGTGCAGTCGAGGGCGCCCTTGTCGGTAACCTTAACATTGGCATCGTGGATGTCGAGGCCTTCGAGAGTCTCGGCAACCAACTGCTTGATTTGGCGGCCAAACTGGTAGGCCACGCTGCTCTGCAAGTCAATTTGCAGGCCTTTTTTGTCGGCAGGAGCAATCTGAACGAGGATGTCGCCCGATTCGAGTGTGCCGGCAGCGGCTTCTTTAATTTCCATATTGTTAGTTGTATTTTGTTAATTTTTATAGGTTTCGCATCTTTCATAACCCCTATGCGCATCAAACACATAAGTGTAGCAACACTCTTCCCTAAAGAGGGGAAGAATCGCTGATACTCTTTCGTTTACGCACTATTATAGGCATAGCGGATAGATTGCAAAATTAACATTTTATAATGAATAAACAAAATAAAGGGTCAGCGATTAGTAACAAGTTATGCACAAACAGCGCGAGGATGCCCGACGGGCATCCTCGCGCAATTCTAAAAACGGGACGACAATATTAGTGGCGCACCACTACTTTCTGCATCTCGTTACCGGCACGGAGCATATAAATGCCACTCGACAAACCGCCAAGACGGAACGAAGCCACGCCGTTCTCTACACGCCGCACTGCCACGCACTGACCCGCAACGCTGTAGAGGCGAGCCTCGCGGACAGCAGCGTCTTGCACATGGCAACGCACCATGCTGTTGGCTGGATTGGGATAAACGCTGATTGTCGATGATTCAACATTGGCAATACCTTCGCCTTCAATGGAACGAGCATTGATAGCGCCAACGCCATCGAGGTCGAAACCTCCAGCATAGTTATTTGTGGGATAGGGGTCGTTGACAAGATTGCCCATAGCATCGCGACTGCCATAGCGAGCATCAATAGAGCCCACCACGTCAACAATACGAATATGGGTTATATGTTCAATGTCGATGCCGGTGCTGTCCTTCAGTTCGTCGAGGTCGAAGGGAGTGCCATAGCCGGAACGATATTTGCCTGCGAGGTTATTGATGAAGGTGGGATCAACACGGCCCATGCCGCCAACCTGCTCGAAAGTCTGTGTGAGCGACGTGGCAGGGAAACGAACAAAATGCTCGCCATCAGAACTCACCTCAACAAAGGCAAGTTCGAGGAAGTTATCATCGAAAGAGTTCTCGAAAACTGCAAAGTCGGGACCCTCGCCGTTATAGATTTCCATGCCGCCGAACGTTACGGTTGCCGTGCCACCATCGCCAAGACTCACTACTTTGAGGTTGTCGTTCATGTCCACAGGGCCAACGGCCATTTCGTCGGTACCATAGGTCACACGAGCGTCGGCAACAGCAATATCCTGATAGCCACGCTCCACAGTGCAAGAAGCAGCCCATGCCACTATGCTGTTGCTATTGCCAGCAACGGCACTGCTACCAACGGTACGGGCACTGTCGCAGAAAGGTCCACGAATAGCCACAATGGGCATATCATAGGCGTAATCGTAACTGTTTGGAATAGCATGACCGCCAGCATTGTCGGCAAACTTGATGAAATCACCTTCGCCAACCTTCTGTGCAGCAAAGCCAAGCATACCAGCCGCGCCGTTGACCATCAGATTCCAATAGGCGCCATAACCACCCACCAACTCGTCGGAGATGCGGAGGGTGTCGTTGTCGCCACGAGCAAAAAGAATGTCGGACAGATAGAGTCCCCAGCCTGCATCGTAAGACTCGTAGGAAAGGCGCGGGTCGCGAGCAGCAACAAGGTCTAACATCTGCTCTACGGTTATTGAATCGTCAAAACGCACACCCCATGCCATGCAAGCCTCTTTCCAGTTGATGGCCAAGACGGCACTGTTAGCACCATTGCCACTCCAGAATTTCACATCGCCAGCAGCAATCGAGGATTCATAGGGCATAACGGCACGCACGGTGTCGGTATAGATATATTCGTAGGTGTTATGAATTGCAAGACCTATAGCGTTGTCGGCGAACTTGATGAAATCGCCATTGCCAACCATCTGTTCTGCAAAGCCGTACAACCCGGTTTTATTATTGACCATAAGATTCCAATAGGCACTATAACCACCCACAAGAACGTCGGAAAGTCTCAAGGTGTCATCTGCCGCACGGACAAAAAGGATGTCGGACAGATACAACCATCCGCCATAGTCGGCGAAAGAATAGGAGAGACGACGGTCGCGAGAGGTGATGATGTCAAGCATCTGCTGCACGGTGATGGAGTCGTCGAAACGCACGCCCCATGCCAGACAGGCATCGGCCCAGTTGATAGCAATCACAGCACTATTGCTGCCAGAACCAACCCAATAGGCAACATCAGTTGCGGCTATCGACGAATGCATCGGCAGTGCGGCAGTAACGGTGTCAGCGTAGATATAATCGTAAGTGTCCGGAATAGGAATACCTTTAGAGTTGTCGGCGAACTTGATGAAATCGCCATCGCCAACCTTTTGGACAGCAAAGTCCAGCATCCCCGCCACATTGTTGACCATAAGGTTCCAATAGGCAGGATAGCCACCCACCAAGGCATCGGAAATATGCAATGTGTCCGTTGGCGTTATGGCATATCGTATGTCGGAGAGAAACAAACCCCAGCCAGCATCAGAAGCCGAATAGGAGAGACGGCTATCTACACCCGCGACAAGGTCTAACATCTGCTGCACGGTGATGGAATCGCCAAAGCGAACACCCCATGCCAGACAAGTGTCTGCCCAGTTGATAGCAATAACGGCGCTATGGTCGCCCGTGCCAGCCCAATAAACCACTTTGTCGGCACTGATGGTTGCCTCGCTTGCATTCTGTGCGGAAAGCGAGAACGCTGTAGCGCAGAGGAGAATAAGAAGTAATATTTTCTTCATTGTTAAAACAAATAGTTTTGATTAGTTAATTTATTTAGAATGAATTGATTTTTCATTATTTCACAAAACAGATGCGCGAGGGTCCCATAGTGGTCTCGGCCTTCCAGCGCAATGTGCCGTCGAGCGCAAAACAATATATGTCGCCGTTGGCACGGTAGTTTTGCGAGTCGGTAACAAGTATGTCGCCATTGGCGGGATTGACAGCAATGCCGTAAGGGCTTACAAAGCGGGAGGCATGATGTTCAAATATCGGTGTTGCCGTAAGTGTGGCGGCATCGATAGCACAGAACGATGTTTGCGAAGAGCCCGTATAACTTTGATAGAAAGCGACAAAAAATCCCGAGCCAACGGCAATACCCGTTGCGGCAATACCCGTGGAAACGCGCTGATGTGTACCGACGTCGAAAACAACAATATCGGAAGGAGCTCCCTCGTAGTCGCCCCAGCAGCACACGGCCAGACGTGTTGGCGAAACAGAGTCTATATGATTAGGATTTAACCCTATAGACAACCGTTCTGTCTCTTCGAAAGTTGTCAAATCGACAATTGAAAGGGTGCTGTCGTAAACAATACTGCCATTGCCTCGCTGGTCAAAACTGTTGCAGACATAAAGGTTGTTGCCAACAACGCACATTCCTTCGGGACGCAGCCCCGACAAACGGCATGTAGCCTCTATCTCAAACGTGGCGGTGTCAATCCGCACCACGCTGTGAGGCGTATAGCACGAGACATATATCTTGCCCCCATGCGCTGCCATATAGCGTGGCTGGCGGTCGCCCATACCTATCTGGCGAATCGATACACCCGTAGCGGGATTGACCACCTCTATGGTTCCCGATGCAAAAACGCTGACATACAGTTTGCCCCCATACAGCAATATATCTTGTCCCGTGTCGCCAAGGCGGCGCTCGTTGCTACGGGCAAACACATCATTCTCTATCAGACCATTATCTGCATTGAAATGACTCAACTCCGCATTGTTGCCGTTCCACAAGCCCTCATTGAGCAGCCATGCATTGAGCAATTCAGCAGCAGGTCGGTTCTCCACAACATCGTCATACTCGCAAGCCGTCAACATCAACGTGAGCAGCAACACACCTGGCAAAAAAAATCTAAATCTATTCATGATATTTTTCAGAATTCATACAACACCGAAACGCGCCAGTTGCGCCCCATCATAGGATAACTGCGCACCACCTCGTAGCGCACATCCAGCAAGTTGAGCAGACGCACCTGCGCCCTTATGGTGCCGAAACGCAGCACAAACCGCTTCGACACCGAAAGTCCGTGGTCGATATATCCCTCCACGAGATTGGCGCGGCTGTTCTGCTGCGAGCAGTAGCGGTCGCCCACAACAATAAATTCATGGCCAAATTCGGCCAACGTGGTCTCAACATATAGCGCCATACCGCCAGAGTGCAACGGCGTGTAGGGTATCTGATGGCCGTAGGTCTTTCCCGATGGGTCGGTACGGTCCACTGCGTGCTGATAAGAATAGTTGATGGAGAAATTAACGCCTATGTCCTCCAATTGCAAAACAGCGTCAGCCTTGAAATCAACACCCGTTATATCCACACGTCCCATATTAATCATCGACCATATAAACATATTATTAGTCGGTATAGCCACAATCTTCTCGCTCACACGGTTGTAGTACGCATCAAGGGTTATTGACAGACTGCGTATGGCATTAGTATCCGTACCATATAGATAAGTGATGCCCACATTGTGCTGCATAGCACGCTCCGGCTTCAACTCGCGCACCATCGTCAGATAATACATCTCGTTGAACGTTGGCACACGATAGTTCTCCTTAAAGAAATAGCGGAATCTCAGATGCTTATCCTGCCACGGACGCACATTAAACGACAAAAAAGGCGAAAGACGGAAATACTCTGTCGCGTGCAAATCGTCCCGCGGTTCCTCGTCAGTCGATGCCTGCTCCCCTATTCCAGTCATTAATATGCTTCCCGAAGCAGTAGCCAGCCGTCCAGCATATTCGGCAGCCAAAGCGGCAAGCGACGACACCCTCTGCACTCTATTATTAGCCGAAAGATTGCTTTGCAACGTATTAACCACCCCGTCACCAGCCAAACTAAAGCGTAAACCTCTCACAGGCTCATAGAGAAAAGTCGATGACAGATAGCCCTCAATCTGAGCATATTCATTATGAAGAATACCATCAAGCGTGCGATGCGCAGTATCCTCATATATATCGTTACTCGACTGTATTTTTCCAAGCACCTGCAGGTGCATCCTATGGTGCCCCGTACTGTCGGACATAAAGCGCCTACGATATTTGCCCTGCACAAAAAGCAGTTGGTCCTCAGTATGTTCCGAAGCCTTTATAGTCCTATATAACGACACCGCGCCTGGCAGATTATGTCTGCCATGCATAAAGTGCCCCTTTATGTTCAGTTGCTGGTCATCGCTGATGGCATAATACAGACTCGCATCGCCAATAGCCATCCACATCTGCGAATTTTCACGATTCTGCACCGAACTGCTATCACTCTGGTCTATACCATAAAATATAGTATATGGATAGTTGCCCTCCGAGCGCAGATAACTCCCCCAAAGCGAGAGAGACAATTTTTCACTCAGTTTCTGTTCCCACAGCAGCGAAGGCGACAGCATACCATACGAGCCTCCCTCCATGCCAAAACGAAGATTAGTCTTGCGCGTCAGGAAAAAACGCGGAGCACGTCCCTCCATACTCAGAATATTGCCAGCCGCAAAAGCACGCGCCGACTGCAACAGTCCTCCGTGCTGCCCATTAGCAAAACTAACAAAAGCACTGTTCCCTACCAGATAGCGGCCAATATCCACCTGCCCGTTCTGGCAGTCGCTCACCGCCACACCGTCAATCGTCAGCGTACTAAACTGACTGCCAAGGCCTCGCGCCGAGATAGTCTTAATGCCGCCAATTCCGCCATAATCCTTAATCGTCAGACCCGTCATCTGCCGCAAAGCATCCGAGAGTTGAAACGCCCCCGTCTGCTCCAGGCGCTGCACCGTGACAACCTGCGTCGGCGTGTGGGCACGCAATTCCGAAGGAGCCCTCTCACCCGAGACATTGACCTCCTGCAGCGTCTGACGCACCAGACTGTCGTTCACCTGCGCAATCGCCACAGAACAGCAGCACGCTACCATCAAAAGACAGCAACCAGCAAAGCGTAATATGGCAACAATTCTGCTCGTCATGACGTCCTTTCCTCGAGAACAATTCACTACATCAATTTGGCAGGTCTTCTGACTTCGCCTCCTTCCGTCCCCGCCTTCTCATGCACCTATATCGGCACACAATGGCCCATTTCAAGAGACAGACTGATTGCAAGAGGCTCACAGCAGCGGGACTGTTCGGGACTCACACCCGATTCCCATTTTAATGCACCAAGGCAACCAAATCGACTGCAAAATTACTATTTATTTTCCAATCTGAAAATCACCCGTCATTTATTATCTCCCCACACCATTTCCTCCCCTCGAGTCCCGATTTAACAAAAGGTCGAACACTCTTCAAAGTCCAAAACATCTAAACAACTGAATATTAACAAACAACAAACCATGACTCGAACAATCTTCGAATCAAGTACGAACAAAATACGAACAAAACCCCTTTTATGGCTTAGCAAAAGGTCGAAACCCGCCATCCAACCCACAACCCATCCAACCCACAAAAACACCATTACCACAAGAAAAAACACCATATCCTTTTTCCCACCAAAAGCATCCCACCAAAGCCACTCTCAAAAAAAATTATGAAATAAAAAGCCTTTTTCGTACATTTGCACTTTCAAAAATCAAAAATCTGCAATTCATTGCATATTCAAACACACAAAAACAACAATAAATCTCACAAGTTATGACAAAATCAGAACAATTCATGGAGATGGAAGCCAAATACGGCGCCCATAACTATCATCCACTGCCTGTAGTGCTTGCCAAAGGCGAAGGCGCTTTCGTTTGGGACTGCGAGGGCAAAAAATATTTCGACTTCCTCTCAGCCTATAGCGCTGTCAACCAAGGCCACTGCCACCCCAAGATTGTCAAGGCCATGTGCGACCAGGCCCACGAACTCACACTCTCCAGCCGCGCATTCTACAACAACTGCCTTGGCGAGTGGGAAAAATACGTCACCGAATACTTCGGCTACGAGAAGGTTCTGCCCATGAACACTGGTGCCGAGGCCGACGAGACCGCTCTGAAACTCGCTCGCCGCTGGGGCGTTGTTAAGAAAGGCATCCCCAACGACGAAGTCAAAATCGTCTGCTGCGAAGGCAACTTCCACGGCCGCACCATCACCATCATCACCATGAGCAACGACCCCGAGAGCTATGCCAACTATGGCCCTATGACTCCTGGTTTCGTCCGCATCCCCTACAACGATGCCGACGCTCTCGAGAAAGTCCTTGCTAAAGAAGGCGACAAGATCGCCGGTTTCCTCGTAGAGCCTATCCAGGGCGAGGCCGGTGTCTACGTTCCCGACGAGGGCTACCTCAAGAAATGCTACGACATCTGCAAGAAATACAACGTCCTCTTCATGGCCGACGAGGTACAGAGCGGTATCGCCCGTACCGGCAAAATGCTTGCCGTTGACCACGAAGGCGTGCGTCCCGACATCCTCATCCTCGGCAAGGCCCTCGGCGGCGGCGTAATGCCCGTCAGCGCAGTCCTGGCCGACGACGACATCATGCTCAACATCAAGCCCGGCGAGCACGGCTCCACCTTCGGCGGCAACCCCATCGCAGCCAAAGTCTCCATCGCAGCCCTCCAGGTCATCAAAGACGAGCACCTCATGGAGAACGCCGAGCGTCTCGGCAAGATCTTCCGCGAGGAAATGACCAACTTCAAGAGCCCCATGATCGAGAAAGTGCGCGGCAAAGGCCTCCTCAACGCCATCATCATCAAGCCCCACAACGGCAAAGAAGCATGGGATGTCTGCCTCAAGATGCGCGACCTCGGCGTCCTCGCCAAGCCCACCCACCAGCACATCATCCGCTTCGCTCCCCCGCTGGTCATCACCGAGCAGCAACTCCGCGAAGCCATGGAACTCATCAAACAAGCCATCAAGAGTTTCGAATAATTCGAACAAAACACTCTATCCATCAGCAGGGAAGACCAACAACGGCCTTCCCTGCTGTTTTTTTTGGCCATTTTAGGACAAATATTTTCCCCCAACAGACAGTCCTTGCAAAAACATTTTTTACTTAAAAGGCATAAAATACGTACTTTTGCATTTTGTTTAGATAGGCATTTTTCGACTTCATCAATCAAAATGACATTACCTCGACACACATATTTTTACTTCGCATTGGCATTGATTGCATCAATGCTGCTCTGCTCGTGCCGCTCCACCGAAAACTATGCCTATATAAGCGACGCACAGCGCGACGAAGCCACCGACATACTCACCAACTACAGCGCGCTTGCAATGCCTGGCGACGAACTGGAGATAAATATCGTGAGCCTGTCGCCCGAAAGCCTGTACCAGTTCTACGAACGCATCAACGCAGGCAACCCAAACGACCATGAGGCTGTAAAACTGCGCCAATCCTATTTGGTTTCTCCCAAAGGCGAGATTGAACTGCCACTGATAGGCAAAATGGTTGTGGCGGGCAGACCTCTCGACACCATTGCTACAGACATCACCACACTGCTTCGCACAAACAACTATGTGAAAGACCCCGTTGTTAGCGTAACACGAGCCAACTTCCGAGTAACCGTTACCGGAGAGGTGGCAAATCCAAGCATGCTGCACATAGAAGGCAACCGTCTGACAATATTCGAGGCGCTGGCACAAACAGGCGACATAACCATATATGGGCAGCGTAACAACGTGAAAGTGATGCGCGAAGAAAACGGAGAACAAGTCATAGGCGAGATAGACCTGACAACAAAGGAAGTATTAAACTCTCCCTATTACTATCTACAACAAAACGACATAGTATATGTAGAGCCTAACGGCCAAAAGAAACGCACGGCAACCACAGACCCCAATATTTCGAGTTATATATCTATGGGATTGTCAGTTATAAGAATGATAAGCACCGTGTTCATAAACGACGCATACATCAAATATTATCAGAAATAGAAAAATAAATTGCAGATAAAGAAATAATTGCTATCTTTGCAGTCTCAAAACAATAAAAATTATTCAAACAATATAGTCATGACAAAAGCAGAAATCGTATCGCAGATTCACCAGAAAACTGGTATCGACAAAACCGCAGCCCTCTACATTGTTGAGGAGATGATGACCACCATCAAGAACGCCATGGCCAACGGTGAGAACGTATATCTCCGTGGTTTTGGTACTTTCGAGATTGTGCGCCGCGCCGAGAAAACCGGTCGCAATATCACCAAGAACACCCCCATCGTGATTCCCGCACACAACATCCCGAAATTCAAACCCTGCAAAGAATTCAAAGACGAGGTCAAAGCCGGCAAGAAAGCCTAACAACGACCCGAAAACAAAAAGAAAGCCCTTTGGAGTTATCCAGAGGGCTTTCTTCATACAAAGGCATTGTATTTCAAGTCGTTCAACACTATCAGAGTTCTTTTTCGGAAAAACGTTCATCATATTCACCCCAAAGGAAACATCAGAACGTGATACCACATATTGTTTACAACAACTGACACCCGAACATAAGAAATACAATAAAAACATAATGCGTTGAAAAATTGCCCGATATAAATATTGCAGAATGTGATTGTCAAAAAAAATTTTGTCGGAATGAAAAAAAAACGTACTTTTGCACCGCTTTTCGAGAGAAAAAAGCCTGTCCAATGGTGTAATGGTAGCACATCTGACTCTGGATCAGCCAGTCTAGGTTCGAGTCCTGGTTGGACAACAAACGACAATTGATTTTCAATCGATTGTCGTTTTTTTAGCACATTATCGACACTTCCCCTCGTTGGAAATTGTAAAAAAAGCAGAGGCAAAGTCATTCTTTTGCCTCTGTTTTTTTATTTACCTCTATTGTTTTGTCAATCCTACACCGCACGAGCAGCAGCGACGGCCGTCGAGAAGGCTATCTGGAGGTTGTAGCCGCCTGTGTCGGCATCAAGGTCTAACACTTCGCCAGCGAAATGCAACCCATGCACAAGGCGAGACTCCATTGTCTTTGGGTTAACCTCTTTAAGGCTTACGCCGCCCTGGGTCACGATGGCCTCGTCATAGTCGCGAGTGCCAGAGAGAGTAAACTCCACGCCTTTCAGAAACGAGAGCAGACGACGACGTTCCTGCCCGTTAATCTGGTTTAGGCGTTTGTAATACTCTATATGCATCCGTTTCAGTGCCAGCGGTATGAGTTCGGCAGGCAGCCAAAGACGCAAGGCATCGTTGAAGATACGTGCCCCATTGCCATTAAGGTCGGAAATAAGGCGTTTGTCGAGTTCTGCAGCCGCGACAGCGGGTTTGAGGTCGATGCGCGCTGTGAGCGTTTCGCCATCATGCAACCTGCGACTTACCATTCGCGAGGTGGAAAGCACGATGGGTCCACACAGACCATCGTCGGAGAAAGACATCTCGCCAAAGTATTCGCACACTTCCCTACCCTCTGCATCCGTCACATGCAAGGCGACGTTTTTCAAAACAAAGCCCACAAGTTCAGGCGGAATAGGTTCTGCGCAACGCAATGCAACCAGCGACGGAACCTGCTTAACCACCGTATGACCCATATCCTCAGCCCAGCGATAGCCACTGCCCGTAGAACCTGTAGTGGGATAGGACAAGCCTCCTGTGGCGACAAGCACACGACCGCCGGCAATATGCGCGCCACCTTTGAGACTCACGCCGCACACATGGCGCATACCATCGTCGCCAACATATGTGTCAATGTCAACAACGGTGCAGTTCTTACGTATCTCCACATTCGAACGCTGCTCAAGGTCTCCTATCAACGCAAGGAATATATCGAGCGAACGACCACTCTGCGGAAAGACACGGCCTCCACGCTCTTCGACAAGATGCACTCCACGCTGCTCGAAAAAATCCATCAGTTCGGCATTATAGAACTGCGACATACAGTTGCGCAGAAAGCGTGAATCGGACCCCACATGGGAAAGGAAGTCCTTGAGAGGCGCTGTGTTGGTGAGGTTGCAACGTCCTTTGCCCGTGATGCGCAGTTTGCGTCCCGCCTGGTCCATTTTCTCAAGCAGCAGCACCTGCTTTCCACGCTCGGCGGCAACCACGGCGGCCATAAGCCCCGCGGCACCACCGCCAACAACTATCAGGTCGTATGTCATATTAATCTGTGTTTCAAAGAGTATCTATATAGAGGCAGGTCTCTTTCCTGCAAAGAAAAGCCGCCAAAGATGACGGCTTTTGTATTATTGACGAAGCACTTTTAGCGTGCCACGTTGAAAACGTCGTTAGGATGGACACAGAGCACAGGAATCTGCGATTTGTGAACAATCTGCTGGGCGTTGGTTCCAAGGAATATGCCCTGCACAACCTTATCCTGCTCGGTATTGATTACCATCATATCGGCCTTTATGCCTTCAGAGAACTCTATCACGGCGTCGCAGTAATTGGTGCACTGCTGCATAGCTGCCGTGTGCTTAACGCCCTCCTTGGTAAGGAACTGCGACGATTGGTCGAGATAGACGCGCAGTTCGCTGAGTTCTTCGGGATAGTTATAAAGTCCCAGCATACACACCTCGGCATTGAAGATACGTGCAATCTCGGCCGTGGGCGGAACTTTCTGACGTGTGTTGTCGCTGTTGGGGCGCAACGGAAGAACAATCTTGCGTATTCCGTTGGCGAAAGAATAGCCCTCGCGAACAGTGAGTGTAGGACAAGGCGATTCTTGCACGATGCGTGCGGCGGTGCTGCCCATAACGTATTTTTCGTATCCCGACGCGCCATTGGTACCAATGACGATGATGGGGGCATTCAGTTCCTTGGCGCGGTTGCTGATGGTAGCGGCGACCTTGCCACGGGCTATTTCGAAATACATTTTGCCCGCCTTCATTCGTGCGCCATATTCGGCAACGATTTCCTCAAGACGCTGATGGGCAAGAGTTTCGGTTTGTTTGTCATAATTAAGTCCGAGTAGTCCGTTGGCCTGCTGCACCCACATCAGACAGATGTCGGTTTTCAACACATTAGCCATCTCGGTGGCTATCTCAAGGGCAACAAGCGAGCCCTTCGAAAAGTCGGTTCCAACAATAATGCTTCTCATTTTTTGTGCTTTTATGATGTCTTTTTATCAAAACGCAGGTTATAGATTATTATTGCAGGCAGTAATAAATTTATTGCCATATTACAAACTTTCGAGCCATAACGCTAACAATTTGCGAAAATTTTGTAACTTTGCAAATTCTATATATATACACAGAAAAGGGTTTATGAACGACAATCTTGATGCCACAGGACGGTCGCAGACGGCCAAAGAGCGCGAGGTGGAACGAGCGTTGCGTCCCAAAGGATTTGAGAGTTTTGCGGGACAGCAGCAAGTGGTTGACAACCTGCGCATCTTTGTTCGTGCCGCCAAAGAGCGCGGAGAGCCTCTGGACCATGTCCTGCTGCACGGACCTCCGGGCCTGGGCAAGACCACTTTGTCGCATATCATTGCCAACGAGTTGGGCGTAAGCCTAAAAATGACATCGGGACCCGTGCTCGATAAGCCTGGCGACCTGGCTGGGCTATTGACGTCGCTGGGACATAACGACGTGCTTTTCATTGACGAGATACACCGCTTGTCGCCCATTGTGGAGGAATATCTCTATTCCGCCATGGAAGACTACAAGATTGACATCATGATAGAGAGCGGTCCCGCTGCTCGCAGCGTGCAACTCACCCTCAAACCCTTCACGCTCATCGGTGCCACCACGCGTTCGGGTATGCTGACAGCGCCTCTGCGCGCACGCTTCGGCATCACAGCACGCCTCGAATACTAC
>ONLQ01000046.1 GCA_900318665.1 uncultured Bacteroidales bacterium | reverse complement strand
TATGTGCTGCAGAGTGCGCCATCAAATATTGAAGAGGTCTTTGACGCCTATAAGCAGTCCATAGTAGGACACGAGGTACCTGTCAAAATCCTCAACGCAATGACCTCTGCCACCAAAATGAAGCCCGGCAGCATGTCGGTCGATTTCGAAATGTACGACACCCAGGGCAATAAAGTGATGTTCAGCAGCCTTAAAGGACGTGCTGTGTATCTCGATGTGTGGGCAAGTTGGTGCGGCCCTTGTCGTGCCGAAATACCGTATATGGTTAATCTCTACAATCGCTATAAAAACAATTCCAAGATTGTATTTGTCAGCATCAGTGTCGATTCTAATCCCGACGATTGGAAGAAAATCCTCAACAGCGAGCATCCTGCTTGGCCGCAGTATATACTGCGCAATGCCAACGAGAGTCCGTTGATTAATAGTTATCAGATACAGGGCATACCTCGTTTTATCTTAATCGACAAGGACGGCCGCGTGGCAGACGTCAACGCTCCACGTCCTTCCGACCCGCAGGCAGCACAACGTATCGACCAAGTGATAAATGGTCAATAAAAGGCGTTCTGTATAATAGAAGGGAATGCTGGTCGCCTCTGGTCAGAGGTTTACTACTCCATTGTTTTGCCAAGTCGGCGTGTAATCCATATTGCTTGTGGCAGCGCCATGGCAAAGGTCAGCGTGTCGGCAGTGGCTTGTGCTACCTCTACTCCGGCAAGACCAAAGAAAAGGGGCAGGATACACAGCGACGGAATAAGCATCAAGCCCGAACGGGAACTGCTCAGAATCGAGGCGCGCAAGGTATATCCTAGATTTTGGAACAGCATATTGGTGGCGGTGGATAGCCCCACCAATGGAAAGGCTATGCACTGCCAGCGCAGGGTGCGTGCGCCAATCTCTATAAGCATGGCGTCTTCGGCTCGGAACCACGCTACCACCGTTGGCGCCCATACATAGCCCAGCGTGCCAATGACGAAAAGAAACACCGTCGAGATGCCAATGGTGAAAAGAAAGGCTTGCCGAACACGGTCGTAGCGTTGTGCGCCGTAGTTGAACCCGCACACGGGCTGAAAGCCTTGGCAGATGCCTAATACCACCGAAAAGGCAAACATCATGGTGCGAGTGACCACGGCGAAAGCCGCCAAGGTGGAGTCCTCGTGACCCGGGACGGCATAGCGTACAGCGGTATAGTTAAGGCAGATGGCTCCTATACAGAGCAACACCTGTCGGCACAGCGATGGCAGTCCGCGTCGGAATATCTCTACCAGCAGTGTCGGTGTAGGCCGCCACATACGCAGCGTGACATGCACGCTGTCGTATTGCCGCGTACCCCATAGCAACAGTCCCCAGCCTATCAACTGGCTTATTGCCGTGGCTGCCGATGCTCCCGACACGCCCCAGCCAAGTCCGAAAATCAAAATCGGGTCGAGCACTATGTTTATCAGTGCTCCGCTGGCAATGCCAAACATTCCTCGTATTGCGTTGCCCTGCAGGCGCAACTGGTTGTTGAGCGTGAACGACGACATCATGATTGGCGTGGCAAGCACTATGTAGCGCAGATAGTCGCACGCAAATGGTTCGACAGTGGGTGTGGCGCCCAGCAGGCGCACAAGCGGATGCAGGAAAAACAGCCCCAGCACGGCAGCAATACTGCCGATAATCATAGGACAGGCAAACCCTACGGAAGCCATCTTCTCGGCCTCGCCATAAGAACGTGCCCCTAATTTGTGCGAGATATAATTGCCGGAGCCATGCCCAAAGAAGAATCCAACGGCCTGAATAAATGTCATGTATGCAAACGAGATACCGATACCTGCCGTTGCCTCGGTCGAGAGGCGTCCGATGAACATGGCATCAACAAGGTTGTACAGTGCCGAAGTCACCATACATATTATCGACGGCACGGCAAACTTCATCACCAATCGCCATACCGGGGCATTGGTGAGGTATTGCTGTTTGTCGTCGAGTGTGCCTGTGTGTCTCATTTTACACATTATTAACTTTTTTAGTGTGGTTTTAGTATTTGGCACCGGCTTTCGTGTGGCAAAAAAAAGGATTTTTCGTATTTTTGCAAACGGAAAAATGAAACAACGGTATTTTATACATTTGGCTTATAACGGCGCTGCCTATTGCGGATGGCAGACCCAGCCGGGGCTGCCCACGGTGCAGGAAACACTGGAACAGGCTTTGAGCACTTTGCTGAGGCAGAAGATTGCCGTTGTGGGCTGTGGCCGTACCGACACAGGTGTGCACGCCTCGGACTATTATGCTCATTTCGATGTGGAAGAGCAAGAGGTAGATACCACTCAACTGACATTCAAACTCAATTCGTTTTTGCCTCAGGACATTGCCGTGTTCGGCATTACTGCTGTGGCGGCAAATGCACACGCCCGTTTTGATGCCACGGCACGCACCTATCAGTACCATGTTTCGGACCATAGGCTGCCATTCCGCCAAGGGCTTTACAGCCGCATCTATTTCGAACCAGACATAGAGCGCATGAACGAGGCTGCCGCCGTGCTGATGCAATACGAGGATTTCACATCGTTTGCAAAACTGCACACGCAGGTAAAGACCAACATCTGCCACCTGAGCCATGCTCAATGGACTCGCGAGGGCGACGAATGGGTCTTTACGATACGCAGCAACCGTTTTCTGCGCAATATGGTGCGCTCTGTCACAGGCACATTGTTAGATGTGGGGCGTGGCAAACTGTCCATAGACGGCCTGCGCCAGATAATAGAGTGCAAAGACCGCTGTGCCGCTGGCGTAAGCATGCCTCCGCAAGGCCTATTTCTCTGCAAGGTGGAATATCCAGAAACAACAATCAAATAAGACTCGATTTTTAGAAAAACCACATACAATGAAATACGCAGAAGTTACTTTTCGTCTTCGTCCGGTTGAACCTTTTCGCGATATGCTGATTTATCATCTTGGCGAGGAAGGACCCTACGATAGTTTTGAGGAGACTCGCGACGGGCTGAAAGCCTACGTGCCATTGGAACAGTATGACGAGGGCTTCCTTCGCGAAGTGATGCAAGAGGAATGTGATGGCTGCGAAGTCGATTTCTCAATGCAGGAAATGCCAGACCGCAACTGGAACGAGGAGTGGGAACGCCAGCACCAGCCAGTGCTTGTCGATGACTTCTGCTGGGTGCGTGCGCCTTTTCATCCGCATCGCAACGATGTGCAGTATGAGATTGAGATTGAACCCAAAATGTCGTTTGGCACCGCACACCACCAGACTACCTATATGATGCTCTCGCTGCTACGCGACATAGATATGGCGGGGCGTCGTGTGCTGGACATGGGCAGTGGCACCGCTGTGCTTGCAATCTTGGCACGAATGAAGGGTGCCGCATACGTCGAAGCAATAGACAACGACGAATGGGCCTACCGTAACGCCATAGAGAATGTGGAGCACAACGAATGTAGCGACATAGTGTGCCTACTGGGCGATGCGGCACTCCTAACGCCCGACAAGCATTTTGACATTGTTATTGCAAACATCAACCGCAACATTCTGTTACGCGACATGGCGTCGTATGTTGCTGTGCTGAACGATGGCGGAACCCTGCTGCTGAGCGGATTCTATCAGAACGACGTTGCCCCGCTTGTTGAGAAAGCCTCCACGCTGGGCATGACGCTGAGTGACCAGCGCTCGCGCGACGGCTGGCAGGCTCTGAGACTTGAAAAACAGGTCAGCAAACAATAACGCAAAGCCGTCTATGATTGTCTGCATTGCTGAAAAACCATCGGTGGCACGCGATATTGCCAAGGTGCTGGGGGCCAACACGTCGCACGACGGATATATGGAGGGCAACGGATACCAGGTAACTTGGACTTTCGGACACCTCTGCACTCTCAAGGAACCGCACGACTATACGGGTCTTTGGAAGTCGTGGGATTTAGACTATCTGCCAATGATTCCCGACCGTTTCGGCATTAAACTTATAGACAATCAAGGCTACGAAAAGCAGTTCCACACCATAGAGCGCCTGATGCAGGCCGCCGAAGGCATCATCAACTGCGGCGATGCCGGGCAGGAGGGCGAACTCATACAGCGATGGGTGATGCAGAAGGCACGAGCCAAATGCCCCGTGCAGAGGCTGTGGATTTCGTCGCTGACCGAAGAGGCAATACGCGATGGTTTTCAAAACCTGAAACCACAAGACGACTATCAGTCCCTTTTTGAGGCTGCTCTATGCCGTGCCATAGGCGACTGGCTGCTGGGCATGAACGCCACACGCCTCTACACACTGCGCTACCGTCAGATGCAGCGACAGGTGTTGAGCGTGGGCCGTGTGCAAACACCAACATTGGCACTCATTGTACGCCGACAACTGGAAATACAGAATTTCAAACCCACGCAGTACTGGGTGCTTTCCACACGCTATCGCGACACCATCTTCACCATCACTGACCCCAAGAAGGAGAACCGACGCAAGAACAAAGATGACGAGGCGGCAGAGATAGAGGAAGAACCCGAAATGCAGCGCAGCGAACAGGAATGGCAGCAACTGCGCGACGCCATCACCGGGCAGCCGTTCACCATCGCCAAGGTAACGAAGAAAGATGGCAAGGAAGCACCGCCACGCCTGTTTGACCTCACGAGCCTGCAAGTGGAGTGTAACAAGAAATTCGGATTCTCGGCAGACGAGACGCTCAAATATATCCAAAACCTCTACGAGAAGAAACTGACTACCTATCCACGTGTGGACACCACCTATCTGAGCGACGACATCTATCCCAAATGCCCAAAGATTCTGACGGGCATGCTTCCCTACAAACCGCTGATAGACCCACTTATGGGCAAGACGCTGCCCAAGAGCAAAAAGGTGTTCGACAGCAGCAAGGTAACCGACCACCACGCCATCATTCCCACTGGCGTGAATCCCGCTGGCGGCGATATAACCTACAACGAGAAAAAAGTCTATGACCTTGTGGCACGACGCTTCATAGCGGTGTTCTATCCCGACTGCAAATTTGCATCCACCGTGGTACTCGGCACCGTTGATACCGCTGGCGAGAAAAAAGAAACGGTCTATTTCAAAGCCACCGGCAAACAAATTGTCGATGAGGGGTGGCGGAGAGTGTTTGCAGGCAGCAAGTCGCAGCAGGACGACGAGGAAAAGAAAGACGAGGAACGCACACTGCCAGATTTCACGGTTGGCGAGAGCGGCCCTCACGAGCCACTGCTGACCGAGAAATGGACCACGCCGCCAAAGCCCTACACCGAAGCTACGCTGCTGCGTGCCATGGAGACGGCAGGAAAACTTGTGGACAACGACGAACTGCGTGACGCACTGAAAGAAAACGGTATAGGACGGCCGTCAACGCGCGCCGCTATCATTGAGACGCTGTTCAAACGTGGTTATATTCGCAAGGAACGCAAAAACCTTATTGCCACACCTACGGGCATTGACTTGATTTCCATCATTCACGAGGAACTGCTGAAAAGTGCCGAACTGACGGGTCAGTGGGAAAAGAAACTGCGCGATATAGAGGCTCACCGCTACGATGCCGCCACATTCATCAACGAGTTGAAAAATATGGTGTGGCAGATAGTGCAAGAGGTGAAAGCCGACAGCACCAATCGCCGTGTGGCTGCGGTGCAGGAGGCTCCCAAAACAAAAGCATCGGCCAAAAGTGGTGCAACGACATCAAAGCCAAAGACGGCAAGGAAAAAGAAAACCGACACATCGTCACAGAAAACCGATAATGCCACAGTAACAAACTCTGCTACGGCATTGCCCAGCGTGGCTGAAGGCGATGTCTGCCCACTGTGTGGCAAGGGGCATGTCATAAAGGGACGCACAGCCTTGGGCTGCTCCGAATGGCGAGCCGGCTGCACTTTCCGACAAGAACTTTGATTAGGAAGAACGTCTATAGTCTGAATCCCGTGGTGAACTCCATGAAGTAGGCGCGGGAGAAATAGTGTGAATAGACGTTTACGGCAAGGAAGAGGTTGCCGAGTTGCGGCATCACGTATTTCACACCGGCGCGCTGATATAGCAGTCCGTGGTCGTCGCCCAATCCGTGATGGCGATAGACATAGCAACCCAGCGACGTGATGAACGAGAAATTGCCATAGTTGAACTGCCCAAGAAACGATACTCCACCGCTGTTGCGCTCGTAGCGTCCTTCTTTATCAACTTTTTCGTCGCCTTGCAAAATGCGGTCGGCGGCTTCCAGTCGGTTCAGAAAATCGCGCGACACGTTGAAGTAGTCAAGTGAAAGACCCGTCGATATGTGGTCAAGTATTCTGTAGTTTACGCTGCCTCCCATGCTTGCTATGGCCCATGGAGAGGTTCGCCCAAAGGCGTTCCATTCGTTCTTGCAGCGATGCAGTCCTCCGCCAGCATAGATTTCGCCAAACAGACGGCGCTGCGGTTCGAAATGCGGTCGCGGTCCCCATGCCTGTATGGGTTTCTGACGATAGCGTAGCGAGAGGTTGGCACCAACCTCGTTCAGACCTTTGTTGGGGTAGGAGAGACGTCCTGCTGAGAAATGGCCTACGCGAGCGCCAAGGCCTATCTCCCAATGCTCCGAAGGACGATAGGAGGCTTGCAGTCCTGCGCCAATGAAAATCAGCACCGCCGCCGAGAATACATCATTCTGCGGGTTGTCGATGCTGTCAAATACCGCCGAATTGAATCCCAGACCTACCTGCATGGTGTAGCCTGCCGAGAAATGTTGAGTGCGGACAAAATCGCGCTCGAAGAAGGCCGCCATGGTGGTGATGTCGCTCAGGTGCGACTTCCCGGTGTAGTCCATCCGTCCTATACCGCGCCACGACACCTCAAAACCGTAGGCGGGATAGCCGTAAATGGCGGCGTGGCGGTTGCGACTGGTGGAATCGGTATTGTGAGCCATGCGCAGGGCTATCATGGGATATGTGTGTCCGTTCATCATCTCGCCCCACGAGTCGAAGGTGTTGAGCATATATTCCATGCCGCCATTCAACTGCGCGCTCCAGTTCACCTTGTCCCATTGGGCCCATAAGCCCGTGGCAGAAAAGCAAAAGAGTAGAACTATTGTAAAATGTTTGAGAATATGACTATTATGCATGGCGTGTGATTCGTGTTTTGAGCGTGCAAAGTTACTCAAAAATACGATACGCAATCTGTGAAAAGCCAGCAAGTGACTATTCATGCCAACGCATGGCGCGCAAAGCGTTCAGCACCGCCAGCACCGTTACTCCTACGTCGGCAAACACCGCCATCCACATCGTCGCTATGCCCACGGCGGCAAGCAGTAGCACCGCCATTTTCACACCAATGGCCAGCCACACGTTCTGATTTGCTATGCGCAGGGTGTGGCGTGCTATGCTTATGGCTGTCGCAATCTTTGTGGGCTTGTCGTCCATCAACACTATGTCGGCGGCTTCGATGGCGGCATCGCTTCCCATTGCTCCCATTGCAATGCCTATGTCGGCGCGTGCCAACGTCGGGGCGTCGTTTATTCCGTCGCCAACAAAGGCAAGTAGTTTCTCATCCGTCATGGCATTACGCTGGCTTTCTACGAGCGCGCTTTTGTCGGCAGGCATCAGTTCGGCGTGCCATTCGTCTATGTCCAGCATCCGTGCCACTTTCTCCACACTGGGTGCCCTGTCGCCGCTCAGCATCACGCAGCGGCTCACGCCGAGGCCTTTCAGCCGTCGTATCGCCTCCTCGCTGTCTGGTTTCACGCTGTCGCCAATCACTATATGCCCCGCGTATGTCCCGTCAATGGCAATATGGATAAT
Organism: uncultured Bacteroidales bacterium; assembly: GCA_900318665.1. Lineage (GTDB taxonomy): Bacteria > Bacteroidota > Bacteroidia > Bacteroidales > P3 > Colimorpha. The sequence goes on along the minus strand of ONLQ01000046.1, from coordinate 6,832 downwards.
AGTCCCCGTCTCGTGACATTCATGCCAGTCGGCGCCTATGCTCTCCATCATCTTGCCGTTGCCCACGCATACGGTCTCGTCGCCTACGCGAGCCCTGATGCCGAGGCCTGCCAACTCCTCTGCCTGCGTGATGATGCAGTCATCGCCAGCGGCTTCGGGAAATGCTTCACGCAGTGCTGCGGCAATGGGGTGAGAGGAATGGTGCTCCACATGGGCGGCAAGATGCAGCAGTCGTCGCTCATCGCACCGTTCGGGATGCACCGCCACCACACTGAATGTGCCTTGTGTCAGTGTGCCAGTCTTGTCGAAAACCACGGCTCCAACGTGCGACAAGGCATCAATATAGTTCCCACCCTTTATAAGTATGCCGTTGCGGCTGGCTGCCCCTATGCCGCCAAAGAATGTCAGTGGCACGCTCAGCACCAACGCGCAGGGACACGACACCACGAGGAATATCAATGCACGATGCAGCCATGTGGCAAACAGCCCTGCAAAATCGCCCATTATCAGTGGTGGCAGCAGCGCCAGCGCCAGTGCGGCATAAACAACTACGGGCGTATAGACCCTTGCAAAGCGGGTAATGAATGTCTCGCTTTTCGATTTGCGCTCGCTCGATTTTGCCACAAGGTCTATCACCCTCATCACGGTGCTTTCCGCAAAAGGTTGCGTGGTGCGTATGCGCAGTTCGCCCGAAAGATTTATGCAGCCCGACACCGCCTCGTCACCTTCCGCCACGTCGCGTGGCAGACTCTCGCCCGTAAGGGCCGAGGTGTTCAGCGACGAGTGTCCTTCCTCTATTATTCCGTCAATGGGAATCCTCTCTCCAGCGCATACTACTATGGCCTCGCCAACACCCACCTCGTCGGGACTTACCTCGACTTCTTCTCCCTCGCGCACAACACGCGCACGGTCGGGACGTAGCGACATCATAGCCTCAATGCTTCTTCGGCTCCGCCCTTCGGCATAGCCCTCTATCATCTCTCCCACTTGGAAGAAAAGCATCACGAACACCGCCTCCGTAAATTCCGGCTCGGCACCCGGCATAAAACCTATAGCCAAGGCCCCGATGGTGGCAATGCTCATCAAAAAATGCTCGTTGAAGGCATCGCCTCGCAGCAGTCCCTCGGCAGCCTCCTTCAGTGTGCCAGCCCCAGCCACAAGGTAGGGGATAAGGTAAACCAGTAGCAACTGCCATGTGGGCAATGTCAAAGTGTGCTCTATCGTCACGGCTACTGCCAGCAACAAGGCAGCGGCCACAATAGTAATGATTTGCCGTTTCAGCCCATGATGGTGGTGATGGTGCTCGCCGTGATGATGATGCTCGTGATGATGCCCGCCGTGATGATGTTTGCTTTCGCAGCAATCATTATGGTGGTGCCCGTGGCTATGTTCGCCGTTGCAGCAAGCCTCGTGATTATCTTCGTGGTGAAAATGTTTGCCGCCGCAACATTCCGTATCATGATGATGGTGTGCCATAAAACGTATCTTGTTTGATTCGTCGGCAAAAGTACACCATATCTTTTGCAAACCATTTGCAAAGTTGTGTCCATATCTGACAACGAGGCATTATTGGCTCGTTGTTAAAATATGTGCGCTAATATTATTCCATCGCCTTTTTTATTCTCTTCAGTGCATCGTGGAGGGTTGCTCTGGGGCAGCCGAGGTTTAGGCGGAAGCAGTTTTTGTAGTTGGTGCCGCCGAAGTCGGTGCCGTCATTTAGCGCCACGCGTGCTGTTTCGCATAGGCGGCGCTTGGTCTCTTCGTGGCTGTGGCCGTAGGCCGTGAAGTCGAGCCATGCCAGATAAGAGGCTTCGGGCATGACGGCTTTCAGTAACGGCATCTCGTTGTGAATGAAATCGGCTGTGAAGCGCACATTGGCGGCAAGATAGTCAAGCAGTTGGCGGAGCCATTCCTCGCCATTTGCAAAGGCGGCTTCGGCTCCGACGTATGCGAAAACGTTGCCATTGGCTACTTCGTATGTGTCGAGATAGCCGAAATATCGTTTGCGGATTTCGTCGTTGGGAATGTAGCACACCGAACTGCTGAGACCTGCGATGTTGAATGTCTTGGATGGCGAATAGAACATGATGCAGTTGTTCTCTGCCTCGCTCGACACTGTTGGAAACGCCGTATGGCTGTATCCTGGTAGCGTGAGGTCGGCATGAATCTCGTCGTCAATTATCAGCACTCCGTTTTCGGCACATATATGCGCTATCTGTCGCAGTTCGTCGGCGCTCCACACCGTGCCGCCAGGGTTGTGAGGATTGGCGAGAATCATCATCTTGCAGCCTTTGGCTTTCTCGCGGAGGTCGTCAAAATCAATGGCGAAGCGACCATTCTCGATTTTCAGCGGACTGCATACGAGGGAGCGGCCGCTGCCTTGCGGCAGGTGGACGAATGGTGGATAGACGGGCGTGAGAATCAGCACCTTGTCGCCTACGGCGGTGAAAGCCTGTAGGGCGAAGGCTATGCCTGCTACAATACCGGGAATATAGTGCAGTTGCGATGATTGGGCGGTGATGGCGTAGTGGCGTTGGAGCCACGAGAGCATGACGTCGAAATACTCTTTTGTACCGAACGAGTAGCCCAGCACCTCGTGGTCGCAGCGTCGGCGCAGTGCGTCCATCACAAAGTCGGGCGAGCGAAAGTCCATGTCGGCAACCCACATGGGTAGCAGGTCGTTAGTGCCCCAGATGCGGTCCATCATGTCGTGTTTCACGCAGCCTGTGCCGCGGCGGTCTATTATTTCGTCAAAATTGTATTGCTTCATGGTCGTTTGTTGTCAAAAGTTGCATTATAATAAACATTGAATGTCAAAAAAATATTGTACTCAAAATGCTGATTATTACAATCGTTAACAAATAGTGTTTCTAAAAAACTCTGATTTAGTGTGCATTTCTCATTTCTTTTATATACTTTTGTTGCTTTAAGTGAAATGTGTAAAAACTTAATAAACCTTTCAAAACTATAGTATTATGACAAGTTTGTTAATTTTCTTGCAGGCTGCCGCTAATATCGCCATCGGCTATATGGGTGCAGCCATCGGAGCCGGTCTGGCAACTGTTGGTGCTGGTATCGGTATCGGCAGAATTGGTCAGGGTGCCATGGAAGGTATCGCCCGTCAGCCCGAGGCTATCGGCGACATCCGCTCCACGATGATTATCGCCGCCGCCCTGGTCGAAGGTGTTGCCTTCTTTGCCGTCGTTATCTGCTTGCTGGTTGTCCTCAAGTAGTTGCGGTTCCGCTGATAGAGGACAGGGCCATGCGATTGGCCTGGCTCTGTCTTCTTTCTATCTTTTTTGTAGCACAAAAAAACACTCTAATAAGTAATGAATAATCCTTTAATCAATCCGGGCCTTGGCGCATTTGTGTGGATGATGTGCTCCTTTGCCATCTTGGTATTTATTCTTGCCAAATGGGGATGGCCTATGCTTCTCAAGGCTTTGAAGCATCGTGAGACTACCATAGCCAACTCGCTTAATGCTGCCGAGAAGGCTCGTGAGGAATTGGCTCAACTGAAATCGAGCAACCAGGACCTCCTGAAAGAGGCCAAGCAGGAACGCGACGAGATTCTGCGTAACGCTCGTGCCACCAGAGACCAGATAATCGAGGATGCCAAGCAGAAGGCTTCCGAAGAGGCCGCGCGTATGCGTGAGGCCGCGCAGGAGAGTATTAAGAACGAGAAACTCCGTGCCATGTATGACTTGAAGAACCAGATTGCACAGTTCTCTATCGACATTGCCGAGAAACTCATCAAGACCGAACTCTCCGACCGCGCAAGAGCCGACGCTTTCGTCAAGTCGGAGTTGGAAACCATACAGAAACAGTATGAATAAAAAATAGTCGCCGGGCTTTCCGTGCTGTTGAGACCGTTGGGTAGGACAGGAAAATCCGCGACAAAAAGCAATCCAATCTCCGCGACATTCGATTAATCCGTAACGTCCGAAACATGGATAACTATAGGATAAATAAAAACTATGCCAAAGCGCTCTTTCTCCTCTCGGCCGAGACCGGGGCGCAGGAGCGTGTGGCGGCCGATATGCGGTTGGTGAACGACGTCTTTATCGAGAACCGCGAACTGCATATCATTTTCAGCAATCCCGTCATAAAGCAGAGCAAAAAAGTTGCCATTGTCGAAGATTTGTTTGGCGAGCGTGTCAGCCCGTTGAGCAAATTGTTCCTGGCTTTCGTAGTGCGCAAAAACCGCGCAGTCAATATGAGAGGCATCAGTTCGATGTTCCTCGATATGTATCGCGAAAGCCGAGGCGTGGTGCTTGCCGACCTTGCCACCTCCTACGCCGTTGACGACGATGTCCTCGCCATGGTTGGAGAACTCGTTGGCCATGCGTCGGGCAAAAATGTGGAGGTCAATGCCCATGTTGACCCGCGTATCATTGGCGGATTTGTGGTGAAGTTCGACAACAAGATGTACGACACCCGCATCCGCACCATGATAGCCGACCTGCGCAAGCAGTTCAGCGCCAACGAGTACGAGAGCAAACTTTGAGCGGGAGATAAAAATCAATAGAGTAAAAAACAAACACCGAGAATAGAATATGGCAGAAATTAAGCCCGCCGAGGTATCGGCAATATTGAAGAAGCAACTGGCCGATGTCGAGATTGATGTCTCGCTCGAAGAGATTGGCACCGTCCTCTCTGTCGGTGACGGCATTGCCCGCATCTACGGTCTGAATAACGCCCAGTCGGGCGAGTTGGTTGAATTCGCCACAGGCGAGCAGGGCATCGTGCAAAACCTTGAGGAGGACAATGTCGGTGTCGTGATGCTTGCCGAGAGCAACACCATCAACGAGGGCGACATTGTTAAGCGCACTGGCCGCATCGCCTCCGTAAAGGTTGGCGAGAGCATGCTTGGCCGCGTCATCAACACCATTGGCGAGCCTATCGACGGCAAAGGCCCCATCAGCGGCGAACTGTTCGAGATGCCCATCGAGCGCAAGGCTCCTGGCGTCATCTATCGTCAGCCGGTGGAACAGCCGTTGCAGACAGGTATCAAGGCTATCGACTCGATGATTCCTATCGGACGCGGTCAGCGCGAACTTATCATTGGCGACCGCCAGACAGGTAAGACCGCCATCGCCATCGATACCATCATCAACCAAAAGAGTTTCTACGATGCAGGCGACCCCGTCTATTGCATCTATGTGGCTTGCGGACAGAAAGGCTCCACTGTTGCCAACCTCGTCAAGAATCTTGAGGAAAAAGGCGCAATGGCATATACCATCGTCGTTGCCGCTACGGCTTCCGACCCTGCCGCCATGCAGTTCTACGCACCTTTTGCTGGTGCCGCCATTGGCGAGTATTTCCGCGACACGGGACGTAACGCCCTTGTCATTTACGACGACCTCTCCAAGCAGGCCGTGGCCTATCGTGAGGTTTCGTTGCTTCTCCGTCGTCCCCCCGGACGCGAGGCTTATCCTGGCGACGTGTTCTATCTCCACAGCCGTCTGCTGGAGCGTGCCGCACGCATCATTCAGAGCGACGAGATTGCCGCCAATATGAACGACCTGCCCGCCTCTCTGAAAGGCAAGGTTAAGGGTGGCGGTTCGCTTACGGCTCTGCCTATCATCGAGACCCAGGCTGGCGACGTCTCGGCCTATATCCCCACCAACGTCATCTCCATCACCGACGGTCAGATATTCCTCGAGACCAACCTGTTCAACTCGGGTGTGCGTCCCGCCATCAATGTCGGTATCTCGGTGTCGCGCGTCGGCGGTAAGGCACAGATTAAGTCGATGAAGAAGATTGCCGGTACGCTGAAACTCGATCAGGCTCAGTATCGCGAGTTGGAGGCTTTCTCCAAGTTCGGTAGCGACCTCGATGCCGCCACCAAGGCAGTGCTCGACAAGGGTGCTCGCCGCAGTATTCGCCCATGCCCGTCGAGGAACAGGTGGCTATCATCTATTGTGGCACCAAGGGTCTGCTCCAGAAAGTGCCCGCCAACAAGGTGAACAACTTTGAAAGCGAGTATCTGTTCTTCATGCGCGAGAACCACAAAGATATCCTTGCCAACCTGCGTCAGGGCAAACTTATTGACAGCGACCTTGAGACCATGAAGTCGGTTGCACTCGACCTGGCTTCCAAGTATGCAAAATAATTAAACCTAATCGGCTATGGCCAATCTGAAAGAAGTCCGCACGCGTATCGCATCTGTCAGTTCAACGCAGCAGATCACCTCTGCCATGAAAATGGTCTCTGCTGCCAAGTTCCGTCGTGCGCAGAACGCCATTCTGGGTATGCGCCCCTATGCTCGCGAACTTAACGCTATTGTGGCCGACATCGACGTGTCCGATGGCATACAGACGCCCTACCATGACAACCGCCGCCGCGAGCGTGCGCTCGTCGTGGTCGTGGCTTCCAACAAGGGACTTTGTGGCGCTTTCAATTCCAATGTGTTGAAGGCCGCCACCTCGCTTATCGACAATTATCAGAAACAGCATGTAGAGGTCAGCGTCATATCCATAGGCAAGCGCGCTACCGAGTTCCTGTCGAAGCGCAAAGGGCTTGTGGTGGCATCGTTCGACGATTTGCTCGATGCGGTATCGTTTGAAGCCTCGTGCAAGGTCTCTGAGTTACTGATGAACGAGTTTTGCTCAAAGAAATACGACAGCGTCGATTTGGTTTACAACCAGTTCAAGAACTCTTTGTCGCAAGACCTCATCACCGAGCAGTTTCTTCCCGTATCGCCGAAGAATATTGTTGCGGCCACTCCCGAAGGCGGCAGTCGTAACGACTATATTTTCGAGCCCGACAAGGTGACGGTGCTTCGCGAGATGATACCGCTAATGCTTCGGTCCCATTTCTATCGGGTGCT
>ONLQ01000034.1 GCA_900318665.1 uncultured Bacteroidales bacterium | reverse complement strand
GAGACGCCGATGTTGGCATAGATGTCGTTAAAGTTGAGCGACAGACGGATGGGAATCTCGACTAGCGACATGGTGCGGGTCTCGCTCACCGTCTCGGTGGTGGAGCGCAGTCTCACGCCGGTGTTGCCGCCAGCAATGCCCGCCACGGGCAGCGTGCCCTCAAAAACGGTGCTGAATTTCTCGCTCTCCTGCGTGTTGCTCATGTAGGTCAGTTTCAAACCTGCCGAGACGCCTATGGTCTTGTTAAACCAGTAGGTGTAGTCGCCACCGAAGCCGACGGCGTAGTTGAATTTGCTGTTCCAGTCGGCGTCGCCACCCTTGAAAGGCGTGGCGGCGGAACCAGAATAGAACGCAACGGCAACCTCGTTCAAAGGAAGTTTCTCGGAGAGCGTGTCGTTCTGTGCCTTCAGCGTGCGGGAGCCTGCTCCCATCACCACCAAAACCAGCACGCCTATAATGATTTGTTTTGTATTCATAGGTTGTTGTATTTAGTGTTCATTCTTATTTTACCACTATTTTCTTGATTGCCATGCGGCCGTCGGCCAGCATTATGCGCACAGTGTAGATGCCAGAGGTCAAGTTAGAAGTTTGAATTTCGAAATTCGAATTTTTGGCTTCAATGTTGCTCACATGGCGTCCTTGAGCGTCATAGAGGGTGACTACGGCGTCTTGCATGTTGGCCTCGCTGACGGTGACGTTGACACGCTGACCACGCACCACGGGATTGGGGGACACGGTCATGGTGACGCTCTCCACGTCGTTGATGCCGAGGTTGCCGATGCAGACTTCGTTGCTCTTGGCCCAGTAGGTGTGGGTGGGCTCGGTGGAGATTTCGAGATAGAAGCAGCCGTTCAGCATGTCGCCGTCCTCGCTGTAAGAATCCTTGCCTTCGCCTTCGCTCACCACCTCGCCGTTCTTGTACCAGCGGTAGTAGATGTAGTCAATCTTGTCGGTGCCTTCGGGGAAGTGGTTGATGAACAGCGTCACATCCAAAATGTTGTAGATGGTAGGCAGCGGCGTGGTGTGAGACAGGTATGCCAGCACGAGGGTGATATTGCTGTCGCAGCCCTGCGTGGTCTCAATCACACGCGGATAGGTGCCGCTCTCGGTGTAGGTGACGCCGAGGAAATCGAAGTCGCCAGAAGTCTGATAATAGAGTGTGGTGTCGTGGTGGTAGTTGAGAGTGAGGTTGAGGGTCACCACGCTGTCACATTCGTCTTTGTTGACGAGGGTGCGCTGATCGGTGGTGTTGCTCTCGGTGTAGATGGTGCCCTGCCATTCGTACTTGTCGCAGGCAGTGACGGTCTCCACGCCGCTGTTGCTGTAGTGGATGGTGAGGTGCAGAGTAACGGTGCTGTCGCAGCCGGTGGCGTTGTCAAAAAAGTAGGTAGGAGCCTCGGCGGGTGTCTCCGTGTAGGTGATGCCATGCCATGTGAATTCGTCGCAAGCCGTGGCGGTGGTGTCGCTAGTGGTATAGTAGATATTCAGCGAGAGTATAACGGTGCTGTCGCAGCCTGCGGCGTTGGTGGTTACGTAGGTGGGAGCCTCGGCGGGCGTGGCGGTGTAGGTGGAGTCATGCCATGCGAACTGGTCGCAAGCCGTGGCGGTGGTGTCGCCAGTGGTGCTGTGGAGGATGGTGAGGAGGAGCGTAATGGTGCTGTCGCAACCTGCGGCGTTGGTCGTGACGTAGGTCGGAACATCGGAGGGTTGCTTGCTGTAGGTGGTGCCGTGCCATACAAACTGGTCGCAGACATCGGCGCTGGTGTCGCCCACGGTGCTGTAACGGATGGAGAGGTTGAGCGTAACGGTGCTGTCGCAACCCTTGGCGTTGGTCAGACCGTAGGTCGGAGCCACGGCGGGCTTTTCGGTGTAGGTCACGCCGTGCCATGTAAGGCTGTCGCAGACATCGGCGCTGGTGTCGCCCACGGTGCTGTGGTTGACAGTCAGCCAGAGCGTTACGAGGCTGTCGCAGCCCTTGACGTTAGGCAACACGTGGATGGGATCCACAATGGGCGTGGAGGTATAGATGGAGTCGTGCCATGCAAACTTGTCGCAAGCGATGGCATAGGTGTCGCCAATGGTGTTGTAGTTGATAGTGAGCCATAGAATCACGGTCGAGTCGCAGCCGTAGGAGTTAGTCATCATATAGGTGGGAGCCACGGCGGGAGTGGCGGTGTAGGTAGAGTCATGCCATGTAAAGCGGTCGCAAGCCTTGGCGAAGGTGTCGTCCATGCTGCTGTGGTTGATAGTCAGCCAGAGCGTCACGGTCGAGTCGCAGCCCTCGGCGTTAGTCGTCACGTAGGTCGGAGGCATGAGGGGCGTGCTGTTGTAGGAGATGTCGTGCCATACAAAACGGTCGCAAGCCTTGGCGGTGGTGTCGCTGGTGGTGCTGTAGCGGACAGTGAGCAGGAGCGTCACGGTCGAGTCGCAGCCCTCGGCGTTGGTCATCACGTGGATTGGGGCAAAGGAGGGCGTTTGTGTGTAGGTCTCATCGTACCATGCAAAGCGGTCGCAGACGTCGGCGCTGGTGTCGCCCACGCTGCTGTAGCGCATAGTGAGGTGGAGCATCACGGTGCTGTCGCAGCCATCGACGGTCTTATAGACAAAGGTGGGAGCCTCGGCGGGAGTCTCGGAGTAGATGATGTCGTGCCAAACAAATTTGTCGCAAGCCTCGGCAGTGGTGTCGCCCACATAGGTGCTCTTTGCGAAATGGGCAGTGATGGAGGTGTCGCTGATGGCGGCAATGCTGATGGTTTCTTCAGTGCCGAGGATGTTGCCTTCGCTATCGGTCCAATTCACAAAGTAGTAGCACGGCTTGGCGATGGCGGTATAGGTGCCGCTGGCAAAGTGCTTCACCGTGTCGGGGCCGCTGACACTGCCCTCCTCGCCGTTGAAGTTGACAGAAACGTTATAGGCGTTGGTGTCGAAATATGCAACGACACTGATACGTGAGTCAGAGGCAATGTTCAAGGTCAGTTTCGAGGTGGTAGGGTTCTTTCCTTCGCCGTATGTGGCGGTCGTAAACTCGCCGCCGTAGCGGTCCTTCCAGCCCACCACGTGCCAGCCTTCGTTGGCTTGGGCCTCGATGGTGACATCGATAGGTCTTTTGACGGTGTAGGAACTGTCTTGGTTCTCAACAATGATGCTGTCGCTATAATACACCTTCCATTTATTGAACTGTATAGTATATCCAGCGGTGCCACTGAAACTCACCTCGTGGGCGTTGATACCGTCGGCGGTCTTAGTCAGTCCTTTTGAGTAAGGCCTTGGCATTGTTATTTTACTTTTATTTTTAGGGGTGTAATAGGCATAACAATAATTAGTGTTCCAATTGTTGGAAAGGAAACCTATAGTCACGTCAATCTTGTTGATGGTCTGGTAGCCGAGGGATTTCACCTCAACACCGTCGAGGCGTATGCCGTCCATATCAAACGACCTGGCGTCAATCTGGAAATGTTCGCCAACGAAATGATAGCGGTTTTTTGAATAGTTGCCAGGGTCGGAGACGGTGGTAAACTCCTCGAATTTCAGGAGATCGTCCACCGCGACGCTGCCTGCATTGGTGTCGTTGACATCAATGGAGAGGTTTGACGGATCAAAGTAATCCACACTGACTTCGGCGTCATAAGAAGGCATAGGGAAGAGCCATTCGAGCATTTCGTCCTGCGATGCCATGATGCTGGGGCCCATCGGCCTCAGGTCGCCCACAAAGGTGACGTTGGCTTCGGGGAAAATGGACTTGTAATCGTCCAGGTACTCTGGCAGCACATGACACACAGTGGCTTTGTTATCCTTGAAATCGCCAAATGGCGCAGCATACCACACCAGGCGGTTGGGGTCGGCATAGAGATAGATGTCCGTCATGCCGGAACAGCCATAAAAGGCACCTCGAGATATGTACCACACGCTGGCTGGGATGGTGATAGACTTCAGATTTTCGCAAAGTGCAAAAACGCTTTCGCCGATGATTTTCACGTCTTTGCCGAAGGAGACAGAGGTCAAGTTGGTACATTCTTGGAAGGCTACATCGCCAATGAGCCTCACGCCATCTTTAATCACCACGCTGTAGATATCTGCTTTAACATTATACCACGGGGTGGCTGAAACCTCTGCATAGTCCTCCATAAGTCCAGTGCCTGTGATGGTCAGCACATTGTTGTCGTCCAACATCACATGGCAATCACGGCTGTCCCAAATTTGAATCGCCCAAGCCCCGGCCGTCATCAGTAGAGCGAGAGCAAAAAAAATTGTATGTTTTATCTTATTCATGTTCTGTTTCTTTTAATGTTTTTTTCTGCCTGTGAGGGCACTCTCTATTATTCATTTTGACACGTCCAACCAGCGGGAATGCCGTCGTCGCCTGAAGCCCACATGGAGCAATTTGGCGTAATGAGGGTGCCATTGGTAGAAATGTTCCCGAGCCAACCACTGGTGCAATCTGTGGCGCTGATGTTCGTGGCCAGGCAGGTCACCGAGTTCAGGCTCGAGCACCCAGAGAACATTTTTTTGTAGCAGTACCCGACAAGCATCGTGGCAGGCAGCACGGGTGCCGTGGTCATGCTGGTGCAGTCAGAGAACATTTCGTAGTAGCAGTCAACGGCAAGCGTCGTGGCGGGCAGAGTATCGGGCACGTGGGTCAGGCTGGTGCAGTTATAGAACATTTGGTAGTAGCAGTCTTCGGCCAGCGTCGTGGCAGGCAGCACGGGTGCCGTGGTCATGCTGGTACAGCCGGAGAACATTAAGTAGTAGCATAACTTGGCCAGCGTCGTGGCGGGCAGCGTATCGGGCACGTAGGTCAGAGCGCGACAGTCTAAGAACATGCCTTGGTAGCAGTCTTCGGCCAGCGTCGTGGCAGGCAGCGCGGGGGCGTGGGTCAGGCTGGTACAGCCGTTGAACATATCCTCATAGCATGACTTGGCCAGCGTCGTGGCGGGCAGCGCGGGGGCATGGGTCAGACTGGTACAGCCTTCGAACATACTTGCGTAACAGCCTTCGGCCAGCGTCGTGGCGGGCAGCGCGGGGGCGTAGGCCAGGCTGGTACAGCCGTCGAACATACTAGTGTAGCAGTATATGTCCAGCATTGTGGCGGGCAATTCGGGAGCGTGGGTCAGGCTGGTGCAGCCGTTGAACATATTGTAGTAGGAATATACGGCCATCTTCGTGGCGGGCAATTCGGGTGCGGAGGTCAAGGCGGTGCAGCCGTAGAACATATTGAAGTAGGTGCCGAGGGACAGCGTCGTGGCGGGCAGCAGCAAGCCGCTTGCGTCAATAATTTTGTTATTACCTGCGAAAAGACCCATGAAGGTATAGTCCACGTCATTCAGCGAGGTTTTCAAGGCAAAGCCCGTCTCGTCCAAGAGGCTCATGATGTTGCCGTAAACCTTCACCTCTGCCGTGCCGCCAGAAATATTGGTGCCGTTATAGCAGGAGATGTTCGTGCCGTTGCCGTAGAGCGCTATCTTGTCGCCAGCCACCACGTCGATGACCCTGTCCACGAAATGCATGACACCGCCGTTGAGCGAGTACTGCATACCGACCTTCGCACCGTTCACCAAGATGGTGCCGTCGGTCAGGGCCTCAAGCGTCAGCGGGGTGGTCAGAGGCACAGCACCTTTAGCCTTCACCGCCTTCACCGAGGGCTTCACCCCCGTAGGCGGAATGAGCCTCACCATTGCGCCAGCAGCAACCAAGGCCGTGCCATTGGTGACGGTCACCGCGTTGCCGTCAGCCTCAACAGCCCAACCGTCGGGTATATTCGTCAGGGTGTGCATTGGCGGCGCGGGCAGCAGCGGTGTCACGGTTATGGCTAATTCATAGTTGAACCAGTCGGCGTCCGTATTATACCCACCCATCACCTCTGCCGTAGCGGTGTCACCGAAGGGAATGCCAATGGTGATGTAGTGGTCAAGGTTTTCTGCCATGCCGGCAGTAACGCAGCGGTTGCCTGTGGCCACGGGGGGATTTTCTAATCTTTTCCAGCCATACCTATTATAAAGTTCTTTTACAATCATGTCAAGTTCGCCGTTCAGTTGGGAATTTAACAAGAAAGTGTGTGGCAGAATGACGCTATCCACTGTCACGGGATCATGCATACAATAGTTATTACATGCGAAGGTCACCCTGTAGAGTTGCGCCCTTACGGGGACCGTAGCCGCCAATGCTATCATCAGCAGCGCCACAATCATAATTAGTGGTTTCTTTATCATAATTGAGTGTTTTGTTATTTAGGTTATTTGATTTGTTTTATGTTCTATTTCTCTCATCGACAAAATGTAAATGCTTTGTATATTATGTCCTTTTTGGAGCGCAAAATTACTGCTACAATTCGACATAAATGACCTTTTACCACCTCTCGAACAAATAAAATGAAAAAAAGAACATGGCTACTCATTTTTTTATGCATACCTTTGCAAATCGAAAAAAAGAACATAAATATGGATATAACTAACCTAAAACCAAGAAAGGGCGATGGCACTATTCGCATGGGAGACAGCGATGAATTGGTATTGATGGAAAATTTTTGCGGCGTTCCCGCTGGCAGAGTCAGAGCCTGGGACCATGGCATTATAATCATCTGCACCCAAGGGGTGGCTCAGTTCGAATATGACGAGCAGACCATTCAACTCTGCAAAAATGATCTATTTCTCTTCATGGCGCACTCTATTGTCGAGAAATTTATGTCGTCACCCGATTTTGATTGTCGCACGGTTTGGTTCTCGCGGAGCGAGATGTGGAACATCAATATGTTCACCCAAAGCAATTTTGCCGACCTTATCCCGCTAAAACTAAACCCCAAGGTGAATCTCTCCGACACCGACATGGAGATGTTCGACACCTATTACCAGCAACTCTCCTACCACATGCTCAACAGCCACCTGACCCTCTATCGTGACATCACCCATTCCATCGTGAGCACGTTCCTCTTAGAGGTCCTCTCCATCCTGCGCCGCAGTTATGAGCACCCCAAAAGCAGAAACCTGTATAACAACGGATTGCACGGCAAGAAACTGGCCGATCGCTTCATGCAACTGGCGGAAAAGAGCGACGGACGCATACGCCGTGTTGACGAGTTTGCGGAAATGCTCAACGTAACACCCAAATACCTGTCAAAGTTGCTCGTGGAGACCATGAACCGCCGCCCCAGCGAGATGATTAACTTCTTCACGCTGAAGGCCATAGAGAACCGTCTGCGTTTCACCGACATGACCATGCAGCAAATAGCCGACGACCTGAAATTCCCCAATGCCTCATTCTTCGGCAAGTATTTCAAAGCCCACTCCGGCATGACGCCTATGGAGTATCGCGCCAAATACCAAGAGAGCAACAAAGAGGATTAACCCCCAGCGAAAAACACACAGTTTTCTTTTCATGCAAGGAGGCTCGACGCATAGCGCCGAGCCTCCGTTTTTTAGTGTTTTTTTCTATGTGTGCCTGTCCTCTATTTCACCACAATGGTCTTGGTGGCTGCTCTGCCGTCGCTCAGCACGAGGCGCAGAGTGTAGAGGCCGGTGGCCAATTTGGAATGTTGAAAGGTGAATGTAGAATGTTCAAAATTCAGATTTCTGATTTCATAGTTCCCAACGTTTCTGCCTTGTGCGTCATAGACCATCAACATTCCCTGCTGTGCGGCAGCGCCGTCGATGGTGATGCTGACTTGGCCGCCACGCTGTACGGGGTTGGGCGCCACGCTGAAGGCTACGGTCTCAACATCGTTGATGCTGGCTTCTTCGGCGGTGATGGTGAGGTGGAGGGTAACGATGCTATCGCAGCCCTCGGCGGTGGTGGTCGTGTAGGTCGGTGCCACAGCGGGCGTGGCGGTGTAGGTCTCGCCGTGCCAGGTGAAGGAGCCTACGGCCTCGGCGGTGGTGTCGCCAGCAAATTCATGGGCGTCGAAGATGGCGGTGAGGGTCTTGCTGTCGGTGAGGGTGAAGGTGTTGAGGCCTTCGGCGTTCACCTCGGCGTTGTCGCTCCAAGCCGAGAGGTAGTAGCACTTGCTGGCGGGTGTGCCTTTGACGGCAATCTCGGTGCCGGGGACTATCTTGTAAACGTTATCCGAGGTGGTGGTACGGAGTCGGTCGTAGTAGTAAACTTTGAAGAAGCGGAGTTGGAGACGGCCATCGGGATTGCCCTCGCCGGCAACGGTGAGTCGCAGGGCTGTGGAGTTGACGTTGTTTATAAACACGGTGTCGTCCTCGCCGTAGGTGGAACTGACGTCGCCCGCCGAGGCCTCGACGCTGTAGCCGTCCCAGTCGTCAAAAGAATAGGTTAGCATCTCTACACGGGAGATAATCTCTCCGCCATAGGAGGCTATGACTATGGTGTCGTTTCTGCCTATGAAGACCTCTTCTTCAAGATAGTCGTATCTCGTAGCGGCAAAGTAGATATTCTCGCCTTCGCTAACCCCGTTGCTTTCGATGTACATCGCCCAAAGCCGTTCATGGTCTGTCGTGAGGCTGTCGGTGGCAAGGGTTGCGGAGCCCCACTCCTCGTTGTTGGAGGCGAGGGTAAGGGTTGGAGGGTCGAGAATGGTGATGGGGAAGGCGACACTGTCGTAGGCAAAGACGCTGCCGTCGTGTACGGCATAGAGGATGCACGAGCCAGTGCCGTTGATCACTATATTGCGACCGCTGAACGAAACCACGGCGGGGTTGGTGGAGCCGTAGCTCACCATGCCGCGGTCATACATCACCCTGGCGAGATAGTAGTCATAGTTCTGAATGTATAAATCAATGTCGGACAGCGAGTCGCCCTCAAAGCCACGATAGAACGTAAGACCAGCCTGGGGCATATCAATGTAGCCGTTGCGGTAGTATTTCCACCGAAAATGGAGCGTGTCGGGGGCAAAAGTGGCATTGATAGAGGTGTCGGAGGTGACGGTGATGATGTTGTTGCGTTGGGTGTTAGGCGCAGCACCGTTGCTCCAACTCTCCAGATGCTTGAAGTCGGCGGCCGTGGCCTGCAGCACCACCTCTTTGCCTGGCACCACGGCATAGACGCCTTCGGTCTGTGTGGCAAAGACGCTGTCGGGCAGACGGCTGGTGGTGTAGTAGATGCGCCATTTTATGCCTTGCAACAAACCATAGGAGTCGGGGTCGTAATCGGCATGAATGGTCAGCAAATGGTCGTTGACGTCGTTGATGGTGATGATGTCGCCATAAGCGTAGCTGCCGCTCACGCTGCCCGAGGAGGCAACGAGGTAATGGTCGTCCCAATCCTCATTATAGCCTACCTCCATTTCCACACGGCTGATAAGCTCGCCGTTCTTGGCGGCAATCCTCACTTTGTCGCGGCCAGACACTCCCATATAGATTCCGTCCTCGTCGGCATCGTTTCCAGCAATGCGGAAATGCTCTCTTTCGTAGCTTAACGTGTCTTCGTCATCGGTGACAAACTCTTCCATCATCTCTTCGCTGTTGCTCACGCCTTTCACAGAGAGCCGACCCCACTGGCTGTTGTTGACGCCAAGGGTGAGAGTAACTAAATCGAGAGCGCTGACAGAGAGGAAGCGGTTGCCAGAGGGCATGGTGGCAGTCCAAGAACCAGAAGGCTGCTGCTGTGCGGAGATGGTGTCAGGGCCGTCGTCCTGAATGGTGCTGCCACTGCCACTGCCGATGCCGTTGCCATTATAGGTGTAGGTGCTGATGGTTTGGGGGCCTTCCACGCCGCCAATGGTTACGGTGCAGGTGTCGGAGGTGCCGATGCTGTAAGTGCCATAGGTTCCTTTGGTGGCGGTGACGCTGACCACGTCGGAGGTGATGGTGATATTGCCGCAAGAGCCGCTAGCACCGCGGCCGATGCCAGATGCCGACTGGCCGCCGGTGGCAGTGATAGTGCCACCCGTGATGGTGATATCGCCACAGGCTTCTTGATAGCCGCCACCGATACCGGCAGCATACATGCCGCCAGTGGCGGTGATAGTGCCACCCGTGATGACGATATTGCCACAAGGGACCTCGTAGCCGCCACCGATACCAGCGCCAAAGCCTCTGCTCTGCGCCGTCAGCGAGCCGCCACCGCAGATGGTGAGCGTGTGGCCTACGGGGGCATTGATGCCGGGGTAGGTGTAGTAGAAGCCGCACACCGAGTTGGTGGAGCCGTCGTTGAGGACGATGGTGGCGTCGCCCTCGCAGTTGATGCCTGCCCAAGCGCAGGCGTTATTGTTTGAGCCGTTGATGGTGACGCCGTCCAGCACTACGGTGGCGCCGTCGGAGATGGTTATCTTATAGGTCTGCGTGCTACCGTCGAGGGTGCCGCGCAGGGTGTCGCCGTTCTGGACTACGATGTTGCCGGCAATCTGGTTGAGCATTATGGTCTTCCCTACTCTCTTGATGAGTTGCACGCTCTGGACTAAGGTGTTGTGCGTGGAGGGGGTGAACACGAGTTGCGAGCCTTCAGCCACAGAGGTGTAGCCCAGATGCTGCAGTGGCGAGGCATAGGGGGTGATAGTCTGCGGTGCACCGTCGGCTGTAACGGTCCACGCTACGGGGATGCTGTCTAAGATGAACGCTCTGGGTGTCTGGGCGAGGGCTGTGGCCGCCAGGAGTGCCAGTGCGACGAAGGAGAGTAGGTGTTTTTTTATCATGATGGATTATTTTTTTCGAGGTGCAAAAGTACGTTTTTTTTGGTTCACTCTTTTGAAATAATGGACCTATGGCCCCATTAGCCACATCCGACCCATTAGCCCCATTAACCACCATATAAAACGAGTACCGCCAGCGCAAAGCGCTGGCGGTACCGCTTTTCAACAATCAAATAACCTAAATAACTTACCTTATCAAGTGTAATCTAAATAACCTTTCGCGATTTAATAACTTCATTAGATAAAAAAACAAACATCATCAAAAATAACCTAAATAACTTTTTAATTCAAAAACAAACAATCATCAAATAACCTAAATAAACAAAACCTCGACATAACCTAAATAACTTTTCAATCAAATAAACTACGGGTACAGTTACTGCCGCTACGGTGAGTAGCGCCAGGCAGGTTAAGAGTAATTTTTTCGCATGATTTTTAGTTATTAATTATTATATTGAATTACTTTATTTTATATGGGTCTTTCGTTGAGAGGCGTTTTCGGGAGTGAAATTTGGAGTTTTTGAGAGTTGTTTTTTGTTCAAAAGGGTTGTTGTTTGGGGTTTCTTCTCCTGTTTTTTCTGTTCAATTGTTCTTTTTTTTTATTCAAATTTCCTATCCCAATCGGGTTTCTAAAACAGCGAACCCACCCAGTCGCGCTTCCGCGACAAGATGGTTTTTTTCTATTCTCACACAGCACTCCGCAGCCTTTCGACAACCCAGTCTCCACGAAACTGGGGGGGGGGTGATAATCAGCAAGTTATGTGTGTGATTAATCATTGATATATAATATTTTTGCCTTTGAAAAAACATTATGGCATGAAACAATTTGCAAATGTCCATATTTTTTACGGATTAAAAACTATCAATTTGGGACAAAAAAATGACAATTTGGAACATTCTGCAAAAAAATGTAACTTTGCAATCAAAACACCGCTTGCAAATGACGCTAAACGAGTTTGAGAGGATTCAGCGGGCCATAGAGGAGGCCGGGGTGATGGTAACCATCCGACAGAAGGGCCTAACGATTCTGAACGAGAACCTGGTGTCGCCCCACTTCGTACTGACGCTGTGCCACCAGGGCAGCGCAAAGATGATGTACGACATGACCGAATGGAACTACGGCAAGAACGAACTGGTAGTCCTCACGCCAGGACACGTGCTGAACCAACTGCAATATTCTGACGACTTCGTCTTTACTCGCGTGGTGCTGTCGAACAAGGCACTGGCAGACCTGCGCACCAACTTCTTCATCAGCAACCACGACCGCTTCGCACTGAGCCCCAAATGCCTGCTGACCGACGAGCAGATGGAACAATTGGAAAACGTGGCAAAAATCCTGAAAGCCCTCACGGAGTTCAACACCGACGAACTGCCAATGCGCCACCTCGCTATCTTCGGCCAACTGGCGGTGGGCTACGACTTCGTGGACATCTACACGCGCAGGCAGAGCCTGCGCGTGAACGGAAGCCACAACTCGGGCATCTTCTTCCACTTCAGCAAACTGGTGGTGGAACACTTCCAAGAGTCGCGCGAGGTGCAATTCTACGCCGACATGCTGCACTACACCCCCAGAAACCTGACTCGCGCCATCTGCAAGGAAACTGGCGGCATATCGCCCGCCGAATGGATTGAACAATACGTGATTTTGAGGGCCAAACGCCTCATTGCCATCAACAAACACAAAAACCTGCAGGAGGTTGCGTTCATGATGGGCTTCCCCGACCCCTCGTCGTTCTACCGCTACTTCAAAAGAGCCACAGGAATAACAGCAAAAGAATACAGAGAAAGCCTCGGCGACTAAGGGGGAGATTTTGAAAACTGATATTTGAAAGTTGAAAATTGAAGGTTGATAATTGAAAAAGGTAAGTGTCGCTTCGCTTCACTTACCTTTTTTGTTTTAAGTCGCCTGCGGCGAGAAATCCTACAAATCTTTTCAAATCTTCCAAATCTTTCTCTCTAATTTTTATTTGTTTGATTTGTTCAGATCTGTGAGATTTCTGCCCGTAGGGCACTATTTTGGAAGGGGATGATTTAGCCGATTTTGGGCGGTTCTCTTCGCACGTCCCAGAAATCTACTATATAGATTGCTTCGCCATCTACTCGGTAAATCATCTTGCTTAACTTGTCCACCGTCAGACTGCGGTACATCTGCGCACGGTCGGCCAGCAGAGGCTCGACGGGGCCGATGTGGGGATGGCTCTCTATCATGCTGACGGCCTGCTCGACATCTTCTACAAACCGCGCCATACTATCGTAGCCAAAACGGTAGAAGATGTAGTCGGCGATTTGATCGCGATTTCGTTCGGCGGTCTCGCTCCACTCTACCTTCATGCCTCTTCGGTTGTTTCTTGCTTTTTCTTGGCGAGGTTCTCTCTCATGCGGCGCATGGACTCCTCGTGGGAGACGCCTAACCCAGCGGCAAATTCTTCTTCGGCCTTGTCGATGCGAGCGTTGAGTTCATCGACGGTGTAGGGCTTCAAAGGTGCTTCCACCTGGTCGGCACGGGCGGCAAGATGCTGCGCCACCCACCGCATATTGCTCGGGGTCAGCGTGCCATAGAGATATTCGAGAAGGTTGTTCAATGCTGCTGTGCTCATGGATTTCCGTTTTTTTTCTGTCTGCAAAAATACAACAATTAGTTTAATTTTGATTTTTTTTGGAGGTAAGTGTCGCTTCGCTCCACTTACCTTTTTTGTTTTAAGTCGCCTGCGGCGAGAAATCCTACAAATCTTTTCAAATCTTTCAAATCTTTCAAATCTTTCAAATCTTTCTCTCTTATTTTTATTTGTTTGATTTGTTTCGATTTGTTGGATTTCTGCCCGTAGGGTACTCCTTTTTGAGTGGAAGTGTAGCGAAGCGACACTTCCACTTTATTTTGGTTTTGGATTTTTTTTGTATTTTTGTTTGTTCTTTGGAATTTGTCTTTTGACGATTTGTTTAATTATTAAATAACTGTAAATCATGTACACTAAGTTTCAACAACATCTTCAGAAAGAACTGGCTGACATCGAGGCTGCTGGTCTTTACAAAAACGAACGCATCATCGAAAGCCCTCAGGGCGCCGAGATTATGGTGGCTGGCAAGAAGTGCCTGAACTTCTGCGCTAACAACTACCTGGGCCTTGCCGCTAACAAGGAACTGGTGGAGGCCGCCAAGAAAGGCATGGACGCTCGCGGCTTCGGTATGGCTTCGGTGCGCTTCATCTGCGGCTGCCAGGACCTGCACAAACAACTGGAGAAGAAAATCTCCGAGTTCTTCGGCACTGAGGACACTATTCTCTATGCTGCCTGCTTTGACGCTAACGGCGGCGTGTTTGAGCCTCTGCTGACGGCTGAGGACGCCATCATCTCCGACTCGCTGAACCACGCTTCGATTATCGACGGCGTGCGTCTGTGCAAGGCTGTGCGCTATCGCTACAAAAACGCCGACATGGCTGACCTCGAGGAGCAACTGAAGGCCGCTCAGGCACAGCGCTTCCGCATCATCGTGACCGACGGCGTGTTCTCGATGGACGGCAACGTCTGCCCGCTGGACAAAATCTACGAACTGGCACAGAAATATGACGCCATGGTGATGGTTGACGAGAGCCACTCGGCTGGCGTGGTCGGCAAGACGGGCCGCGGCGTGACGGAACGCTACAACCTGCGCGGCAAAATCGAAATCCTGACGGGTACCCTCGGCAAGGCTTTCGGCGGCGCTATGGGCGGCTTCACCACCGGTAGAAAGGAAATCATCGACATGCTGCGTCAGCGCAGCCGTCCTTATCTGTTCAGCAACTCGATGGCTCCCGGCCTCGTGGCCGCCGGCATCCGTATGTTCGAACTGATGAGCGAGACCAACGAACTGCAGGACAAACTGCACGCTAACACCGACTACTTCCTGCGCCGCATGAAGGAAGAGGGCTTCGACTGCAAACCCAGCGAGAGCGCTATCTGCGCCGTGATGATTTACGACGCCGCCAAGAGCCAGAAATACGCTGCCAAAATGCAGGAAGAGGGCATCTTCGTGACGGGCTTCTACTATCCCGTGGTGCCGAAGGGCGAGGCTCGCATCCGCGTGCAAATCAGCGCCGCCCACGAGCGCGAACACCTCGACAAGTGCATCGAGGCTTTCAAGAAGGTGCGCAAGGAAATCGAAGGCTAACGCTTACTGACCGATTTTTTGAAGCCGAGCAGGAATTCCCGCTCGGCTTTTTTGTTTAGGTAAGTGTCGCTACGCGACACTTACCCTCTCTGCCCGCAGGGCACTCCTTTGGTGGGGGAAGCATTGTTTTTTTGCGTGTGATTGTTGTTTTTTCTATCTTTGCCTTTTGTTATTCCTGTTTCACCATAAATTTTAATGCTATGAAAATCAAAATCCATCTTGCCCTTACCGCCCTCATCCTTATCACTCTGGGCGTTATCTGCGTGCTTAACCCATTGGAGAGTTTCGTTACTATCTCCTGGCTTATCGGACTACTGATTCTCTTGTCGGGCGTCATCACGCTGCTCTTCGGCCTTCGCGCACAGGCTATACTGCCCAACGCGGCTTCGACCACGCTGCTGGCTATCTTCCAGATTGTGATTGGCTGCATCTTTATGCTCAACACATGGATTGCCTCTGGTACGCTTACCGTGGTATTCGCTATGTGGATGCTGTTCGAGAGTATCTCGATTCTGGTGGGCTCGATAGACTACAAGCGCGCGGGCTACCAGCAGTGGTGGCTGATGCTGATTTTCGGCGCGGTGAGCATAGCGCTGAGTTTTGTGGCTATCTGCAATCCCGAACCGACGGCGCTGGCTATCACCAGCCTGCTGGGCGTGGCGCTGATGGCGATAGGCTTCGTGCGGCTGGCGGCTATCCCCGCCGTGGGACGTCTGCAGAAGAGAATAAAGGAGGCGAAGAAGGCTGTTGCCGACCAGATTGCCGAGATTAACACTGTCAACACCGAGGCTGAGGAGGTTTGATTTGTTTCGATTTGTGAGATTTCTGCCGCGCAGCGGCACTCCTTTTTGAGGGTAAGTGTAGCGAAGCGCCACTTACCCTTTATTGAAGTCGCCTGCGGCGAGAAATCCTTCACATCTTTTCTTCCTTATAATAGTCAACGGCAGTTTTTGCAGGTGCAAAAACTGCCGTTGGTTTTTCTTTGGCTTTCTTTGTTGGGGGTCTTTTGCTATTCTGATAGTAGGTCTGTCATTGTGTGGTAGCCTCTGTGGGTTGAGAGGTATTCGGCGGCTAAGATGGCACCCAGGGCCAGACCTTTGCGGCTCTTGGCGGAATGGGTTATGGCTATGGTGTCTATGTCGCTGTCGTAGGTCACGGTGTGGGTACCGGGCACCTCGCCCTGACGGACAGAGGTGATGGCTACCGCGCTGTCGGGAACGGGCTGCTCGGCAGGGGTGGCGGCGGGCTGCTGGTCGGGGTGGAGGGTGGCGGCGAGTTGCCACTCCTCTTTGCGGTCGAGGCGCTCTATTATGTCGTTGGCCAGGGTGATGGCGGTGCCGCTGGGGGCGTCGAGTTTGTGGATGTGGTGCGCCTCGCAGATGCTGACATCATAGGCGTCGTAGCGGTTCATGAGTGCGGCAAGGCGGCGGTTGAGGTCGAACATGATGTTCATGCCGATGCTGAAATTGGACGCCACGAAGAGCGACTGGCCACGGCTCTTGCAGTCGTGCACCACGTCGTCGAGTTGGTCGTACCAGCCTGTGGTGCCTACCACTATGGGCATACCGATGTTAAAGCATTTCATGATGTTATCGACAGCGACGTCGGGCTGCGAGAAGTCGATGGCGATGTCGCACTGGCGCAAGGCGTCAATCTGCTCCATCCAGTCGGTCTGATTGTCGATGCGGACGGCGATGTCGTGTCCGCGCGAGGGGGCCAGCGCCTCGATGGCACGCCCCATCTTTCCATATCCTAATAGTGCAAAGTGCATTTTGAATTTTTATTTTGAGGTTGATTTTTTTTCGGGTTGTTATAGGTTTTCCGATGAGGGCAACGGGGTCCCTTGGGTGGTCATTTTCTGGCCTTGGGCTGTTTGGCGGCGGGTCAGTTCGGCTTGCACCATAGGGGCTATCTGCTCGTTGCGGACATAGCGGCCGTCGGGGTGGCGCCAGGCGCGCTGGGGCAGGGCCTGATAGCGCGGCGGCACCTCGCCGGCGAAACGTTCGATGGCTATGTCGGGGCGTAGGCGCTCGACAAAATCGCAGACCAGGGCTATATACTCGTCGAGGGGGATTGGCGGCACCTGAACGCTGCCCTGCTCTACCTGACGGGCGAGGGTGGTGCCACAGAGGACCTGCAACTGATGGAGTTTGACGCTGTCGAGGGGCAGGGCGTTGAGGATGTCGGCCTCGGCGACAATCTCTTCCCTACTCTCGCCGGGGAGCCCTATGATGAGATGTCCGCCGCAGTGGAGGCCGCGCTGGGCGGTGAGGCGCAGAGCGCGCTGGGTGGCGGCGAAGTCGTGGCCACGGTTGACGGCCTGGAGGGTGCGGTCGTAGCAACTCTCGATGCCGTATTCTACGGCCACGAAACAGCGCTGGGCGAGGTCGTGGAGATAGTCGAGGAGGGGCTCGCTGACGCAGTCGGGGCGGGTGCCGATGATTATGCCCTCGACCAAGGGATGCGACAGGGCCTCGGAGTAGCGCTGGCGCAGCACGTCGAGGGGCGCATAGGTGTTGCTGTAGGCCTGGAAATAGGCAAGATAGCGGCGGGCGTTGCGATAGCGCCACTGGTGGAAGGCTATGCCCTCGTCAATCTGCTGGGCGATGGGCTTGACGGGACGAAGGGGCGACTGGCTGTCGGCGTGGCAATAGGAGGGATTGAAGGCCGCATTGTTGCAGAAGGTGCAGCCCGACGTGGAGAGCGACCCGTCGCGGTTGGGGCAGGTGAAGCCGGCATCAATAGAGAGTTTCTGGACGCGACCGCCAAAGATGCTTCGCATATAGGCGGCATAAGAATAATATCGCGGCTGGTCGTCCACTAATGTTCGGGATAGAGAAGGAAATGCTGGCGGACGAGTTTGAAATTGTCGAGTTCGGGCTGCCACGAGGCACGGATTTCGTCGTCGCCAACATCGTCAAGCAACTGCTGGCGCAGGCGGGCATTGCCAGCCAACTTCTCAAAGAAGTTGTTTTTGAGGAAGAAGGTCTCGCGGTTGCTGTTGGCAAGCATCTGGCGCAGGTATTTCAACTCGAAACGCGGCGCCACCTCGACATTGCGGAGGTCCATCTTGTACTCGTTGCCAATGACCTCGAAGGGGTGCTCGGTGCCACGGCCGACGCTGATGCTGGTGCCCTCGAACAGGCAGAGCGAGGGATAGAGGGCTATGGCCTGCTGGGTGCGCAGGGCGGGCGACGGTGGCACGGGGAGGTGGTAGATGCTGTCGTGGGTGTAGTTGAGCAGGGTTATGACCTTGAGTTTGTAGCCCTTGGTGGGTGGCGACATCTCGCTGTTGATGAGCGTGGCGTACTCGCCGATGGTCATGCCATAGACCACGGGGGTGCCAGCCCTGACGCCCACAAAAGAGCAATAGGCGCGCTCCATGACGGGGCCATCGACATAGTGGCCGTTGGGGTTGGGGCGGTCGAGCACCACGAGGGGTATGCCGCGCAGGGCGCAGGCCTCCATGACATAGTGGAGCGTGGAGATATAGGTGTAGAAGCGGCAGCCGACGTCCTGCAGGTCGAAAAGCATGATGTCGATGTTGGCCATCTGGTCGGGGGTGGGCTTCTTGTTGCTGCCGTAGAGCGACACGATGGGGACTTTGGTCTTTTCGTCGGTGCTGTTGCCTATGCGCTCGCCCGCGGCGGCGGTGCCACGGAAGCCGTGCTCGGGACAGAAGATTTTGGCGGGCCTGTATTTGAGCGCCACGAGGGTGTCAACGAGGTGGCGGCCTTCGACCAGCGAGGTGTGGTTGGCGACGATGGCGAAACGCTGGCCCTTGATGAGCGGCAGGTATTCGTCCATGCGCTCGGCTCCGACCACGATGCGCTGGGCCGAGAGCGGCAGGGCGAAAGCAAGGAGGAGAAGGACGGCTATTAGGGGTTTCATTGTTTTCTTTGTTTTTTTTGGGGGGTGGTAAGTGTCGCTTCGCTTACTTTTTTTGGGGGGTCGCCTTCGGCGAGAAATCTTACAAATCTTTTCAAATCTTTCAAATCCTTTTTCTCTAATTTTTATTTGTTTGATTTGTTTCGATTTGTTGGATTTCTGCCCGTAGGGCACTCCTTGGGGGGCTATTATTTGGTGCCGGTGTGGCCGAAGCCGCCGG
>ONLQ01000033.1:19161-34683 GCA_900318665.1 uncultured Bacteroidales bacterium | reverse complement strand
CAACGGAGAGAAATACTACGCCAATACCAATACGCCTACGGTTGTCAAGCACAACAGCGACAACGATGCCTGCGACACCGTCTATCACCTCAACCTGACCATCAACCAAGCCCAGCATACCGCTGCTACCGAAGAGGCCTGCAAGACATATGAATGGTCGCTAACAGGCAACACCTACACACTCACCGGCACCTACGAGCGCAACCATTACGACGGCAACGGCTGCTACGCTACCGACACTCTACACTTGATAGTCTATAACGACAGTTTCGCTACGGCGGAGACCATCATCGACTGCCGTACTGTGACTTGGCGCGGCTACAGCCTCACGACCTCGGGCGTGTACTACGACACCGTCAGATACCACGTCCACAACAAGTGCGACAGCATCTACACTTTGAACCTCACCATCGGCGACAAGGTTGAACTCACTGACTATATCACCGCCTGCGACAGCACCGTCTGGACGCGCAACGGAGAGAAATACTACGCCAATACCAATACGCCTACGGTTGTCAAGCACAACAGCGACAATGATGCTTGCGACACCGTCTATCATCTCAACCTCACCATCAACCAGGCACAGCATACCTCTACTACCGAGGAGGCCTGCAAGACATATGAATGGTCGCTGACAGGCAATACCTACACACTGACCGGCACCTACGAGCGCAACCATTATGATGTCAATGGCTGCTACGCCACCGACACTCTGCATCTG
Organism: uncultured Bacteroidales bacterium; assembly: GCA_900318665.1. Classification (GTDB taxonomy): domain Bacteria; phylum Bacteroidota; class Bacteroidia; order Bacteroidales; family P3; genus Colimorpha. Next base: position 33,962 of record ONLQ01000033.1, on the reverse strand, counting down.
ACGGTTTATAACGACAGTTTCGCCACGGCTGAGACCATCATCGACTGCCGTCCCATCAGTTGGCGCGGACATGTCTATAGCACCTCTGGAACCTATTTCGATACAGCAATCAACAAGGTCCACAACAAGTGCGACAGCATCTACACTCTGAATCTGACCATTGGCGACAAAGTCGAACTGACTGACGAAATCACCGCTTGCGACAGCACAATCTGGCCGCGCAATGGGGTGAAATACTATGCTAGCACCAACACTCCCACCGTTATAAGTCTCAACTACGACAACCATATCTGCGACACCATCTATCACCTCCAGTTGACCATCAACGCCGCACAGCACACCGCTCTCGACACATCGGCCTGCAAGACCTTCACTTGGGACAACACATCAACGCCCTACACCACCTCTGGCACCTATCGTCACAACAAGATAGACCTCAATGGTTGCTATGCCACCGATACGCTGCACCTAACCATCTACAACGACAGTTTCGCCTCGCCAGAGACAATCATCGACTGCCGTCCAATAAGTTGGCGTGGACATAACCTAACATCATCGGGTACCTATTACGATACGATGATATTCAAGGTCCACAACCGCTGCGACAGTATCTTCACCCTCAATCTTACCATCGGTGACAAGGTCGAACTGACCGACGAAATCACCGCTTGCGACAGTGCCATCTGGCCACGCAATGGCGAGAAATACTACAGAAGCACCAACACGCCGTTTGTCACACGTTTGAACTACGACAACCACGCTTGCGACACCATCTATCATCTCCAGATGGTCATCAATGCCGCACGCCATACCGCCATCACCGAAAAGGCCTGCAAGACCTACACCTGGGACAACACCGCCACCGACTACACCATCTCCGGCACCTATCTCCACAACAAGCGAGACTTCAACGGCTGCTATGCTACCGACACACTCCATCTGACCATCTATGGCGACAGTGTTGCCAAACCCGACACAGCGATAGCCTGCAACAGATATACATGGCGTCATCGTAATTATAATGCCTCGGGCATCTATATCGACACCGTCAAGCGTTCTGTCCACAACCTCTGCGACAGCATCTTCACGCTCAACCTTACTATCGCACACGAAACACATGTCTCCGACATCACCTCTGTCTGCGACAGCATGACATGGCACGGCAAACATCTCGTGCGCACCGGAGTCTATAAAGACACTGTCACGAATGCAGTGCTTGGAGTTTGCGACTCCATCTACGAACTCACATTGACAGTCTATAAGACAAGACATACCGCCACCCATGCCGCTGTTTGCGAGCAGTACGAATGGGATAAAGACAACACGCTCTATACCGTCGGCGGAACCTATCAGCACACACACTTCGACTACAACGGCTGTCTCGCCACCGACACGCTCTATCTCAACGTCTTCTACACACAGACTGACACCCAGTCGGCACACGTCTGCTCGGCCTATACATGGTACGGCACCGAATACAATGTTTCGGGTGAATATCGCCACATCGAGCACAATGCCGTTGGCGGCTATTGCGACAGCATCTATGTCCTCAACCTCGACGTAGAGAACAATGCCGAGATTTCCATCACCAATATCACCACCTGCGACTTTGTCGAGTGGCGTGGCGGTTTCTACCAGGCCACGGGTATCTACTATGACACCGTACCGCTGGCCGTTGAAGGCTTGTGCGACAGCATCTATGTCCTCGACCTCACCGTCAACCACAGCCCGCACAATGTCGAGAGTCGCGAGGTGTGCGACATCTATCAATGGCACGATATGGACTACGGCTATAGCGGCTCATACCTCTATGCCTACACCGACAACAACGGATGCACCGGCGTTGACACACTCTATCTGACGGTATATCACAAGTCTTATAACATCGATGCACAGTCCGCATGCACCAGTTATGTTTGGAACGGCATAGCCTATACCGAAACCGGCACATATATTGACACTCTCGAGTCTGAGCATGGCTGCGACAGTATCGTAACGTTGGTGCTCACACTTTACAAAAACAATTCTATTGCTTCCGAGTTCCTTATCGGCTGCGATTCCGTGGTTTGGCGCAACGCCGTCTATAACGCCTCGGGTACATACTACGACACCGTGCCAGAGGTCGGCATAGGCCATTGCGACAGCATCTATATGCTACAACTGCGAATCGGCTACAGCAGCCATACCTTCACATCCAAGTCGGTATGCAACCACTACGAATGGCACGGCATGGATTGCGACACCACAGGCACCTACATCTACCATTATATCAACAGCGATGCCTGTCCGAGTGCCGACACACTGGGTCTCTATGTAGGCGTCAGCACCCACGAGGTTTACAACTTCACCACCTGCGACAGCCTCGAATGGTTTGGCAGAAAATACCGTATGAGCGGCACCTACTGGTACGACTATGAGAACGAGCAAGGCTGTCCGAGTGCCGACACGCTGCGCCTGGTACTCCGCTATGGAACCCACTACAGCGAAATCCACACGGCGTTCTTCTCCTACAACTGGCACGGCACGACCTACACAGAGAGCGGCACCTACACCTACATCTATCCCACTGCCGACGGATGTATGGGTGTCGATACGCTGCACCTCACACTGCGCAGCGACGGCAACACATCCGAGCGCAACATAGTGTGTGACAAATACGAATGGAAGAACCACGTCTATACACATAGCGGCACCTACACCTATCGTTATATTGATGCTCTTGGCACCGAGGCTGTCGATACACTCCATCTGACCATCCTGCCCTCCAGACACGAGACCTTCATCATCTCGGCTTGCGACGAATATCTGTGGAACGGCAGCACCTACACCGTAAGCGGCCAGTATCGCCACGAATACATAGCCCCCAACGGCTGCCCGAGCACCGACACGCTGTACCTGACGATAAACCACAACAACGAAGGCATCAACTATCGAACCGTCTGCGACAGCCTCGTATGGGTTGACGGCATCACCTACCGCGAGAGCACCATCACACCCACCTATATTGTGACCAACCGTGCCGGCTGCGACAGCCTTGCCACACTCAACCTGACGGTCAACCACAGCAGTCATAGCGTTGTCAGCGACTCCTTCTGCGTCGGCACCGAGTACCTCTTCAACGGCGTGACATATACCGAGGGAGGCAACTACACCGACACCATGAGCACCGTAGGCGGATGTGACAGCATCATAGGTCTCGTACTGACCAAACTGAATGCCCCAACCGTTGACATCACCTCGTCGTATAGTTGTGCCGACCGCAGCCACACGCTCGTCGTTCACAGCAATATGCCGTACATCTACTGGAACGCTTCCAACGAAGATACCACCCTCGACGGACAAGAGCACAACGACACAATCGTTGTCGTACCCACACGCCAGACAATCTACACCGTCTATGCCGACTACCACAACCACCTGCTCTGCCCCGCCACAGCATCCATTAACGTCTCGCCCATCGTTGTTCCCACCGCGGCAGTACAACTGATGCCATCGTTCGTGACCGTCGAGAAACGCCAGGTCTTCGCCATCGACTCCAGTCTCAACTCCACCAGCCGCCGCTGGTATGTTGACGGAGTAGAACTCTCCAGCACCGAGGAGCGTATCAGTTACACCGTGGATCAGCAACTCGACTCCATACAACTGACCCTCGTGGCCACCAACGACATGTGTGCCGACACCACCACAGTTACAGTGCCCACATTCTTCGCTGCCGTCTATGCTCCCAATGTCTTCACACCTTCCGAAGAAATCAATACACATTTCAAAGTCAGTATCCCGACTGTCGAAAACTTCGAAATCAACATCTACAGCCGTCAAGGTCTGTTAGTCTATCACTCCACCAACCCCGAGGAGGCATGGGACGGCACACACAATGGCACACGATGCCAGCAAGCCGCCTATGTCTATACGGTCCACTACACCGACCGCGCCCGTCCAGGCACCTGGCAGAGTTATTCCGGCACAGTGCTGTTGCTACGCTAATCCAATAGCATCTACAACGATAGACTAAAGGACAATCTCAAAAAGAATAGCAAGAATAAAAACTAGAATAAACAGATAGCGCATTGCCGTTGGCAATGCGCTATCTATTTTTGGTTACTTATATATTCACAATATTACTCCTATCGTATTACGTCACAGCACGACTGGCAAAGGCCTTTTACTATGTACTCCGACTCTTCGGCAAGGAAACCCGACGGCAACGGGACGGCGGGAATAGGCACGTCGCGCAGACATACCGTCTTGTGGCAGCGAGTACACGTGAGGTGAATGTGTCCGTGATGGTGGTCGAGGTCGGCACAGTGGCACACACAGTATTTCTGCGTGCCAGAGCCGTCGTCAACCTCATGCACCAGATGATGTTCCGAGAAAAGGGAAAGTGTGCGAAAAATGGTAGAAGTGTCAAGACTGCCTATCCTGCTGGCGAGGTCGGCGATAGAGATAATGCCGTCGGGGTCCTCGCTGATGGCACGCAATACCATGATACGAATGGCCGTTGGACGAATACCCAATGACGTCAGACGCTCTTCGTATTTGCTATTGGATTCGGCAGACATGATGATTATTCACTTTTCAGGAAGGCAAAGAAAACCGCAGCAATGATGAGACCGAAAGCCACAAAATGGTTCCATCTGATAGGTTCGCCTTTGAATACCGTGGCCACGATGACAGTAAACACCACAAGCGAGATGGCCTCTTGCAGCACCTTGAGTTGCATTAGCGAGAACGGACCGCCCGTAATCTGCGAACCAATACGGTTGGCCGGAATCATCGCACAGTATTCGAAAAAGGCCACACCCCACGAGAGTAGAATGATGAGGAACAGAGGCCAGTCGGTCGTGATTTTCAGTTCTTGTAGTTTCAGATTGCCATACCAGGCAAAGGTCATCAAAACATTGCTGACCACAAGTAGCAGTACGGTTAGTAATCCTCTAGGCATATTTGTTTTTCAACTTTCAATTTTAGAATTTCGCTTCTCTCAACAGCCAGGCATATGCCTCGTTGCAGGTGCGGTTGATTATCTGCTGACGCGGACCGCTGTAGTGCATACATTTGGCAAAAGTCATAGTCGGAGTAGCAAGCCCAACCCACACAGTTCCAACAGGCTTGTCGGGAGTGCCGCCGCCAGGTCCAGCGATGCCCGTGGTTGCCACAGCATAGTCGGCACCTAACCTCTGACGCACACCCTCAACCATCTCGCGCACCGTATCTTCGCTTACGGCGCCGTGTGCTTCAAGGGTTTCTTTCTTAACACCAAGGACAGCCATTTTCACCTCATTGCTGTAAGCCACTACCCCACCCTTCACATATTGCGACGCTCCCGCCAAGGCTGTAAGACCCGCGACGATGCTGCCACCAGTGCAACTCTCGGCCACGGCAAGCATGCGACCACTGTCTTTGAAACGTGCCGCCACAAGTTCGGCAAGAGTCTCGGCATCTTCTCCAACTATATATTGCTTCGCAATCGGATAGAGGCGTTCAACGGCATCAGCAACCTGTTTTCTCAACTTCACTTCGTCGGTTCCCTGCGCAGTGAGGCGCAGTTTCACCATTCCAGCCACAGGCAAATAAGCCAAGCGGATATTCCTTGGCAGCGAGGTCTCCCAAGACTCTATAAGGTCACTCAAAAACGACTCGCCGATACCCTGCACAAGGATATTCTTCGTGACAATGGCATCCATCTTGAAATAAGCACGCAATCGAGGGACGACCTCGGTTTGCATCAGATGCTCCATTTCGAAAGGCACTCCAGGCATAGAGACCAGCACCTTGCCATCCATATCATAAGAGGCAAACTTCCCGCTGTCGAACCACATACAAGGAGCGGTACCTACGGTGTTGACAATCGTAGTGCAGCAGCGAGGCACCCACGCCTGCTTGCGGTTGATGTCGGTAAGTTCATAGCCACGTTTAGCAAAAATGCTACGCACATTATCGAGAGCCGCTTCATTCTCATAGAGCTCGCTGCCAAACAAACGGCAGAGAGTATGTTTGGTGATGTCGTCCTTGGTGGGACCCAGCCCGCCAGTCATAAGCACCACATTGCCAGCCTGCAAACCACGAGCCACGCACGCCTCAATATCCTCAGCATTGTCGCCACAGACCACAGTCTGCACAACCTCGATACCAGCAGCAGTAAGCATCTGCGACATACGCGCCGCATTGGTATTCACCACCTGCCCAATCAGCAGTTCATCGCCAATATTAACAATAGTAGCCTTCATTTTCAATAACAAAAAGCAGTGCAAAGGTACACAAAAAAATCCAAAGCCATATCTGCAAAGGAATGCACGCTTTATGCGTAGAGTTGCGTTTTATATAAAAAATTGTATATTTGCAGATTGAATGTGTGAGGCTTTATGGATAGGATTTTATAACTTTATAATTTATGATATGAAACGACTTTTTTATTTCTTTTTTGCATTTATGCTGTTTTTTGTTTCTTCGGCGGTGTGGGCTCAGAATGGGGGGTATGAGATGGTGGATTTCCGTATCGCGCAGGAGTTTTCGGACATTGCGCAGCGGGGGACGGTGGTTGATGGAAATAAGAGACCTTGCGGGCTGGTTGTCTTGAAGATTGACCTTGCTGATGTCAAGATTGAGGGAGGGAGTATTATTAAGGCGGAACGACATGAGGGTGACTGGTGGATTTGGCTGGCTGACGGGGCACAGGGCGTCACGCTGAGGCATTCGGGGCCTGACATGGCGCTGGAATGCGACTTTCCAAGGCCTGTGGTGAGCGGAAGGGGATATGTGATGACGGTGGTGAATGTTGGTGACGAGGGGGACGATACGGCATACGAGTCGGAGGCTTCGGAGAAGGAGGAGCTGATGAGCGACGAGGTTTCGCTGTTTAAGTTTATTGTGGGTACGGACCTGAGCACTATGAATGGTATTCTGGGACTGTATGGCGAGATGGGGCGAAGGGGCGACGTGTGGGGTGCTGGCGTTGTGGCGGGCTATCATCCACGTGTCTTGGGGCATCCTGAAATGTGGTCGATTGGAGCAAAATTGTACGGGTGGAATCTTTTTGCGTTCTCGGTGAATTACGGTACTCTGGCCTATCCCGAGGAGAATGGCACTAGCTTGCTGGCGGGTATTGACTATCTGAAAGGACGGTTCCATTGTAAGTTGGGATTTGGATGCGCCTTCCCAAACACTTCTAGAGGAGTGCAATTTGCGGCTAATGGTGGCGTAGGTATTGCTCTTGTGGGGGCGACGAGGCGATGAGGATGGCTGTTTGAGAGGGGGATGGTTTAATATGTTTGGGGCTGAAGGGAGTTAATGTTTTTTTGGCAAAAGGTCGAGTATATTTTATAGATAACACTGATTTTTAATTTATTAAAGAGTTTTGTTCGGGTTTCCTTCGGGATTGGTTCGGGATTTTGTCGTAAAATCACTGGTTTTTGGTTGGCAAAAGGTCGAATCGGAGGGCTGTGGCATTGTGGGGATGACGGTGTTTTTTTCATTTCATTTTTAATTTGTATCTTTGTCGGCGTATCCTTGCTGGGGCTCGGTGATGGATATGGTTGATAAACAAATAGTTTTTTGACATGATGGACATCAGCAATTTGGACGAACTGATACTTATGGCGTTGCGCGAGGACGTGGGCGACGGCGACCATAGCACGCTGGCTTGTATTCCGCCGACGGCGCAAGGCAAAGCCAAGATGGTGGCTAAACAAGATGGCATCCTCTGTGGCATTGAGGTTGCGCAACGTGTGTTTCAACTCGTCAATACAGACCTAAAAATAACGCTGACAAAACGTGATGGCGAGGCCATCGTGAAAGGCGATTTGCTGATGCTCGTGGAAGGTTCCTCTGCTTCGATTCTTACTGCCGAGCGCACTGCGCTGAACTATATCCAGCGTCTGAGTGGTATTGCTACCGAAACGCACCGCATGGTGGCGATGCTTGAGGGTCTGCACACACGTTTGCTCGACACCCGCAAGACTACGCCCAACATGCGGCTATTGGAGAAATATGCCGTCAAATGCGGCGGGGGCACCAATCACCGCATTGGTCTCTATGACATGGTGATGCTGAAGGACAACCACATAGATTTTGCTGGCGGCATTGAGGCTGCCATAGACCGTACTCACGACTATCTGAAATCCAATAACAAAAATCTGCGCATAGAGATAGAGGTGCGCAATCTTGATGAGTTGGAGCGTGTAATGCAGCATGGCGGCGTGGACCGCATTATGCTTGACAATTTCGACACGGAGACTCTGCGCAAGGCGGTGCAACGCATTGACGGACAATATGAGACCGAGGCCAGCGGCGGCATAACGGAGACGACGCTGCGCTCATACGCCGAGACTGGCGTTGATTTCATATCCGTAGGAGCACTGACGCACCACATCAAAAGCCTCGACATTTCGCTGGTTAGTGATTTGTAACCTGTGACCAGTAATCTGTGATCTGTGAACTGAAATCTGTGATTTGATATGAGTTATATGTGATAAGCAAATAAAATTTAGAAAGTTTTTCTCCCATTATATTACAAACCAAATCGAACTATGATTATCCAAAAACAAAACGGCAAAGTTGTTGAACCGACAAAGACCCAGCGTCCCCGTTTCAAAATGATAGGCAAGACAATGCTCGGCCTCGAAGAGGTTCTGGCCGACGAGTTGCGCGAATGTGGCGCCACAAATATCGAGACCATCAACCGCGCCGTGTCGTTCGAAGGCGATATGCTGGTACTCTACCGTGCCAACTACACCTGCCGCACTGCCCTCGCTATCCTGAAACCTTTTGCCGAATTTGAAGCCACCAGCACCGACGAACTCTACGAGCAAGCCAGCCGTATAGAGTGGGAGAAACTGATGGACGTGGACTGCACCTTTATGATTGACAGCACCACCAGCGGCGAAATCTTCACCCACTCCTACTTTGCCGCCCTCAAGACCAAGGACGCCATCGTGGACCGTTTCCGTAAGAAATTCGGCCGCCGCCCGTCTATCAACACCGAGAGCGCCGACTTCAAATTCAACCTCCACATAACCGACAACCACGTCACGCTGTTGCAGAACTCCAGCGGAGACTCGCTCCACAAGCGCGGCTATCGTCAGGCCGTTGGCATAGCCCCCATCAACGAGGTGCTGGCAGCCGGCATGATAAAACTGTCGGGCTGGAAATGCGACTGCAACTTCTTCGACCCCATGTGCGGCAGCGGCACCATACTTATCGAGGCCGCCATGCTTGCCAACCATATCCCTGCGCAATACTATCGCGGCGACCGATACTCGTTCACCCGCTGGCGCGAGTTCAACCTTGGCGACTGGAAACGCGTCAAGACCGAAGAAAATCGCAAGATTGGCGAAGGCGATTTCGACTACGAGATTTGGGGCAACGACATAGACGAGAGCGTGTTGCAGCAAGCTGAGAAGAACCTCGAATACGCGAAACTGCACAAAGACGTGATGCTGCACCTTGGCTCGTTTGAGGACCAAGAGCCGCCCGAGGGCCGTTGCATGATTATCACCAATCCGCCCTACGGCGAGCGTATCAAAGTGGAAGACCTCAACGGAATGTACGAGAAACTGGGCAACACCTTCAAGCGCCTCTATGGTGCCGACCGCGAGGTGTGGCTTATCACCAGCGACTTCGAGGCCATGAAGCACATTGGGCTCAAGCCGTCGAAGAAAATACCCCTTGTCAACGGCTCGCTCGACTGCCGCTTCATGAAGTTCGAACTCTACGACGGCAGCCGCAAAGCCTCCAAGCAGGACAAGACCGAGAGCAACGAATAGGCCGCATGACGGCACCGCACGATAACAACACGATAAGTGCCGCTGCCGTGAAGGCAGCGGCACTTGCTGTAGGTTTCGACGCCTGCGGCATTGCTCGTGCTGCCGTGCTGGACGATTTTTCCGATAGCCTCTCGCGATGGATAGCCACAGGGCGCCACGCCGAGATGCACTTCATGGAGCAGTACGACACCCTGCGCTGCAATCCTGCGGCAATGGTTGACGGTGCCGAGAGCGTCATCTGCCTGCTTGCCGCCTACAATCCATCGCAACTGATGGATACCGACGGCAAGGTGGCACGCTACGCCTACGGCGAGGACTATCACGAACGGCTAAAGCGTATGCAATACCAGATGATTGCGATGCTGAAAGAGCAGTACCCCTCCTTCGAAGGCCGCCCGTGCGTTGACAGCGCGCCAATAGCCGAAAAGCATTGGGCCGTGCGTGCCGGACTGGGCTGGATAGGGCGCAACACGCTGTTGGTCAATCCCGACTACGGCAGTTGGGTCAATCTTGGCGAGATAGTCACATCGAGCGTCGCCGACCAGTACGACAGCCCTATGGCCGACGGCTGTGGCGAATGTTGCCGCTGCGTGAAAGCCTGCCCCAACCATGCGCTGATTGCCGACGGACAGATAGACCATCACGACGCCTATATGCTCGACGCCCGCCGTTGCGCCTCCTACCACACCATAGAAAACCCCGATGACATCCTGCCCGACGACATCCGCTTGTCGGGCTACATCTTTGGCTGCGACATCTGCCAACTTGCCTGCCCCTTCAACCAGCAAGCCGCCACACGCCTCGAAATCAGCAACGAACGGCTGCAGCAACTCCAATCGCTTGCCACCTGCGATGCACCAACTTTCAAGAAAATAGCCCGCCATTCCGCCCTGCGCCGCATAAAATTCACACAGTTACAGCGCAACAGAGGGCAGAAACAATAAAAAAACGTATCTTTGCATATTAAAACGTTAGTTTTCTCTCTATGAAAATCATCATTCTTGGCACTGCCTACCCCTATCGTGGCGGACTTTCGGCCTTCAACGAAAGGCTTGCACGCGAATATCAGCAGATGGGACACGAGGTAGAGATTTACACCTTCACGTTGCAATACCCCTCGTTCCTTTTCCCCGGCAAGACGCAATACAGCACCGAACCCGCCCCACAAGGGCTGACAATCCATCGCCGTGTCAATTCGTGCAATCCGCTCAACTGGCTCAGCGTTGGCCGCGAGATTGCCAAAAAGCGCCCCGACATGATGATTACCAAGTTCTGGCTGCCTTTCATGGCCCCCTGCTTCGGAACCATAGCCCGTCGCGTGAAACGAAACCACCACACCCGCTGCATCTCCATATTAGACAACATCATACCCCACGAGCATCGCATTGGCGACAAGATGTTTGCCCGCTATTTCGTGGGCGCTACAGATGGATTTGTCGCCATGTCGCGCTCCGTGCTGGGCGACCTCGGGCTCTTCGACCAGAGCAAGCCTCGTGCCTTCTGTCCCCACCCGCTATACGACCACTATGGCGAGCGTCTCGACAAGCAAGAGGCACGTCGACTATTAGGCCTTGATGCCGACACACGATATGTGCTGTTTTTCGGCTTCATCAGAGGCTACAAAGGGCTCGACCTGCTTTTCGACGCCTTTGCCGACAGCCGTCTGCAACAGCAGAATGTCAAACTGATTGTGGCTGGCGAGTTCTACGGCGACCCCAAGCCTTATATGGAACAAATAGAACGGCTCGGCATTAGCGACCGCGTGGTGCTGAAAACCGACTTTATCCCCGACAGCGAGGTGAACCGCTATTTCTGCGCCGCCGACCTCGTGGCACAGCCCTACAAGACCGCCACGCAGAGCGGCGTCACACAGGTGGCATTCCATTTCGAACGCCCCATGCTTGTCACCAACGTTGGCGGACTGCCCGAGATAGTGCCCGACGGCAAGATTGGCTATGTCGTAGAGCCCGACGCAAAGCAGATAGCCGACGCCATAGTGCGCTATTTTGCCGACGAGAAAGAAACGCTCTTTGTCGAAAACCTCAAACAAGAAAAACAAAAATACGCTTGGTCTAACATGACCGACGCCATTAATACCCTACTCCAATGATTATTCGTAGCAAAGCCCCCTTGCGCCTTGGTCTGGCAGGCGGCGGCACCGACGTTTCGCCCTATTCCGACATCTATGGCGGTGCCATTCTCAACGCAACCATCAGCATGTATGCCCACACCACCATCATTCCCACCGACGACGGCAAGGTGGTTTTCGAGGCGCCTGGCAAGCACCTGCGCGAAGAATACACCAATGCCACCGAGGTGGACACCGACGGTTATTTCATTCTGCACAAAGGAGTGTATAACCGCATCGTGCGCCAATTCACCCACAAGCCACTGTCGCTCCGCATCTGCTCCTATGTCGATGCTCCTGCGGGCTCGGGGCTCGGCACCTCATCCACGCTCGTAGTCAGCATTCTCGGCGCATACGTCGAGTGGCTAAAACTGCCGCTGGGAGAATACGACATAGCACGTCTGGCCTACGAGATAGAGCGCATCGACCTCGGCCTCGCTGGTGGCAAACAGGACCAGTATGCTGCCACCTTCGGCGGATTTAACTTCATGGAGTTTATAGGCGACAACGTGATTGTCAACCCCTTGCGAGTACGCCAGCGCTATATCGACGAACTGACCCACAACCTCGTGCTCTATTACACCGACACCAGCCACGTCTCCGCCGACATCATCAAGGAACAGCAGAACAACGTCAAGAGCAAGAACAACAACTCCATCGAGTCGATGCACAAAGTCAAGGAGCAATCGCTCCTGATGAAAGAGGTGTTGCTGAAAGGCGAGATAGACCGCATAGGCGAGATACTTGACTTCGGCTGGCAGTACAAAAAGCAGATGGCCAAAAGCGTCAGCAACGAGCGCATAGACAACATCTACAACACCGCCCTCGCCGCTGGTGCCACCGGTGGCAAGATTTCGGGTGCTGGCGGAGGCGGATTTATGTTCTTCTACTGTCCCGAAGCCTCACGCCATACTGTTATCGATGCCCTCGAAAGCCTTGGCGGACAGGCCAAACGCTACGACTTCACAGCTGAGGGCCTAAAGACCTGGACGATGTAGCGACAAATCGTCATTCGTCATCTCCGAACAAAACCCGAAGGAAACCCGAACAAAACCTAGTTCCAACCGCACGCCGCGTTGGAACTTTTTTCATCCTACTCCATAGAAAATTTATATCTTTGTACCCTCAAAACACAGTCATCATTATGAAAAGAATTATAATACTTTTGCCAGCATTATTGCTTGCCTTTTGCCTCAACGCACAAAACCGACAATTTACCAAAATCACTGTGGCAAGTTGGAACATCGGCCATTTTGCCCTCGGCCAATCGGGCGACACCCGGCTCTCTCACGACGAACTGAAATTCCACCAGCAGTCCTACCGTGCCTATTTCAACGACCTCAACGCCGACATCCTCGCATTGGTGGAATACAACCCTCTGATGGTCAACGCCACCGATAAAAATCCTGCCGTAGTGGCCCGCGAAGCAATACTTTCCAACTATCGCGACGCGCAGGTCGGTCCGAAATACAGTTACAACTGCAACGCCATCTTCAGCAACGGCATCGAAGTGCTTGGCACCGACACCGTCATGTTCTCCAAAATGGTGCAAAAACGCTACTACCTCGTAACCTCCATGCGCATTGACGGCGACATCGTGAAAGTGGTCTCCACCCACCTCGACTGGAACCAAGGCGAGAACGGCGCCCCATATCGCGAACTCCAGATAAAAGAACTCATCGAGGCCTTCAAAGGCGATAAGTACGTTATAATGTGTGCCGACTGGAACACCTCGAAACCCACCGAGTACGATGCCTTCATCGAGGCCGGCTACGACATGGCCAACCACGGCTATCTTGGCGACCTCAACACCTATCCCGCTGGCACAGCGCCACGCAGCGCCATAGACAACATCATCACCAAAGGCTTCGCCATCAGCAATATAGCAGTAGTCAACAACGCCATGCTAAGTGACCACTGCCTAATAAAAGCCGACCTAACCAAACTGCCATAAATCATGGCACGGAGGCACTTTTAACCTATACAAAGTCTATTTCCTCATCAGATAATAGCCTCTATTGGCACGGTGCTGTCCATCAAGCCAATACGGGTGTCTGATGCGTGACGGTTCACGCCAGTATAGGTCAACGACGCATCTTCATAGCGACGGAATTTCAATATTGCGTCGTTCATTTGGGCGCGATTGAACACTCCGACACGCAGCAGCAAGTCAAAGTCGTCGATAGTCAACCCCGTAACACGCTCAAACAATTTCGGTTCCAACTTTCGGATAACATCTTCAAGGCTTTCCTCGCGATAATCTGTGAGATACATGAAGATGGGTATTCTGGTGGCAAATTTCATCAATTTCTCTTGCACCTCGCGTCGTTTGGAGCGATACTCTTTCTCTTCTTGCGTCAGTTCTTTTTTCTTCTTACTGTCGCCACCTTCGCCAGCCTCACGCTTCAGTTTCTTAATCTTCTCGGCACGATTCACGATACTCTCAATGATATCGCCCCCCAAAGCACGGAAACCCTCAATCTTCATAATGGTAGCCAGTGCCTCGGGGTTGTCAAGCACACGTTGCAGCGTGGCGTTATCCACGTTCACCAACTGCGCACTGTTCCATCTACGTGCCAGCAGAGTGCCGCTGGTGCCGTTATCCACAAAATCGAGTATTTCTGTGGCATCCACCCGCTTCATCGAACTGCCGTCAAACTGAAGTATGGGCAAGAAATTAATAAACTCGTCCACCTTATCGGTAATACGGCGATTGCTGTCCACATCCAGTTGGTTGGCATAGGTCACCACCTCGCGCAAAGCACGGTTGGGCGCAAAATCAAACACATAGCATGTGGGTTTCAGTATTGTTTTCTTCGTTGGGTCGTTCTCATCGGTGGCTGTCCACGGGCTCTGAACACGGAAAGCGGTCTGGAAATAAGTCTCGGGGCTTGAGCAGTTGCGCAGCATCA
>ONLQ01000033.1:0-19140 GCA_900318665.1 uncultured Bacteroidales bacterium | reverse complement strand
AGCGGTCGCAGAGTCACCCCAGTAGTCAGTTTACCACAAGTCAGCGTGATTGTACGAGTTTTCAATGGGTTGTCGCCCATAGCCTTGCGCACTGGGCCAAGGGCATCAATCCCTATTCCTGCCTTGTTGCCGCTACAGTTGATGATAGTGTAGTTCTGATAGAATCCGTTGGCAGGACGCTGCAGCAGAGCCTCCATAGCATCGCACGCCGCCACATTGGGCAGAAACCACATCGTGTGGGCGCAGAGGTCAAGAAGGCGAGTGTCCTCAAAAGGCAGAGCCGGACGCACATTGATAGGCGAACTGCCGTCACCAAAGATAGGAGCCTTGCCACGAATAATGTCAAGCCATTTCTGCACTGCCTTCTCATGGACAAATGTAGCAACACTTTCCGCATTGCGTCCCTTCGGTCCTTTATGCTCTCCTGCAACCTCGGCTCTGAAAAACTCGTTCAGGTCGAAACCGTCCATATCCCACTGCTCTATCATTGCCCCAAGGTCTTGCGGCATTTGGTAGGTCATCATCACCATGGTAGGCATCTCGGCGTATGGATTGAATAGTCGCGAACCTTGTCTATGAGATTTTGACGACTCACAATCCGAGATACGTTTTTCAAAATCCGCCTTGGCCGCCTGCTCGTCTTGATAAGTCCAGTTGAAGATTTGGCTCTCCATAAACTCGCCCGTAGCGAGGGCTCTGAAAGGCGTGCCGCTGAGGTAGAGGTAATGTTTGCCAGTGATAGGCACATCGCTGTCGTCCCATGCACGTCCGCTTTCCACGTCTATGCCGCTTTCGCTCATCACCTCGTCCTCTTCTGCCTGACGTTTTTTCGCTTCCGAATCGCCAAGGTCGAGCAGACTCTTGGCATTGTCGTTCCATGCACCGAAATGGTATTCGTCAAGCACTATCAAATCCCAGTCAATGCTGTGAACCCACTCGTTCTTAGGTTTAATATTTCCATAGCGGTCACGCCCGAGATAGTCCTGAAACGAGCCGAAAACCACCAATGGGAATTTTGAATTAGAATTTTCAAAATTCAAATTTCGAGATTCATTACCCTCAGCCGTTCTGCTGCTATAATAGCGCCACCCGTCGAAATCACGATGCCGCAACAAGTCGTCGCGCCACGAGTCCTCAACGGCGGGTTTGAAAGTCAGCACCAACACACGTTTTGCCCCCATGCGTTTAGCCAATTGGTAGGTAGCAAAGGTCTTGCCGAAACGCATCTTGGCGTTCCATAGATAGTGGCTGGGACGGTTGGGCTCCTCTTTGTCCATCTTGGCGAAATAGGCTGCCGTCCGCTCTACGGCTCTTGCCTGCTCCTCGCGCATCTTGTAGTCGAGGTCACGCACAGTCTCAATGCTTGTATCGCGGTGACGCACCGCCACGTATGCGGCCTTGGCCTCGCGCAACGAGCAACGACACCACTCGCCAATAAGTTCCTTTCCCATACGGCGCAGACACTCGTGCAGGTCGTGGTCGCTGAAACTCTCGCCACTGCCGTCGGCATAGAAAGCGTTGTCATGCCATAGCAAGTGGTAGGTCTTGTAGGGTTCAGTGATAGGGTGCTGCTCGTCAATGCGTTCGTTCACATCTTGACGGCCAGTCTGCCCAATCTTTATCCATCCCGGGAACGACGTGTCGTCGTACATATAAATCTGCGGCACTACACGTTGCCCACTGGGTAATAGCTGTTCAATTGTCTGCATAGTAGTTATTACATCTTGAATGGTTATTCCATCGGGCGTATCATACTCTTGATAAAGGCAATCTCATCCTTGTCCAAGTTGTATTTCTCATACAACATCTCGTCAGTCCAAGGGTGTGAGAAGTCTTGCATTGGAACGAATTGATACACCGATTGACCACAACCTTGATCATTTTTCTTTACACCAAGCATTGTTCTAAAAAACTTTGTTTTCATATACGACCAACAATTCATCATTTCATCTTCTGTATCAAATCCCCCAATAACAACAAAGGTTTCGGTACAACAATCATTTGGCTTGGCAAATATTGGCAATGCAAATGTTTCCCCTAACTCTCCCTCACCCTGATTACGAGACATAAATAATTTGTATTTATCAATATTGTCCTTTCTTGGTATTGGATAGTTTATATTCACATATTTGCAACAACGTTTTAGTGATTCATTCAACCCATAAATAGTATAACCGTTTGAGATCTTTTCATCACTTATTGCTGGAAGAGAATATTTTGATGGATTCTTGAAAAAATCCCCTCGTAAACCGAAAGGTTTCATCGGAGACACTATATCCGAAAATGATTTTTCTTTTCTACAAGCAACCTTTCTAAAAATAGTGATCAACTTATTATTTCGAATAAAAACATCACTATCTTTTTCTATTAGAGGTCTTTGACATTCAACAACACCATCATCTCCATAATCATTAATCACCATACACATATCTGATTTCTTATCTCTGTCCCATAGAAAATAATTTACCCCACCTTTTATTTCTACACCAGAAAAACAAATAGAAGCATCCTTAAAATCATGTACAACCGCAAGTCTGTTATCATGTAACATTTCATTTCTAAATGAATCCAATCCTCGACCTCCCGTCATCCATCTTGAAGGGACAATCATAACCAAATACCTTGGTTTTATTTTGATAGATTGTTGAATAAATTTATGATATATTGGCATCGCACTGGCTTGCGCTCCTCCATCACTCATTTGATACGGTGGATTGCCTATGATTACATCGAATTGCATTTCTTTATGGAATATTTCTTTAATACTTTTGTGAATAAATGGATAAGCATAAGTCTCGCGGGCATCACTGCGAAAGTACTCGTCTTTGTTGGCTCCGCAATACTCACAGCGACCTTGCGAGTCCCATGTGTGTTGGCACCGCTCATACATGATGTTGCCCTGCAGGTCATGGAAGGCGGTACTAACACTATACTCGCCATTGGCATGCTTGGCACAATAGAGCGTGCGACGGCTCATCTCGGATGTGAGGTCGGTACAGGCAATGCCAAACAATTGCTTTGTCATAATATGGTCTATGCGCTGCTGCAAGTCAGGTATTTCTTCTTCAAGACCCACCAACAGCCGTTTGGCAATCTCACGCAGAAAAACACCGCTTTTACTACAAGGGTCGAGAAAACGTGTCCGACTGGAGCGGAACAACTCTGCTGGCAGCAGGTCAAGCATACGGCCTGCCAACTCTGGCGAAGTAAAGACCTCGTCGCTCGAGAGATTTGCCAAACAGTTAAGAATGTCGGGGCTATAATTACTCGTCATATTTATAAAGTTGAGTGTAATGCAATGGTGTATAGGTGCGCACCGGGTCGTCAAAACTCTGCACCTCGCCTTGCTCGTCAAAAAGGCTATACTGGTGGCTCTTCGTAGCGAGGAAGTCAAACAAGAAGTCGCGCCGCGAGAACTGCATACTGCCTGCAATAGGAGTCCACTCACAGAATGAGATAGGTTTGCCCTCGGCGGTGCGATAGGTCAAGGCATCGCCACAGACAATATTCTTCTGCAACATATAGTGCAGACTTCTATTGTAGTCCGTATCGCTTGAAATAATAGAATGATTATTACAACAAGACAAAACCAATGCTTCCAGCCTCGAGCGACAAGCCTCAACATTGTCCGAAAGAATGTCAATACCATAGCATGAGCCTACGGCAATAAGGCTTTGAAATTCCCATTCCGTCTGGGATTTAATGTCTTTCAAGAGAGAAAGTTTGCGACGCAGAATTTCGATTAGGAAATTGCCATCGCCACAGGCGGGCTCAAGAAATCGGCTGTCGAGCCTAAACGACTCGTCGCGAACCAAATCAAGCATAGCGTTCACCTCGCGCGGATTGGTGAACACTTCGCCATGGTCAGCCACCCTCTGGCGGCTTTTAATTTGAGATTTAGTGTTTTCGTTGCTGGGCATAAAAAAATCGTGGAACTTTGCTTATGCCCACTTAGGTGTTCCACGACCTGCCAGCCAATAAGTAAAGCCCACGATTCCTCGTAGGCGTTTACCGCTTTACCCGACTGGCTTGTTTGTGGAACTTCAAGTGAGCAAGTGAGAGCGAAAACGCTTTATGTTATGTATTTATCGTATTATTCTTTCCTATTATTTGATATTAAATAATTTAGAGTCAATTAATTCTTTTCTTTTAATAATACAATTATATGAATAAATATCAAAAGAATAAAAACAAAGTTCTTTATGGAATATATATTTTGCACATTCCACCATTCATTGCAAAAGGTATCCATTCAAATTTGTTGTATCTTTTTTCTATATCCATACCCCAATAAACACTTACCCTATCTATTTCTTGTTGAATATTTTCTTCTGTTATTTCATCTGGTAATAGATGAGTGTTATTTTGGTTAACCCAACAATTCCATGCCTCACTTTCAATTAACTGTTTTTTTCTATCCTCAAATGGCAAATCATTAGGAATCATTCTATTCAACCGATATTTTGCAAGTTCCAATACACCCATTACACGATGAGCAGGATTACTTTTTTGTTTTTCAAAAGCATCCTCTAAAAAAGCAGCAAATCCCGGATCTTTTAATTCAGGTTGTTGTTGCCAAAACTTACACAAAGACTCATTTTCTGCTTGTTGCATTTCCACTATACGTTTGTAATCAGAATCCTGATATGTCACGACAAATGGACTTTCACTTTCTTGCGGTTGATTACCATACCACAACCGTTCTGCTTTTGGAGGTTTTACCGAAAACAAACCAGAACCCATACTATAATCTTGTTTGCTTAAATCATTATACTTTGCAAGCCATGAATCATTTCGATAATATATATTCAACAAATATAGAGCCGCCAAAGAATGCAAAAAAGACTTAACATTCCCCTTTGAAAGTGATGCATAACGGTCATGTTTAACAGCCTGATATGCTCGTTCCCAAATAGTACCCGCTTTTTTATGGGCTTCCCGCAATGGGTGTAATTCTCGATGCTCTACTTTTGTTAGATTAAAAAAAGGAGCAACAACAAACACCTGTTTTTTGTGAGTACTCCATTTCTTGTCAATTAATTTTAGACAATCCTCATCAAAAAAAATTGTGTTATCACCCCTCTGTTTAGTTCCGCCATTCTCATAATACAATTCTTTGGAAATGGCTTCTATCTGGACACAACACCGAACCAACAAATCTGCAATATGGGGAGAAAACACCTTTAATTGAGACTCGCTGTATTCAATAGACTCCTTACCCTTATTATTAATGATAATCTCATCGGTTATATAAATGTACTTAGATACATATATGGCTTCTTTTTCAAGATTTAAATATGTTTGCCAAAAGATATCCGACTTTTTCATATCTAAACAATCATTTTCCCCATTACGTCATCCGCTAAATATCTATCGCCTAATGTATAAAACATCGTGGATGGGTCACGCATTAATTGATTGGTACGAGAGCGATAGAACATATCCAAAGCCTCTTCCGCACTAATATCTAAATCTTTCTGTATGAGAGTCACTATCCGACCAATCTTGTTCCACATCAATAATGGGCTTAACATAATATTATATCTTATATGATTCAACAAAATGCAAACATTCTTCGACTACCTTCTGGCTACGAATACACAACTGATTGTTTGGGCGATGTTCTGAGAGATTCTTGAGAGCAATCTCCAACGGCATCATATTGGACATATATGCTTCAACCGTATCTATAACCCTATCGTTGGCAACACCACCGTCTATAACATCATAATTCTCCATAAAATTATCCCCACGACGATTAGCAACAATAAAGTTCAACCATTCGACATCGTACTCTTCAAATTTCTTATATGAATACTGGTCTTTTGCAGTTCGTTCATCAAACTCATATATATTGACGAGGCCATCTGCAAGACGTATACGTGCCATACGGTCAGCCCACGACTCTGCCTGTTGCTTAATGTCTGTAATATAAAAGCCAATGCCGAAATCAAGTCCGCCACGTCCTTTTGTAACATTTGGATTCTTAACAATATCCGTACCGCCATGATAGACTCTCATACCGCAACTCCTTTCTTTGCTTCACGGCAATGCAGTGCTTCGAGGACATCCTCGGTAACAATTCGGCGGCTTTGGGTATGCAATGTGTCATAGCAAGGGTATATCAACTCAGAGAAAAGATTTACGGCTTTCATACGAGCATACATCTCCACAGCACTGACTCCCTCGGCTTCCGCCGCCGACTCAACGCATGACGAGGCAAATATATTCCTCAACTCATCATCGCTCGGAGCAGCAAAGCCGTTATCCGACATCAATCCGTTTAATTTCACAGTGTTCTTTTATATTATTTTTACTTTGCAAAAATACATTTTCTTTTTGGAACTATGCGTATTTGGGTAATTTCATGTATTTTTGCTTGGTGATACAAATAGTTAGAAAAAAGTTTTCTAATTGAATATCTGTACTTTTACATTATAATATCACTATGAACAGAATAGAACAAGCCATACAGGAGAGCGTTGCTGCTAAGCAGGCTATGCTTGCCGATGAGACTATAAAGAACAACATTCAGAAGGCTGCTGACATGATTATCGCGTCGCTGAAGAACGGCGGGAAAATACATTTCTGCGGCAATGGTGGTAGCGCTGCCGACGCACAGCACCTGGCCGCCGAACTGAGTGGCAGATTTTATTTCGACCGCCCACCGCTCAACGCCGAGGCTCTTCACTGCAATAGTTCGTATCTCACTGCCGTGGCTAACGACTATGGCTACGACCTCGTCTATTCGCGCCTCATTCGCGGCACCGGTCACAAAGGCGACGTGCTGATTGGCATCTCAACCTCTGGCAACTCGGCCAACATTCTGAAAGCCTACGAGGTGTGCCGCGAGATGGGAATCTCGACAATCTCTATGACGGGTGCGACAGGCGGCAAGATGAAAGAGATGTCCGACCTATTGCTTAATGTGCCTTCCACCGACACTCCACGCATACAGGAGAGCCACATAATGTTAGGCCACATAATCTGCGAACTAGTAGAAACCACCCTCTTCGGCAACCTTCGGAAATAAGACTACCTAACCAAATCAATTCGAGAAAACCTAATCTTATTGGGGTATAATAAAAATGCTCTCGGACCTGCGTCCGAGAGCATTTTTATTTGCGATATATCTTTACGCTATTTCATCAGATTTTCTCTGATGAATGGCGGCATGTGGGGTTCGTAGCCATAGGTGGAGCCGAGGTACATCATGAACAAGGCGGTATAGGGGCGCATTATATTGTCCACTTCGGCGAGTTTTTCGGGTGTGCGGGCATCGAAATATTCGCGGGCAAAGATTTCCCAGAATCGCACCATCTGCTCTTTGTGGATATGGAACAGGTGCATGATGAGTTGTTCAGAATTGATACACGCCTGGAAATAAAGCATTGCCACGTCGAGCAAAGGGTTACCATAGCCGAAATCGCCCATATCGATGAACATATCACCTTCGGGGGTCATAATGACATTGCCCGGCTGCAGGTCGCCATGCATACAGGTTGTGGCAGGCGGCACACTGTCGAGGAAGGCCAAAGCCTTGGATTTCTCCTCGTCGTTGAATTCGGGGTCGTTGATAACGGCCTGGCGGAAATAGATGGTACGGTCGTTGAAAAGCATGGTGTTGCACTCGGTGGTGTGAAGTTTCTTGCAAATCTTTGCAAAACGAATGGCAATCTCTTCCAAACGTTCGGGATTGTTGGCAATGGCGCGAGCGAAAGAGACCTTGCCTTCTATGCGCTCAAAATCGACGGCGTTGTATTCGCCAGCGGAATAGAGCGTGCCAACCAGCGGAGTAGGAATACCCATAAGTAGAGCGGCACGCGCCACGTTTTTCTCTTGAGCCACAAGACGTTGTGGCACACGGGAATTGTAAACCTTGAGCATTGAGTCGCCATCAACACTATTGTAGGCCGACGACAGGAAACCCTCGCCAAACCCCTTGTAGTTGGAAAGGTCGAGTTTTTTTGGTTTGCGACAGAAACTCAACACATAGCCCACGCCGGAATCCTCGAATTTCTCAGCAACGGTGTCGTTGACATTGATTAAAAAAAAATGCTTCCCGCTCTGATGGCAACGGAGCAGTCCGCGCATGGCGGCGAAATTGACATCGCTGACACCATCAAAGTCGAGCGTATAAACCTTTTTCGAATCAAGAGTGGACTCTATTTCTCTGACTTTTGCGCCATCTAACGAGCCTTCCACCTTTATGACGGAAACAGCATTTCCAGAGTTTTTCTTTTCCATTTCTATGGTTATTTGGTTTGTGTGTTTCTATAAAGCGGCACATCATATGCCTATTTTATAATAACGAAATAGCACAAAGATAATTATGCAATAGGTCCACATTACATGATGGTATTGGTAAGAAATATGCAAAAACGCCATTAAACGAGAAATATTCAGTCAGTTATCTCACAATATTTCAAAAAAAAACGTATTTTTGCAGTCTTCTGTATGTTTTCTTTTCTGCGAAAAGGGACACAAAACACTCCTATACATCTAAAAGTCAACACATTTTGAAACAGCGACACACAACCATCAAGCAACAGGGCATCGGAATGTCGGCAAAAACGCTGCTGACTTTCATCCTATTCTTGTGGCTGATACCCATAGCGATTGTAGCGCAGGAAGAGATACAGATGCCATCGTCGGGCGTAATTGTCGATTCGCTGTGCGTGGGCAACACATACCGCGTCAGCAGTCCGCGCAGCGACGCCTCCACCATCGGTCTGCAACGCAGCAGCGGCGTGAGGCTCGTATCTATTCCTGGTTTCAAAATAGAGGTGCATCCTTCCCTGTGCGACGCATCCTCACGCATAGAAATATATGCCGGTCCTAACGACCGTGGCACTCTGCTGGGCAGGGTGAACGTTGACAATATGAGCGACGCACCCTTCACCTACACCGTCAACAACACCGACGCCTATATCTACTACACCACACAAGGTTCCGACTCCTGCATGGAGAGTTTCTTCGCCTATGTCGATGCAGGCCAAGGCCTTGCCGCTACGGCCACCAACATCACCAACTACTCCGTAACTCTGAACTGGGAAAACTCGAACCACCAGCCCTACACCATACACTATGGCACAGCGCCCGACGCGCTCACGCAGACCGCCACGGCATCTAGCAACAGTTATGTGCTGCAAGGACTTTCTGAAGGAGTGACCTACTATTACCAAATATCCTACCGCGACTCGCGCTATGGCATAGTGCGCCAATGCCCTATGTCGAGTTTTTCGACCTTGTGCGACTATCAGCCTACCGTCGGCACACTGCTCCCCTACTCTGCCACCATCTCATGGACCGACCCAGACCACTCGTTCTGGACCATACGCTACGGCACCACCCGAGACAACCTCGACAACGTGGCAAGCAGCAACAGTCCGTCCTACACTTTCAACGGACTAACCCCTGGCACTACCTACTACTACCGCATATCGTACCTCAACATGCCGTCCAGCGCTCCCTCGTCGTGCGCCGTCAATCAGTTTACCACCTCTTGCAACTATTCGCAAACGGTGGGCAGCATCACACCCTATTCGGCCGAACTGACATGGAACGATGCCGACTTCAGCACATGGACCATACGCTACGGCACCAACCGCAACAACCTGAACCAAGTGGCCGAAGTCACAGGCTCGCCCTACCAGTTTCGCGACCTTAACGAGAACAGCGTTTACTACTACCGCATAACGCCAGGCGGCTCGGCGGCATCGCAAAACAGCAACTGCACGCCCGACAACTTCCGCACCCCCTGCGACTACAACAAACTCGGTTGCATAGAGTACACCAACTTCTCGTCATGCCGTGTAACGTGCTACACAGGCTCATACGGCAATCCTTTTTCCTCGGTAGGACCTGTGGATTTGGGGCAGAACAACCAATACTCGCGCCACACCGTGAACACCGTGCGCCGTCCCGACCCCAACGCCACCACACGCAACCGCACACTGTGGACTATTCCCGACGGAGAGACCGAGTCGGTGCGCCTTGGCAACTGGAACAACGGCGGGCAGGGCGAGGCCATTCGCTACCGCTACTATGTGGACACACTCATAAACGACCTGCTAGTGATGAAATATGCCGTGGTGTTGCAAAGTCCAGGCCATGGCCGTGGCGACCAGCCTCGTTTCGACTTCTCCATCACCGACGAGAACGGACGCGAGATAAACCCCAGTTGCAACTCCGCCACATTCATACCAGGATTCCAAGGCAGCAGTTGGCAGCGCGGCACGGGCATCTGCGAATGGCAGGACTGGCGCACAATAGGTCTCGACCTCACGCCTTTCCACGGACAGACCATATATGTCACCGTGACAACACGCGACTGCAACTTCTCCGCCCACTGGGGCTATGCCTACTTTGTGCTGAAATGCAGCAACCGCCGCATCGAGT
Organism: uncultured Bacteroidales bacterium; assembly: GCA_900318665.1. Lineage (GTDB taxonomy): Bacteria > Bacteroidota > Bacteroidia > Bacteroidales > P3 > Colimorpha. Next base: position 8,739 of record ONLQ01000033.1, on the reverse strand, counting down.
CGCTCCACTGCGGCGCCGACGTGGCCAACACCTTCAAGGCCCCCGAGGGATTCTCCTACTCGTGGTTCAACAGCACCGCACCCAGCAGCGTGCTCTCGCGCGCCGACACCCTTTTTGTTGACCGAATTGGCGTTTACGGCTGCCGCATGACCTTCCAAGGCCAAAGCGCCGGAGCCCACTGCGAATTTGTGTCCTACGCTGTGGCTGGTCCGCGCTTCCCCTACGCAATATTCGACACAACCTGCATTGACACAATCAACTGCAAGTTTCGGTTCCGCATGAGCAACCACAGCGTCATTACCGAGGACGACGAGCACACACTCCCAACGCAATACCCCTGCGAGAGTTACGACTGGATAATAGACGGACGCGAACGATTTACGACCACCGACCTCACCTACGATTTCCCCTACGGCACGCACACCGTGCAACTGGTTGCCAAGTTGAGCGGCGGTCTATGCTCCGACACCCTCACCAAGACCATCTACCGCTATCCCGTGTGTCCTGTTTTCGACACCTTCCGTCCCTCCATCTGTGCCGACTCGTCCTACCGCTTCCTCGACACCGTAGTGCGCACGCCTGGCGCCCACAACCGAGTGCTGGGACTGTTCCACACCACCGTTTTCCTCGAAGTGCGTCCGTTGGGACCGCTCGACACCGTGGCCTCGGAATGCGACAGCATGGTGTGGGACTACGGAACGATATATGAGAGTTGCACACAGGTGCGACACCTGCGCACCACACGCGACTGCGACAGCATTCGCACCCTGCACGCCACCATACGCTACTCGTCCGACACCATATTCCACGACACCTGCATAGAGAACGTGCTGCCGCGCGCCGTGGGCTACACCGCCTTCACCGACACCGTGCGCGACACCCTGCTCCACGTGCTCAACACGCAGCAATGCGACAGTTCGATTAACTATTCGCTGCATGTGTGGTGGAACATTTTCGACACTTTCGACACCACGCTCTGCCGTCATTTTCTGCCCATCGACTGGGGCCCGTTCACCTTCGACCACCAATGCACGCAGACAAAGAACCTCGAACGCCAAGGCATGCACGGCGAGGACAGCACCGTGACACTGACCGTCTTTGTAAATCCCGACTACTACGACTACGAGAACGACACACTCACCGACAACGATATGCCCTATTCCTATCGCGGACGCATATACAAACAGACCGTGAGCAACGACTCGTTCCATATGGTGTCGGTGCATGGGTGCGATAGCGTGATATTCTTTTCGCTATGGATAGACTATCATGTTGTCACCTGCGACAAATATCTGCAATTCCCCAATATCATAACGCCAAACGGCGACGGACATAACGACATTTTCCGCATAGTCAACTTCCTCGAGAACGACTGCTACGAGCACTCGCAACTCATCATCTACAACCGCTGGGGAAGACCCGTCTATCAGATGAAAGACATCGAAAGCGAACGCGATTTCTGGGACCCTGGCGAACAGGGATTGCCCGCAGGGACCTACTACTACCATTTCGAGGCACACGGAGCGCGCGGCTCCATAAATCGCAACGGCGTAGTAGAAGTAATACGATGATAGAAAATCGAGAAGTATGAAATAATAAAGTTGAGAGTTTTTTCTATCATGCGACGTTTTCTGTGTATAGTCTTGTTTTTCGCTTGGTGCTTTACAGCAAAAGGGCAATATATGCTCGTAATGCCAGCACAAGAAGTTATAGACACCGTTCTATGCGATGGAATGCCCATCACCGTAGTCAACCCTCCATTACAATATAGAAACCTTGGAATACGCTGCACCGGAGGTGTTGTGTTAGACGCATTCCATGTTATGCCAATAGACATCATTATTGATGCCGACCTCTGCGACCCATCAACACAACTCATCATCTTCAACGGCAATGACGTTTATAGCCCTATACTCGGAGTGCTTGGAGCCATGGAGAACACGCACCACCGACGTTATAGAGCCTCGTCGGGGCACGCCTTCATACAATACGTCACCACGGGCAGCAACACCTGTCAAGAAACTTTCTCCGTGAAATTATCTACTGGAATATCCCAAGAGGTAGATCCCATCAATCACAACAATGCAACCATTAGATGGAGTGACCCCGACCACTCAGAATGGAATATCTATTGGGGAAGCAGACAAAATCTCAATGGCACACCAATTTTAGACCATTCGACAACAACAACAGATACATTTTATCATATCACTGGCCTCGATGAAGGCACGCAATACTATTATCAAGTTCTACCGTCTGGAAACCAACCTATTATTTATAACGAGGCTTGTCCTAATCCATCTTTTTACACACGTTGTGGCTTTTATGAAAATTACTCCAATACCTATGTTGACTCTATTCAAATAGACTGGTACGACTTCGACCACCCAACAGGAACGCCATGGACAATAATCTACAGCACCGAAGCAATTCCCAATTACAACGACTTAACCACCTGGAATAGGATTCAATCATATACGCATCCGATAACAATTCCCGACATACCTAATTTTACATCCATCACCTATAAAGTATATAGTGGCGATTCTATCTACCCAACAAATAATACTCAATGCCGTTTTCGACAAGCCCGAACAAATGTTGAATCAGCAAATTTCATAATACAGGGCGATTCCATCTATTTGAGTGACTATAACGCTCGAAATGAACTAATAAATGGAATCAACTATAATCAAACCAACACACCTCGAACCATACGCATCTACGAACTCGACAGACCTTTTGGCATAGCCATTGATACCTTCTATATTCATCTAAACCCACACGATAGTGTTTTCTATTTCCCAACCTATGAAGGTGCGTGCTATTCATACATGATATTACATTCCGACACCTTTTATATAGGCAAAAACAGACCTAACACAAATTACTTTCAGGTCCCATGCGGAAACCGTACACTACATGCCACTTATGCAGGCAACAATATAACATTAGAGTGGGAAAACTCTGCCGACACAAATATGGCTCTTTTTTATGGAAAAAGCATCACTGCTCTTACAAATGAAATTCGAGCCTGTTCCTCTCCCATCACCATCAACAACTATTCTCATCGTACATTCTATTACAAGTTAATCTCGGGCAATCAAACACATACTCCAGGCAATACGCAATGCGTAATGGGACCTCTGATTTTAGACATTGACAATACAACAAATACCGGATGTATTAACTTTGCAGACTTTTATGGCGATGCAATTTCCTATGCTGGCTTTGCCGGTAGGGAACTTGAGGTAGTTAATCCTATCGACTATGGTGAGTTTAACTATTCCGACTCACGCCATACCGTTCATACCGTAGCAAGATTAGACCCCAATGTTCCCATTAGCACCATTCCGCCTGACGAGATTGTATCTGTTCGTTTAGGTAGTACCACCAATGGCTTGGCTCAAAAAATACGATACCCATATCATGTGGACACACGGCAGACCGAACTACTCATACTGAAATACGCCATCGTGCTCCAATCTCCATGGGGACACTCTGACGAAATGATGCCAAAATTCACTTTTAGTTTCACTGACGCTGCCGGCAACACAATCAACCCCGACTGCACCCATGGTGATTTCTACCCCGGAAGTGCAAGCGCTACACAATGGAACGAAAATAGCAACAGAACCCTCGTTTGGCAAGATTGGACAACACTCGGCATCAACCTCACGCCATACGAAGGACAAACAATATATATAGACATATATTCACAAGGTTGTTCCGCCATGGGGCACTATGGATATGCCTATTTCAATCTATCGTGCGCACAAAAGACAATCCAATCTAAATCTTGCGGCGACAACATCAGCAATGTTTTCCGTGCACCTCAAGGATTTGACTACCAATGGTACAATGAAAACGACCCATCAACAATATTAAGCACCGACGACTCCATCGCCGTTACCGAGCCTGGCACCTACAAATGCTTAATGTCGTTCCACAGCCAGAATCCCAATGCATTATGCCAGTTCACATCAACCGCTATTGCCATGTCTCGCTACCCTTGGGCTCGATTCTCTTCGTCAATCATCGACACCACCAACTGCCACTACCACTATCATTTTGAAAACAACAGTATCATCACGACCGATGAGGCCCACACCAACCCCACCGACCTACCCTGCGAGTCCTACGAATGGATTGTCAACGACTCTATCCGCTATTACACCAAAGATTTAGACAATTACCTTTATTTTGGTCGTCACAAAATACAACTTGTCGCAAAACTTAGTACCGGACAATGCTCCGATACCGCCACCACTTATCTCGACCTAGCGCCCGCTTGTCTAAATGTCATAAACCAACATCAAGACATCTGCCAAGATTCATCTATTGTTTTTTACGATACCATTCTCCGCTCCACCGGCACCTACTCTCATCAATATGGCTCGTTTATAACCAGTCTTGACCTTCAAGTCCACCCCACCCCACAACACGATACATCCATTTCCGTTTGCGACAGCATAATATGGGAGAGCCAGCACTATAGGGAAAGCGGACATTACGAAATGCACTATCGCACAATTCACGACTGCGACAGCCTGCAACGGCTTAATCTTACAATACGCCACTCTACGACAGGCAATATCAAAGACACCTGCGTGGAGAACGACCTGCCACGCAACGCCGCAGGCGTATTATTCAACAACGACCACCCCGATACCACACTGCAAACCACCAATGCCGCTGGATGCGACAGTACTATGACCTATTCGCTTCATGTGTGGCGCAATGTGGCATCATTTTTCGACACCAGCGTATGCCCCGAAAGCCTGCCAATGGAGTGGCGTAACGTATGGTTCAACGACGATGGCACACAGACACAGTATCTTCCACGCGGTGCCTCACACGGCGAGGACAGCACCGCGACACTTTCCATGTCGCTCTACACCAACTACATTGACAGCATCTACGATACAGTTCTCGAAATCAATCTGCCGCACTACTATATGGGACGAGGATACACACAAGGAGCCACCTTTGATAGTTTCTACACCCAAACCATTCATGGCTGCGACAGCATACTATACTATTCTCTTTTTGTCCACCTCTCGGCAATCTCATGCGACCGCTACCTACAGTTCCCTAACATCGTAACGCCCAACAACGACGGACACAATGACCGTTTCGCAATAGTCAATCTTCTCGAACTCAAGTGCTACGAGCATACGCAACTCATCATATACAACCGATGGGGCACACCCGTTTATAACGTTCGCGACATCCGTCGCAAAGAAGATTTCTGGAACCCAGCCGAGACCCATAGCCCGGCGGGCACCTATTACTATCGATTTGACGCTCATGGAGCACGAGGCGACGTAGAACGCCACGGCACAATAGAAGTAATCTACTAAAGCATACAGAAAACTAATAGAACTACAACAACTAAAAACAACAGACATGCAACCTCGCGAAGCCATAATACTTGCCGGTGGATTCGGCACCCGTCTATCTCATATCGTCAGCGATGTGCCAAAACCCATGGCTCCCGTCTGCGGACGCCCATTCCTATGCTATATTCTCGACCGTCTTGTCTGCCAGCAGTTCACCCATATAGTGCTTTCCACTGGCCACATGCACGAAAAAATAGAGGACTATTTCGGCAATGAATATAACGGGATAAAAATCTCCTACGCCCGCGAGACAACGCCTCTCGGCACTGGCGGCGGCATGCTGTTTGCCTTACAGAAATGCACGACCGACAATATAGTAGTGCTTAACGGCGACACACTTTTCGACATTGATTTCAATTCGCTCATAGAATTTCATCAAAAGCACAATCCCGACCTCACAATGGTGCTGCGCAATGTGGAAAACGTGTCGCGCTATGGCGAGGTATGTGTTGACGACCAACACCGAGTAATCTCGTTCCGAGAGAAAGATGCGTCGCAAGGCGCTGGCCTTATCAACGGCGGCATCTATGTAGTGAAGAAATCCTTGTTCGACGGCTTCCAACAAGGACAACGTTTCTCTTTCGAGACCGACATCTTGCAATCACAATACCAGCAGCGCACCTTCCGAGCCTATGTCGCCAACAACTACTTCATAGACATAGGAATCCCAGAAGACTACCACCGAGCCCAAAATGAATTCGAGTCGCTGAAATAGGCGCTCGCCTACATCATTCTCATCAATATCGGGGCGACTATTGCTGTTGCTACGCCCATTAGTCCCATGCATAGGCCGCTTACTGCGCCTTGCACTGCGCCCTCTTCGAGGGCTCGGGCTGTGCCTATGCCGTGCGATGAACTTCCCATGGCTACACCTACGGCTACGGGATTTTTGATGCCCAGCCATTTCAATATCTGCGGTCCGCAGACACCGCCAAAGAGTCCGCATATAGACACCGATACGGCTGTTATGGCAGCATTGCCACCAAAGGGTTCGGCAACGTCGAGGGCTATGGGCAACGTGACCGACTTGGCCGACATTGAGAGTTCAAACAATTCGTCCATCGACAACCAACGGCACATTAGCACTACGCTCACAACACCGACCACACTACCCACCACAACGGCAGAGAGAATAGATACCGCGTTTTTCAAAATCATCATACGATGGTCGTAAAGCGTAAGCCCCAATGCCACGACACACGGTCCCAGCAAGAATGTTATCAACCTATTGCTCTCGATATAGTGGCGAGGTTCTATGCCCGAAATAAGCAAGAATGTGATAATGATTGGGACTGCTATCAGCATTGGGTTGAGCATGGCAATCTTGCTGCGAGTGCGAACCCACACGCCAAGGATATATGTCGCAATGGTCAGAGTAATCAGAAAGGGCACGCTATTGACTATCTCGGAAATCATTGTCTAGCCTCCTCTCCTTTTTTAGTTAGACGTGTGCGAAGCCACTCCACGGCTTGCACGCAATAGCCCGTAGAGGCCATTACCGCAACGGTGGTAAGCACCACAACGGCAAACCACTCAAGCAGACTGCTGCTCAACAATCCCCATGTGTCGATAATGCCAATAAATGTCGGGATAAACAGCAATATCATATTGCTCGTAAGGAACTTCGCCACAGGACGGATGCTTTCAGCATCGACCCATCGCAGACATAGTGCGGCAAAGAGCAACACCATGCCAACCACACTGCCAGGCACAAAATGCCCCATCAGGATAGACGCTGCCTCGCCCAAAGCGAAGAACGCCATGATAATGGCAAAACCATTTACTACCTTCATCTAATCAATGTCGTATTGAAGAAAAAAGTGAATTGACAAATTGGCTGTCTCTTCACTTTTTTTCTTTATTTGTGGGCAGATAAATGCCCGTATAGTTGTCTGTTTTATTCTACAGGAATGTCCTTGTTCACGTTCTTGCTTCCGACAATAGCGTAGAAAAGGATGAAAGCAAAACCGATGATAACAATCCAGTAACTGCCAATAACGCCAATCTTATCGGCCACAAGTCCCTGAATGAACGGCAGAATACCGCCACCACATACCATCACCATAAAGATGCCCGATGCCATGGGAGTATATTTACCCAAGCCTTCGGTTGCCAGATTGAAGGTGGCGCCCCACATTACGGAAGTGCAAAGGCCGGTGAGGAACATAAACATCATCTTGAGCGGAATAGTGGCGCCCAGCATATTGACCGTGATAGTTTCGGGAATAAGGATAAGGCAGAGGATAAAAGCAATGGCTATGAGGGTAGCCGTGGAAAGCATGGTACGCGAAGACACCTTACCGCCGATGGCACCGCCAATCAGACGGCCGCACATCATCAAAAACCAATAGGCAGCAATAAATGTACCGGCCACAGCAGGACCTACCATGGGATTTTCCGACATATAGAGGTTAGACATATTGGGAATACCGACCTCAACGCCAACATAGAAGAAGATGGCGATAGCGCCAAGCACAAAATGACGGAACGACAGCGGGCTGTGGGCATCTTTGACCTTATTGTTGATGCGAGCCTCGCGTTCTTCGGCGGTTTCCATGTGAGGCTCGGGAATGTTGGTCAGCATTATGACTACGAAAGCCACAACAAAGATTGCCATAGCGATAATCATAGCAGGAGCAGCATCGCCGACCGTGGCGGTCTTGATGTTGCCACCAATAAGATAGCCCAGCAAGATTGGGGCGATAGTGCCGCCAATAGAGTTGCACGAGCCACCAAGTTGCACCAACTGGTTGCCACGATTGCCACCACCGCCAAGGGTGTTGAGCATAGGATTGACGACGATGTTGAGCATGCACATGGAGAAACCAGCCACAAAAGCACCAATCACATAAACGAGGAAACTCTCCATATAGCCGGAGAGGAACTGACTAACCAGGAGATCAGAAACGCGGTTTTTGCCGGCTCTTGGGTAACAGACGCAAAGCGTTATTTCTCGCGTAATAACTGCGCCGCAAAGCGTATTAGTGACGGATATATTTCCAAACAGTGGATTCGCCAAGCCGGATTGGAAATGGCTATCGAGTGGGTTGCTAAACGGGACGGATTAACGATTGAGGAATATATGCGTCGCCACCAGCACGACTCGGATTGTAGTGACCTTTGGACATACTTCAACCTTGTTATGACGTGGGTTAAGATGAAGTTCATCGGCAAGCATGCGAACCTCTATACCGCAACGGACTGGGGAGATATGTATCGCAAACATAAGGACGATGAGATAGATGCCAAGAAACTCGAAGCGTGGATCTCCGATCTCCTGAAGGACGGAGAAATTACCAACAAAAAAGGCATTCTTTGGTACGTCCTCGACAACAAC
>ONLQ01000031.1 GCA_900318665.1 uncultured Bacteroidales bacterium | reverse complement strand
TCCCATTCCGAACAGAGAAGTTAAGCCCCGTATCGCCGATGATACTGCACTAGTTTGTGGAAAAGTAGGTCGCCGCCAATCTTTTTAAGGGAGTTCCGATCGGGACTCCCTTTTTTGTTTCGTCATTTATTTTAAGCGGAGTTCCGATCGGGACTCTTTTTTTGTCGCCTACAAATGCAATAATAATGAGATTATTGCGTTACAATAATAAAAAAACGATCAAAGATGCCGATAGCGTATACAAATACAATACACGATTATTTTGCCACGCTGCCAATTGATAAGGCGTGGGTGTATGGTTCGTTCTCGCGTGGTGAAGAACGGGAAGATAGCGATATTGATATTATGGTACGCTATTTGCCCGAAGGAGTGTCGTTGCTGAAACATGCCCATATCATGAACACTTTGTCGGATATGCTTGGACGACAGGTGGATCTTGTCGAAGAGGACTGCCTATTACCGTTTGCTGCAGATTCGGCAATGAAAGATAGGAAACTTGTTTATGAGAGAACCGCTTAAAGACAAAGGCCGCTTGGAGCATATTCTTGCCTCAATTGAACGTATCGAGCGTTTTACATCAGGGATGACGTTCGAAGATCTTCGAAAAAATGAGGTGACATATTACGCTGTTGTCAAGTGTATTGAGATTATTGGAGAGGCTTCATATATGCTCACCAATGAATTTCGTGAGGCGCATCCGCAGACTGCTTGGCGTGACATCATTGCTATGCGTCATGTTTTAGTTCATGGCTATTATCAGGTCAGTACAAAGCAGGTGTGGAAGGTGATACAAGAAGATTTGCCGTTTTTGAAAGAGCAAGTGATAACCTATTTTAATGATTTTGTGGAAAAGTAGGTCGCCGCCAATCTTTATAAGGGAATCGGTAAACGGTTCCCTTTTTTGTTGTATATGTATAATCAAGTATACTTCGAGGTGCTAATTGTTATGTTTTCAAGTCTCCGTTGTCGAGTTCTCATCGTGATAATGTTGATGACTCTGTTTGATAATGTCGCTCTCTCAGTGAGACGATATGCTTTTGTGTGTTGTTGTATTTCTTTGTCTTTAAGACTCAAAAAAACAACCATTGTGGAAAATACTTTTACGTCCTTAGGCTATGTTCCTTTACATCAAACTTGACGTGCCTTTTAATCAGTATGTGATGTAACGTCACGTCATTAAAAAGAGGATGTCCCGAACTTATGGGACATCCTCTTTTTGTTTAACCGATAGTTTTGTATTTATCACAAATGAGTGATTCTCGTTAATGAATATCTCATTATGAGACATCCTCTTGCTACTTTTTTTTGATTATTTATCTAAAACATATCTTGCGTGTGCGGTGTTTCCTCCAGATATAAGCTTTGGACCCTCTCTATAGCCCCATGCGCCGTATCCCCAAAATATAACCTTTCCACCTTGAACCCAATAGTAGCCATAATAGTACGATTGATAAGAATTATAAGTTGATGTTTCAGTAAAGGGAAATCTTAAAGTATGACCTTTAGAAGACACATAGTAATCGTCATAGATACGCCCACCAAATGATCCTCCAAATAGAACTTCACCGCTGTAAATGAGATTCAGAGCCTCTTCTTCTGTTGGAAGTCTGTATCCTTGAGGGGCTTTATCTACTGCTTCTTGATAGGACAAAGGCCTCCCTGTTTCGGTTTCTATTGCTGTGCCGAAATTACATTTTGCCCAATAAGTGTTTCCTATGCGCACAGCATTCGAATAATCAATATCTGTTGCCACTAAACGTAGAATGCCATTTCTATGGTCGGTTGCCAAATATATTCCATCACCTAGTCCAATTTGGTCGGCGTTGTTCTCCAAAATTGATAATTCGTCAGGTGTGGGCATTCTCCAATTATCACGACCATAGGGTCTGTTTTTGTTGATGTTTAATAGAACTTCGATAGGGACACTGCTAAAATCTCCGATGTCTTCAGGATATACCCACAGATAGCCTAAAAGTTGCACAGGTGCGGATAGTTTATGTGCTTTTCGTGGTTTATCTACATATACTGTTCTATACCTGTCAACGTAGACTTTCTTCTCAATTGTAGGGACATTCACGTTGATGATTTGTTGGTTTTGGTTGGCTGTTACACTTTGCGCTACCCCAGTTGCGCATAACATCATGCCAACAATAGTTAAGCATATTGCTTTTCTCATAATGGTTTTGGCTGTTTTATCCTGTTGCCTCTTCAGTTTTATAATGGTTAAACAGTTTCGTTTTTGACCATTGAACTGGAAGCCGATGTTAAAATAAGGAACATAGAAAAAGGCGCAAATTATTTCCTTTTAATATTCACTTATTTTCTATGGAGGTGTCTGGAATACCTCGAAACTAAATAAGTGGAAGAAATCAATTCACGCCAATGCGCGAACTTTTCCGCCATCTTGTTCTCAGTTTCGGTGTAGTTTTCCAGACTTTCCATAGAGAGAAACAAGAGCGTCAAGCTCAATATATTTTTTTTAATATGTCAGTTTGCTATTTCATATGTTGCTGTTGTAAGGTTTATGTTTTTTAGGTTGTTACATGGCATTAGTCTCGTAACAAAATTCAATTCTACTATGCAAAAATAACAAAAAAATGTTTTTCAGAGGGAAAGTCTAAATATATTCATATTAAATTGTACTTTTGCATTGCAAAGTAAAAATATAAAAGCAAACTATAGAATTAGAACTAACTGATAATGGAAAAACAAAGCAAACTTGATAAACTTGCTGGGTATCTTATCTTTATTGGTGTACTGTCTATTGTGGCGGTGGTGTGTTGGTATTTCAGCAATGTGTTGCTCTATATTATATTGGCATTGGTTGTGTCGCTTATTAGCAAGCCTTTGGTGTATTTGATGAGCAAGGTCAGTATCAAGGGCAAGAGTGCGCCAAAATGGTTGTTGTCTCTTTTTTCAATCCTTTTGGTGATTGGCGGCCTTATGCTTATTGTCATACAGGTTATTCCTGTGGTGATAAATATCGTCAATGAGGCTTCTTTTTTCAGCGATATGAATAGTCTTGACGGCTCAATTGCCGATACGGTCAACGGCTGGGCGGTTAGTGTTGTCCCTGGTGTAGACGAGGATTTTGATGCCATCAGTGTGCTGCTTAATTACCTTAAGACTTCTGTGTCGGGTTCCTCTGTTACTGGTTTTCTTGGGTCGGTGGCTTCTGTCGTGGTTGATTTGGCTATTGGCCTTTTTGCTGTTGTGTTTATATCTTTTTTCTTCGTAAAGGACGAGAAACTTTTCAGCAAGATTGTTGCCGCCATAGTCCCTGACAGTATTGAGAATTCTGTTACCGAGGCTATTGGTAATATCGAGTACCTTTTGTCGCGTTATTTTGTGGGAATTCTTATTGAGATGCTATGTGTCGCGGTATTCAATTTCTTGGGATTATGGCTTATTGCCCAAATAGGTGCGGGCTATGCTCTTGGCATTGCTTTCATAGCTGGTATTCTCAACATTATCCCATACGTTGGACCACTCATTGGCGAGGCCTTGGGTGTGTTGCTCTGTTTGGTGCTTAAATATGGTGTTGGCATTGGTCTGGGTGTGAATATCTGGATTTTTGCACTCATTGTATTTGCTATCATGCTCGGAGTACAACTCATCGACAATTTCGTCCTTCAGCCAATCATTTATTCTACAAGCATACAGTCAACTCCGCTTGAGATATTCATTGTAATCCTTTTGGCTGGGCATATCGGTGGCATAATTGGTATGCTTGCAGCCATTCCCGCATACACTGTGGTCCGCGTTATTGCTGGCAGTTTCTTCTATGATAAAAAAATAGTCCAGCGTTTGATGCCAGACATTCAGAAGGAGCGTGTTCATCAGTCGGAAGTTATACAAGATACTAATCAATAAAATTGCGAAAAAAAATGAAAGCGAGTACATTTTTTGCTCTATTGACTGGCGTTGCTGCTGGTGTCACTTTGGGTGTGCTTTTTGCTCCGGAGAAGGGCGAAGAGAACCGTAAGAAGGTAAAAAAGGCAGTTGATGATTGCATCGACAAAGTAAGAGAGAAAATATCTGATTTTGCTGATACTGAATCTATCGGAGACGAGTCGGAACATGTTGAATCAACTAATAACGCGGTATAAAAATGAGCAATTTCTCTATTCCTGCCGATAATCTTGTACAAGAGGTACGTGGTTATGTTGATGCGCAGATTGACAATGTCAAACTGCGTACCGTTAAAGGTCTCTCCGAGGGTACTTCGGTCATTGCAAGGCTTCTTTTGATATTCATTATATTAGGCGCTTTTGTTACGGCTCTATCTTTTGCCGTCATTCTGTTGCTTGGCGAGATTTTCGGCAGTTATGCTTTGGCAGCCTTCATTATGTCGGGTGTGCTTCTGATAGTCATCTTGCTGCTTGTTGCGCTACGCCATCGTATCTTTAAGAATAGTTTTATCTCAATGTACACCGATGTTATCTGTCAACGAGATACAAAACCAATAGGACTGAACACCGTTGAGGACCTTGATGAGGCCATACTCCGTGGTGAATCGCAAATCAAGCAGCAGTCGGAGCGTATTTCGGATGCTTATACTCATTTCAAGCAGTTCTATTCGCCCAAGCATATTATGCACGAGGCGTTTAATGCTGTTGGCATAAGCAACGAAAATGGCGATATCAAACTATCCTCAATAATCCCCATGTTTTTCCGTTTCCTTTTCAGCAAAAAGAAAAAGTGATTTTAGAATGTTTGTAAAGTGAAAATAAAAAAGGAGGCGAGTTTATCTCGCCTCCTTTTTTTGCATTTTTTTGTTGAAGTAGGGGAGTTCTCTACTTACTGTTTACCATTGAGGTTGATGAAGGGGACGCTTTCGCCTAACATGTATTCGGGGAGTTTGCCGTCCCATTTCTGTACGGCCTCGTAGTTCACCAGTTTTGGGTTGCGCTCAAGGGCGTTGGCTTTGATGCGCATGGCTTCGGCCTCTGCCTCGGCGGCAATCTTGGTCTGCTTGGCTTGCTCTTCTACCTGAATGGTTACATTCTTTGCTTTCAGTGCGTTCTGCTCGGCAACCTGTTTCTCTTTGATGGCTTTTTCGAAGTCGTCGTCGTAGTCAATGCCTGCCAGTGTGAACTGTATGTTGGCAAAATACTCGGAAGGCACGGTCTGGCGCAGGCGATCCTCGATGACAGACGAAATCTTCATGCGGTTTTCGATTATCTCGGTGGCGGTGCTTGTGCCAAACACGCCTTTCATGGCTGCTTGCACTGCGGGGACAATCATTTTCTCGTGATAGTCGCGGCCTACGTTTTTGAATAGGGCTGGCACATGCTCGCGCACGAGGTCGTAGGTTATCGTGTATTCTATGTCGGCAGTCTGCAGGTCGCCGGTGTAGGTGTTTTCTACTCCGTCAACTTTTTTGCGCTGCACGTTCACCTTCTTCACCGTCTGAATGAATGGGATTTTGACATGAAGTCCGTCCTCGATGGGAACCTCGGAAATTTTGCCAAGTGTTGACAGCACGCCGCGCTCTGTTGACGAGACGGTGTAGAAACTGCTGAAAAGCACGATGAGCACTGCTATTCCGACTAATATTAATACCACTAATCGTTTGGTGCGGCTGTCGGTTACTACTGTGGTGTTGTGGTTGGCGGTGCTTCCTGAACCGCCGAAATTCCATGATGATGTCATTTTGAGTTTGATTTATTTGTTATTATGTTTCTTCTATAAATAACTCAATTTGGCAAAATAAATTTTTTTTGTAACTTTGTATTTATTCATTTATTTCAAAAATTATTTAATATTCATTGATATGCAAAGAGATACCCAAATTTTCGACCTCATTCAGAAAGAGCGTGAGCGTCAGACCAAAGGCATCGAACTGATTGCCTCCGAAAACTTTGTCAGCGACCAGGTTATGGAAGCCATGGGCAGTGTGATGACCAACAAATATGCCGAAGGCTATCCCGGAAAGCGTTACTATGGTGGTTGCCAGATTGTTGACCAGAGCGAGACCATCGCCATCGAGCGTGCCAAGAAACTCTATGGTGCTTGCTGGGCCAATGTTCAGCCCCACAGCGGTGCACAGGCCAATATGGCTGTGTTCCTCGCCTGCCTCAACAGTGGCGATACCTTTATGGGTATGGACCTCAACCACGGCGGTCACCTTTCGCACGGCAGCCCCGTCAACTTCAGCGGTATCAACTACAAGGTTGTTGGCTATCAGGTGAAGGAAGAGACTGGCACCGTCGATTACGACGATATGGAGAAGAAGGCTCTCGAGTTCCGTCCTAAACTCATCATCGGTGGTGGTTCTGCCTACAGCCGCGACTGGGATTGGGTACGTATGCGCGAGATTGCTGACAAGATTGGCGCTATCCTCATGGGCGACATCAGCCACCCCAGCGGCCTCATTGCTAAGGGCTATCTGGCTAACGCCGTAAAATACTGCCACATTGTTACCACCACCACCCACAAGACCCTCCGCGGACCTCGCGGCGGTATGATTCTCATGGGTGAGGATTTCGACAATCCTTGGGGCAAGACTACTCCTAAGGGCGAAATCAAGAAGATGAGCGCTCTGCTCGACAGCGCCGTGTTCCCCGGCACTCAGGGCGGTCCTCTGGAGCACGTCATCGCTGCTAAGGCTGTGGCTCTCGGCGAGGCTCTCACCGACACCTACGACCAGTACATACAGCAGGTGATGAAGAACGCCAAGACCATGAGCGAGGCCTTTATGGCTAAGGGCTACAAGGTCATCAGCGGCGGTACCGACAACCACCTCATGCTTATCGACCTCCGCACCAAGTTCCCCGAACTGACTGGTAAAGAGGCTGAGAACGCTCTCGTGGCTGCCGACATCACCGTCAACAAGAACATGGTTCCTTTCGACAGCCGCAGCGCATTCAAAACCAGCGGTCTCCGTGTCGGAACTCCCGCCATCACCACCCGTGGTTTGAAAGAGGGCGAGATGAAGACCATCGTCGATATGATTGACACCGTTCTGTGCAATCCCACCGATGAGGCTGTCCGCGCTAAGATTACCGGCCAGGTAAACGAGATGATGCAGAACCGTCCTCTCTTCGCCTGGTAAAAATATCAGACATAATTGTCCTTAAGGTTTTTAAAGTCCTTAAAGTCTCTAAAGACCTTAAGGACTTTTTCTTTTAATCAGTTATTCCTCACGGATAACCATTTATAATCACACAACACCAATTCCATGAATATTTTAGTTACAGGCGGGGCTGGATTCATTGGCTCGCACACACTTATCGAACTTTATAGTGCCGGACATACGGCTGTCGTAGTCGATAATCTTAGCAACTCTTCGCAAGAATCGCTGCGCCGTGTCGCGAAAATCATCGGTATTGCCGAGATACCTTTCTATAATGTCGATATCCGAGACCGTGAGGGGCTGGAGAAGGTTTTTGCCTGCCATCATTTTGACGCCTGTATTCATTTTGCGGGTCTGAAGGCTGTTGGCGAGAGTGTGGCGAAGCCGTGGGAATACTATGACAATAATATTTCGGGCACGCTCACGCTGCTCGATGTCATGCGTCGCAACGGTTGCAAGAGTATCATTTTCTCCTCGAGTGCTACCGTCTATGGCGACCCTGCGGAGATTCCAATCTCCGAGCAGTGTCCCAAAGGGCAGTGCAGCAATCCATACGGCTGGACCAAGAGCATGCTGGAGCAGGTGATGACCGATATGCAGCACGCCGACACGGAGTGGAACGTGGTGCTGCTGCGCTATTTCAACCCTATCGGAGCCCATCAGAGCGGCACTATTGGCGAAGACCCCAACGGTATTCCTAACAATCTGATGCCGTATATTACGCAGGTGGCTGTCGGCAAACGTCCTGAACTTGGTGTGTTTGGCAATGACTACGATACTCCTGACGGAACGGGTGTGCGCGACTATATCCATGTTGTGGATTTGGCACGAGGCCATGTGGCAGCGTTGCAGAAAGTGGGGCAAGGAAGCGGCCTCTCGGTCTATAACCTTGGCACGGGACATGGTTATTCGGTGCTTGATGTTGTCAAGGCTTTTGAACGTATCAATGGTGTTCGCATACCTTATTCTATCAAGCCTCGTCGTGCGGGTGATATTGCCACTTGCTACAGCAATCCCGAAAAAGCCAACCGCGAACTCGGATGGAAAGCCCTGTACGGCATAGATGAAATGTGCCGCGACAGTTGGCGTTGGCAGAGCCAAAATCCCGACGGCTACGCCACAAAATGATGCGTTGAAAATTAAAGAGGTGCGAATCGGTTCGCACCTCTTTTTGTTATGTGTATTATCCGCAGATTTCGTCGAGTTCTAACCAGCGGAGTTCTTTTTCGTCTAACTCTTCTATGAGGGTGCCTATGCGGAGCGAGGCGGCGGTTATTTTGTCGGAGTCGGTTTCGGTGCCGCTGCTCAATAGGTTTTCGATTTCTTGTTTCTCTTTTGTCAGTGTTTCGATTTCTTTTGTCAGTTGCTCGTATTCTCGCTGCTGCTTATAGGATGGCTTGTTGCGTGCGGGTTTGGGCTGCTGCTGCGCTTCTTGTTGGCGCTGGGTTTGTTTTTCTTCGCGACGCTGGAGTGTCTCGTTGCGCTGTTGCTTGTTTTTCTCGGCGAGATACTGGCTATAGTTGCTGTGGTAGTCGCGCACATGGCCATCGCCTTCGAAAACGAAGATGTGGTCAACAAGGTGGTCCATGAAACTGCGGTCGTGGCTGACGATTACGAGGCAGCCTTTGTAGCCCGATAGGAACTGTTCGAGGATTTCGAGGGTGTAGATGTCGAGGTCGTTGGTCGGTTCGTCGAGAATGAGGAAGTTGGGGTTGGCCATAAGCACGCGCAGCAGATAGAGTCGGCGGCGCTCGCCACCGCTGAGGTTGCCGAAATAGTTGTACTGCGTGGCTCCGTCGAAACCGAAATAGGTGAGAAACTGATGGGCTGTGAGTTCTTTGCCGCCTTCCATCTGTATGACTTCTGCCACGTCTTTGATGATGTCGATGACTCGCATGTCGTCTTTGGCGGTCATTCCCTCTTGGGTGTAGAAGCCGAATTGTAAGGTCTGGCCGACGATGATGCGGCCGCTGTCGGGGCGCAGTTGTTCGGTGATGAGGCGTAGGAAGGTGCTTTTGCCTATTCCGTTGGCTCCAACAATGCCTATTTTCTCGCCTTTCTTGAAAACATAACTGAAATCATCGAGCATGGGGCGGCCATCGTAACTTTTGCACACGTTGTACATTTCGAGAATCTTGCCACCTATGCGCTCTGTTTTGACGTTGAGTTCGGGGCGTTTCTCTTCAAATCGTGTTTTGGCCTTGTTTTCGAGTTCGTAGAAGGCGTCGATGCGAGCCTGTGCCTTGGTGCCACGAGCCTGCGGCATGCGGCGCATCCAGTCTAACTCGGTGCGGTATAGGTTCTTGGCTTTCTCCACCTCGGCCTTCTCGGCTGCCACTCGGTCGGCTTTCTTGCGTAGGTAGTAGTCGTAGGTGCCTCGGTAGTGATAGAGTGAGCTGTTGTCGATT
This sequence comes from uncultured Bacteroidales bacterium, assembly GCA_900318665.1. Classification (GTDB taxonomy): domain Bacteria; phylum Bacteroidota; class Bacteroidia; order Bacteroidales; family P3; genus Colimorpha. The sequence goes on along the minus strand of ONLQ01000031.1, from coordinate 10,331 downwards.
TCGAGAATGTCTTGGCACACATGGTCGAGGAAATAGCGGTCGTGGGTCACCATGAGTATGGCGAGGCGCTGTTTGTTGAGAAACTCTTCGAGCCATTCTATCATCTGTATATCGAGATGGTTGGTGGGCTCGTCGAGGAGTAGCAGGTTGACGTTGTCGATGAGTATTCGGCTGAGTGCTACTTTTTTCTGTTCGCCACCGCTGAGGGTGTCGATTGATTGGTCGAGGTTGGTGATGCCGAGACGTGAGAGGATTTCTTCCACACGGTGCTCGTAGGTCCATTCGTCCTCGTCTTCGGCTTTCTCGGCAGAGGAGATGTATTGGCGAATGGTGGTATGCCCTCCGAAATGAGGATTTTGTGGCAGATAGGCCATGCGTGCCTCGCGGCTGAAGGTTATGCGTCCTTCGTCTTGCAGCACCGAGCCGGTAATGATGTTGAGCAGTGAACTTTTGCCGTAGCCGTTGCGTGCTATGAGTGCGGTTTTCTGACCTGCGTTGATGCCGAAAGAGATGTTTTCGAACAGCAGTTTGTCGCCGTAGGACTTGGTGAGGTTTTCAACAGTGAGTAGAGCGTCGGCCATTGTTGCGTGTTAGATTAGTAACCATATTTTCCTTGCCATTTTTCGTGCAGTTGGCGGCGGGTCTCTTGTTCGCGAGGGTTGTTGCCGGGCTGGTAAAACGCGCTGCCTGCCAATTGGTCGGGCAGAAACTCTTGAATGACGAAGTTGCCTGCAAAGTCGTGGGCGTACTTGTAGCCTTTGCCGTAGTCCATGTCCTTCATGAGTTTGGTTGGCGCGTTGCGGATGTGGAGCGGCACGGGCAGGTCGCCAGTCTGACGGATGGCCTGCTGGGCGTTGTTCAATGCCATATAGGTGCTGTTGCTCTTGGGCGAGGATGCGAGATAGACGGCGCACTGCGACAGCGTGATGCGACATTCGGGATAGCCAATCTTTGTCACAGCATCGAAGCAGGCGTTGGCCAGCAAAAGGGCGTTGGGGTTGGCGTTGCTGATGTCCTCGCTGGCGAAAATGAGCATGCGGCGGGCAATGAAAACGGGGTCTTCGCCACCCTCTATCATTCGTGCAAGCCAATAGACGGCGGCGTTGGGGTCGCTGCCACGCATTGACTTGATGAAAGCCGAGACGATGTCGTAGTGCATTTCGCCTTGACGGTCGTAGTAGGCGAGGTTTTGCTGTATGACCTCGGTGGCCCGCTGGTTGTCAATCACAACATCGGGGGTGTCGGACTTGTTGACTATCAGTTCTATGGCGTTGAGGAGTTTGCGTGCGTCGCCACCGCTGATGCGCATCACGGCCTCGGTCTCTTTCAGTTCCACTTTGCGACCTTGCTTGGCGTAGTGCTCGACGGCTTTTTCCATCAGTTGCATCATTTCGGGCTCGCCAAATTCTTTGAGCACAAATACTTGGCAGCGGGAGAGCAGTGCCGAGATGACCTCGAAAGATGGATTTTCGGTAGTCGCGCCTATCAGCGTTAATATGCCTCGTTCTACGGCACCGAGCAACGAGTCTTGCTGTGCTTTGTTGAAACGGTGGATTTCGTCGATGAACAGCACTGCGCCTTCTTGTTGCTTGGCGGTGTTTATCACGTCGCGCACCTCTTTCACTCCGCTGCTTATGGCGCTGAGGGTGTGGAATGGGCGATGGAGTGTGTGCGAAATGATGGTGGCAAGGGTTGTTTTGCCGATGCCCGGAGGCCCCCAGAGTATCATTGAGGGAATGTGGCCGGACTCTATAAGTGTGCGCAGTACAGCGCCTTTGCCCACAAGGTGCTGTTGGCCTATATATTCGTCGAGATTTCGTGGTCGTAGTATCTCTGCCAAAGGTGTCATTGTCGTGGTTTTATTTGTGGGTATATGGTCTTGTGTAAATCAACGTCTTTGCCTATTGGTGTTTGTATTTGTCAAAAGGTATGATTTTGCTGTTTTAGAACTGAATTTTAATGGGGTTGTTTTCTTCGAACTTTCTTCGAGATTTGTTCGAGGATTGTTCGTGCTTGATTTATTTGGCAAAAGGTTGTTTTGGTTTTTCTGAGGCTGGTTGTTTTCGGGGATAACTGTCTTAAAAATAAAACAGGCAGGATTTACCCCTGCCTGTTTTTATTGTGTTTGCCCTGTGGAGGGTGATTTTTGCGTTATGGCAGTGCCGCTATAGGATAAGCATTGCGTCGCCGTAGGTGCTGAAGAGGTATTTCTCCTTGATGGCTACCTCGTAGGCTCGGTGCAGAAGTTGCGGAGTGGCGAAAGCGGCGGTCATGATGTATTGCGACGACATGGGGTGGTGGAAACTTGTCAGCAGCATGTCGGCAATGGTGAAGTCGTAGGGGTAGAAGATGAATTTGTTGGTCCAGCCGTCGTAAGGACAGACTTTTCCGGGTATGGTTACAGCCGTTTCGAGCGCACGCATGGTGCTGGCGCCAACGCTGATGACCCGCTTGCCGTTTTGTTTGGCAGTGTTTATGACGTTGCAGACATCTTCGGAGACGTGCATCTCCTCCGAACCCATGCGGTGTTTTGAGAGGTCCTCAACCTCAATGGGCGAGCCGAGACCAAGGTGAAGCGTTATCTCCTGCCACTGCACGTCTTTGATTTGCAGTTTTTTGAGCAGGGTCTTGCTGAAGTGCAGACCTACATTGGGAGCCATAACAGCACCTTCGACCGAGGCGTAGATGGTCTGATAGCGCTCGGCGTCGTATTTCTCTATGCCGCGAAGGTTGTAGAGTTCGTCAGGGATTGGAGGCGCGCCCATCTTCTTGATGATGGAGATGAACTCGTCGTGGGTTCCGTCGAAAAGGAAGCGAATGGTGCGGCCGCGCGAAGTGGTGTTGTCGTACACTTCGGCCATAAGTGACTGGTTGGAACCGAAATAGAGTTTGTTGCCTATGCGGATTTTGCGGGCGGGGTCCACAATCACGTCCCAAAGACGAGTCTCTTCGTTCAATTCGCGAAGCAGAAAGACCTTTATCTTGGCGTTGGTCTTTTCTTTTATGCCCTCCAGACGGGCGGGGAACACCTTGGTGTTGTTTGCCACCATCACATCGCCTTCGTCAACATAGTCGATGAGGTCTTTGAATGTGCGATGTTCAATCTCCAGTGTGTCGCGGTGCACAACCATGAGTTTGGCGGCATCACGGTTTTCTTCGGGACTCGCATTGAGAAATCCGCGAGGTTTGGTGGCTATTAATTCTTTGGGAAGTTTGAATCCGTAATCCTTTAGTTTCATTTTTTTTATTCTTTCACTCTGCCTTTGGTAGGGCATCGTGGTTGCTTTTTTTACGAAAGTATAACGATAAAGGTTTCAAAAGATTGTGTAATGGTCTGAAAAATGCCATGTTTTGTTATCTTTTTACCTTTTTATTCGATATTTGGATTTTTGGCAAGGCTTTTTTACATCTCGTTCAGCCGCTCCGTCACTTCGTCTATCTTCCATGCGTCGGCCACGTTGTAGTTGCCTATCTGTTCGCGTCGAAGCGACGACAGCAGTGCGCCGCAGCCGAGTTCCATGCCAAGGTCGCGGGCAATGCTTCGGATATAGGTTCCTTTTCCGCAGCGTATGCGGAAGTCTATTTGCGGCAGCCCATCGGGAACGACGCCCAGCGGCTCGCGATAGAGGTTGGTCTGATGGTCGAGCGGCTCTTGCTGTACGTCGGGCGCTACGAAATTGCTGTCGCCAGGGCGGAACCCGGTTATATCAAAATCGTACACCACGACTTTTTTTGATGCTATTTGGGGCTCTTCGGCATTGCTGTCGCTGCTTTCGGCTCGCGCCATGCGGTATGCCCGCTGGCCATCGACTTTTACCGCGCTGAATATTGGCGGCACCTGCTCGATTTCGCCCTTAAAGCGTTCGGCGGCTTTCTCTATGTAGTTCAGCGTTAGGTGGCTGCTGGGGTAGTAGTGGTCTATGGGGCGTTCAAGGTCGTGGCATGGGGTTGTGGCGCCAAGCACCATTGTGCCGCTATATACCTTCTCGCCTTGCTGCAGCCGTTCAATCTCTTTGGTGGCGCGACCTACGCACACCAACAGCAACCCTGTTGCCAATGGGTCGAGGGTGCCGGCGTGTCCTATCTTGAATTTTTTGAGTCCGTAGAGAGCGCGTATGGCCGACTTTACTTTGTTCACGGCCTGAAACGAACTCCATTGTCGCGGCTTGTCAATTAGTATTATTTGACCTTCAAGAAGTTGCTCGACGTTCAGCATAAAGGCTGAAATATGTTTTAGAGTGAGTGGGGCGGTTTAGAAAATGATTACCGCCAAACCTACTATGGCGCAGTAGAGCGCGAACCAGATGAGTTTGCCACGGCGCACGATGTTTATCATCCAGCGGCAGGCAAAGCATCCGCTGATGAATGCGGCAATGAAACCTATGGCTAACGGTAGCGTGCTGATGCCTCCCATGGCTTGCGACACACCCATTTCGGCCATGTCTTTGACATCGAGAAGAGCCTCTCCGAGTATGGGAGGGATGACCATGAGGAACGAGAACTGTGCAAGTTGCTCTTTCTTGTTGCCAAGAAGCAATCCGGTGGCAATGGTGCTGCCCGAGCGTGACAGTCCAGGCAGTACGGCTATGGCCTGCGCTATACCTATAATGAAGGCATGGAGTGGCGAAATGTTCTCGCGCTGACGTGGTTTTGCCCAATAGGAGAAGGCAAGCAGCGACGCGGTCACGAGCAGGCAGATGCCAACGACAATAAGGTCGCTGCCGAACACGGCCTCAACCTTGTCTTTGAAAAACAGGCCTACTATGCCGACAGGAATCATCGAAATGATGATGTTTACGATATAGCGTGTGCCGTCGTTCCATTCCCATTTGAAGAGATCGGCAAAGAGCCACACGATTTCTTTCCACAGTATCACGCAGGTGCTCAAGACCGTGGCAACGTGTACCGCCACGGTGAAGGCGAGGTTACTCTCGCCGTTGTCGAGACCGAAAAGACTTGCGCCGATGGCCAGGTGGCCGCTACTGCTGACAGGGAGATATTCAGTCAGACCTTGTATAAGGCCTAAAATAAGGGCTTCAAACCAATCCATACCGTGCTGCTATTCCTGCTCTTTTTTCTTGCCTTTGTACATGATGGCAACAATCTCGACGATGAAGCCTAAAATGATGAGTATAGGTGCGACATAGAGGCGCTGCGAGTCGAACATGGCGGGGTTGAAAACGTTGGGGTCGTCGGAACCGCCGCCGCAAAGCAGTATGTAGCCTATGAACAGGATAACGAGTCCTGCAATCATCAGTATATAGTTGATTTTTCCAAAAACAAAATCGTAGCCATTGGGCCGTGTTGACTCTTTTTTAGAGATTTCTTTCATTGGTTGGTGTATTGAGAAAGGTTATTATAAAATGTCGATGTTTTTTTATGCTTGCGATTATTCTTTGAGACGCAGATAGCGATGTACGGCTGCGGCAGTAGAGATAAGGCTGACGGTGATGCCTATAACGACAAGGATTATCGCTATGACGGCATAGCGCGAAAAATGGTGGGGGTGGAGTAGCGCTGTAGAAAATTCGTGGTTGAAGATATAGAAGATGGTGAAGAGCAGCATATTGGCAAATATTCCGCCCATTGCGCCAAACAGAGCGCTGCGCCAGAGGTAGGGACGGGTGATGAAGCCGTTGGTGGCGCCTACCATTCGCATGGTTTGTATCGACTCTCTTTGCGACGACAGGGAGATGCGGATGGTGTTGCGTATGGTTATGTAGCAGATGACAAGCAGCAGCAATCCGAAAAACACCATAAAGAGCGTGAGTTTGCGGAAGAGCGACATGACCGAGTTTGCCACATGTTCTTGATAGGCAACGCCTGTGACGATGTCTAATTGTTTTATGTTGTGGCAGAACTGGTCGATGATTTGCGACGAGTGGTCGGGGTCCCAGTTGGCCCAAAAGTTCACCATTATCGTAGGTGAAAGCGGGTTGTAGCCTATGAAGGAGACGAAGTCCTCGCCAATCTCATTGGAGAAAATCTCGGCGGCTTCCTCTTTGGAGATGTATTCCGCCTTGCGGACATAAGGTAGTGCGGCGATGCTGTCGGTGAGGCTCTTTGCCATGTTGTCATCGACATTGGGCGTGAGGTCAACTTTATATGTCAACTGCTCTTGTGCCCTGAACGACTGGCGCTGCGCATGGTACTCCAGTAGCATCAGAAGGCCTAATATCAACAATACAAGCGTGATAGTGAAAACCATCGTCGTGTTGTTGCCTCTCAGTTCGGCCAGCCCTTTTCGGTTATTTTTCATTGTTGCGATATACAGAAAAAGGGATGCTGTGTGTGCATCCCTTTGGTTTACATCATATTATTAGTAGGAGAGCGAGACAGGCATGACCAGCATCAGAATCTGCTCTTGTTGTCCCTCGTCGGAGTTGTTCATCGGCAGGATGATGCCGGGTTTGAGCGGCGAGGCGAGGTCTATCTCGACCTGTTCTGTGTTCAGGCACGACATCATTTCGGTGAGGAATTTGGCGTTAAATCCAATCTCCATTTCGGAACCCTCGTAGGCGCAGGACAGTTTCTCGTTGGCGGAGTTGGAGAACTCGATGTCTTCCGAGGCAACCATCACAAAGTCGTTAGAAATAGAGAGGCGGACCTGGCAGGTGGCTTGGTTAGCAAAAAGCATCACGCGGCGCAGTGTGCTGAGGAAAGCCGTGCGGTCCACAACCATCTTGTTGGGCTGGTCTTTGGGAATAGCGGCCTCGTAGTTGGGGTATTTTCCGTCGATGAGGCGGCAGATGGCCACGTGGTTGCCGAACGAGATGAGCACGTTGGTGTTGTTGTATTCGATATTGACGTCAACGTCCTCTTTGTTGCTGCTCAGTATGCCTTTAACGATGTTGATGGGTTTGCGGGGCATGATGAAGCGAGCGGGCTCGTCGGAGGTGATGTCGGTGCGGCGATAGCGCACAAGTTTGTGACCGTCGGTTGCCACGAAGGTGGTGTATTCGGGGCCCATTTCGAGCAGTATGCCGCTCAACTGCTGATGCGATTCCTCGTCGTTGCTTGCTGCAAACGAGGTCATCGTTATTGCAGAGACCAGCACCGAGGCGGGCATAGCTATTCTGCTGGTGGCCTCAACGCTTGGCAGGGCAGGGTAGGTCTCCGGATTGCGGCCAGCAAGGCGGTATTTGCCTTCGCCAGACGTTACCACGATGGTGTAATTGCTTTCGTCGGATTCGAAAGTGATGGGACTGTCATCGAGGTTTTTCAGTATGTTGAGCAACAGCGATGCGGGAACGGCTAAATCTTTTGAACTATTGCCGTCGGAGGTGTCCACCGTAATTTTGGTCATCAAGGTGGTCATCAGGTCTGTTGTTTTTACCGTAAGGGTGTTGTCCTCAAGGTGAAAGTGGAAACAGTTGATGATGGGGACGGTGTTGTTGTTCGATAAAATGCCGCTGATGGATGCAAGTTGTTTGCTGAAAACTTGGCTGTTGACGATGAATTTCATGATATATTTTTTTGATTTTTATTTTGCTATTTCGAGACTTTATCCACTTGTTTACAAAATGCAAAGGTAAGACTTTAATCGTAATCTTACCAGCCCGCCATTTTTTTTTATTAACAATGTATTATTAATCAAAAAAAAGGCCGTGGCGGAGTCTTGCAGAACGGCGTTTGTTAGTCCAGACGGCTGCAAACTGCCTGCGGTATGCCGTTGTTGGGCCGATAGAAGCAGTATGACGAGGCGTATTTGTCGTCCATATAGAGGTGGCCGCTAATATGGCTTTCGGTGCCGAGGCGTGTCTTGGTGCCGTAGAGCAGCACCACGTTCTCGTAGGTCTTGCCCTCGGTGGTGAATTTTGCGCCGATGCCATCTGGCTTTTCCAGCGCCACAAACCAGCCCCAGTCCATCTCGCTGATTGAACTGCCTATGCCGGTGCAGTCGCATCCGCCGACAACCGTGCCGCTGAAGTCCATATCGTCAACTTTTTTCTTGCAAGCCGTAGCCGTAAGGGCTATGACGGTCAGCAGTAAGAGGATTTTTTTCATGATGGGAAAGATGTTTTCAGCAAAAAATGTTGGATTATACTGCCACGGCGTGGTCTCTCAACGCTTGGTTGAGCGAGGTCTTTTTGTCGGTAGATTCCTTGCGCTGGCCTATTATCAGCGCGCAGTTCACGTTGTAGTCGCCGGCGGGATAATGGCGTGTGTAACTGCCAGGGATAACCACGCTGCGAGCGGGCACGCGGCCTTTATATACTATTGGCTCGTCGTGAGTTACGTCAATGATTTTAGTGCTTGCCGTGATAGTGGTGCCAGCGCCGAGCACGGCTTCGGTCTCAATGTGCGCGCCTTCCACAACAATGCAGCGGCTGCCAATGAAACAGTGGTCCTCGATGATTACCGGTGCGGCTTGTACGGGTTCAAGCACTCCGCCAATGCCGACGCCTCCGCTCAAATGCACGCCGGCGCCTATCTGTGCGCAACTGCCGACGGTTGCCCATGTGTCAACCATTGTGCCACTGCCTACATAAGCGCCGATATTGACATACGACGGCATCATGACCACTCCGGGGGCAAGATAAGAGCCATAGCGAGCCACGGCATGAGGCACCACGCGCACCTGCTGTCCGGCATAGTCGTGTTTTAGTGCTATCTTGTCGTGATATTCCATAGGGCCGGCCTCCATGGTCTCCATGCCGCAGATGGGGAAATACATCAGAACGGCCTTTTTCACCCACTGGTTCACCTGCCATCCGTTCTCGGTGGGTTCTGCCACGCGCAGACGTCCTTTGTCGAGGGCCTCTATCACGTCTCGTATTGCCTGGCGGGTCTCTTCGTCGCGCAGCATATCGCGATTTTCCCAGGCGTTTTCTATCAGGTTGTGTTGCAAGTCAAACATAGTATGCAAAATAAATTATTGTGTTATACGTTAAGATATAATGAGTATTTCTGTTATGTTAATATTATGAAACGCCGTTTGTCGTTTTTTATTATATTGTCTCTTACCATTTTGCATATTCAGGCGCAGGACAAGGCCTCTATGGCGTCATATCAGCAGCGCCTTAACGACCTCTTTGAAAGCGTGTATAATGCGCCTACCGACAATGAGCGCTATCTTGCCAACGAGACGGCGCTGCAACTTCTTGGCAAGGCTCTCGACGAGGAAAACTCTTTCAAGTGGAAATGGAAGTTTGGCAACAGGGTGTCGGTGCTCACCGCCTCCGACGGCAAATTCCGTATTTTCACATGGCCTGTGCGCCGCGACAATGGCGAGATAGAGTGTTTCGGCATTATCCAGGCCTACGACAGCGAGGAAGAGGAATGGGTGGTGTCGATGCTTCACGACAAGTCGGAAGAGTTGTTCAATATCGAGGAGTCTTTCTTCTCGCCCGAACAATGGCTTGGCGCCGTATATCAGGAGTTGGTGGAGGTCACGCACGACGGCAATCGCTTCTATGTGCTTCTCGGCTGGACGCAGGTCGATATGCTCACCCAGCGCAAAGTCATGGAGCCCGTATGGTTTAAGAAGAAAAGCGCTGTGCCCATCTTCGGGCAGCCCATTTTCCGTCGTGACAACAATCGCCGCCGCCTTGTGCTTCAGTATTCCAACAACGCCATGGTCAATATGCGCTACGAGACCCAGTTCACTCGCCGCGTTGAGAAAAAACGTGTGAAGAAGAAGGGCATGAAAGGCACGACGATAGAGACGATAAACCACGACGAGAAGGAGCGCATGATAATTTTCGACGAGGTGGCGCCTCAAATCCCCGGTATGGAAGGCCTGTTTCAATACTATGTGCCAACCGGCGAGGAGTGGGCCTATGTGTTTCGTGAGGGCAAATGGGATTTGAAACGCAATGCGCAAGGCCGCCTCGACGACAAACGTCTTAACAAGGACTTTGCCCCGCTACCCAAATCCGCACCTCAATACGGGGTAGGGAGGTAGTTGCAGCATTACTTAAAGAATATCCACCTAAAGAACTAATAAACAAACAACGCCATGTCCAGTCTTTTGGAGTCTATAAACTTCGTATCGAATTATTCAAAGGTGTTATCGGTGTTATTAATGTTCATATAGGGGAGGAGAAGAAGTAATGGCGTATTCTAGACAACAACAAAAGCCTAAAACCGCAAAAAGCGACCTTCCATATAATGAACAAGCCGAACAAGCGTGTTTAGGTAGTGCTTTACTAAGTAAAGACGCGATGTATTCCGTCCTTTCTTCTTTACAAGAAGATGATTTTTTTGAAGGAAGACATCAACTCATTTATCGTGCGATTGATAATTTACGCGTACGTGGCGTGAATGTTGATACACTCACATGTGCGGAAGAATTACTAAACCTCAAAGAACTCGATAATATCGGTGGA
>ONLQ01000065.1 GCA_900318665.1 uncultured Bacteroidales bacterium | reverse complement strand
CCGATCTTGGTCGCTCCTATGGTTTTCAGCAGTCCTATAGTCGAGGCCTTCTCGAAAATCATGATAAGCAACGCCGAGATAATAGCCACAACGCACACGAGTATCATAATTCCTATGATTAGGAATATGTTGCTGTTCAGTAGGTTGAGCCAGGCAAACAATGCTGGGTTTTGCTCCACCACCGTGGTGCAGGTAAGGTCGTAGTCTATCACCGAAAGGACGTTGTACGCTATGTGCTTCAGGTGGTCGAAATTGTCCACGGTCAGTTCGTATCCCTCCACCTCGTTGGGATTCCATTCGTTCAGCCTTTGCACCTGCGCCAAATCGCCGATAATATAGTGCTGGTCGAAATCCGTAAGGTCTGTATTGTATATGCCCACAATGGTGAAGGCACGTGCTCGATAGTTGTTGTTTTGCCAGAAGTAGGTACGCAGTTTGTCTCCCACTTTCAGCATTAGTTTGTTGGCGATGGTGCTCGATACTATTATTTCGTTCGATGCCGCGCCTTCGGCAAAGCGAAACAATCTTCCTTCCACAATATTCTCGACAAAGAAAGATGTGTCGTAGTCGCGCGACATTCCTTTCAGTATTATGCCGTGTATCTGCTCTTCGGTTTTCGCCATGCCTCCTTTGGTGGCAAAACTTTGCAGATGGGTCACGCCGCGCACCTGTTTGATTCGCTCTTCGGTTTTGCTGTCGGTCTCAAAAGGCGTTGCACCTATGGCGGATGACGGCTGCAGGTTCTTCACCACTATATGGCTGCCGAATCCGGAGACTTTGCGTGTAATCTCATTCTGAAACCCTCGCAAAATCGACACCGACATTATCATCACCAGCACGCCTACGGCAATGCTCGCCACGGCAATCTTAACCAAAGGAGCGGACATACTGCCACGCTCCTTCGATAAGAAATTGTTTGCTATAAAACGGTCGAAATTCAAAAGGCTATACGGCTTTATACTTTTGGACGTACAATGTTTTTGCCTGTCTCGTTAAAAAGCCTGGACAATAGCCAGGAAGTCTTCAGCCTTGAGGCATGCGCCGCCAATGAGTCCTCCGTCAACGTCGGGATTGGCAAAGAGTTCCTTTGCGTTGCCGGGCTTGCAACTGCCGCCGTAGAGAATAGAAATCTCTTTGGCTACTTTGTCGCCGTATTTCTCGGCAATAAGTCCACGGATAAACGCATGGATTTCTTGTGCCTGTTCGGGTGTGGCGGTCTTGCCAGTGCCTATGGCCCATACCGGTTCGTAGGCAATGACAACCTGTTTCAGTTGCTCTGCGTCAAGATGGAAAAGGCCATCGTTAATTTGGCGGCGGACAACGTCAAACTGCTTTCCGGCTTCGCGCTCTTCCAGCACTTCGCCGCAGCATACTATGGGGCGTATCTCGTTTTTCAGCAGTTGGTCCACTTTGCGAGCCACCTGTTCGTCGGTCTCGTGGTGATAGGCGCGACGCTCCGAGTGTCCCACTATGCAGTATTCTATGTTCATAGATGCCAGCATGGCGGCAGAAATCTCGCCAGTGTAGGCGCCGCTCTCATGCTCGCTGACGTCCTGCGCACCTACCATAAAATAGGAGTCGTCGGAAAAGTCGCTTGCCATTTCGAGATAGGGGAACGGAGGGCAGATAATGACCTGTGTGTTGCGGTCAAGTTCTACCTCCTCCAGTTTGTCCATTATATTGCTGATGAGTTCGTCGGCCTCCTCGAAGGTCTTGTTCATCTTCCAATTGCCAGCAACAATGTGTTTTCTCATGGTTATGGTGTTTTTATGGTTTATTTTCTGTATTTGTCGAGGCGTGCTTCGAGCATGGTTTTCAGACGCACGAAGTCGTCTTGGTCTTTGGCAAACCATGCCGCTGGGTCGAAACCATTGGGACCCCAGATGCGCTCGCCCTCTTTCTGCCAGATGCTGGGCTCGCGGTTGGCCTGCTCTGGATGCTCTTTCTCGTATTGCTCGATGAAAGGCTGTATGGCGTTGGCGGGCAGCGTCTTGTTCATGATGAGTTGGCGGTCGGCGTTGAGGATAATCATCGTGGGGGCGCCGTGCACGTTGTATTCTACCTGGTAATCGACATTCACGTTAGGACCGCCGACGTTGACGAAAGGCAGTTCGTGCTGACGAACATAGTTTTTCCATTTCTTGACGTCAGACTCATAGCCTATGGCATAGACCTCGAAGTTACGTTTGCCGATGGCGGTCAGCGAGTCGTAGTAGGGGATGAGTTTAGCCGTCTGCTCCTGGCAGTGGTGGCAATCGGGATCCCAAATCCATAGGACAACATATTTCTGCGGGAAACGGTGCGACGAAATCATGAATTGTGCGCCATCACGCTGAAGGGTGTCAGTCATGAATAGTTCTGCACCGGCAGCACCTATAAGCGATTTCTCCAAGCGGGCGGCCTCGCTCATCTTGTAGGTGCGGTCGCCAGGCAGAGCAAATCCGCTCTTGTTGGGCTGATAGTAGCGACGTACGAGGTGGCACCACACCTGGTCCCAGCCTACGTTGCGGGTGGAGCGGAAATACTTGGGCATGATGAAGTCGAGGAAGTAGCGTATCATAGTGGTATCCATCTCTACTTGGTCTATGACGCGGTCGGCATATTTGCAGATGGTGTCGGCATCGGCATAGTAGAGCACGCCGTAGAAATAGTAGTTCATCTTGTTGAACAGGTCAGGCGTGTAGATGAGCGAGTGGTCGGTGAGGTCGATGCCGTCCCAGTAGTGCATACGGTAGTAGTAAGGCTTGTCCTCTATGCTGTCGGGCACCTCGGGACCGCCGAACATTTTGAGCAACTGGAAGAAACGATAGCCTTTGTTATCCTCCATCTGCTGTTTCTCGAAAGCAATCATGACTTCCGACAGTTCGTCCATCTCCTTGTTGGCTTGGTTGCGGACGGTGGAGTCGTCGGACTTCATGCGGTTCTGTATGTCGCGAGCCTTGGCGCGTGCGTCGTTGTTTTTGGCGATGTAGGCATACATCAGTTCGTTGGCCTTGCTGCCTTTCACCTTCATCAACTCCTGTTTGAAAGTGGTGTCGGCGGTGATAGAGAAGGTGTAACTGTCGTCGATGGTGAAATCGAACATGCTTTTCAGTTTGTCTTTCTCTTTGCCAGTGCCATAGCGAGCAATGCAGTAGATGCCGCGCTCCAGCGATTTCTTGCCTTTGAAAGTGTAACTGTTGCCCTTGACGATAGACACGCTGTCAATCATAACCACGTCGTCGCGGAAATGCTGTGCAAGAAAGAGTTTGTCGCCAAAGTTTTTGTTAAAATTAATGGTTATCTCGTAGTTAGCAGCCTTGCCTTTGGCAGCCTTGCTCTTTGAGGAGTTCTGAGCCGATAGCAGTGAGCCTATCAGCAATACTGTAAGCAGAAGTGCAAATCGTTTCATTTTTTGTGTGATATGTTTTGTTGTAACAAGATGTAAATAAAACTCGTCAATTGAATTTGCAAAGGTAGTATTTTTTACTGAATTATAAGGGGCGGATTGAATAGTCTCCTTTAGTTTAGAGGATATTTTGCCCGAAATTTGTTGATTTTCTTATTGTTTTGCCCGTTTTGCGTTTTTTTTGTTCGATAGGACCAGAGCCTTTGACATGCTTGCGTATCTCGTGGCGGTTGGTGCCGGTGCGTTTCCAACTGACGTGAATCCAGTCGGGCAGCAGGTCGTCCTTGCCGACATTTTCAAATATAACCTGGTCAAAATTGCCGAGACGCACTATGGCGCAGCCCAGCAGGTAGTTGTCCCACTTGCCGCCTTTCGCTATCACGATGTCGGCGGCCTCGCCCTTGGTGTGCTGGCTGTCGCTCGAGGCACCCGGGATGCGGGCGTTGAGTTCCGGACAGCGGTAGCCGCTGGTTACGCGTATAGGCTTGCCCATAGCCGCACGCACAGGGTCGAGCACGTTGATGACGAGGGCGGTGAGGTTGAGGACGACATCGTTCGGGGGTGTGTTGTCGATGCCAAGGGTTGCTGCCTTGTGGGAGCGGGAGAGTTCGTGGATGGTGAAGAATTGCATATTTTTTGTCAGTTTGATTTTTTGTTGTATCTTTGCAAATGCCAAGTGAGGGTAAGACATTGACACTGCCGTCACTTCTAAGCAAGGGGCGCAAGCCCCTTTTTTATTATCAGAGAAGTACATCGAATTCAATTATATCAGATGCTCCTTTTACTACGCAAATGATATGTTTCACCTGTGGCTGTCGTCCTACCGCTCTATAATATTGTAAGAATTCATCTATCTCCGACTTGACTTTTTCGGCAGAGTACCAGCTTGGCTCTCTGAAATAAAGACAGATGGTATCACATTTTTCATTGTGTATCTCATTGTAGCTTTTTATTTGGGTGCGGTATTTGTATGCTATGCCATTACGAATTGTGTGGTCGTTGTTTTCCGTTATTGAGCGGATATCCATAATACGCCCGTCAAGCCTCAAATCTAAACAACAAATAGCGTTCCTGTCAGCACCTTTAACACCCTCTTCGAGCAGAACGGCACGATGCCCCATACGATAGGCTTCGTTCATGCACTCTTTTTCAAGTTGGGTGGCGGAAACTTTGTCGGCAAAATAACGCTCTTCATTAGGATTGTCATGGTTTGCATGATTTTCGTGGACGGCCTTGTGGGCTCCTGTGCGCCAGTCGAACTCCATTTCCTTGTAGTTGCCAGTCCGTTGGAGGCGTTCAAATTCGACTATCGATTTGGCAATGGGTTCTACTGTTTCCTTGTTCTGGCATTGTGAAAAATACGGTGCATCATCAGAGAATATCTGTCCCGTCTCTGCAGGGTTGCCTTTCAGTCCTGGCACCTCGATGTTCTTTTGCGGGTTGCCGGTGGTGACGGGGTCGTCGGTCTCTTCCCAGTCGCATTTGCAGTTCCACAGCGTGCCAGGCTGGTTGTGCTGCCAGAAGGGGTCGGTCTTGGCCCACACGCGGCCGTAGAAAGGCATGTGTGCCTCACGCGGCGTGGCGCTGCGGCTGGCTATCCAGCGGATGTTTGGGAAAAGGTCTTTATTGTCATCTTCGTTAAACTGCTGCCACTGCTTGCCAGTGCGTGCACGGGTGCGAGCGGTGTTGGCCTCGGCGGTCAGCCCCTGCACGAAGACACCGAGTGCCTGCTGGGCATGGATAAACTTGTCGAGAACCTGCTGCAAGTCAAAAAAGTCGAAGTGGGGGAGCTCTGACCGCCGCCAGCGG
>ONLQ01000068.1 GCA_900318665.1 uncultured Bacteroidales bacterium | reverse complement strand
TTTTGCCAAATGGCATAGAGCGTAAGGTTGGAATTAATGGGTATCTGAACGCCTGTTCCATAACTGACACCGTTGCCATCAGGCTGACTATTCCATATCAAAAAACTATAGCCACTGCGAGTAAATCCACTTGAAGGTATCGTGAAAGACTGACCTGAACCGACCGTTACATCGTTCATAATGCCCGTTCCGCCATTGGCATCAAAATGAATGGTGTAGGATGTAGCAGAACCACCACCTTGGCCACCGCCCTGGCCGCCACCGCCTTGAGAGTCTTCTACCCACTGTGCGTAGAAAGTCATATTGGAATTAATGTTGACGGAGGAGCCTACGGCATAGGATGTACCATTGCCGCTGGCATCAGTGTTCCAGTGTGAGAAGGCGTAACCGCCACGAGTGAACGAGCAAGAAGGAAGCACATAGGCTGCACCTGCATTGACAGAAGCACCTTGCATGGTACCACTGCCGCCATTGGCATCAAATGCCACATTGAAAGTCGCACCAGTGTTCAAAATCCACTGTGCATAGAGCGTCACCGATGTCGAGGCAAGATTGTAGTCATTATCCATATTGGCAAGGTTATCGCCAACAGCATAAGAATCGCCAGTGCCGTCGGCCTTGGTGTTCCAGCCTGTGAAAGAATAGCCGTCACGAGTGAAAGAATTGGACATAACAGTATGTCCAATATACTGAATACCCTGCTGCGAAGACATAGTGCCTGTACCACCGTTAGCATTATAACTAACCACGAAAACATCACCCATAATGGCGAGCCACTGCAAGTTTTGGTCAACACCACTAAGAACATCGCCTTCCATAGCAGCAAAACCAGTGGGGTCACCATTAAAGTCATAGATTGCCCAATAAGCAAAAGCCTGCCCCGATGGGACGTAACCCGTATATGCAGGAGCAACCATGTTACTATCTGCATCGGCCACAATCACACCAATCTGGGACTGTGAGGGATCCAGCAGACGCGCCATAAAGTTTCGGCTCATCTCAAAATCGTCCAACACAACGTAGGCATCGGCTGTGGACGAAACAAAGACAATGACAAACTGCACATTAGAGCCATTGGCAGAAAGATATGGGGCGAGGTTAGTGAAAGAAATGGTTTTCAGCGCCCAGCCATCATTACTGCTTATACTGAACGTGCCAGCGGTATAAACAAAACCATCAATCGACACTAAAAGTTGGAAATTCGCAACAGCAGTGCCACCATTCATCGAATAGCACATTGTATAAAACGTCGCTTTGCCATTGCCATCTCTATTAGAAATGAGAAATGCAGGACTTTGCAACTCGCTATTGTATGTAGTATTGGCCGAGGATACGATATAGGCCATGTTTCCAGCATCCTGGAACACCTCGTCAACACCCCATTCGCCAACAGAACTCCAACCAGAAAGGTCCTCGAAATCTTGATAATAGTAATCATTGTTAATGATGCTTTGAGCATACATCATTGAGCCCAATAGGACAGCTATCAGCAGTGTCAAGATTCTTTTCATAGTGCTTTTATAGTCTTTGAGAAAGTTATTATTCTAATTTTATAGTTTTTTGATTTGTTTCTGTATAGCCTTGCGGCGACTGTTATTAAACCACAAGCCATACACCTCGCTAACGTTGCCAGCCGTTGTGAATGCATGGATTTCGTTGTCGTTGATATAGGCTATGAGTTTCGAGAACTCGTCTTTAGAAAGCAGCGCTTGAAGTTCTATCGATTTCTCATTGGAATAGCCTCCGATGACCTCGTAAAGCGTACATCCACGGTGAAGGTCGTCAATAATGAAACGACGTATGCGGTCGTATTCTTTCGACACCACGCACACACGCTTGCGATTGTTGAGCATGGTGGTGAAATAATCGACCACGACACCGTTAATCCAAGTACCGATAAGTCCCACAACGACCATACGAAAATCGTTGATAAAGAATGCTGTGCAACAAATAACAGCACCCGAAATGCTGACCGATGCGCCAATGTCGAAATGAAGGTATTTGTTCACTATCTTGGCAAAGATATCCAGACCGCCCGTCGAGGCGTTGATACTGAACAGCATGGCCTGTGCGGCGCTTAATAATAGCACGAAGCAGCAAAGGTCGAGCCACGGGTCGCCCATCACAGAGGTGATGCCTGTCATAGGATTGGTGATGGCCAGCGACTGCCAAGGCAGCACGGCATCCCAGAAGTCAGTAAGAGGGCCAAGAATAATGGAGACATAGACCGTCTTGGTGCCGAACTCCTTATCTACCAAGAAATAGGCCATTATGAGCAGCAGCACGTTAATGGCCATAATCATAAAAGAAAGCCCAATGTGAACACCTGTCGCGTCGAGAATGTTGCAAAGCACTATGGCCAAGCCCGACGTGGTGCCGATAATCAGTTTGCTGGGTACCAGAAAATAATAGACCGAGGCAGCGGTAACAGCCATACCAAGGGTCATAATGATAAGTTCTTTCCAAAACTTAAAGGTTTTCAGCGCACCCAAAGCGTCAGAGATTTTACTCATTGATAGTATGTAATATTAAAACTATGAAAATGTTAGACAACAATATAAACCTATTATAGAGAAATACAAAAATAAGATTTATTATTTGTTTTTATCAGTTTTTTGCTACAGGGTATAAACAAAGGCCGAAAACTTTTTTCGAGGTTTTCGGCCTTTGAAACGATAGGTTATATTTTACTACAACGCTAGTAATGTTTAATTGTTTAACCGTTTAATTGTTTTATTCTGACGGTCAACAATGAATATAAACATTGTCTCACCTTTTTTACTATAACTAAACACATTAATCAACATCGTAAATCAGACGCACCGAAACACTACGGTGGCGAGGACGGTCAACAACCTGTACTCCAACGGCATTTCCAAAATAGACATAGCCTGCAAGCCAACTAAACCTCTCACCGCCAGCATTTGTATTATTATTTGTTGTTGCGACGACATCGGCGTATGAAGAAGGATTGCATTCGGCATATGTGGATGCCCAATAGCGTCCGTCTGAACTGTTATAGGAACCAATTCCCTGTTCATTCTTCTTACGAGATCCCGCTGCAGGAAGGAAAATAGCACCGGCTCTTTCCATTGCCTGCCATTCTGAAACAGTATAGTTGTTATTATGGTAGGTATTACCTGCAGAATTGGCAAGGGTGTCGATACCTCTTGGCTGTGCCACACCATCAGGGTGGACATAGTTGTCGGCAAAAAGAATCAGACCCGCCACACCATCAATCTTGGCGTGAGTGAAACGGGCATTGGGAACCCCATTGACTGTGCTTGCACGACGCTCGGTGAGTATATACTTCCATTCTGCACTGGTAGGCGTACGCCACAATCCGGCCTGGTTGCCACCATTAGAGATAGGATTATGCACGCCCCAGTCGGCATGAGCATTTTCGCCCGTCAGCGAGATAGCACCATTATTATAGGTACTGTCATCACCTCCATTCGACCATGGTTGATAGACGTTGCCCTCATTACCATTGTCCCAGCCACTGGTGCCCCAACCAAAGAGGTCCGCCCATTTTGTCTGGGAAGCCCCGGGTCGCGTGTTACCATCGCCATTCCTTATGATAGTATACTGATTCTCTGCAAAACGCCATGTGTTGGTAGATGCCTGATATTGCAGGTTGCCTTTGGAAAACTCTATTTTCCTATTGTCCGAACTAACGGTAAAGACAGCCGGAATAACACCTTCAAGCACTGTGTAACGCAGTCTGACGACACTATCGCACCCACTGGCATTGACATTAACCAAAGTATGAACCGCAGTATTATTATCATCATTATATGTAACGCCATCAATCCATGTATAGCCCGAGGGTGCCGCTATACTGTAGATGCACGACGAAGAACGATTGACAGTGAGATTCATAACAATAGTACTGTCGCAACCCGCAGCATTAACGCCAGAGAACCTATGAATAAATGTACCCGACTCACGATAGGTGCCAGCATTTTCTCCGCCAACACTCCATACGAGAGAGTCGCAAGACATGACATCGACACTACTGGTAGTGCTAAGGGTAGCGCAACGCATCGTATATTCTAACTGGCGAACCATACGATTTATATAATGACGGAGGGTGTCAATACTATCACGCAATACCTTCAATGTTGCAGCATCCTGATTCTCGGTGGGGTCGGCAATATTTTTGATTTGCCTTGCACCGCCATTGTTGCCAGCGGCAAGAACATCGGAGAGGTTGTGCGACGAGCGATTGGCTATGCGGGTATCAATTTCGATGCGCAATGCCGTTGCCGTATCGCTTATATTTTGAAGGTTGGCGGCATCGGTGAGCGACTGACCTTTTGCAAGATTATTTATACGATGGTTGTCGGCATCGTTGCCCTGCACAAGCACCTGTGCAAGTGTCTTGGTTTCATCGGCGGCAAGGAGATAGTTACCAAACTTGCGGTTCAGACTGTCGGCAGAGACGGCATCCTCTTGGCGCAGCACTGTGGCGAGGCTGTCCATTCGATTGTCCTCGTTGGTACGCAGATTACTAATGCGGTTGTCGAGAGCGGTGATATTGGCGGCATTGGCTCCGATTTTGCGATTCAGACTGTCAGCAGAGGTCCCGCCTTCCTGGCGCAGCACTGTGGCGAGGCTGTCCATACGGTTGTCCTCGTTAGTACGCAGATTACTAATGCGGTTGTCGAGAGCGGTGATATTGGCGGCATTGGCTCCGATTTTGCGGTTCAGACTGTCAGCAGAGGTCCCGCCTTCCTGGCGCAGCACTGTGGCGAGGCTGTCCATACGGTTGTTCTCGTTGGTTCGTAGATTGCCAATACGAGTGTCGAGGGCAGTGATATTGGCGGCGTTAGTGCCGATTTT
>ONLQ01000030.1 GCA_900318665.1 uncultured Bacteroidales bacterium | reverse complement strand
AACGTCCTCGGCTTTGGCGGCGGGCACGGTGAGGATGACCTTTTTGGCGCCAGCGTTGATGTGCTTCATCATCTGCTCGCGTTTCTTGAACAGGCCGGTCGATTCCACAACGATGTCAACGCCCAGTTCCTTCCAAGGAAGGTTCTGCGGGTCGCGCTCGGCATAGATGCGAACTTTCTTGCCGTTCACAACGATATACTCGCCTTCGGCATAGACCTCGCCCTCAAAATTGGTGTGTACCGAGTCGTACTTAAACAGATAAGCCAGGGTCTCGGCATTGGTCAGGTCGTTGATTGCCACGATGTCCAACTCGGGATGGTCCATCATTGCGCGGAAAGACATACGTCCGATACGGCCGAAACCGTTAATTGCAACTTTTGCCATAATATTGTGTGTTTTAGATGTTTAATTAAACTGTTGATTTATGAGATTTTCTACAAAGATACGATTTTTATTATTTTTTTGTTAAAAAGCACTAATTTTGCACCCCGAAATATGAGCACAAGCAAAAAAAAGGACTCTAAGGGCAGCGCCCCGAAAAAGAGTAAGAAAGGCAAACACGGTTTTTCGTTGAAGTTGAAACGCTGGTCTGACATTGGATTTATGCGTCGCGTGTGGCGTGTGGTCTGGATGTCGGTGGTGGGTCTATGGCTGCTGTCGATACTCACCGTGTTGTTTTATCGGTTTGTAAATCCGCCTATCACGCCGCTTATGGTTCAGCGGTTCTTTCAGCAGTATAAAGAAGATGGGCGTGAGGTTAATTTTGAACGCGACTATGTGTCGATTAACGATATATCGCCCAATCTCGTTGACGCGGTGGTGTATTCTGAAGATGGCGCGTTTATGTATCATAACGGCTTTGATTTCAAACAACTGCGTTTGAGTTATCTGGAGAACAAGAAGGGCAAACGAGTGAGAGGCGGTAGCACCATAAGCCAGCAGACGGCCAAAAATGCTTTTCTGCCTCATTCGCGCACAATGCTGCGTAAGGTTGTGGAGGCTTATTTTACTCGCATGATAGAGATTTTCTGGGGCAAGAAACGCATCATGGAGGTCTATCTCAACATCATAGAGTTTGGCGACGGCATATATGGCTGTGAGGCCGCTTCGCAGCATTATTTCGGCCACTCTGCCAAGAACCTGACGCGTCGCGAGGCCGCCCAACTCGCGGTGTGTCTGCCTGCTCCGCTACGAATGAATCCCAAGCACCACGGGCCTTATTTTGAACGACAGACCGGCGTGGTGCAGAAACGTATGGACTGGGGGCGTGTGAATCTTGATATGCCGAAGGCAAAGAGAAAAGAACGTGCCGAACAGTTGAAACTGGAATCGTTTGGTGATATTGTAGTTTGGTTTCTTTTCAAACGCAAATAGCCATGTCGTCCGAACTGGAGTCTGAATGGCGTCGTATGACCGATGCCTTCGCAATGCATCTGCGGCTTGAGAAAGCAATGGCTGCCAACAGTGTGGAGGCCTATCTCAACGACCTGTCGCATCTGCGTGGTTATGCTTTGGAGCATAATCTTTCTCCGCTTGACATCACCGCCGACGATATGCAGCAAATCCTCTCCGAGATGCAGGAGACAGGCATCGCCAGCAAATCGCAAAGCCGCATGATTTCGGGCTGGCGCATGTTCTACAATATGCTCGTGATTGAAGACGAACTGTCCGACAACCCCGCCAAACAGGTGCTTCTGCCCCTTTGCCCCAAGCATTTGCCCGACGTGCTGACCGACGATGATGTGTCTGCCATCCAGGCTACTTTTGACCGCAGCAAGCCCGACCAAGACCGCAACTATGTTA
Organism: uncultured Bacteroidales bacterium; assembly: GCA_900318665.1. Classification (GTDB taxonomy): domain Bacteria; phylum Bacteroidota; class Bacteroidia; order Bacteroidales; family P3; genus Colimorpha. Next base: position 19,374 of record ONLQ01000030.1, on the reverse strand, counting down.
TAGTCGAGGTACTCTATGGTTGCGGGCTGCGCGTTTCGGAACTTGTCTCCATGCGGTTGTCGAACATCTATGTAGATGAGGAGTGTCTGCTCATCATGGGCAAAGGCAGCAAAGAGCGCTGGGTGCCTATCAATCATCGCGCCCTGCGGCTGTTGACGGATTATATCAGTCTGACGCGCTCACATATAGAGCCAAAGCCTGGCGAGGAAAAATATGTTTTCCTCAATCGTCGTGGCTCTCATCTCACGCGAAACTATGTTTTTATGTTTCTGCAACAGGCGGCGCGAAATGCCGGGATAGAGAAGCATGTCTCGCCCCACAGCCTGCGCCATAGTTTTGCCACAGAACTTGTGCAGAATGGCGCCGACCTGCGTGCCGTGCAGGAGATGTTAGGCCACGCCAAACTCTCCACCACGGAAATCTACACCCACCTCGACGCCAAATATCTTCGCACCACAATAGAAAACTACCACCCCCATTATCGTGAGAAATGACTCGTGACAACGGGGGCGGATGATGGACTGCTATTTTGGCGGTCTTATTTTGCTCGGAAATAGATTTGGATTGGCACGCCGTGGAAGTCCCATATCTCGCGCAGGCGGTTCTCTACGTAGCGGCGATACGGGTCGCGGATATACTGCGGTAGGTTGCAGAAGAACACAAACTGCGGATATGCTGTGGGCAACTGGGTGATATATTTAATTTTAATCCATTTGCCTTTCACTGCTGGCGGTGGATTTTGTTCCGTGACTATCGGCAGCAGTTCGTTGTTCAACTCCGACGTGCTGATGTGGCGGCTACGGGCCTCATACACTTGCTTTGCCACCTCTAGGACCTTGAAGATACGCTGCTTGTTGATGACGCTGGTGAAAATAATCGGCACATCGTCGAACGGCGCTATGCGGCTGCGTATCAGTTCTTCGTACTCTTTGTGGGTGTTGGTCTGCTTTTCGACAAGGTCCCACTTGTTCACCACAATCACAACGCCTTTGTTGTTGCGCTGTATGAGGCTGAAAATATTGAGGTCTTGCTGCTCCAGCCCCTGCGAGGCGTCAATCATCAGTATGCAGACGTCGCTGGCCTCGATGGCACGCACCGAGCGCATGACGGAATAAAACTCGAGGTCTTCGTTGACTTTCTGTTTCTTGCGAAGTCCGGCGGTATCGACAAAGTTGAAGTCGAAACCAAACATATTGTAGTGCGTCAGCACCGCGTCGCGCGTGGTTCCAGCGATAGGTGTAACGATGTTGCGCTCTTGTCCGGTAATGGTGTTGATGAACGAACTCTTGCCAACATTGGGGCGGCCTACAACGGTGATTTTAGGCAGGTCCGACTTGGTGTCTATCTCTTCGTCTGTAAAATCTTTCACCAGTTCGTCGAGTAGTTCGCCAGTACCGCTGCCGGTGATGCCCGCAATGGGGAATGGCTCGCCAAGTCCCAGTGAATAGAGTTCGGGAATAGTGGCCATATCTTTCGAGTTGTCAACCTTGTTGGCCACGAGTATCACCTTTTTATTGCAGCGACGCAGCATGTCGGCCACGTCCTCGTCCATGGGCGTAAGTCCGTCGTGAGCGTCAACGAGGAACATGATGACATCGGCCTCGTCGATGGCAAGTTTCACCTGCTTGCGAATCTCTACCTCAAAAGAGTCGTCGCCTCCCATGACATATCCGCCAGTGTCTATCACGGAGAATTGCTTGCCGTTCCAGTCGGAATGGCCGTATTGGCGGTCGCGAGTGACGCCGCTTGTCTCATCGACAATAGCCTGTCGGGTTTCGGTCAGTCGGTTGAAAAGTGTCGATTTGCCTACATTGGGGCGTCCTACTATTGCTACGATATTTGGCATAGAAAATTAGTTTTAAGGGAGGCCTGTAAGAATTTGAAAAACCGAGAACAGGGGCGATGCCTTGTTCTCGGTCCAAAAATCATGCTTATAAATTAGAAAACTATTGGTTCGTTAGCAGCATTGGCATTGGTGGGGTCGGCAGGAGTGTTGGCGGGAGCCTGCTCAATCTGAATCATGGCAGCGCTGTCGTCATTCGTGTTAGAGTGTTTGTCCCTGTTCTTGCCAAAACGCACGTTGAAACCGAAATGGATGTTGGTGGCTTTCTCCTCGACAGCATAGAAACTGGAGATATAGTCGGCCATGAGGAAGAACTGTACGGTGTTGGCAGGCGAGAGGGTGATGCCTACACCGGGGTTGAAGAGCGAGCCGTCCTCGCCATCGAATGCGAAAGCATTGGCAACCGAAAGTTCGACCCAACCGGCAACGTTGAACGTGGCGGAGAGCGAGGTGTTGCAACGGAAATGGCCATTGCCGAGGTCAAAGCCTTTGCCAGCGGTGATGAGACCGCGGTCCCATTCGCCGTGGAACAACAGATTGGCACGCAGGAAACGGTTGAAGTCGTAGCCAGCACCGAGGAAAATCTTGGTGGGGACGCTATACCAGTATTCGGTGGATTCCACATCCTTGGTCATAAACATCTCGCTGAGTGAGTCAACAAGGCTGTTGCCAAACTCGTTGTTGACCTGGCCGTTATCGACAAGGCCGCCGAAGTTGCCGCCATTGAAGTCAACCGATTTGCGTTTGGGCTCTACGGCTTTCACGTTGTCAACCCAGTGGATTCCGGGACCGAGGTCGATGATACTACCGGAGAAGGTGAAGTCGCCAAGTTTGTAAGAGGCGCCGAGGTCGATGGTGAAACCGGTGTTATTGAAGGTGTGGTTGAACTTTACTTCGCTGCCATCGTCGTTGTTATTGTTGCCATTGCCGCCGTTGTTGTTATTGCTGTTGTCTTTTTTGCTGGCAAGGCTGAAGTCGAGGCAGCCGCCACGAACCATGCGATAGTTGAGGTCGGCATGGATTGTGCTGTAAGCGTCGTCGGTGGCATAGAGTCCGATGCGGGTGTCCTCGATGTTCATATTCATGATACCGTTAAGCAGGTTGAAGTGGGCACCAACGGTGAGGTTTTGATTGACATAGTAGCCAAAGCCGAGAGAGTAGCGCTCATAAGCCGTGACGTGCAACATTTGCGAGGTGCTGATTTCGGCAGCATTCTCGACGCCGATTCTATCGGCAAAACCATCGTGCAAGATGGAGGCGAGGCCAGAGGGAAAATAGAATGCCACATCGGCAACAGCGCTGCTGTTGAATGTGATGAAGAACTTATCGGTGCGGAAACCGAAACCGAAAATATCAACGTTCAGACCAAAATGGATGCTCTTGTCGTTGTCCAGCTTGGAAGAAAGATCGTAGAGATTGATACGGTATTTGTCGTTTTCCTGGTCGTAGGTGAACTGTATGTCCTTGTAGGCGATAGGCATACCCATAGAGGTGTTGATGCCAATCAAAGAGATGTAAGCACTGCGGTATTTCTGGAAGAAAGCAGGGTTCAGTTGGTTGGACTGAGGCAGGCTGTACATATTATACATAATGTCGTTGCGCTCCAGTCCTTGAGCCTTGACAACCGTCGAAGAACAGATAGCAACCAGCAATATTGCGAATAATACGATGTGTTTTTTCATGGTTTAATGTGTTTTTCGAGGTTATTAATTGTTGTTGCCTGTTTTTTTGAAACGTGCCATTGTCTCCTCGTTGGGATTGACGAGGATGTAGATGGATGTTTTGAGGTGGTCAACGTCGCGCAGCGAAACGGCGGGCTCGCCTGCCTTGGTGTTGAGAGTGAACTTAAGAACAAGTTTCTTGGCATCCGACACGGCATCGATGTCATCTTTCTCCAGCGGCACAAGCATGTGCTGTACCGTTTGGTTCTTGCTGTAATAATAGGTCTCGGTGCCAATCTGTTTGGCTTCAGTGTCGGCGGCCTTGATTACGAAATCTTGCTCAAACAGGTGCAACTCTTTGCCGTTTGCCGTAACCGTGTTGCCATAGCTGTCAAGAATTTTGTCGTTGGTGGTGAAGCTCAGCGGCATGGAGTTGTCGAACCTAACGGCCAGATAGTATTTAGCGCCGTAGGCCACTTTGTCGGTTGCCTCGCTGAGAGATTCTTTAATCTCGCTAAGGTTGATGTCGTCGATGGTGTCGGTGAAAATGAGGTTGGTGCAGGTTATGCGCAGTGGGAATTTGGCCGAAATCTCGGTTTTGGTGTTGAACGAGTTGAGTTCGACGATGTCGTTGAAATAGGATTTGAAATCGTAGTGTTCGAGGAATTCCTGTGGTGTGAAGGTGATGTGAACAGGCACGTTGACCTTGAGGCTGTAACTCATCTTTTTAGGACGGCTCTGGATAAGGTTGTCAATGCTGTTGTCGTTGTCGTAAATCTGGATTTTAACGCCTTCGGGGCTTGCGAGTTGCGAAGCAGTAAAAGTGCGGGAGCCAGCGGGTATTGCAAGTTCGGTCTCCACGCCGGTAGCGCTGGTGGTGGTAATTGTCAAATCGCTGACGTATGGGTCGTCAATATATTGACTAAGTATGTTTTGAGTGTTAGGAGCCATGTTGGCCTTCAGCGTCACGCTGAGGCTGGCGCGGATGCCTTCGAGGGTGAATCCTTCAAGAGTGGGGAAACTCTCGAAGAGGTCGATGTCCAAACTTCCGCTCATGACCTCTTGATACAATGTATCGAACACGAAAGCGGGGTCTTTTCTTGCCGAGGTGCGGCTGCCCTTGCTTCCGTTTGTGAAGTTGATGGTGTTCTCAATGGTGTCCTCGTATTTGAGGGTCAGCAGGTTGTGCTCATAGATGATTTCGCATTTGGTGCCTTGCCATTTCTGAAGCAACTGACCGGCATTGAGGTCGCTGCTACCAACGGGCAGACCCAGCGAGATATCGCCCAGCGACACACCTATTTTGCCATCTTTTAATTCCTTAAAATCATCGTCTTTCGTGCATGAGGCAAGAAGTATGCCAAATGCAGCAGCCAAGATTAATGCTGTCTTTTTCATTTTGTTATGGTGTATTATTTTGGTTAATAATCGATAGGATATTTTGCAAAATTACGCAAAATATTGATTTGAAACAAATAAAAAACTGTTTTGTAGATTATTGGGCGATTTTCACCCGACGCAGGTCGAGGTTGTTAAGGGCGTTGGTGCGCATGCCCTGAACGTTTTTGTGGGTGAAATGCAGTATCTGGTCGTAGTACAGCACCACCACGGGGGCCTCTTCCATAATAATGTTGTCCATTTTGTGATAAATGAGTGCACGCACGGAGTCGTTGGTGCATTGGCGCGCCTGACGGTAGAGATTGTCGTATTCCTTGTTGGAGAAATGGGTGTAGTTGGGGCCGTCGGGGGCGAAGTTCTTGCTGTAGAACAGCGACAGATAGTTTTCGGCATCGGGATAGTCGGCAATCCACGATTTGCGGAACCACGCCGTCTTGCCGTTGGCAACCTGCTCGCTCAGTGCCGCAGGGGGATTGACATCTATCTTTATATGTAGTCCGATGAGTTCCAACTGCTGCTGAATGTATTTGCAGAGGTCCAGATAGTTGGACGTGGCGCTCAAAGTGAGTTCGGGCAGACCTTTGCCGCCTGGGAAGCCTGCCTCGGCCAGCAGTTGGCGGGCCTTGACGGGGTTATATCTGTAGCACGCTCCGTCGGTGGTGTCGAAACCGGGCAAGCCTTTGGGAATGAAGCCGTAGATGCCTGGAGTGCCTATGTTGTTGCGCAGGTATTTCATCATCTTCTCTCGGTCGAAACCATAGTTGATGGCCTGACGGATGCGGCGGTCTTTGAGTGGCGAGTTCTCCACGTCCATCTTGAAACCAAGATATTCGGTGTTTAGGAATGGAATACTCACCATGTCGAGGCGGTCGGCATATTTGCTTTTCAGTTGTCCTGTGCGCGTCAGTATCTCGTCTTTGTACGAGGCGTCGAGCGAGTTCATAAAGTCGAGATTGCCCTTCACAAATTCGAGGAATGCGGTCTGACGGTCTATAATGAATGTTATGGCTACGGCGTCGAGGTAGGGGAGCGCTACGCCGTCTTCATCATGCTCGAAATAGTCGTTGTTGCGACGTAGCACAAGTTTCACGTTTTCTTTCCATAGTTGCATCTTAAATGGTCCTGTTCCACAAGGGTGCTGGCGGAAATCCTCGCCATAATGTTCCACAACCTCGTGCGGTACTACGCTGCAATAGGGCATACTCAACAAACTGAGGAAAGGGCTGAACGGCTCTTTCAGTCGGATGACAAAAGTGCTGTCGTTGGGGGCTTGAAAACCATTGTCGGCAACCTCGTTGAAAATCCACAACCCTGGCGACGCCACCTTTGAATCTAATATACGATTAAGACTATAAAGAAAATCCTGCGACGTTACATACCTCGTTGAATCGGGTGTGCCAAACAATGGATTCTTATGAAATTTAACATCATTTCTTAAAGTGAAAGTATAAGTGCAGCCGTCGGGCGAGATGGCCCAATGTTTGGCGATGCAAGGCTGTGGAACAAGATTGCTGTCCAATTGCACCAATCCGTTATAAAGTTGGCTGCAAGCCCAGTTCAGCGCCTGATTTTTAGAAAAGGCAGGGTCGAGTGATGTGATGCCAGCCGCCTCATTATATTTGAAAATCATTTTGCCCTCAGCAGGGTCATGCCGCCGACAAGCACCAAAAACAAGAACAGCAACAAAAGGCAAAAGCAGAAAAAGACGATGAAAGAAACAAAACATTATCCGTTTCACAGCATTGATTTTTAATACGAAACTAAATATATAAAAGGGATGATTCGCACAGATGTGCGAATCATCCCCGCAATCTGATTTTGTTTCGAGAGGCTATAATACTCGTTTTATGAGTTTTATTCGGGGCGGATGGTTATTAGTTTGTTTACTATGCGGCGGGCTTCGCGGATGGTTTCTTCTTCGCCTTTTACGTGGCGGCCTTGCATTACTATGTTGCCGTTGCAGATTACGGTGTCGATGCAGTCGCCGTGGGCGGCATAGACGAGGTTGGAGAGGGTGTTGTTGTTGGGGACGAAGGCAAGGTTGTCGAGGTCAACGAGCATGAGGTCGGCTACTTTGCCTGTCTCTATCACTCCGGCGTCGATGCCGAGGACTTTGAAACCGTTGGCTGTGGAGACTTTGAGTGCTTCGGCGGCGGGCAATGCCAGCGGGTCTTGACGCCAGCCTTTCTGCAGGAGCGACATGACCTTGGTGGCCTCTATCATATCGAGGTTGTTGCTGGAGGAGCAGCCGTCGGTGCCGAGTGTTACGTTGACGCCTGCGTCACGCAGTTCGTTGTAGCGGAACTGATGGCCGCTGGCGAGTTTGAGGTTGGAATTGGGGTTGTGTGCCACGTTGCAGTGATGGCGGCCGAGGAGGGCAATCTCGTTGTCGGAGAGGTGCAGGCTGTGGGCGCCGAGGAAGCGTGTGCCGCACTGCTCAAGGATGCCGAGGCGTTCCAGCAGTTCGTAGGGACGGCAGCCGTTGTCTTTGACGGAGTTGTTGACTTCGAACTCGGTTTCGGACATGTGGATGTGGTAGAGCAGATTGTGGCGCTCGCAGAAGTCGGAGATGTATTTCAGTGTTTCGTCGCTGACGGTGTAGATGGCGTGAGGTGCGATGGAGAACTGTGTGAGCGTGTGGCTCTTGTTCCAATCGACAAGGGTCGGCTCCAAGTCTTCGATGTCTTTGCGCACTTTGGCGGCCATTTCGGGATTGTGCAAATCGACATTAGACAGCGACAGCACGGCACGGATGCCGCTCTCTTCGACGGCGCGACCTGCATCGGGCAGGAAGAAATACATGTCGGCAAAGGCGGTGGTGCCGCTCTTAATCATTTCGAGGCAGGCGAGGCGCACACCCCAGTATATGATTTCGGAGTCGAGGTTGCGCTCGTTGGGCCAAATCCACTGGTTGAGCCAGTCGGAGAGGTTGTGGTCGTCGCCGAAACCACGGAAGAGTGTCATGGCGGCGTGGCCGTGCATGTTGGCGAAGGTGGGGAAGGCGGCCTTGCCGTTGCCGTTGATGAATGTGGCGTTGGTCTCGGTGATGCCTTGTGCGATTTTGGATATTTTGTTATCGACGATAAGTATGTCGGTGGTTTTCTCGTTAAGAAGAACGTTTTTGATAAGGATTGACATATTATTAATGTGTTTATTGGTTTCAAAAAGGAAGCCCGAGGAGGTTGTTAGACTTCCTCGGGCTTGGGTTGCGCTGGTTTATTATTTGTTATTGTACCAGCAGTGATACTTCGTTGCGCTGTGCTTTGACTACGCCGCCACGAATGTCGAAAGTCTTTTCCTGGCCTTCCTCGACAATCATTCTTATGGTGCCCTGTTTGAGGGCGGAGATGATGGGGGCGTGGCTGTTCATGATTTCGAACGAGCCGTCGGTGCCGGGAAGTTGCAGCAGACGTGCTTCGCCTTCGTAGAGCGTGCTGTCGGGCTTTGTGATTTTCACTTTCATAGCGATTATTCTTTAGTCTCGGCCAAAATCTTTTCGCCTTTCTCGATGGCTTCTTCGATGGTGCCGACCATAAGGAATGCCTGCTCGGGCAGATAATCGACATCGCCGTTGAGAATCATATTGAAACCTTTGATGGTGTCCTCGATGTTGACAAAGCGACCTTGCAGACCGGTGAAGGCCTCGGCCACGAAGAAGGGCTGGGAGAGGAAGCGTTGCACGCGGCGGGCACGCGAGACGACGAGTTTGTCGCTCTCGCCAAGTTCTTCCATACCGAGGATGGCAATGATGTCCTGCAACTCGTTGTAGCGCTGGAGGATTTGTTTCACGCGCTGGGCGGTGTTGTAGTGTTCTTCGCCAACCACGTCGGGAGCAAGGATGCGCGAGGTGGAGTCGAGCGGGTCAACGGCGGGATAGATACCGAGCTCCGAAATCTTACGACTGAGAACAGTCTGTGCGTCGAGGTGGGCAAAGGTGGTGGCAGGTGCGGGGTCGGTAAGGTCGTCGGCAGGCACATAGACGGCCTGGACGGAGGTGATGGAGCCGCGCTTGGTGGAGGTGATACGCTCCTGCATGAGACCCATTTCCGATGCCAGGGTGGGCTGATAACCCACGGCGGAAGGCATACGGCCAAGAAGTGCGGACACCTCGGAACCTGCCTGTGTGAAACGGAAGATGTTGTCGATGAAGAGGAGGATGTCGCGACCGCCGGTCTTTTCGTCGCCATCACGATAGTATTCGGCGAGGGTAAGACCTGCCAAAGCTACGCGGGCACGAGCGCCTGGAGTCTCGTTCATCTGACCGAAGACCATGGTGCATTTTGAGTCTTTCAAGGCCTCGCGGTCTATCTTGCTCAAATCCCAACTGCCTTCTTCCATGCTTTTCTGGAATTCTTCGCCGTATTTGATAACGCCAGCCTCAATCATTTCGCGCAGCAGGTCGTTGCCCTCGCGGGTACGCTCGCCGACGCCGGTGAAGACCGACATACCGGAATATTTCTTTGCAATATTGTTGATAAGTTCCTGGATAAGAACCGTCTTGCCGACGCCTGCACCGCCGAAGAGACCAATCTTACCGCCTTTGAGGAAGGGCTGGATGAGGTCGATGACCTTGATGCCGGTGAAAAGGATTTCCTGCGTGGTTGAAAGGTTCTCGAATTTCGGGGGCTCGCGGTGGATGCTGTAGCGTTTCTCGCATACGGGGGCTTCCATACCGTCGATGGTGTCGCCGATAACGTTGAAGAGGCGGCCGTTGATGTTCTCGCCCACGGGCATAGAGATGGGGCCGCCAAGTTCGACAACCTCCATACCGCGCTCAAGACCGTCGGTGCTGTCCATTGCAATAGTACGCATGGTGTTTTCTCCAATGTCCTGCTGACATTCGAGAATGATGTTGCTGCCATCGTTGCGGCGCACGGAGAGGGCATCGTAGATGTCGGGCAATGTGGCGTCGTCGTCAAAAGTTACGTCAACCACTGCTCCAATGATTTGGCTGATACGGCCTTTGGTGGTGTTTTCCATATATTGTTTTTCGTGTTTTTGTTTCGTTATGCTAAAGCCTTTTCGAGGCGTCTTTGCATGGGTCTAAGAAAATGCGAAATTACACTTTTTCCTTCGTTTCTGCAAATTTAATAATTCTCGTTGGTTGCTGCTTGTTTTGTAATGTGTTGATATGTTTTGGTTTAGATGCTGGTGAAGAGGTGTTCAACAGCATTTGTATATCTTGCCAGGAAGGCATTTTATCTGGTTGTTGAGTTCCATATTTAGCAATGCGTTGGCAATTTTTGGCAGCGAAATATTTGTTTTTTCGGCTATCTCCTGCATGGTGAGATTTGGCGTGTCGTGGAGCTGGTTGTAGATGGCTTGTTCGTCGGCATTGAGTTTTGTGAAGAGTTCCTGCTGGGTGTTTGCGTGTGTTTTGGTGTCGGCGTTTTTCTTTTCCCATCCAAGCATATAAAATAGGTCGTCCATTGAGCGGAGGATGTTGGCTCTGTTGCAGGCAATCAGATTGTTGCAGCCTTTGGAGTAACTGTCGAACACGCGACCTGGCACGGCAAAGACGTCGCGGTGGTAACTGCCCGCAATGCCTGCGGTAATCAGTGCGCCGCCTTTTTCGGCTGCCTCGACAACGATAGTGGCGTCGCTTAGGGCTGCAATAATTCTGTTTCGAGCGGGGAAATAGCCTGGGTTAATTTTGGTTTGCGAGGGATATTCTGTGAGTAGCGCGCCGTCGTGGTATATCATCTCCTTGGCGAGTGTGCGGTGCTGCGACGGATAGATTTGGTCCAGCCCATGGCCGAGGACTCCCACGGTGGGCAGGGCGTTGGCAAGTGCGGCACGATGGGACGCGCCATCGATGCCGTATGCTAATCCGCTTACTATCAAGATGTCCTCGCCTTTGAGTTGGGCGACGAGGCGCGCCGTCATGTCTTTGCCGTATTCTGTGGCACGGCGTGTTCCGACGATGCTTATAATCCGTTTTTGGTTCAGGTCGCAATCGCCTTTCATGTAGAGCGTTACCGGCGTGTCGGGGCAGTCGGACCTGTTGAGGCGTTGCGGATAGTCGGGGTCGGTGCAGAAAAGTACCTTTATCTTGTGTTTCTCAGTCCAATTCAGTTCCTCTTCGGCACGCGGCAGCATTGTTTTGGCGTAAATGCTTTCGATTATCGTGTCGTGGGTTCCGAAAATCTCTTTCAGCGTGCGGTGGTCCATGTTGAAAATCTCCTCGGGGTCGCGGTATATTTCAAGGAGTTGGCGGCAACTGCGGCACCCGAGTCCGGGAGTCATGGCGAGGGCTATGCTATAGAGCGGATTAGGCATGGAGGCTGATGGAGTTTTGTTGGGGATGTGATTTGTTAAAAAGTCGGTTTGGAACGATTGAGTAATGATTTTTCTAGGGTGTATTTTGTTCGGATTTTCTTCGGGATTTGTTCGGAAATTGTTCGGGGATTTCTCAGACTTGATTTATTGTGCAAAAGGTTGGTTTGCGGGTGTTGTTTTTCGCTTGCTTTTAGTCTATGCTTTCAAGCGTTGCGGCTACTTCTTTTAGTGATACAAACGATTGTTTCAGTCTTTCGCAACATTCTTTTTTGCTGACCCATTCGACTGTGCTGATTTCTTCCTCGGTCTGCGGCGTCGGGGCGGGGGAGTGCTGGTTTGTTTTCATCAGGTACCAGAAAACCTCTTTCAGCGTCCACTCGCCATAGAGGTTGTGTATGTGGTAGGTGGTGCACAGCAGGCGTTCTATGCGCAGATTGCCGAGGCCTGTTTCCTCCTGCACCTCGCGCAAGGCGTTTTCTTCCAGTGTCTCGCCCTCTTCGCGTTTGCCTTTGGGAAGGTCCCACATATCACGTCGGCGCATTATGAGCCAATGTCCGTCTACGTCGCATACCGCGCCACCAGCGGCCTGCACGTGTTTGAAGTTTTGGGCGCAATAGTCCTTGAAAGCCTGCTCGGGGCATTTTATTGCTACGTTGCATCCGTTTTTGAGGCGGTTGAAGGCGTCGGAAATCAGTTGATGGGTGGTGGCGTCGGCGTTATTACAGGTGTCGAAGTCAACAGTAAGAGTATTAAGGTTTAAGGCGATTTTCATGGTGGAAGTTTTGGTTTTGCAAAGATAGTATTTTTATATTGTTTAACAGTGGTTAAGATTTTTTTTTGACACACGATTACGTCTGTATTGTGAAAAATGTGTATTTTTGCAGTCTATGGAAAACACAATGATGGCCGAAAACACGGCAAAATGCCTCTTGCAGGTCAAAGCAGTTAAACTAAACAACGAACACCCTTTCACATGGGCGTCGGGTCGCAAATCGCCTATCTATTGCGACAATCGTGTAACCCTTTCTTATCCCGAAATCCGCACGTTTATCCGTCAGCAGTTTGTGGAGATTATCCGCAAGCATTTTCCGACGGTTGATGTTGTGGCTGGTGTTGCCACTGGCGGCATAGCCCAGGGCGCACTTGTGGCACAGGAACTTGACAAGCCATTTGTCTATGTGCGCTCCGAGGCCAAGAGCCACGGTCTGACCAACCAGATAGAGGGCGAGATTCACGAAGGTCAGTCGGTTGTTGTTATCGAGGACCTCGTTTCCACTGGCAAAAGCAGCCTTATAGCCGTTGACGCTCTCCGCGCCAAAGGTTGCGACGTGAAGGGCATGGTGGCTATCTTCACATACGAACTTGCTGTGGCACAGCAGAATTTCGAGAACGCCAAGGTGGAACTGCATACGCTTTCTAACTACAGCGCGCTTATCAAGGTGGCCTGCCAGGAGAAATATGTCAGCGAGAAGGACCAGGAGTCGCTTGCCCTCTGGCGGCAGAACCCCGAAAAATGGTCGGACGACCGCATGTAGAAACCTTTTGTTAAGAACTTGATGCATATTGCACTGCCATATTCAAAGCCGTGCAAGGCAACGCTGATGTGGCTGCTTTTGATGGTGGCCACATTTGGTTTGCACGCCCAACGTGTGGATAGCGTCAGATGGTCGATGAACAACGGATTGCTGAACCTCTCGTATCAGTTGGACAAAGAGGCCGATATCCGTGTGCGTGTCTCCATTGACGGCGGGCATACCTACAGCGAGCCGCTGGACAGTGTGAAAGGCGACGTGGGCAAAAATGTCAAGCCGGGCAACAAACTAATCACCGCGCAGGACCTCGCTGAGATTGAGGGGATTGACGTGTGGCTGATAGACTTTGTTGTGGAGGTTGACGATGGGTCGTTTATCATTTGGTTTGACACTATACCTATTATTATGGTACCCGTTGAGGGGGGGACGTTCCACATGGGGCTGACCCATGCCCATTCCACCGAGATAGCCCACGACCCCGAGCGAGCCATGCCACTTCACGACGTTACGCTGTCCGATTTCTATATTGGGCGCTACGAGGTGACGCAGCGGCTGTGGAAAGCCGTCATGGGAGACAACCCGTCTCGCTTCAACGGCAACGATAGCCTGCCTGTTGACCAGGTGTCGTGGACACAGATTCAAATCTTTATAGCCCGATTGAGCCAAATGACAGGCTATCGGTTTCACCTGCCCACCGAAGCACAATGGGAATATGCTGCACGTGGAGGCCGAAAAAGTTACGGACATCTCTATCCTGGCTCGACCGAGAACTTTATGGACTATGGGTGGTACTGCGCCAACAGCGGCAACGTTACCCACATAGTAGGTCAACGGCGGCCTAACGAACTGGGACTCTACGATATGGGGGGCAACGTGGCAGAATGGTGCTCCGATTGGGCTGGCGACTACACTGCAGACCATCAAACCAATCCCCGCGGACCGAAGCATGGCGAGAACCGCATAATTCGTGGCGGAAGTATCAACAGTCCCTCGTGGACATGCACTGTTTTCGACCGCAGTTGGTATCTGCCCGACTACACCTACGGTTGCTACGGTTTCCGCCTTGCATTAGATGACATAGAAAGAGAATTAGATTAAACTAAATATGATTACCATCTACGACAAAAAATTTGATTTCTTCATGACGGCCGAAGAGGTTCAGGCTGTCATCAGGCGCCTTGCCGACGAGATTTCCAACGACATGCGCGACCTCGACCCGATTTTCTGCCCCGTGTTGAGTGGCAGTTTTTTGTTTGCCGCCGACCTTGTGCGCAAACTTGATTTCGACCCCGAAATATCGTTTGTCAAGTTTTCGTCATACGATGGTTTGCAGTCCACGGGGCAGGTGAAGGAACTTATCGGATTTCCCGACAGTGTGCGTGGCCGTCATGTGCTTATCGTTGAGGATATTATCGAGACGGGTATCTCGATGGCGGCAATGCTGAAGAAGTTGTACGAGAAAGAGCCAGCCAGCGTGAAAGTCTGCACCTTGATGCATAAACCGGAGTTGCTGCAGTGCGATGTGCAGATGGACTACATTGGTCGCGAAATTCCCAATGCTTTCATTGTGGGCTATGGTTTTGACTACAACGGCCACGGTCGCACCTATCCCGATATTTATTCTCTGTCTGACGCAGAGGAATAATCGACTATTTAAGCGAAAAAAAGTATCAATCAACAAATCAATACACGACAATGAAACGTTGTTTTGGTTTCTATTTTTTTGCCACAATCGTTGCTGCTTTGTTCCTTTTCACGAGTTGCGCAAAAGAAAAGGAAGAGGAAATCTCGTTCAACCAGAACGACCTTGTAGGCAAATGGCTTGTCAGCAATACTCAACTCTATTGGAAATATGAGGCCGATGGCACGGGTGTGACATGGGATGAGTCGCAGGATGTTGGAGAGGGAGACGAGACCACGATGCGATTTACATGGACACTAACGAGAGACAGACTTTCGCACGTTTTTAGTGGCGATGAGGTTCATCAGGCTGTGGTGCAGGACTATACGGTCAAGGAATTATCTTCGAGCCGTCTGGTATGGAACGACGGTCTTGAAGATGTTACGCTTACAAAAGTCGTTGAACAAGAGGAAGAACAATAATTGTGGTGTGTTATGAAAAAGTGGATTAAAATAACACTCATTTCGCTTGGCTCTTTGGTCGGGCTTTTGCTTGTTGTCGTGGCTGTTGCGTGCTGGCTGATATTTACTCCCGCACGGCTTACGAGTATTGTCAATTCTCTTTCGTCAAAATATATTTTGTGTGACACTCATTTTGAGAAAGTTGACCTTACGCTTTTCAAGACTTTCCCCAACGCCGGTATCGAAATCCAAAACATCTCATTTGTCAACCCTATGGATGGCTCGCCATCTGATACTCTCGCACAGGTCGGCTCGCTTACGGTGGGCGTTAATATAAGGGTGTATCTCAAACATAAGAACATCATAGTCCAGCAGGTGTGTCTTGACGATGCCTATGCTACTATATTTATTAATGAGAAAGGGGAGAACAATTTTTCTATTTTTCCATCGTCTGAAGATACGACTAAAAGCGAGCCATTCCAACTGCCCGACGGTATTGATTTAGACAAAATAAAACTGCACAATTTCAATTGTCGCTTTATTGATAGCAAGGATAGTATTAGTGCCAACGTGCAAAATCTTAATCTCGGACTTGCTGCTTCGCTAAAGGAGGCTAAGGACGGTTCGCTGACGCTTACGCTTGATGTTGATGAGGTGGATTATCAGCAAGACAGTAAGGCTGACATTGATGTCGTGATTAAGAACCTTGGCATAAAGGCAAGCGGCAAAGGCAATGCAGACAACATTGACGGAAAAATAAAACTCGTGCTCCCAAAGGCCCAGGTGCGTTTCAATGGTTCTGATTATATCAACGATGCGCTCCTTGCCAGTGGTGACAATCTTCTTGATGTCACGCTTCCGTTTGAGGCCAGCCTCAACGAAAAGTCTTTATCACTCAAAGAGGCAGAACTTTCGGTAGATAGGATTAAACTGATGCTTGATGGTCTTGTATGCTTGGCGCATGACACCAACCCCATGCAGGTCAATCTTGATTTTTCGTCAAATGATATTCCTGTCGATAAGGTTCTTCCTTATATTCCCGACGAATACCAGAAAATGGTAAAGGATTTTGATGTCAAGGCTAACGTGAACTTCGACGGACATGCCGAAGGTTTCGTCGCAGGTGACACTCTTCCGGTGGTCGATTGCAATTTGACTGTCAGCGATGGTTCGTTTGCTTATTCGGCACTGCCTGCTCCGTTAAAAAATGTCGCTGCCGCGCTGTCCGCCCATCTCGACCTCTCGAAAGCCACGCCCTCGTCGCTTGTGGTCAAAAGCCTTAAAGCCTCGATGAAGAAAAGCAATTTGGCCGTTAAGGGCAAGGTGGACGACTTGATGGGCAATATGAAAATTAACGCCGACATCAATGGCAATGTCGTTATGGCCGATGCGGCGGATTTTATTCCTTCATCGTTGAATTGCACTGCTAACGGAAAGGCGAAAATAGCGCTTCATGCAGCCGCTTCGCTGAAGCAAATCACCAGTATGGACCTCGCCAACATGAAGGCGAGCGGCACTATCGACCTTTCTTCGTTCGATGCTACCTACGACAGCATGCATATCGCTACGCCCAATGCCACGGTGTCGCTCTCGCTGCCTTCTTCGCAGAAAAGAATCAAGCAGCGCGAACTTGCTGAAATCGACATTTCTACTCCGCAGATGCAGTTTGATATGCCTGCCAAGAAAATCAATGTGTCGCTGAAAGACGCTAACATTAAGGCTGGCGTGTCGAATATCCTCGACAAGAAAAAGCCGTTGGAAACCGTGGTGCAACTTGCTCTTGAGCGCACCGAAGCAAAAATGGACTCTATAGAAGTGGCTGTCGAGGGACTGAAGGTTGACGGCACTGTTAATTATGACTCCACTCGCGGAAACATTCTGCTTCAACTTGACCCACGCCTCAACGTGGCATTCTCACGCACGTCGCTCTTCATGCCGTCAATGCCCGAAGCGGTGCGCCTTGCGTCGTTCCAGTTCATTTATAAGCCGGGCCATTGCGAGATTGCCGATGCCGATATCCACTGGGGCTTGTCCGACTATCATCTGTCGGGCATCGTCAACGACCTCGAAGATTGGATTGACCATAAGAAGTCGCTCAATGCCGATTTCAATTTCACTTCAGATTATACCGATGTTGACCAACTGCTTGCTTTGATAAGCGGTATGGGCAGCAATCCCGATACTATTGAGGCTATGCGCAAGGAGGACGGTGTGGATGAGGAGGCCAAACCGTTTATTGTGCCGCTCGACATGAACGTTGCCCTCCACACCCATATCAAGCGTTGCGTTGCTTTCGAGAACGACCTCTCCGACCTTGCTGGCAACATCAGTATCCGTGATGGGAAGGCTATCCTCGACCAGATTGGTTTTGTGTGCAAGGCTGCCCGTATGCAACTCACGGGTATTTATAAGTCGCCGCGTCCCAACCACTTATATCTCGGCGTCGATTTTCATTTGCTTGATATTCAGATTGCCGAACTCGTGGATATGATTCCTTACGTCGATACTCTTCTGCCTATGATAACGGCATTTGACGGCAATGCTGATTTCCATCTTGCGCTTGAATCATATCTTGATGCAAACTATAAGCCCAAGACCAGCACTCTGCTCGGTTCGTCGGCCATTAGTGGTAAAGACCTCGTGGTGCTTCCGGGCGAGACGTTCGACATGATTGCCAAATACCTTATGTTCAGCAAAAAGACCGTTAACAAGATTGACAGCCTCGATGTTGAACTCACCCTGTTCCGCAACCGCATTGATGTCTATCCGTTCTTGCTCTCAATGGATAAGTACCAAGTCTGCGTGTCCGGCGTTCATTCGCTCGACAATTCGTGCAACTATCACCTCGAACTGCTCAAGAGTCCGTTGCCCATGCGTTTAGCCGTTGACGTGACGGGCAAACTGCCGAAACCCAAAGTGGCGTTAGGTACGGTGAAATACAACGAACTTTTCAACCCCAAGAAGACCGACGCCATAAAGACGCGCACATTAGAAATAAAGAAAATGGTGCGAGAGGCTCTCGAAGCCAATGTGCGATGATTTTCCCGCATTTTTTTTCTTGATTGAATTTCTGTGGATTGTATTGTACAATTCATAAAGAAACACGAGGGCTGCACATTTGTGCAGCCCTCGTTGTACTATTGGACTTTTAGTCTTTTTGCTTATCGACTCAACGCCTCTATTTGCGATTTGATTGCCTCAATCTTGCTTTCGGCGTCGGCTTTCTTTTTGCGCTCGAGGTTTACAACCTGTTCGGGAGCGCCGTTGACGAATTTTTCGTTGCCGAGTTTCTTCATCACGCTGACGAGGAAGCCTTCGTAATATTTAAGGTCTTCGTTGAGTTTCTTCAATTCGGCGTCTTTGTCGATGTTCTGGCTCATGGGCACGAAACATTCGGTGGTGCCAACCATGAAGCAGATGGCGCCTTCCATCTTCTCGTTGATGGACTCTATCTTCGACACGTTAGCCAGTTTTCTGATTATTCCGAAGAAATTTGCAGGTGCTTCGCCACGAACGAAGAGATCAACGTTCTCTTTTGGCGAGAGGCCTTTGCTGTTGCGCATATTGCGCACGCCAGCGATGATTTCCTGTGCCATGGCGCAGCCGTCGAGTATGCGCTGGTCGAAATAGGCCGTCTGCGGCATGTGAGCCAGCATGATGGTCTCGTTCTCATTGCGCTCGCGCAGGGTGTGCCATATCTCTTCCGTGACAAATGGCATGAACGGATGCAGGATGCACATCAGTCGCTCGAAGATTGACAGCGTGCTTTCATAGGTCTCCGCGTCAATTTGTTCGCCGTGGGCGGGCTTAATCATCTCAAGATACCACGAGCAGAAATCGTCCCACACGAGTTTGTAACTCTTCATCAGAGCCTCGCTCAGACGGTATTCGTCAAAGTCGTGTTCTATCTCTGCCAGAACGCAGGCCATGCGCTGTTCCATCCACTCCACGCTTACGCGGTTGTCGTCGTTCTGCTGTGCCGTGGTCGAGACTTCCCAGCCTTTCACCAGTCGCAGAGCGTTCCAAATCTTGTTGGCAAAGTTGCGGCCTTGCTCGCAGATGCTTTCGTCAAAAGGCAGGTCGTTGCCAGCAGGGGCTGTGAGCAGCATGCCCATACGAACGCCGTCGGCACCGTATTTGTCGATGAGTCCAATGGGGTCGGGGCTGTTGCCGAGCGACTTCGACATCTTGCGACCCAGTTTGTCGCGCACAATGCCAGTGAAATACACGTGCTTGAACGGCACGTCGTTGCGATACTCCTCGCCGGCCATAATCATACGAGCCACCCAGAAGAAGATGATGTCGGGGGCGGTGATGAGGTCGTCAGTGGGGTAGTAGTATTTGATTTCCTCGTTGTCGGGCTTGCGTATTCCGTCGAAAAGCGAGATGGGCCACAGCCAACTGCTGAACCATGTGTCGAGCACGTCCTCGTCTTGACGCAGGTCGTTCATGGATTTCACGGCTTCGGGCCAACGGCTCTTGGCTATCTGAAGCGCCTCCTCGTCGGTGGCAGCCACAACGACCTCGGTCTTCCCGTTCACGTCAACATAGTAGGCCGGAATGCGCTGACCCCACCATA
>ONLQ01000029.1 GCA_900318665.1 uncultured Bacteroidales bacterium | reverse complement strand
AATACAGCAAGGGTGTTTGGTTGTAGCGGTGCGATATAAACAGCTTACCCTTTTTTTGTATCATTTTCTGCGGCGCGATGCCAACGAAAAAAACAAAGGCTGCAACGCCTAAAAAAAGTAAGCACATAATGAAAAGCATAAACGCTATTGTCGCAGTCTTATTCCTTTTTATGCTTGTCCCCATGGCGCAGGCGCAGCGCATCAGCGCCTTTGTGTCGGCAGGTGCTGCGGCTTCGCAGATTGAGGGCGACGAACTCAAAGGGTTCAAGAAATGGGGCTTTGCTGGTAGTGTCGGTGCTTTTGCCAATATTTCGTCAAACGGTCGTTGGCATTTGAGTATCGAGGCAGGATATGCTCGGCGCGGTGCCTACGAGAACAGTGGCGACCCAAAGACGCCTTATCACATCAACCTCTCGCTCGACTATGTCGATATCCCGCTGACGCTTTTTTTCAAAGACCCATATGGCGGGATATATATTGGTCTTGGCCCCGTGTATAGTCGCCTGGTTCGTCAGCCTCACGACGAGATTGCCTATAATCCCGACTATTTTGTGCCCGATGTCTCGGATATGACTTTTTTGAAGAATGATTTTGCTCTTGCTGGCGAGATTCGTTTTCCTGTGTGGCGTGGCCTTATGATGAGCCTGCGCTATCAGTATTCGCTCATTCCGGTCAAGAAGGATTGGCTTTTTACCGAGTATTTGCGTGCCAATAAAAGCAAGGCGCAAGTCAATATCAACAACTGCTACAATTCGTCGGTAATGATACGCCTCTTGTGGCAGTTTGGCACTCCTGACGATGGCTTTTCTTCAAAGCAACGCCTCTGACATTAATACGCAACGCTCATCATAATGTCGCAATCCCTTCGCATAGCATTGTTTCCTGGTTCTTTCGACCCCTTCACCGTTGGCCACGAGGCTTTGGTGCGTCGTGCCCTTGCGTTGTTCGACCGTGTTGTGATTGCCGTAGGGCAGAACAGCGACAAGCACTATATGTTCTCCGCACAGGAACGTGTGGAAAGAGCGCGTCTTTTCTTTGCCAACGACGAGCGTGTGCAGGTGGTGGCGTACAGCGATATGACCGTTGACTGCTGCCGACGTATGGGCGCTTCGTTCATTCTGCGTGGACTGCGCAATGCCGCCGACCTCGAATACGAGATGAAGGTGGCCGCCGTCAACCGTGCTTTAGCGCCCGAAATAGAGACTGTGACACTCTTGGCAGACGTCGATATGGCCGATGTCAGCAGCACCCTCGAGCGTGAGCGTATGCTCCATTCCGCGTCAAACAACGATAATATCTGCTAATGGCTCTCACCGACGACATAAGTTATCTCAAAGGCGTGGGGCCGCAACGTGCCCAATTGCTGGGGCGCGAATTGGGCATTTTTACTTGTGCCGACCTGTTGGAGCATTTTCCGTTTCGCTATGTTGACCGCTCGCATATCGTCACCCTTGCCACAATGGACATCAACGAGCCTTATGTGGTGCTGAAAGGCGTGGTGCGCAACGTCAATGTCGTGCAGTCAAGCAAGTTCAGCCAGCGTCTCACGGCGTTGTTCTTTGACGGAACGGGCGAGATGGAACTTGTGTGGTTCCAGGGCATACGCTGGCTGGAAACCTATCTGAAACCATCGGTGGAATACCTCATTATGGGTAAGCCCACCTTGTTCGACAACACGGTGCAGATGGTGCACCCCGACATAGAGCCTTTTGTGGCCGACGATGCGGGTGGCAACCATAGTTTTGTCCCTGTCTATAGCACCACGGAGAAACTGAAAGCCAAAGGGTTGAACTCTAAGGGCATTTCGCGCCTTGTCGATACTCTGTTGAACCAGCCTGGCCTCGTTGTCCCCGAAACAATACCGCCCTACATTCTGCAAAAATACAAACTGATGCCACGTCCCTATGCTATGCGTGGAATACATTTCCCCTCATCGTCGCAGGAGATGCAGCAGGCTATGCTTCGCCTCAAGTTTGAGGAGTTGTTCTTCATGCAGTTGCAACACCAGCAGAGTCGCATCAATCGTATGCGTGGCACAGGTTTGAAATTTTCGTTGGTGGGCGAGCGGTTCAACCGCTTTTATAACGAGAAGATACCTTTCGAGATGACTGGCGCGCAGAAACGCGTGATTCGCGAGGTGTGGACAGATATGCGTAGCGGAAGGCAGATGAATCGCCTGTTGCAGGGCGACGTGGGAAGTGGCAAGACAATGGTGGCACTCATGACCATGCTGTTGGCTATCGATAACGGCTACCAGGCTTGTCTGATGGCTCCTACCGAGATTTTGGCGCAACAGCATTATGCCAACTTCTGCCGTATGCTCGACGGCATGGACATCAGCGTTGAACTTCTTGTGGGCAGCATGAAGGTGTCGGAAAAGAAGAAGGTTAAACGCCGCTTGAAAGATGGCGAGATAGACATTCTCGTAGGCACTCACGCCTTGATTGAGGACACTGTGGTGTTTAGCAATCTGGGCTATGTCGTGATTGACGAGCAGCACCGTTTCGGGGTGGAGCAACGCGCGCGCCTTTGGGCAAAAAATAGCGTTCCGCCGCATATCCTTGTAATGACTGCCACGCCAATACCGCGCACGCTGGCTATGACGCTCTACAGCGACCTCGATTGCTCTGTTATCGACGAGATGCCACCAGGTCGCCAGCCCGTGAACACTATACACGCCACCGACGCACAGCGTCTGCGTCTGTTCGGGTTCATGAAACGCCAGATAGCCGAAGGCCGCCAGGTGTATGTGGTATATCCGCTTATCAACGAGTCGGAAGGTCTCGACCTAAAAGACCTTATGGATGGCTATGACAGCATATCACGCAGTTTCCCCATGCCCGACTATCAGATTAGCATCGTGCATGGCAAAATGCAGCCCGACGCCAAGGCCTACGAAATGGAGCGTTTCAAGAAAGGCGAGACACATATTATGGTCAGCACTACGGTGATAGAGGTTGGTGTCGATGTTCCTAACGCCACCGTTATGGTGATAGAGAATGCCGAGCGCTTCGGTCTCAGCCAACTGCATCAGTTGCGAGGCCGTGTTGGCCGCGGAGGCGGAGCTTCCTATTGCGTGCTGATGACCAAGGACAAACTCACGCCCTCTGCCAAACAGCGCATAGATACTATGTGTTCCACCACCGATGGGTTCCAGATTGCCGAGGCCGACCTGCGATTGCGCGGGCCTGGCGACATCGAGGGACGAGAGCAGAGCGGTATGCTCAACCTGCGGCTGGCCGATATTGTTGACGACGAGCCTATTGTGCGTGCCGCGCGCGACGAGGTGCGCTCTATTCTTGAGGCCGACCCCGAACTGCGCCACCCAGACAACCAACTGCTGCGACGCCACATAGACAGCCAACAGGCAAAACTATCGCTCGCAAAAATCAGTTAGACCTATGAGAATTTTGCTTAAAGCCGCCGGTAATGCCTATTGGGAAAACGACAGACTGACCTTTGCTGCCATAGACGAGGACATTTCGCCCAATATCATTGTCGGTGCCATAGACCTCTACAACCGCGACGCCTTAAACCAGCGAGCAGAAGTTGGCATCGTGGTTGACGAGGACTATCGCCGCAAAGGCTATGCCACCGAGATGTTGCGCCAGTTAATTCTGCTGGTGAGTGACATGAAAAGCCTCCATCAGATTTATGCCGACATAGTTACGAGCAACCTCGTCAGCCAGCGCCTCTTTTCAAAGGCTGGTTTTATGGCGGCGGGAACGTTGCGCGAATGGATTTTCGATGGCGAAAAATATGAAGACGTAGTACGCTATCAACTGATTTTGAATAAGTAGCGACTTTTTGTGTAAAAGGGCTATGATTGTGCCTTCACAATAAACCAACGTCATAATGCGTTAATATTCAACACTCACACATCTACCTATGGCTAAAAGTAGAAAATACGGCAAGAAGAAAGGTAAACTTTCACGCACTTTTAAGTTTTTCTGTTGGTTGGCGTTCATCGTTCTTTGCGTTGCCGTGGCAAGCGGCATATATCTGCGTCGCGAGCGCACAGTCAATGCCGAGGATATACGTATCTATATTCCATCTCACAGCAGTTATGACGCGGTGGTAGATACACTGATGCGCAATGGCTGTTTTACCTCGCGTGAGGCTTTCGACGCAATGTCCCAATTCCGTCGCTATACCGAGCACGTCAAATCTGGTTCCTACATTGTCGAGTCGGGTATGGCATATTACGACCTGGTCAACAAACTGCGTGCCGGCAATCAAGACCCTATTACGGTTGTTATTGGCAGACAGCGACTGCTGCGCACTCTTTGCGACAACCTTGGCAACCGCTTTGAGTTCAGTGGCAACGAATTGTACAGCATGCTTTGCACCGAGAGCGTCTGTAACAGTTACGGCTTCACTCGCGCCAACATTCTTGCATTGTTTGTGCAAAACAGTTACGAGTTCTATTGGAATATCTCCGCAACCGATTTCCTAAATCGTATGCACAAAGAGTATGAGCGTTTCTGGAACTCTATGCGTCTATCCAAATGCGACGCACTCAACCTTACACCGGCAGAGGTTACGGCTCTGGCGGCAATAGTCGATGAGGAAACCAACAACGACAAGGAGAAACCATTGATAGCCAGCGTCTATCTCAACCGCGTACGCAAACACATGCCACTGCAAGCCGACCCGACGGTCAGATATGCTGTTGGCGACTTCACCATACGCCGAGTGCTTACAAAACACACTCTTGTCGATAGCCCTTACAACACATATCAACGTATCGGCATACCTCCGGGACCTATCTGTATTCCGTCGGAGGTCGCTATCGATGCAGTTTTGGCTAACAAAAAGACAGACTATCTCTATTTTTGTGCCAAAGAGGATTTTTCGGGCAGTCACAATTTTGCTTCAACATTGGCGGAGCATCAGCGCAATGCAGATAAATTCCATAAGGCGTTGAACGCTCGCAACATAAAGAAATAGACGGTCTTTAAAACTAACGAACAAGATGAAAAAAGACAGCGAATTGGTATTAGCCCCCGATGGCAGTGTTTACCATCTTCACCTCACCTACGACACGTTAGCCGACAATGTCATGCTGGTTGGCGACCCGGGCCGCGTTGATATGTTCAAAAGCATATTCGACAGCGTTGAGTTTGAGGCCTACAACCGCGAACTACATTCTCTTACTGGCACCTACCACGGCACTCGCTTCACGGCTCTCTCTACGGGAATGGGATGCGACAATATTGACATTGTGATGACCGAACTCGATGTTGCTGCCAATATCGACCTCTCAACCGGCGACCGCCTTCCCAATCAACGCAGGCTCAATCTTGTGCGTCTCGGCACTTGCGGCGGCTTGCAGCCCGATTTGCCTGCTGGCTCTATCGTCGCTTCTCGCTATGCTATCGGCCTCGATGGGGTGCTGCATTACTACAAGCATAATCCAGAACAACTTGAAGATGCTCTTGCTCAGGCCTTCATACAACATGCCAATCTCCCGACAGATGTAGCGCGTCCCTATGCGGCATCGTGCAGCATCGCTTTGCTCGACAGGGTAGGGAAGAGCCTCCATCAAGGCATTACCGCCACAGCGCCTGGTTTTTATGGTCCGCAGGGTCGCGATGTGAGCATAATTCCGCGTGTTCCCGACCTCACGGAACGGCTCGCCTCGTTCCAATGGCAGGGTCTGAAGGTTGCGAACCTCGAAATGGAGACTTCCGCCATCTATGGGCTGTCGGCGTTGATGCAACACAACGCGCTGACAGTGTGCCTTGTCATAGCCAACCGTATGGCAGGGTCTTTCATTAACGACTACCACGTCCCTATGCGCGAAATGATAGCCCAGGTGATGGCGGGCTTGTCCGACTGATTTATATTCGCAAAATAATATCAAACTTAATCAAAAATAAACATGAAAAAAATCTCTTTAATCCTTGGCGTTGCCTTGATGGTTGTTCTTTCAGCCTGCAATGGCAAGAAAACCACCGATGTGGCTGCTACCGACAATGCCACTGTTGTAATGGAAAACATTCTTGCTCGCAAGAGCGTGCGTTCTTACACCGAACAGCCTATTGGCAATGACACAATACAAAACATTCTGCGTGCCGCCATGGCAGCACCGTCGGGTATGGATGTCCGTCCGTGGAGTTTTGTTGTTCTTAGGGACAAATCGAATTTCGAAAATCTCTTTGAGGGCAATATGAATTTGCGCAAATTCCAAGAGGCTGCCGTCGTTATAGTTGTTTGCGCCGATACGACGATGGCAAAGCGCGGCACTTACGACGGTTCGCGTGTTCCAAACCCCATCTGGCGTGACGACATGGGCGCTTGCACAGAGAATCTCCTTCTGGCTGTTGAAGCCTACGGGCTCGGTGCTGTTTGGACGGCTTGCTATCCTTTTGCTGACCGTATGGCAAAAATCAAGGCCATGCTCGAACTGCCAGCCGAGGTTGTGCCATATTGCGTGGTTCCTATCGGACATCACGACGGCACTACCGAACCCAAAGACAAATGGGACGAATATCGTCTGCACTACGAGCGTTGGTAAACTCGTGGTATTTAGAAAAAAAAACGCGTCAAGTATCTGGCGCGTTTTTTTTTATTTCGCATATATCCAATGCTATTCAAAGGATGTTTTCTCATAGTTAAAATAACTATCTATTGCACATTTTTTTGTCCGCTATTAAGAATTTTTATATTTTTGTATTTGAATAAGTATGCACAAAATAAAATAACTATTTAAAAATGAAGCGTTTTCTTATATATCTGCTGTCATGCCTGCTGTTCGTTGGTATGGCTGATAATCTGCAAGCACAAAAGAAAGGCGGAGCCAAAGGCAAAAAAGGCAAAGGCAAGAAAGAAGTTGTGGAAGAAAAGCCCGCTCAGCAACTGCCTTACAATAGCAACGACTGCCTCTTTGCCGTTCAGTTGCAGCAAGATGTTGTCTATGGTCCGACTTCGGCTCCCAAGGGTGCTGGCCGCTTGATGGAAATCCAGGCAAGCAAGACTAACCCTAAGGTTGTTGAATATGAGCATAATTCGGTTTGGTATAAGTTCCAGGTGCCTTACAATGGCGAACTTGAAATCGAAATCAACCAGACTAATCCAGCCGACGACTACGACTTCATGGTGTTCAAATATACCGATGTCTATTTTAGCAACAACTTGATGCAAGGCAAGATAATGCCTGTCGCTTCAAGCCTTACGGCCGTAGATACGACTCTTATCCCTGTTAAGAAAGACCCCAAGGCTAAAGGTAAGGCTGGTGCTGCCGCTGCTAAACCTGCCGCCGCAAAGCCTGAGGCCGGCAAGGCTGGTGCAAAGAAGGACGCCAAGGCTGCCGCTCCTGCTTATACCATTGGTATGAAGCACACCGCCAAATCGTTCTTCCTGCCTAAGGACTCTATTGCACGCGACATCAAATCCATCAAGGTTCGCCAAGGCGAGACATATTATATTCTGCTTGACAATTTGAGCGCCAATGGTTCCGGCCACACTATCAAGGTTTCTCTCTATGCCGATGTGCTTCTGCCGTTGGTTAAGGTCGTGGCTCCTGGCTCCAAAACGCCAGTTGATGTTGACCTCGTTGTTCTTGAGAAAAACACCAATAATCGTCCCGTTGTCCAGAACCCGAATTTCAAGGGCGACCGTATTGCCTTCGTCCCTGGATTTGACTATACGCTCTATGCAAAGCGTCAGGGCTATTTCTCGGTGTATAAGGAGTTTAACTCCAATGTATTCAAGCAGGACACGTTGCTTAATATCGTGATGAATCGCTGTGTGAAGGGTAGCACTTTCACTTTGGATGATATTTATTTCACCGAAGATGGAAAGCAGTTGCTTGGCAAGTCCGATTCCGTCCTCACCGAATATTTGATGCTCTTCATGAACCATCCCGATGTTCAGTTCCTTATTAAGGGATATGTTCCTACCTATGGCGATGTGACGATGGAGAGTGACCAGGAAATATCGCTTGAAAGAGCGCTTACCGTTAAGAACTTCCTTATGAGCAAAGGCATTGCCGCCGAGCGTATGACGGTGGCTGGTATGACTCCCACGGAGATTCGCCGTGCTGGTGCCGCTGCCAACGACCCCAAGGTCGGCCTGCTCACCAAACGCATTGAGTTTATTGTTACCAGCGTAGGTAAGTGATACCGTTTCGGTATCAAGAGTGATACGGCGGTCTTGTCCCCCAAAAGATTGAGACAGCCGTGTTATTCCTTTTTGGTTTTTGCTTAATTTTCCCTAATTAGAAACATATAAATAATACAAAATAAAGATGACAAAATTTGTTTACTCCTTTGGAGGAAAATCTGCCGAGGGAAAGGCAGATATGAAAAACCTGCTGGGTGGCAAGGGCGCCAATTTGGCCGAGATGTGCCATCTCGGACTTCCTGTCCCAGCCGGACTAACCATCACTACCGAGTGCTGCACTGCTTACTACAACAACAACTGCCAACTGCCCGACGGCCTTATGAAAGAGGTGTGGGCTGGCATTGCCAAAATGGAAGAACTTATGGGCATGAAATACGATGACCCGCAGAACCCTCTGCTGGTCAGTTGCCGCTCTGGCGCACGCATTTCTATGCCTGGTATGATGGATACCGTTCTCAATATCGGTCTCTCCAGCAAGACCATTCCTGGCTTGCTTAAACGTACCAACAATCCTCGTTTTGTTTACGACTCCTACCGTCGCCTCATTATGATGTATGCCGACGTGGTGATGGAGAAAGCCGAAGGAATAGAGCCTGCCGAAGGTAAGTCTATCCGCAAGCAACTTGACGATATGCTTGATGCTTTCAAAAAGCAAAAAGGCTACAAGCACGACACCGACCTCAATGCCGAAGAACTCCAATGGCTCGCCGAAGAGTTTAAGAAAAAGGTTAAAGAGGTTCTTGGCGCAGAATTCCCCGATGACGCAAAAGAGCAGTTGATAGGCGGTATTAAGGCCGTTTTCAAATCGTGGAATGGCAAGAAGGCTGTCAGTTATCGTCGCATCGAGGGTATCCCCGAAGACTGGGGCACCGCCGTCAATGTGCAGTCTATGGTGTTTGGCAATATGGGCGAACGCTCGGCAACGGGTGTTGCGTTCACACGCGACCCGGCCACTGGCGACAACCGCTTCTATGGTGAGTGGCTTATCAACGCCCAGGGCGAGGACGTCGTGGCTGGTATTCGTACCCCCAACCCAATCAACGACGACACCAAGAACGAGAAGAACCGCCACATGGCGTCTATGCAGGAACTCATGCCTGAAATCTATGATGAACTCTTTGCCATTCGTGGTATTCTTGAGAAGAACTACCGCGATATGCTTGATATCGAGTTCACCATACAGGACGGCAAACTGTATATGCTTCAGTGCCGCGTAGGCAAACGCAATGGTCTGGCCGCTCTCGTGATGGCCAGCGATATGCTTCGCGAAGGCCTTATCACCGAGCGCGAGGCTGTCATGCGCCTCACTCCTTCTCAACTTGACGAACTTCTGCACCCCATTCTCGATGCTAAAGACGAGAAATTGCAGAGGGTTATTGCCAAGGGTCTGCCCGCAGGTCCTGGTGGTGCCGTGGGCGTTATTGCTCTCACTCCCGATGCGGCCAAGGCTTATGTCGCTGCTGGCAAGTCGTGCATCCTGGTGCGCGAGGAGACCAACCCCGAAGATGTCGAGGGTATGCGTGTGTCCGAGGGTATTCTTACCGCTCGCGGTGGCATGACGTCTCATGCCGCTCTCGTGGCTCGCGGCTGGGGCAAATGCTGCATCGTGGGTTGCGAGGCTTTGGACATTGACATGGAGGCAGGCACTGTTACCATCGACGATGTTGTTTACAAGGAAGGCGATGTCCTTTCGCTCAACGGCACCAAGGGCAACGTCTATGCTGCCGCCATCAAGCGTTCCGACCCGCCGGCCAACGAGAATCCGCTCTTCAAAGAGTTTATGGCTATCGTCAGCAAATATTGCGACATGGGTGTCCGCACCAATGCCGACAACCCGCAGGATACCAGCAATGCCATTGGCTTTGGTGCCGAGGGTATTGGTCTGTTCCGCATAGAGCACATGTTCTATGGCGAAAACAGCGAGACTCCGCTTGAGAAACTGCGTAGCATGATTCTTGCCGATGGTGAAGCACAGCGCAAAGCCGTTCTTGCAGAACTTGAACCCTATATTCGTAAGAGCGTGAAAGCCACCATGAAAGTTCTCAACGGACGTCCGTTTACCATCCGTCTGATGGATCCCCCGCTGCATGAGTTTGTGCCGAAGAACGAAGAGGGTATGCGCGAGTACGCCAAAGAGCATAATATGGACTATGCCGAGTTGTACGAGCGTATAGAGAACATGAAGCAGGTCAACCCGATGATGGGTGTGCGTGGTGTGCGTCTGGGTATCATCTATCCGGAAATCACCGAGTATCAGTTCCGTGCCGTATTCACCGCTATGGTCGAGTCTATAAAGGAAGGCAACACGCCTCATCTTGAGGTCATGGTTCCTCTCACCATCAATGTGGCCGAACTTCGCCATCAGAAAGACATTGCCGACCGTGTGAAACACGAGGTAGAGGACAAGTCGGGCATCCACTTCGACTATAAGTTTGGTACGATGATAGAGATTCCGCGTGCCGCTCTCGTTGCCGATAAGATTGCCGAGGTTGCCGAGTTCTTCAGTTTCGGTACCAACGACCTCACGCAGATGACCTTCGGTTTCAGCCGCGACGATGTCAATTCCATCGTTGGAACCTATCTCGATGAGAAGATTATTGATGCCGACCCGTTCGAAATCTTCGACCAGGAATGTGTTGGCGAACTCGTGAAGATAGCCATCGAGCGTGGTCGTCGCACTCGTTCCAACCTCCACTGCGGCGTCTGTGGCGAGCATGGTGGCGATCCCAAGTCGGTAGAGTTCTTCTATCGCAATGGTATGAACTACGTCAGTTGCAGCCCGTTCCGTGTTCCTATCGCACGTCTGGCAATCGCCCAGTTGGCTATTAAGGGCGTGGAGCGCAAGCAACTCTAATTTCTTTTGTTTTCATAATGGAAAGCCGAGCATGCCAAATGGTTTTGCTCGGCTTTCTTTTTTCGTTGTTATTGAATTATTTTTTGTATTTTTGCAGTCTCATATAATGTCGTGATATCGCCATTCAGGCATTAGAAAAAAATCTGCAAAAGGATATCAATAGCAACCAATATGAAAATTAAATACTTCGCACGTCTTTCTGCCTTACTTTTGGTTATTGGGTCGCTATTCCCTGCCTCAGCGTCTGCCGGCATTGCCGACCCTGTGGTTGATACGCTCTACGATACCATTCGTGTCAATGTGTGCCATGCCCGCGCCTATAACGGCTACGGCTTTACTCTCGATGCTACGGAAACATCTATCCTCGGCCGAGTAGTCAGCCGCACTCGCTCATTCACATCTACCGATGGTGTCGATAGTTCTCTCACGCTCGAAGCCACGGTGGTGGCCTCGCCTACGGCCTCCATTTCTGGTGCGAATTCTATCTGTCAGGGCGGCAGCACGGTGCTGACAGCCTCTGGCGATGGGTCTTTCAAGTGGAGCAACGGCAGTACGGAAACCGCCATAACGGTTTATATGGCAGGCACCTACGAAGTGAAATGTGTCGCCGAAAACGGATGTGCCGACTCGGCCCGTATCACTGTTACAGTTCGTCAGCCTATAATCAACGAGGTTACGGTAAACCTTTGTGTTGGCGACTCGGTGCGTTTCATCGACACTCTTATCTTCGATGCCGGACGCTACACCCGATGGCTCAAAACAGAAGAGGGTAACTGCGATTCGCTCTACGCCATGTATGTCGAGTCGCGTCCGCTTCCAGTGGTCCGCATCACAGGCGATGTTGACTATTGCTATGGCAGCGCTGCATATCTCACGGCTAATGGCGCCGACCAGTATCGCTGGCAGGACGGCGTTCGTGGCGCCACCTATGCCTTGCGTGGCGAAGGCGAATTTAGCGTAGTGGGAACTACTGTTTACGGCTGCGAGGGACGTGATACCGTGTTTGTGCGTCAGCACCCTCTCTACGACACTAATGTCTATGCCACCATCTGCAGTGGGCAGTCGGTTTCCTTCTATCAGCGTGAACTTCGTTCCACAGGTACCTTCTCTCACACCGACCACAGCATTTACGGCTGCGACAGCGTGATACACATGAATGTCACCGTCAATCAGCCAAGCAATGTTGCCATAACGGTCTATACCACCGATCGATATGTCTGGGCCGACTCGGTCTATAGAGAATGGGGACAGTATTTCCACACATTCACCAATGTCTATGGCTGCGATAGCAATGTGACGCTCTCGCTTGGCATTATCAAGCAAAAGCCCGTACCTCAGATCGTTTCTTTTGACGACCGACTTCTTATGGTTGACCACTATCCTGGTGGCACCGACTCGGCACGCGTTGACTATCTGGCCTATCGCTGGGCTCGCAACGGCAGTTACATCGCTGGTGCCAACAGCGACGAATACCGCCTTTCTGATTTTGCAACCATGAAAGGCTGCTACCGCGTTGAGGCGCAGACCGACAGCATACACTGGGCTCCTTCCAACACAATATGCATCAACGACAGTTATGTGTTTAACGGCATTGACGATGTCAGTGCGTTGGCCGAATCCATATCGCTCTATCCCAATCCCGTGGCTGCTGGTGCCAGCATCAGAATGACAATGCAGGACGGCACATATTCTTTGGCCGATGCCAATGTCGAGATATTTGATGCCGCTGGCCGTAGGATAGCCTTTGTTGAAAACATCACCAACGAGCGCATCTCTGCTCCCGCAATGCCCGGCCTCTATCTTGTGCGGCTCTTGTGGAGCGATGGTCGCATGGCGGCAAAAAAGATTTCGGTTAGATAGTATTTCATTCACAATCTTTTCACACTGGGCCTAATATGAAAAAAAAGACTTTTATATTCTCTCTTTTGGCAGTATGTACGCTTTGGTCGCTACAGGCTCAAACCGCTTTTGAGGATTGCAAGAAGATTGTGGGTGTCGGCTTCCATGGTGGCTTTGCATCTATGGGTGACAACACTACCGCCAACAACAGTCCCAGCGGCTCTATTGGCGTCAATGCCACTTTCTCCTATAGCATCACACGCTCTATTGCAATAAAGGCTGGCGCCGATTTCAATTTCGGACGCTCTTTTCTGCGCGACAAGAATATCTCAACCTATACATCAGAACCCATCACCATCAGTAATGATATTCACGGCGATATGGTGCGCACCACTGCCGTGAAATATTCGTTCAACTCTATCTCCGAGCACTACGACGTCTATTATATCGGCATACCTTTGCAGGTTGTCTTGCAGGGCAATGCATTCGATTTCTCTATATCGCAGTTCCATCAGTCCTTCTTCAGCCTTGGAGCCAAATTCGCATTGCCTATCAAGTTTTCCGGCATTGGCACCACAAGCCCCGCACAGCGTTTCATTGGACCCGATGTCGAGGGCACGGGCGTGACCCTTTCCGAGCCTGTCCCTGCTGGCACTATCAACGGACAGTCGGTGGAATATGACGTGAAGCAATATATGGGGTCGAGTTTTATGATTATGCTGATGGCCGAGGCTGGCACTATGCTGAAAACCAACGAGCATGGAGCGCTGACGTTCAGCGTGTTTATAGAGTATTCGCTCTTGCCCACACAGATGGGTTCGGAGCATGGAATGCTGACCTTCGACAACGGAAAGATTGTGAACAACGGCTATCTGGCTTCCAACCTCGCCGACAAGATGCGCTATTTCCAAGGTGGCATACGCCTGCAATACAATTTCCTACTCAACTAATCAATTGACACATAGTAAAAACAATATAAATTAAAATAACCAAAAAATCATTCAAAAGCAATGAACGAGAAGATTCTTAAAGCACTCGAAAGTTACGGCATTACCGGTGTCAAGACCGTACATTACAATCCCTCCTACGAAGAACTCTTCAAGATGGAGATGGACCCCACGCTCACTGGCTATGACAAAGGCCAACTTACCGAACTCGACGCCATCAACGTTATGACCGGTATCTATACAGGTCGTTCGCCCAAAGACAAATACATTGTCATGGACAAGAACTCCAAGGACACCGTGTGGTGGACTTCCGACGAGTATAAGAACGACAACCACCCCATGAGCGAGGCCGTTTGGGCACAAATGAAAGATTTAGCCAAGAAAGAGTTGTCAAACAAGGAACTCTTTGTTGTCGATGCTTTCTGCGGTGCCAACAAAAATACTCGTATCGCTGTTCGCTTCATTATGGAAGTGGCATGGCAGGCACATTTTGTCACCAATATGTTCATTCGTCCAACCGAGGAAGAACTCAAGGCTTTTGAGCCGAGTTTCACTGTCTATACCGCCAGCAAGGCAAAAGTTGAGAACTACAAGGAACTTGGTCTCAACAGCGAGACTTGTGTGGCCTTCAACGTCACCAGCCGCGAGCAGGTCATCCTCAACACCTGGTACGGTGGCGAGATGAAGAAAGGTATGTTCAGCATGATGAACTACTACCTGCCTCTGCAGGGCATCGCCGCTATGCACTGCTCCGCCAACACCGATATGCAGGGCAAGCACACCGCCATCTTCTTCGGTCTCTCCGGCACAGGTAAGACCACCCTCAGCACCGACCCCAAACGTCTCCTCATTGGCGACGACGAGCACGGCTGGGACGACGACGGCGTCTTCAACTTCGAAGGCGGCTGCTACGCCAAGGTCATCAACCTCGACAAAGACAGCGAGCCCGACATCTACAATGCCATCCGTCGCAACGCTCTTCTCGAGAACGTTACCGTCGATGCCAATGGCAAGATTAATTTCGCCGACAAGAGCGTTACCGAGAACACTCGCGTAAGTTATCCTATCAACCACATCGAGAAGATTGTGCGTCCCATCAGCGCCGCTCCTGCAGCCGATAACGTCATCTTCCTCAGTGCCGACGCTTTCGGCGTTCTGCCTCCCGTCAGCATCCTCACTGCCGAGCAGTGCAAATACTACTTCCTCAGTGGTTTCACCGCCAAGTTGGCTGGCACCGAGCGCGGCATCACCGAGCCCACCCCGACCTTCAGCGCATGCTTCGGCCAGGCATTCCTCGAGTTGCATCCCACCAAGTATGCCGAGGAACTGGTGAAACGTATGGAGAAGAGCGGCGCCAAAGCCTATCTGGTCAATACCGGCTGGAACGGCACTGGCAAGCGTATCAGCATCAAGGACACCCGTGGCATCATCGACGCTATCCTCGATGGCTCCATCGACAAGGCTCCCACCAAGAAGATTCCTTATTTCGATTTCGAGGTGCCTACGGCTCTTCCGGGTGTTGACCCCAAGATTCTCGACCCGCGCGACACCTATGCCAACGCTTCCGAATGGGAAACCAAGGCCAAAGACCTCTCCGAGCGTTTCATCAAGAACTTCGTCAAGTTCACCGGCAACGAGGCTGGCAAGGCTCTCGTGGCAGCAGGCCCGAAACTC
This sequence comes from uncultured Bacteroidales bacterium, assembly GCA_900318665.1. Lineage (GTDB taxonomy): Bacteria > Bacteroidota > Bacteroidia > Bacteroidales > P3 > Colimorpha. The sequence goes on along the minus strand of ONLQ01000029.1, from coordinate 5,823 downwards.
TAACCGACTATTGTCCAACACAAAGCCATCCCTTTCGGCTCCCGCCATCGGGATGGCTTCTTTTTTAATTACAGCATTTAACATTCTATGAAAGGAATTGTTTTAGCCGGAGGTAGCGGCACTCGCCTCTATCCCATCACCAAAGGCGTCAGCAAGCAGTTGCTCCCCATCTACGACAAGCCGATGGTCTATTATCCCATCAGCGTGCTGATGCTTGCTGGCATCCGCGACATACTCATCATCTCCACCCCCTACGACCTACCAGGTTTCAAACGTCTTTTGGGCGACGGCAGCGACTATGGTGTGCATTTTGAATATGCCGAGCAGCCAAGCCCCGACGGACTGGCGCAGGCCTTCATCATCGGCGAGAAATTCATAGGCAACGATAGCGCCTGCCTCGTGCTGGGCGACAATATTTTCTATGGCGTCGGTTTCACCGAGAAACTTAAAGAGGCCGTGCGTGCTGCCGAGGAAGATGGCAAAGCCACAGTGTTTGGCTATCACGTTAGCGACCCCGAGCGCTATGGCGTGGCGGAGTTCGATGCCGACGGCAACTGCCTCTCCATCGAAGAAAAACCCCAGAAGCCGAAGAGCAACTACGCCGTTGTTGGACTCTATTTCTATCCCAACAAGGTTGTCGAGGTTGCCAAGAATATCAAGCCTTCGGCTCGTGGCGAATTGGAAATCACTACTGTCAATCAGCGTTTTCTTGAAGATGCCCAACTCAAAGTCCAACTCCTTGGACGTGGTTTCGCATGGCTCGACACCGGCACTCACGATTCTCTTGCCGAGGCCTCCACATTTGTCGAGGTCATCGAGAAACGTCAGGGCTTGAAGATAGCCTGCCTCGAGGCCATTGCCTATCGCCGCGGCTGGATTAATGCCGACCGTATGCGCCAATTGGCACAGCCTATGCTCAAAAACCAATATGGACAGTACTTGCTCAAAGTGATTGACGAGCAGGCATAATATTTTTTGTAAATCTTTATAAATAATTTAAAATCATGAGTACAACGCAATCCCGACAGCATGCAAAAAGAAAATTCAAGGTTGAAATATCAATATCTGGGTCTTTTTTTATCCATGTGTTAGGACAATCGTATCTTGACGATGATTTTGATGTCGAGACTATAACATCAGAGGATGCCTATGATAAATATCAGGGGGCGGGAAAACCAATCCTTATTAATGGTTTTGGTTCACCAAATTGTTATAATGATAATGATTTGGATTTCAATCTTAAGGTGTATGATGAGAATGATTCAGAGGTTTTCGAGAGCAAAAATTATCGGGATTTTCAGTTTATTTATGATTTTGACGTCGATTTTGGAAAAAATAATCGTGAAGAATTACAAAGACATTTGGATTTAAGTGGTTTAATTCGGTCATTTGGTTTTGGGAAACGAATACAAGATTTGGATGGCCTTTATGGAAGGGGAGCATGTGTTGCCAAAGGTGACTATGATAGAATATTCCTTGTGGAAGAAGAATATGAGGATTATCGTGTTGCAACCTTTTCTGTAGAGGACGATAAGTTTGATCCCAAGAAACTTGTGTTTGTTGAGAACCCGGCAGTAAAAGCCCTTCCGTATGAATCCATGACGGATTTCAAACATATTTTTTATTACGATAGTTTTGTTGAGATTGCCAAAGATGAGGAATATTGTGATTTTGATGGTTCTGATATGTATTTATACGAGTCAGACCCTGACAAACCAGGTCAGTGGAAGTGTATAAGGAAACTCTGAAATAATCCCAATGACGACGAGTAACATAAAGAATAATGTGTTTTTTTTATTCTGTCGCGAATATTCTAAAATAATAAGTACTACCGACATGCTCTATGTCGCAAAAAAATCGTATCTTTGCACCCCGTAATTAAAAGAATATGGCAACAAAGTATATTTTCGTTACGGGAGGCGTTGCTTCATCGCTTGGCAAGGGCATTATTGCCGCCTCGTTGGCACGTCTGCTCAAGGCTCGTGGCTATTCGGTCACCAACCAAAAACTTGACCCTTATATCAATATCGACCCCGGCACGCTCAACCCCTACGAGCATGGCGAGTGCTATGTTACCGAGGATGGTGCCGAGACCGACCTCGACCTCGGTCATTACGAGCGCTTCACCGGTGTGCCCACCTCGCAGGCCAATAACGTAACGACGGGCCGTATCTATAAGAACGTCATCGAGAAAGAGCGCCGTGGCGATTTCCTTGGCAAGACCGTGCAGGTCATTCCTCATATCACCAATGAGATTAAAGACCGCATTACGGCTCTTGGCAATACGGGCAATTACGAGTTTGTCATCACCGAGATTGGCGGCACCGTGGGCGACATCGAGTCCTATCCCTTTGTCGAGGCTGTGCGCCAACTCAAATGGGCTCTTGGCAACAACTGCATCGTCATACACCTCACCTATATTCCTTATCTCGCCGCCGCTGGCGAACTGAAAACCAAACCCACGCAGCACAGTGTTAAGGCTTTGCAGCAGCAGGGTGTCCAGCCCGACATCATTGTCTGTCGCACCGAGAAACCCCTCACCCGCAGTGTACGCGAGAAGATTGGTCTTTTCTGCAACATCACAGGCGACTGCGTTATCGAGGACGGCGACGTAAGCAGCATCTACGAGGTGCCTATCAAGATGCGCGACGAGAAACTAGATGTGCAGGTGCTTAACAAACTCAATGTTCCTCTCAAAAACGAGATTGACCTCACCAAGTGGGAAGCCTTCCTCTATCGTCTCCACAATCCCGAGAAAGAGGTCAACATAGCACTTGTAGGCAAATATGTCGAGTTGCCCGACGCCTACAAGTCCATCAGCGAGGCCTTCATCCATGCAGGTGCCGAACTGCGTTGCAAGGTCAAGGTGCGTTATGTCAATTCCGAACAACTCAACGAGGAGAATATTACCGAGCGCTTGCAAGGTATTACAGGCATTCTCGTGGCTCCCGGCTTCGGCACCCGTGGCATTGAGGGCAAGATTATGGCCGTGCGCTATGCCCGCGAAAACAAGATACCGTTCTTCGGCATCTGTCTTGGCATGCAGTGCGCCGTGGTCGAGTTCGCACGCAATGTGCTTGGCTATGCCGATGCCCATTCCGTCGAGATTGCTCCTTCCACCACACATCCCGTCATCAATATGATGGAAGAGCAGAAAAACATCTCCAATATGGGTGGCACCATGCGCCTCGGCGCCTATCCCTGCCGCTTGGAGAAAGGCAGCAAGGCCTACGAGATTTATGGCACCGAGATGATTTCAGAGCGCCACCGCCATCGCTACGAGTTCAACAACCAGTATATCGACGAGTTCCGCAAGGCAGGCATGATTCCCACTGGCTTCAACCCCGAAACAGGACTTGTCGAGATTGTCGAAATCCCCGAGCACCCCTATTTCGTAGCCTCGCAGTTCCATCCCGAATACAAGAGCACCGTCATGCACCCGCATCCGCTGTTCATCGCCTTCGTGAAAGCCGCCATGAACTTCCGTGCCAATCAGTAGGTATCTTTTCCCGACAAAAAGATTCTAATTCGATTCGTCTTTTTGCCAAGAAAATAAAGTACGAACAATCTTCGAACAAATTGCGAAGAAAATACGAATAAAACCTACCGTATCAAAAGCCGTAATTCAATAAAGGAATCCGACTTTTAGCCAAATTAGATTCTCAAAATTCAAATTTAAAAATTCAAAGTTAATATATGTCATTTATCGATTATTCACTCCCCTACAAGGTTGCCGATATCAACCTGAAAGACTGGGGCCGCAAAGAACTTGATATGTCCGAGAAAGAAATGCCCGGACTGATGTCTATCCGCAAAAAATATGGTGCACAGAAACCCCTCAAAGGCGTGCGTATCAGTGGCTCGCTCCACATGACCCTGCAGACCGCCGCCCTCATCGAGACCCTCGTTGACCTTGGTGCCGATGTCCGTTGGGCTTCCTGCAACATCTTCTCAACCCAGGACCACGCCGCTGCCGTCATAGCCGCTTCTGGCGTGCCCGTCTTCGCTTGGAAAGGCGAGAGCATCGAAGAGTATTGGTGGTGCACCACCCAGGCCCTTTCGTTCCCTGGTGGCAAAGGTCCTCAACTCATTGTCGATGACGGTGGCGATGCCACATTGCTCGTCCACAAAGGTTTTGCCGTTGAGAACGACCCCTCATTGCTCGACAAGACCCCCGAAAACCACGAAGAAGCCATCCTCCTTGAAACCCTGCGCAAAATCCAAGCCGAGGAACCTCAGAAATGGCACAACGTGATGAAGGAACTCAAGGGCGTTTCCGAAGAGACCACCACCGGTGTGCACCGTCTCTATCAGATGGCCGCCCGTGGCGAACTCATGATTCCTGCCATCAATGTCAACGACAGCGTCACCAAGTCCAAGTTCGACAACCTCTATGGCTGCCGCGAGTCTTTGGCTGACGGCATCAAGCGTGCCACCGACGTCATGATAGCAGGCAAGGTGGTTGTAGTCTGTGGCTATGGCGATGTAGGCAAAGGCTGCGCCCGCTCCATGCACTCCTACGGTGCTCGCGTGCTTGTCACCGAGATTGACCCCATCTGCGCACTGCAGGCCTCCATGGAAGGCTTCCAGGTCGTTACCATGGAAGAGGCACTTGCCGAGGGTAACATCTATGTCACCACCACCGGCAACTGCGACGTCATCACCGCCGAGCACATGGCACAGATGAAAGACGAAGCCATCGTCTGCAACATCGGCCATTTCGACAGCGAGATACAGGTCGAGCGCCTCAACAACTGGCCTGGCATCCAGCGCATCAACATCAAGCCACAGGTCGATAAGTACGTCTATCCCGATGGACACTGCCTCTATCTGCTCGCCGAAGGCCGTCTCGTCAACCTCGGCTGCGCCACAGGCCATCCCTCATTCGTCATGTCCAACTCGTTCACCAACCAGACCCTCGCACAACTCGACCTCTGGAAGAACCGCGACACCTACAAGGCTGGCGTCTATCGTCTGCCCAAGGAACTCGACGAAGAGGTAGCACGTCTGCACCTCGAGCAACTTGGCGTACATCTCACCACGCTCACCGAGAAGCAAGCCGCCTATCTTGGAGTGCCGGTCAACGGTCCCTACAAAGCCGACCACTATCGTTATTAAAAAATAGGGTAAGGGACAGCACCACCGCTGTCCCCACACCTTTTTAAGCAATGCATCTCCACGTATAAACAATAAAAACAATCCAAATCCGTTTAAGAGATAGTAATTGCAAAACGGCCTCGTAGTTCAGCTGAATAGAACGTCGGATTCCGGTTCCGAAAGTCGTGGGTTTGAATCCCGCCGAGGTCACAAAACAGCGAGGGGTGAACATCAAATTCACCCCTCGCTGCATTTCTAACAGCCTCCAAGTGCGGAAAAATGTACCGCAACCCCCAAAACAAGTGCGGAAAAATGTGGTGAACTGCTCAAATTATGTGCGGAAAAATGTTGTGCAACGCCTCTAATGTGCAGATATACAGTAAATAAGAATAAATAACAAACACCTCACTCTACACAGCGTCATATTTCTATTTTCTACTGACTGATTCCATTCCATGAAACAATCCATTTGCGAGTTTGGTTGGGTCGATGAAAAAACGTAAATTTGCATTCGTCTGCATTTTGTGTTTATATTTTATGGCAGACAATAAAAACGATATATTACAATAGTTTATAACGTAGAATGTTACCTTTGGAAACTAAAAAGCAAGCAAAGCCATTTATTAAATGGGTAGGTGGAAAAGGGCAACTCTTGTCGCAACTAGAAACACTTCTGCCCCGAAATTTGTATTATGAAGAATTTACATACATTGAGCCGTTTGTGGG
>ONLQ01000009.1 GCA_900318665.1 uncultured Bacteroidales bacterium | reverse complement strand
CCGAAGACGAATATATGCGTCTTGACAACGCATGGGGCAACCTGGTGGGGGCGCTGCGGTGGAACTATGAGTTGACTCCCAAACTGTTTGCCAACGTTACGGCATCATATACACGCTATCGCAACGATATTGTGGTGGGCGTGGAAAAGTTGTCCATGCTGCCATCGGGACAAGAGGATAAATCGACAATGGACATGAACTACAAGTCGTCGATACGCGATTTCACAATGCGGGCCGACCTGTCCTATCAGCCCAATCCCGACCACGACGTGCAGTTTGGCGTCAATGCCACGCGCCATATGTTTGTTCCTACGGTGATGAGCGCCAGCATCGACTACTACGACCAGGTGCAGATGAACTCGGCTTTGCAGATGGACACGGCTCTCAACGAGGGCACGGTGATGGCCAACGAGTTTGTGGCCTATGGCGAGGACGATTGGAGCATCAACGAGGCGTTGAAGATAAACTATGGTCTGCACATGAGCGGCTTTCGTGTGCAAAACTCGTTCTATCCCTCGGTGCAGCCGCGCTTGTCGGGGCGCTGGATTCTAGCCGACGGTCTCTCGCTCAAGGCGGGCTATGCCTACATGATGCAGTATCTACACCTGCTCTCCACCACCAGCATCAGCCTGCCCACAGACCTTTGGGTGCCTGTTACCGACCGCATATCTCCCATGCGTTCCAACCAGGTTGCCGCAGGCTTGTTCTACAAATGGGAAGGCGTGGCCGACCTCTCGGTAGAGGGCTACTACAAGCGTATGTCCGACATATTGGAGTATAAGGACGGCGCCACCACGTTTGGCACCACCGAGGGCTGGGAGGACCAAGTGGTGGTGGGCGACGGCTGGGCCTATGGTGTAGAACTTCTGGCGCAGCGCAGTGTGGGACGTCTAACGGGCTGGATAGGCTACACGTGGAGCCGCACCATGCACCTCTTTGACCGCGAGGGGCATGTGCTGAACCACGGCAAGGCATTCCCCGCCAAATACGACCGTCGTCACGACCTTTCTATCGTGGTGTCCTATAAGTTCAGCGACCGGTTTGACGTCAGCGCCACATGGGTGTTCTCCACCGGCAATGCAGCCACGCAGGCGTCGGAGAAATACGTCGTTGCGTCGGACGACCCCGGTTATTATACCGAGCCCAATGCGGCATCGCGAATATCGACCATAGAGCACTGCGAGGAACGCAACAACTTCCGTATGCCCAACTACCACCGTGCCGATATCAGCATCAACTTCCACCGCAAGTTCAACCAGCGCATACATCGCACGCTCAACGTCAGTTGCTACAACATCTACAACCACAAGAACCCCTACATCATCTACGAGAGCAGCCGCTTCAACTACAAAGGCTATTCGATTTCTAAATCATTATTATCGTAGTTAAATAGAAATGTCGTTTCGTTTTGTTTTTTTTGTTGTGATTTTATGCTGCTTTTTCGCCTCGTGCGAGAAGGTTGTAGAGGTGGATTTTGACGACAACAAGCACGTTATGGTGCTGAACGCCGTGCCTTCGGAAGGCAGCCAGTTGTTTGTTAATTTCGCCTATAGTCGTTTCTTTCTCGACACCAATATTGTGCATCCCGTGGCTGGTGCCAACATCAGCATTGATGTTAACGGCACAAGGCTGACACCCTCGCAGGTGGTGAAATGCAACTATTTTTTCCCTTATACGTTGCAGGCCGACGACCAATTGCGCTTATCCATTTCTGCTAACGGACAGACTATTACGGCCGATACCTATGTGCCTCGCCCACCGCAGATTAGCAGCGTGGAGGCTCATATTGATACCTTTCAAGCATTGACGCTGCTAAACATTGATTTCGACCTTGCCGACCATGCCAACTATCGCGACCTTTACCATTTCTCCATAATATGCCGCGACAGTGGCCGACGCCACAACCCATATACTGAAGAAATAGACCAAGTGGATACCGTGACAAATGAGATGTTTCTTTGCTTCGACCAGGCAATTACTTCGTCTGCCGTGTCCGTATCAAAGCCTCTGGCTGGCTATTTCTACAACCGCTTGATGACAATCGACAGCCTCATTGACGGGCAGAACCATCATGTGCGGCTGATGGTAGTAATGCTCAAGGACACCAACGAGATAGAGCCATACCGCCATTACTACACTCTCGATGTAGAGACCGTGACTCCCGACCGCTACAAGTATCTGCAAGATGTCAATAAGGCCACGAGCATGATGATGCTCTTCACTGACCCTATTCCAATCTATACCAATGTGAAAGGTGCCTATGGCATTTTTGCCGGCAATGCACGACGTCAGTTTGCTCTGAATCCAGATACGCTGGCGGCGCCTATGACCGTGTCGTTGCCGCCAGCCCCTGAAATGCAGGCCATGCTACGCTCGGCACGTCTCAATCGCTGATTGATGCAACAATCTGCCTCGGTTTTCCTTATTTTTTGTATTTTTGCCTTTTCTTTATTTCTCATTCTGCAAAAGTGATTGCCTACGAGAAACATACTCTGCCCAATGGCCTCACGCTGATATTGCACGAGGACCACGATACGCCTCTGGTGACGGTGAATACGCTCTATTGTGTGGGAGCACGCAACGAGTCGCCAAACCGTACGGGGTTTGCCCATCTGTTTGAGCATCTGATGTTTGGCGGCACGCCGCAGGTGCCCGATTACGACAGCGTGGTGACGAGTCTTGGGGGCGAATGTAACGCCAGCACCAACAATGACTATACCAACTATTATGTGACCGCTCCGGCACAGCATCTGTGCACTCTGCTTGAAATTGAGGCTGACCGCATGGCGGGGCTCGACTTCTCGGCGCAACCTTTGTCGGTGCAGCAGCGTGTGGTCACCGAGGAATACCACCAACGCTACCTCAATCAGCCTTACGGCGACAAATGGCTGCTGCTGCGTCCGTTGTGCTACAAGGTGCACCCCTATCGTTGGTGTACCATCGGCGCCGACATCGCTCATGTGCAGCAAGCCACCGTCGATGACGAAAGGCAGTTTTTCGCCCAGCATTATTATCCCGCCAACGCCATTGTTGCCGTGGCGGGCAACATCAACGCCCGCGAAGCCGTTGCTATGGCTGCCGACATTTATGGTAGGATAGATTGCGACAAGCGGCGTGAGGTGCCGTCGTTGCCCATAGAACCCGAACCCACCGAAGAGCATCGTCTCTGTGTGGAGCGCGATGTGCCGTCCGATGCGCTTTTCATGGCTTTCCTTATGCCCGACCGCTTGCATAGCGACTTTGTGTTCTATGACCTCGTGAGCGATATACTCAGCAATGGCAATTCGTCGCGAATGTATAACGAACTGGTGCGTCGTCAAGGTATCTTCAGCGAACTGAACGCCTATATTACTGGCGACCGCGACCAAGGACTTTTCGTCATAGACGGACGTCTGCAGCCCGGTTTCTCGCTCGAACGAGCCGAAGCGGCGGTGTGGCAGCAACTCGACGAGATAAAGAGCACTCCTATTTCTGACTACGAACTTGCCAAGGTGGTCAATAAGTTTGAGTCCACCTTTGCGTTCTCGCAATATAAGGCTACCGACCGCGCCAGCAATCTCTGCTATTACGAATGGTTGGGACATACCGACTGGGTGAACGACGAGCCTCTGCTGTATCGTCCTGCCACGCCCGATGACCTGCTGCGCGTGGCCAACAACTGCTTTCAGCCACAAAGAGCCAATGTAATCCATTATAAGTCGTCTGCAAAATGAAGAAGACAAATAGGATAAAGATAGATTATCGGAAGATTTTCTATGATATTTTCAACGCCATAGGGGTCGTTATGCACCGCATTCTTTTCGACTGCCTATTGCCCAAGAAATATCGCGACCTCTCGAAACGCGATATCCACACCATCATTTTCCGTTCCGACACACCAGCGGGAAAACGTTTCGACATCTGGATTCTTGTGCTAATTGCGGCCAACATCGTTTTGCTGATAGTCGATAGTATGTTGGTATCCACCACGATGTCCCGTGGCATCGAGAGTAAGCCGTTCTCTTACTGGCTTATGAGGGTCCTTGAATGGGGGTTCACCATCATCTTCACCTTCGAGTTCTATCTGCGTATCTACTGCTTGAAAAATCCGCGACGCTACATCTTCTCGTTCTTTGGAATAATAGATATACTGTCTATCTTTCCAGCCTATTTAAGTCTGTTCATTCCTGGCGCGCAGGCTCTTACGGTGTTGCGTCTGTTGCGAGTGCTGCGCATCTTCCGCATTTTCCGTATGCGTGTCTTCCTCAACGAGACGCGTTTTCTTCTCAACGCTTTGCGTCGTAGTGCAGTACGCATACTGATATTTATGCTCGTGGTAGTTATTGTCGCTGTCATTCTCGGCACACTAATTTTTGCCATTGAGGGAGACCGCAACCCGTCGATTTCAAGTATTCCGCGCGGCATCTATTGGGCCATTGTAACCATCACCACCGTGGGTTATGGCGACATAGCGCCTGTAACATCTGTGGGACAGTTAATCTCAACCATTGTCATGCTTCTGGGTTATTCTATTATTGCCGTGCCTACGGGCATAATTGCAGGCGAGACTATACGCGAGGGCCGTGAGAAGAAGAACGAGCCGTTCTCGTTCGACAACGAAGACCTCGAACCTGCCGACGAGCCAGATAAAGCCTCACAGCCAGCCAACAATACTCCATCTAACCCTTCCGAACTTTGAAAACCATACTCATTACCGACAACACCCACGCGGTTCTTGCACAACGGCTGCAAGAGGCTGGGCATAATGTGATTATAGATACCGCTGTCGATTATGACAGTCTCCTTGCACGAATTGACGACTACGACGCCATTGTTGTGCGTAGCAAGATTATCATAGACCGCCGTTTCCTCGACCAAGCCCATCGTCTGCGCTGTATCGGGCGCGTAGGGGCTGGCATGGAGACCATCGATGTGGATTATGCCGAGGCGCGAGGCATACGCTGTCTCAATTCGCCAGAGGGCAACCGCGATGCCGTTGGCGAACATGCCGTAGGATTGTTGCTATCGCTGCTTAACAATATAGCCCGTGCCGATGCCGAGGTGCGTCGAGGACTGTGGCAGCGCGAGGCCAATCGTGGCTTAGAATTGGGCTGTCGCACTGTGGGAATCATTGGTTTTGGCAATATGGGCGCCTCTTTCGCACGCTGTCTGCGTGGATTTGGATGCCGCATATTGGCCTATGACAAGTACAAGACCGACTATGCTCCCGACTATGTGGAAGAGGTGACGCTCGAGCAGTTGCAACGCGAGGCCGATGTGCTAAGCCTCCATGTTCCACTCACCGATGAAACACGCCACATGGTTAATGGCTCGTTTCTCGGGTGCTTTGCCAAACCTATAATGCTAATCAACACCTCGCGAGGTGCAGTGGTCGATACGCCGGCGTTGGTAGCCGCCATGAAGGAAGGCAGAGTTTTGGGCGCCGCTCTTGATGTTATAGAATACGAGAAGATGACGACCGACGGCCTCGATATTGAGCATCTGCCCGATGCGTTCCGCTATCTGCTACAAGCCCCCAATGTAGTGCTGACACCTCATGTGGCGGGTTGGACAGTGGAGTCGAAATACAAACTCGCTGCCGTACTGGCCGACAAAATTATCGAGGCTTTGAAATAGCACAACCTAATTAGTTCAATAAGTCAATCCTTCTCCAAATGATAATTGTCCAATCCGCCATAGTGTCCGATGATATTGCCGACCGTTGTTTCTGTTGCGATTTGAAGCAGTGCAAGGGTCAGTGTTGTGTGGATGGCGACAGTGGCGCTCCACTTGAAGCCGACGAGGCCGAATTGCTGGCTAAACTGCTGCCAGAAATTCGCCCTTATATGACCGAGGAAGGACTGCGTGTGGTGGACTCTGTGGGCGTGTCGGCCATAGATTCCGACGGCGACCTTGGCACATCGTTGGTCAACAACAGGGAGTGTGCTTTTGTGTGCTGGGACGATGAGGGCACCGCATACTGTGCCATAGAGCGGGCCTATCTTGACGGCAAGATAGCGTTTCGCAAACCAGTGTCGTGCCATCTCTATCCCATACGCATAGAGAACTACGGCAGTTTTCAGGCGGTGAACTATCATCGTTGGGACATTTGCCAGTGTGCAGTAGAGTGTGGCAAACAGCAAGGCGTGCTACTCTATAAGTATCTGAAAGAACCTCTTATAAGAAAGTTCGGCGAAGCATGGTACGAAGAACTTGTCGAACAAATAGAGAAAAAATAAAGTTTTTTATTCGAGACATCTAAAATTTTCGCTTTAGAGAGTAAGGAATATTGACATTCTATTAGAAACAACAACGATTTATAAAAACAATTCAATGACTACGCAGAAAAAACAATATATCACAATAGCCCTCATAGTTGGCTTGGTTATTGTTATTGACCAGGTGATAAAAATCCTTGTCAAAACCAATATGCAGATAGGCGAGAGTATTCCGCTGATAGGCAACTGGTGTCAGTTGCTGTTTGTCGAGAACGAGGGCATGGCCTTCGGCATGGCTTTTGGTGGTTTTGTGGGCAAATTGCTGCTTTCGTTGTTCCGTATCGTGGCGGCCACGGCTGTAATGTGGTATCTTTTAGTCTTGGTGCGCAAAAAACAATGTGCCACGGGTGTCCTCATCTCGCTGTCGCTCATTTTTGCCGGTGCCATAGGGAACCTTATAGACTGTGCTTTCTACGGGCTAATCTTCAATGAGAGTTACTACCACGTTGCCACGATGTTTCCGCCCGAAGGCGGCTATGCGCCATTTCTGCACGGACGTGTGGTGGATATGTTTTATTTCCCTCTCATTCACACCACAATTCCGTCGTGGATGCCGATATGGGGCGGACAGCCGTTCACTTTCTTCAATGCGATATTCAATTTTGCTGATGCGGCAATAACTGTTGGCGTGTTTTGGCTGCTGATTTACTCGTTATTGTTTCATAAAAACAACTCAGAATCAGCCGACGACGAAAAAAATCAAAAATAAATTTGGCGGGTAAATAAAAAAAGCGTACTTTTGCACCCGATTTCAAGACGCAAAAGTCTGATGGCGTCGTAGCTCAGTTGGTAGAGCAGAGGACTGAAAATCCTTGTGTCACTGGTTCAACTCCAGTCGATGCCACAAGAAAAGGAAGCACTAACGGCTTCCTTTTTTCACATATAGAAACTTTTAATGAAGAGAAGGATTATTCCTTTTTCAAAATTCATATTTCAAAATTCCCCACCGCTATGTCGCTCGAACAAACCATTAACAATGACATCAAGCAGGCCATGCTTGCTAAAAAGAAAGACGAACTGGAGGCTCTGCGTGCCATCAAGTCAGCCATCTTGCTACTCAAAACAAGCAAGGACGCTGTTGATGGCGAGGTGCCGGAACATGTGGCTACCTCCACACTCCAGAAACTCGTGAAACAGCGTCGCGAGACGGCCGAACTCTATGTGCAGCAGCAACGCCAGGACTTGGCCGATGTTGAATTGTTCCAGGCTTCCATCATCGAACGCTATCTGCCCAAGCAACTGTCCGCTGAGGAGATAGAAGCCCGCGTGCGTGCCATTATGGAAGAGGTGGGTGCCTCCTCGATGAAGGATATGGGACGTGTGATGGGGCAGGCTTCCAAGGCTCTTGCCGGTCAGGCCGACAACAAGATGGTTAGCGAAATTGTCAAGCGCCTCCTGTCGTAGATGCCTCGCATCCTTGTGATAGACGACGAGCAGGACCTCTGCGAGATTCTCCGCTTCAACCTTGAGGCCGAGAATTACGAGGTTAAGACGGCTACCAGTGCCGAAGAGGCTTTGCGTGTCATTCATTCGGGCTGTCATTTCGACCTGCTTATTCTCGACGTGATGATGGAGAATATGTCGGGGTTCGAGATGGCGCGCTGTTTGCGTGGCGAGAATAACGATGTGCCGATTATCTTCCTCACCGCTTTGTCGTCAGAAAGCGACCAACTGAAAGGCTTTGACGTTGGCGCGGACGACTATATAAGCAAGCCCTTCTCGTTCAGCACTGTGCTGGCGCGTGTGCGTGCTGTGCTGAAACGCACTGTCCCCAGCGAGGATAATGCCGACATTATCGACCCGCCTATGCGTATTTCCATTGCCGATGCGTCGGTATGGATTGCCGACCAGCGTCTGCCGCTCACCAAGAAGGAATACAAAATACTATTGTTGCTAGTTCAGGGCAAGGGACGTCCCTTTTCGCGCGAGGAGATATTGGCGCATGCGTGGGACGACGATATCTGTGTGAGCGACCGTAGCGTGGATGTGCATATTGCGCGACTGCGTAAGAAACTTGGCGACTGTGGCAGCCGCATCATTAACCGTATAGGCTTTGGCTATGTCTATAACCGCCCATGAATAGTTTGTTGATACATATAGCGGTCCTTTTTGCAGCGCTTGTTGCCATAGTGCTTCTTGTGGTGTTTCGCCGCAGGCAGACATCTAAATCGTTCAAGCGGCTGGCAGAGGAAGCCGAACAGTCTAAACAGCAGATAATCATAGAGCAACAGCGCAACAGACAACTCAAGCAGGAGATGACCAACAACATTTCGCACGAGTTGAAAACCCCTGTGAGCAGCATACGCGGCTATCTCGAAATCCTTTTGGGTGACAAACCTATTGACGATGAGCGACGTCGCTATTTTCTGGAGCGTTGCTATCAGCAGACGCTGCGGCTTTCCGACCTTATTAACGATGTGTCGCTAATCAACAAACTTGAGGAGTCGGCGGACCTCTTTCCGCTTGAGCCGCTATCGTTGCGACCGCTTGCCGACGAGGCTATAGCCGACCTTGCCGACAAGGCTGCGGCGCACAATATAACTATCTACAATAATCTTTCCGACAGCCTCGCCATCAATGGCAACCACAGCCTTCTGTATGCCATTTTCCGCAACCTTGTCGAGAACGCCATATCCTATGCTGGCGACGGCGTCACGGTTGCAATAGAGTGCTACAAGCAGGATGACGACAGTTACTATCTCCATTTCTATGACACTGGTTGCGGTGTGGAAAACGAGTACCTTGCAAAGATTTTCGACCGTTTCCTGCGTATAGACCAAGGCCGTAGCCGCAAAAGCGGTGGCACAGGGTTGGGACTTTCCATAGTAAAACATGCCGTGCAGTTCCACGGCGGCAACATATACGCCAAAAACCGCGAAGGCGGCGGCTTGGAGTTCTTCCTGTCGCTAAAGAAATAGCAACCATCCTATCCGTACAATTCTACTGCGGGATTGCTTTTTGCGCGGGTTCCGACAAAAGCGTATCTTTGCACTCCGAAAATCAAAACTCCTCTTTCAAAAATCAAAATTAAAAAAGATGCACATTCTTCCTCTGCAAATCCGTTTCAACGACATAGATATGATGGGGCATATTAATAATGCCATATATCTTGAGTTTTTTGACCTCGGCAAAGAGCATTATTTCACCGAGTCGGAGATAGACCTCTACAATGAGGATTTTACTATGATGATAGTCCACGTTGACGTGGATTTCCACAGTCAGGTGCATTTCTCCGACCGCATAGGCGTAACCACTAAGGTGTTGCGTTTTGGCAACAAGAGCGTGGAGTTTGAGCAGCATATCGTATCGCTCGGAGCCGACGGCAAACCCGAAGCAGGAAAGACTGCCATAGCCACCTGTAGGACAATTTTGTCGGGCTATAGCCGCAGCCGCCAGGCCTCGGCACTGGTGCCCGACGATGTGAAGGAAAGACTCGCTCGTTTGTCGTAATAAGATAGCATTAAAGGCAAACAAAAAAAAGTGTCCTCGCTGGAGGACACTTTTTTTTGTTTATATGGCCGATATAGGATTATTCGGCGGGTTTGATGTTGGGTTCTTCAAGACCGTAGCCTTTCTTCTTATCGACGGCTTTGAGATAGACCGAGATGAGCAGTGAGGCAATGCCAAGGGCGGCAAGCATCACAAGAGCCCAGGTGTAGTCGAGTTCGTGTGCTGCCACACCCTCGTCATTCGTCTTGTTGAGAACGATGCCGATGAGAGCGGGGAACAGACCAAGGCCGATATTCTGAATCCAGAAGATTGCGGCATAGGCAGAACCAATAATCTTCTCGTCAACCAACTTGGGCACCGAAGGCCACAGAGCGGCAGGAACCAGCGAGAAAGAGGCTCCGAGGACAAGGATGGTCACGTAGGCCACGACAACGCCGCCGACAGCGGAACTGGCAGAAACACCAGGCAGAATGAAGGCGAAGGTGAGGTGGCAGACAACCAGCAGAATGGAGCCGAGCATCAGCATGGAAGCGGCTTTGCCCTTGTGGTCAACATAGTTGCCAAGGATTGGGGTGATGGCCACAGCCAACAGCGGGAACACGGCGAAGATGGTTTCGGCGGTGCCGCGCATGTAACCCATATAGCAGTAGATAATCAAGGCCACTACGGCAATACCCATCAAGCCGAATTTCAGACCTTTGTTGTTCTTGATGAAGTTGCTGGAGAATGAGCCAGCAGCCACAACGAGCATCAGTATGTACTGCACCCAGGTGACCGTGCTGCCACCCCAGAACGTGTTGGGGTCGGCCGGGGTCAAGTCAAGGTTGCACTGCAGCATATTGACGGCGTATTTCTGGAAGGGGAAGATAGCGCTATAGTAAAGCACGCAGAGCAGAGCCACGAGCCAGAAACCAAGGCTGGAGAAAATCTTGCCAAGGTCGCTGATTTTGAAGGGGTCGTCCTTTTCCTCGGCCTCGCCAGTCTGTGCGTCGAGTTTTCTGTCCATGAAGAAATAGGTGATGAACATGATGAGGGCGATGCAGAGCAGCACTACGCCAAACTTAACAGCGTTCTCGACATGAACCTCACCGCCGATTTTTGCGAAATAGGGCGAGAAAATCATGCAGGTGGCAACGCCAAGACGTGCCAATGCCATCTCGCTACCCATGGCCAGAGCCGTCTCGCGACCCTTGAACCATTTCACGATACCGCGGCTGACGGTGATACCAGCCATCTCAACGCCGCAACCGAAAATCATGAAACCGCAGGCTGCCAGTTTTGCAGAGGCAGGCATTCCTTCGGCAAAAGGAAGAATGGTGCCTATGACGGGCAGGTTGCCATTCCAGTTAAGGTTGTCGGTAAACCAGCGCTCAAGACCTGTGCCGACGAAAGCATCGCTGACGGCATAGAACTTAATCAGACCGCCGACGAGCATCACTGCGCCCGAAAGAACGGCTGTGAAGCGTACACCCATCTTGTCGAGGATGATACCGGCAAAGATGAGGAAGAACACATAGACGTTGAGGAACACCTCGGCGCCCTGCATACGGCCAAACGACTCGCTGTCCCATCCTCGTGTATCCTGCATCAGGTCTTTGATAGGCGAAAGAATGTCCATAAAGACATAACTGCAAAACATGGCCAGAGCCAAGAGCAGCAACGCAGTCCAGCGCATAGCGGCACTGTCGCGTAGGGTTTGTAGTTTTTCTGTCATAGTTTGTAGTTTTATTTATTGTTTATATTCTTGTTATCGTCGTAAATCTTACTATGGTATTGTGTGAAACGATATTTTGAGTAATGAAAGTGCAAAAATACAAAAAAATCTTAAAATTTGTGAATGCAAAGGAAAAAATGACTACTTTTGCAATATAGAACCTTTAGGTGTTACAATAAAAACAATACACGGTAAAAACGTATGAGAACATCGTTGCACTACCTCTTGCATAGTGGAAAGAATGTCAAATGGATTTACTATCTAAAGTCGGGATTGCGTGAAATAGTGCCTGATGCGGTTACTCGGCGTCGGCTGGCATCGGAGTTGGAGCAGTGCGCATCTTTGTATGATGAGGCGTATATTGCCGACAGGGTTGACTACTATTGTAAGTTGTCTCAGCCAGAAATATTGCCCGCCGAGGCTCCGCGTCTTTGCGATTTTCACAAGAAAGGCAATAGCAGTGCTTACTACTTTGACAGCCGCGAAATAACACGCTGGTTCCCCGATAATCTGCGTTGGCAATATCTTTTTGGCGACATTCGAGATATTCCCGATACTCCAACTATCGTTAAAAGTCGAAACCTTACCGACGACAATGCAAACGCGGTTCTTTTGAAACTTGACAAACTTCGCCACTATGTCTATGTGAACGACCATATTCCTTTTGCCGAGAAGGATGACATTGCCATTTTTCGTGGGCAGATAGGCACGCGCGAAAACCGCATACGTTTTGTCAATATGTATGGCAACCACCCGCGCGTTGATGCCGCCAACACGCTTGCCAAAGGCGGTCTGCTGGCCGACAATCCAGACGGGAAACCGACGGCGCCGAGGTTGAGCATCTATGACCATCTGCGCTATCGCTATATCATGTGTCTGGAAGGCAACGACGTGGCAAGCAATCTGAAATGGGTTATGTCGTCGGGCTCGCTGGCCGTGATGCCACGCCCCACGTGCGAGACGTGGTTTATGGAAGGTCGCCTACAGCCGGGTGTTCACTATGTTGAGATCCGTGATGACTTTGCCGACCTCATTGAGAAAATGGACTATTACAGCAGTCATTTCGACGAGGCTCGCCGCATAGTTGAGAATGCTAACGCCTATGTGGCTCAGTTCCGCAACGCTCGCCGTGAACGTTATATCGCTCTGCGAGTGATGCAGAAATACTTTGACTTGTGTAAGTAACCCGAAAACGTTACTGATTGTCCCAGTGCTCTACGCCGTAACGTTGACCGTCGGCGGCTGGTATTGTGTTGGGGAATATGGCAGAGGCTTCTGCAAGGAGTTTGTCAATTTCTTTGTAGCGGGCGCTGAAGTGGGTGAGCAGCAATTGTTTGACTTCGGCGCGGCTGGCAATGGTGGCGGCTTGGGCCGAGGTGCAGTGCTGTTTCTCTATGGCTATGCTTTCAAAGTCGTTGGCAAAGGTGCTTTCCAGACAGAGCAGGTTCACGCCGTGCACGAGGTCGGCCAACTCGTCGAAGGCGCCGGTGTCGCTGCAATAGGCGTAACGGCGTGGAGGACGGCTGCCGTGTGGCACCTCTTCCACAATATAGCCAAAGGTCTCTACCGAGTGTCGCAGTGCAAAGGCGGAAATATTGCACCTCTTGTTTTCATAAACGTGCAAAGGAGTTGTGGAACACTCGCCTGCCGTTAACTCTATGTAATTTACGGGGAAGTCAAGATGACTGCCGGAAAAACGGTTGATGGTGTCGATGGCTTCGCTAATGCCTTTGGGACCGATTATTGTTATAGGCTCGGTGCGGCCGCACATGTGCATTGTGGAGAGCAGTCCGGGCAGACCGAAAAAGTGGTCGCCGTGCAAGTGAGAGATACAAACCACCGACATCGATTGTATGCGCTGGTGATAGGCGCGCACTTGGTTCTGCGTGCCTTCGCCGCAGTCGAGCAGTATGCGGAACCCACGGATGTTCACCACTTGCGCGCTGCAATGACGTGCCAGCGTTGGAATGGCAGCCCCCGAACCGAGTACGGTGATGTAGAAATCGGTCTCGTTCATCGGGACGGGTTAGTTGGCAATATAGATAAGGTCGCCGGTGTGGGCATCGAAAAGGGCCTTGATTTTACCATACGGCAGTTCCATGGTGGGACCGAATTGTGCTATGGGCAACTGTTTCTTTATGTGGAAGAATTTGCTATAGACTTCCACGTCGGCTTGCTCCGATGAGCGGTATTTGAATGTGTTGCGGTCGTTCATATTGCCTTTTTGGAAGGTCCCGACACGGAATTTCACGAAACGAGCGGCGTTGCGCATAGTGTTGTCGCATCGAAGTGAGAGATAGACGGGAACGGCGTCACGGCTCTCTTTGGTACTGATGCCGTTCTTGGGGTCGAAATAGAACAGCACCACGGTCTGACTGTCGATGAGGGTTTTCTCATCAAGCGGAGTGTAGGTGAAACGCACGGTCTCGGTTATATAGCGACCCAGGAATTGTTCTTGCAGTTGGCGCTCTTGGTTGTCGATGAGGTCGAGCAGCACACGCAGTCCTTCTGGAGTGTATGATGTCTCGCTCTCGCCGTTAAGCAGTTGCTGGCGACGCTCTTGCAGTTGTCCTATGCGTTCGGCGGCAGCAAGGGCTTGCTGGCGTGGCGTGCGAGAATCCTTTTTCGAAGCCACCATTGTGGGGCGTCCTGGACGGTCGGAACGGGTGTAGAAGGTGTCGGTGCGGTCGTAGAGGTTGTATTGAGGCGCAAGGTGTTGCTCCATGTCCTCGCCGTTGTCGGCAGTGGCGGCTTCGTTCGCATCGCCAAGGTCGGCAGTGGCCATGCCAACAGAGCGCAGCAGGTTGCGGCTGTCCACCTGCACGGTCATTCTGCGCGGACGCACATAGTAGAATTGTGCCGGGTCGGCAACCACGCGGGTGCTGAGATTGATGCTCTTAATGTCGTAGGTGCCGAGCGTTCCGTCTGTGGCAAGCATCTCTGTGGCGAATTTTATGAACGGAGCGCCAGTAGTGTCGTAATGACAATAGGTGACATCAACGCAAATCTCTGTGCGGGGTAGGGCATAGAGCAGGCCGCCAGGCATCGACATTTTAGGCTTTGAGCGCACGGTGCGGACCTCGTAACTGCATGACGATGCAACCAAAGCAGCTATAATTACGAGCAGTATTGTTCTATATTTCATCATCTTCATTATGGGATTTTCAGAATATTAAGGTGTGTTTTTGTCAATATTTATTACTCCGAAAAGGTGTAAGATTTATTTTGAAATCTCTTTCCTTTCCCTTATCAGGCAGAGTCCGAGGAATGTCAACAGTCCGTTGATTAGAAGTATCTCAAATCCAAAATGGAAGCCGTTGAACCATACGGGAGCATTAAGTTTCAGTATATAGCATATTACTGGGCAAGCCACAGCGACAACCGGCACCCAGCGGTCGCGCACTTTTAGGCGTGTGAACATTCCGAAGGTGTAGAGACCCAGCAAAGGACCATAGGTGAAGCCAGCCACGTCGAACAATGTGTCGATGAGCGACTGGGTGTGGAATGGACGGAACGCCACGATTACCAGCAGGAAAAGCAGCGCAAATCCTACGTGCACCCAGCGGCGCACTTTCAGTTGCTGCTGTTCGCTCAGGCCGCGCTTGTCGAAACCTATAAAGTCGTAGCACATGGTGGTGGTGAGTGCCGTCAGCGTTCCGTCGGCACTTGAATAGCCCGCCGCCACCATGCCCAGCACAAAAACGACCGCCGTTAGTGGGCTTAGTGTGAACGCTATGGATGGGAATATCTTGTCGCCAACCACCTGTCCCGCTTCGTTTACGGGCAATGCGAAGCCCGTAGTCTGGGCGTATATGAGCAATGCGGCGCCAAGGCTAAGAAACAGTACATTGACCAAGATGAAGAGAAGGCTGGCCGACAGCACGTTTTTCTGTGCGTCACGCAGCGTCTTGCAAGTCAGGTTTTTCTGCATCATGTCTTGGTCAAGACCAGTCATTGTTATGGTGATAAAAGCACCGCTAACAATCTGTTTCAAATAGTGTTTGCTATGTGTGATGTCGGTGTCGAACACGCGCGTCAGCCCTGCGTCGCTGGCCTGGAGCATAAGGTCGCCATACGATAGCCCTAATTGTCGCAGTATGGCAACCACGGTGATGATTGCTGCCAGCAGCAGGAATGTGGTTTGTAGCGTATCGGTCCATACCACGGTTTTAAGCCCGCCGCGAAACGTGTATAGCAGTATTATTGCCACGAATACCACTGCGGGCACCCAGAAGGGGATGCCCCATGCGCGAAACACAAACTCGTAGAGCACAAAGACCACGAGATAGAGCCGTAAGGCAGAACCTAAAAGTCTGGAAATGATAAAGAAAATAGTGCCGGTTTTCTCCGAATAGTTGCCGAAACGTTGTTCCAGATAGGTGTAGATGGATGTTAGATTGAGCCTATAGTAGAGCGGCAGCAGCACCCACGCTATCACCGCATAGCCGATGGCATAGCCAAACACCAGTGGCAGATAGGTGAACTGACCGCTGTAAACACCGCCAGGCACCGACATGAATGTGACGCCCGATAACGAGGCGCCTATCATTCCGTATGCCACCACATACCACGGCGAACGGCGTCCCGCGCGAAAAAATGCATCGTTGCTTGCGCGCCGCGCCGTAGCCCACATCACGGCAAACAATAGCACCGTATAGGCTAAAAAGCAAACAAGGATGATGGTTTCCATAGTCGTTATAGCGTTCGGAAATGTCTGATAGAAATTCTTTTCGCACCATCTTTTGTGGCGGCGGAACGACTGCAAAATTAATAAAAATAAAGCGATTAACTACTTTTTTGTTAAAGAACACAAAAATTTAGTAATTTTGAAAACTCTATCGGAGTACCCGCATGCTTCGGTAATGGTTGTGTAACATAAAGAGTTATAGTTATATATGAACAAGAAATTGTTGGCTTTCGTGGCCCTTTCGATTGCTATGGCTGGTGCCGTTGTGGCACAAAAAGCCGCTCCAGAGGTTAAATTAGACGGACTGAAAGGCTCTGTCCAGACTATCACGTCTGTGTTATACGAGGCCGTGGATAACGGTGGACAGACGCTTGAGCGTGGCGATATTCTCGAACGCGTTGAGACAGTCTATCTCAAAAACGGTATGCGTAAAAGCATGACCTATCTCTCGCCGGAAGAGGATGTGCTGTTCCGCAGCCGCTACAAACACGATGGCTTCGGCGTCACGACGCTTGAGCACGTGGTTGATAACAACGAGCAGATAGTGGGACGCACCTACTATGTTTACGACCCCAATTTCTTCCTCACCGAAATCTATACCGAGGATGCCGAACGCCAGATAGAAGGCCGCACCATTATCAAATATGACGCTCACGAGCGTGTGGGTCAACGCAGTTATACCGATCAGGACGGCAACATTTTCCGTCGCGAGGTCTATACCTACACTCCTGAAGGCACTATTCAGAAAACCGTGGTTTTCGACCGCAGTGGCAACAAGGCTCGCGAGATACGCTACGAATACGACCACAACGGTCAGCCCGTAACCCAGACTATTTATGACTACAGCGAGAAAGAGCCGGAAATCATTATCAGCCTTTTCCGCTACAAATATGACGGTCACCGCAACTGGATTCAGAAGACGGAATATGTGATGGAAGACAACACACCCGTTGCGCAGACTATCATCGAGCGCACCATCAAATACTATTAGGATGGCGCACAAGGCAGGTTTTGTCAACATCATAGGCAACCCCAATGTGGGTAAGTCAACCCTTATGAATGCTCTCGTTGGAGAGCGTCTTTCTATCATCACGTCTAAGGCTCAGACCACGCGCCATCGCATCATGGGCATCGTCAATGGCGAGGATTTCCAGATAGTCTATACCGACACTCCTGGCATCGTCAATCCCCACTACAAGTTGCACGAGAGCATGATGGGCTTTGTCAACAGCGCCTTGCAGGATGCCGACCTCTTCCTTCTCGTTACCGAGGTGGGCGAGACATTCAAAAACCAGGAGGTGCTGCGGCGAGTTGTCGATAGCAATATCCCCGTCATTCTTGCCATCAACAAGATAGACCTCTCCGACCAGCAGACGGTCAACGACCGTATAGCCTATTGGCGCAACCAAATACCGCGGGCGGTAATCATACCCACGTCGGCAACCAACCATTTCAATATATCGGCCATTTTCGACCATATAATGGATTTTCTGCCCGAAAATCCGCCCTATTTTCCCAAAGACGAACTCACCGACCGCTCTATGCGTTTCTTTGTAAGTGAGATTATCCGCGAGAAATTGTTACTCTACTACCAGCAGGAAATTCCCTATTCGTGCGAGGTTGCTGTAGAGAGTTACAAGGAGCAAGACGGCATAGACCATATCTCTGCGGTAATCTTTGCCGAGCGCGATTCGCAGAAAGCCATTCTTATAGGTCATCAAGGCAAAAGCATAAAGAAAGTAGGCATCGAGGCTCGCAAAGACATCGAGGAGTTCACTGGCAAACGTTGCTTCTTGAACCTCTATGTAAAAGTGCTGAAAGACTGGCGCAACAGCGACAAAGCCCTACGCCAGTTCGGCTACGAAACAGAATAAAAAAAAAAGAAGGCATCTGAGCCTTCCTTTTAGTTTTTTTGTTGAGATTCTTTCTGATTTGTTTTCATTCTTCGCATTTCTTCTTTATCGGGGAGATGTCCTTCTGAATTCCAAAGTGTGGAATCGGCAAATATTGCGAGCATGGGTGGTATTTCGATGACAAGATTCACTTTCCATTCATTGTTTTCCTTAAGCAGATGCAATGTGTCATCATATGTCTTGTGGATAGTTTCTTTGTGGTAGATTGCAAATGCCGTTGTGTCGGTAAGTAATTGCACATTCTTGACATAGAAGGTGGCTTGTCTCCCATTTTCGATGTTTGAGGAATCCACACGGGGCATTATGGCTTGCAGATATTTGAGGGTCACATTTATGGTTTGGGTGGTGGCGTATTGTTCAGCCTTTTTGAATTCGAAATGGCTCGTTGATTCAATATACCCCATAGCCACACGTTCAATTTCTTTCTTTTCTTTTTTGTTAGAGCATGCTGTGGCTATTAGAAGTAATGCTAAAATACAGATATGTTTTATTTGCTTGTCCATTAGATTAGAGAAGAGTTTGGGTTGGAACACACAAAAAAAGAGTGCTATGTTGCACTCTTTTTTGTTCGTTAAACAAATAATGTTTAAAGAGTGTTTGTGCCAGCACCCAGAGGGGCTTTCTTTTTGGTTTTCTGTTTCTGTTCGATAGAAGCGGCTTCGCTTTGGATTTTGTTGGTGGTTACCTCGACGGTTTTAGCGGCTTCCTTAGCGGTCTCAACGACCTTCTCTGTGGTTTCAGCGGCCTCTTTCACCTCTTGAGCACCTTTCTTAACAGCCTTCACAACCTTGTTGTCCTTGGTCTCGGTGGCAGCCTCTTTAACGGGCTCGTCGGCAACAGCGACCTCCTCAACAGCGGGAGTGGCAACGGTTTCCTCAACCACAACGGTGGTGTCGGTGTTCTCTTCAGCAGGCTGCTGGTTGTTGTTGCAAGCAGCAAGACCAAAAACTGCGATAGCAGCAAGTGCTACGATGGTCAGATTCTTTTTCATAATGATTTTTGTTTAATTGTTTGTTATTTAATTGTTTCTTGTTTTTTGTCTTGTCCTTTTCTTGGACTTGAACAAGTGCAAAATTACATTTTTTTTCATAATTCAAGAAAAATTTCTACTTTTGCAGAAAATATTAAAGTCAGAGAAGAGTTCTTAACGCACCGATATGTCATTTATAAGAACATTCATGGCAGTCAAAATGTGAAGTGGGACAACAAGAACGTTTCGGATAGCGTCTAATAAAGGAATGGCAGAAGAACAGAGAATAAAGCAATAGAGATTGCAAATGGTTAGCACCACATTGCTTTCGGAATAAAAACAAAATAAAATACAAATTAATCAAATTAATCAAAATCAATTAACCTTAAAAACACACAATTATGAAGAATGTATTTAAAATCTTCGGTTTGGCTCTTTTAGCCAGCACTCTTATTTTCACCGCCTGCAAAAAGGACGAAGAGGAAGAGACCAACACCAACAATGAACAACAGCAGGAGCAGACAACTCCTTCGTTGAGACTTGTTTTTGATGGTACCACTACGACCACCAACTTCGGTTACATGAAATCGATTTATCTGACCAAGGCAGACACTGCATTATTCTCGACAACTGCCGCAACTAGTTGGGAGGGTTCAACCATCACGTTCCCCTACTTTGATGTTTTGCTTCGTTATGAGAGTGGCGAACAGGGTGGTTGGAGTGTACGTCGTGTTGAGTATGGCAATGTTGCTTCTAAATTTGAGGCTCTTACCAATGAGTACGAAACTGCTACAGGAAACTGGTGGTTCTTTGGTTTGAAAGATAATGGTCAGGGTTCTTCTATAGGTTCTCTTGACCCGACCAATGTGGTTATAGATCATTTCACTCTCCTCTGTGTTATGTATGATCAATATGCATATGACATAGAGGATAATGAAAATCCTGACAAGAAGGAACTTGATGTTTATGCTCAGAATATTAAGTACAGACAGGCACAGACCAAGTAATTTATTACATAATTGTTAAAGAGGGACGACGAAAGTCGTCCCTCTTTTTTGTGCCCATGCCGTTGATTGTTCTTATAAAACAATTTGATGGTTTAGCAAATTAGCATTTAGACATTAATATAAAAACGGTCATCGTTACGATGTTGTAGCGATGACCGTTTTTTTTGATTGTTGTTGGTTTATTCTACTGCTACGAGATAGTAGTTCTTTTTGCCTTTTTGGACAAGGATTAGGCCGCAGGAGAGGATGTCGGCGGTGGTTACCTTATAGTCCTCGCCAACTTTACTCTTGTTTACGGAGATTGAATTTTGTTTCAATTCGCGGCGTATTTCGCCTTTGGAGGCAAACATTGACGTCTCTGCGGCGGCAAGGTCAATAAGGCTGATGCCTTGCTCTATGAGGCTGCGACTGACGGTGTATTGAGGCACTCCTTCGAATACGCTAAGCAGTGTGGCGCGGTCGAGGGCGTTGAGTTGTTCGGTAGTGCCTTTGCCAAACAGCAGTTCGCTGGCGGCCACGGCGCTCTCATATTCTTTCTCGCTGTGTACACGGCAGGTGATGTCTTTTGCCAGTGCTTTTTGCAGTATGCGGCGTTCTGGGGCTTCGGCATGTTCTTTTTCAAGTGCCTCTATCTCTTCCTTGGAGAGGAGTGTGAATATGCGGATGTAGCGGGCAGTATCGACATCGGAGCAGTTGAGCCAGAACTGGTAGAATTTGTAGGGACTGGTGCGCTCTGGGTCGAGCCACACGTTGCCGCCTTCGGTCTTGCCGAATTTTGTACCGTCGGCCTTGGTGATGAGAGGGCAGGTGAGGGCGTAGGCCTCGCCGCCTTCCATACGGCGTATGAGTTCGGTGCCGGTGGTGATATTGCCCCATTGGTCGCTGCCGCCCATCTGTAAGCGACAGTTCTTGGTGCGGTAGAGGGTCAGAAAGTCAAAGCCTTGCAGCAACTGATAACTGAACTCTGTAAAGGAAATGCCAGTCTCCATGCGTTTCTGCACAGAGTCTTTGGCCATCATATAGTTGACGGTGATATGCTTGCCAACATCGCGGATGAAGTCGAGGAAAAGATAATCTTTCATCCAGTCGTAGTTATTCACGATTTCGGCACCATTGACAGGGTTGTCAAAATCGAGGAATTTTGACAGTTGGCGACGTATGCAGTCCACATTGTGCTGCACCTCTTCGAGGGTGAGCAGTTTGCGCTCGGCGGCCTTGAAGGAAGGGTCGCCAATCATGCCGGTGGCACCGCCTACGAGAGCCAGAGGTTTGTGGCCAGCCATCTGCAGGTGCTTGAGCAGCATAATGGAAACGAGGTGTCCGATGTGGAGCGAGTCCGCCGTGGGGTCAATGCCGACGTATGCGGTGGTTACTTCTTTGCTGAGTTGTTCTTCAGTGCCGGGCATCATATTGTGTATCATGCCGCGCCACTGTAATTCTTTTACGAGGTTGCTATTCATATTGTTTTGATTTATTCGTCTTTCACACGTTATCATTTACAAAAAAGAGGTACTCTCCTTTTTGTGGGCGAGTACCTCCTTTGAAATCTAATTAATATTATCTAACGAGGAGTTTGGCTGCTGCCGACTCGTTGCCCACAATGAGGTTGACGAGATACATGCCTTTGGGCAGATAGGAGCAGTCGATGGTGTGGCTGTGGACACCTTCTGACAAGGTGCCGAGGTTCTCGTTGACAACAGTTTTGCCGCCGAGGTCATAGACCTTGAGAATGGCGTTGCCGCTATTGGCGATAGTCATCTCCATTGTAGCACGCACTTTGGCTGGGTTAGGATAGAGACGCACGCTGTTCATGCCATTGCTGGTCAGCACAGGACGTATGCCAACATAGTAGTCGGTGGAGTCAACAACCTCGTTGGTGAAGTCGGTGACATAGGCGGTGTCCATAAACACTCCGCGGCCAAATGTTCCGATATAGATAGCGTAGGGGTATTTGGTGCGGGGGAACACATAGTTGTTGATGTTGATACCGTCGTGGAGCGTCATGCGCTGCATTTCGAGAGCCTCGGTCTGCTGGATGATAGATGTTACAGGCACTCCGATGAAGTCACCGTAGCGCTCCCAGTGAGGATTGCCATTGTTGAAATTAGAAGCGTTGGATTTCCACAAACCTTCCTCGGTACCGACAAAGACATCGCCCTTGCTGGCTTCGATGAGCACGCTGTAGGCAGCGGTCTTGCCAGGGGTAGAAATGTCGTTAGAGAAAGTGTAGTTGCCATTGGCATTGTTCACCAAGAGAACATTGGCGAAGTCGGCCTCGTTCTCATGTCCTTCGAAGGTGAAGATGGCACGGTTGCGGCTGTCGAAAGTGATAGCGGAAATTTTGCGATGGAACCAGATGGAACCATTGTATTTTAACGTGTCGGCCACGAGTTTAGAACCATCGTGATAGTAGGGGCCGTCCTCATAGTCGAGAGCCATAGCAATGTCGGAACGCGATTTGTGGTAGTCGATATTCTCGAACATGCCCTTGATGCGGACAACGAAGCAGGAGTCGCCCTGGTCGTCGGCAACAACAACATAAATCATATCGCCATCAGCCGATACACCGAAAGTTGTGAGGTCGCGGTGAGCGTTTTGGGGACGTTTCTTGTTCAGCAGATATACATCGGCCCAGCCCATAGAGGGTTCTTCGGGCAGACCTTCGCTGTTGAGCGAGAAGATGCGAGTGAAGTCGGAGGGAGTCCACGACATGATTATTTTCTGCTGGTTGGCGTCTTTGTCGGGGTTCACATAGTTAGCACGCAGGAAGAGGTGGCTCTGGATGGGGTTGTCCACGGTGATTTCATAACCGCTTTGTTCGATAGTTGCGTCAGCGGGGAACACATAGCGGATAGGATAGGATGCTGTGGCAACATTGGGGACGATGATGGTGTCGCCGCGTTTGATGCGTCCTTTGCAGGAATTTTCGTCAGCAGTGTTTGGGGTGCCAATCATCATGGCGCCTTTGTCGCGACGATAAATTTCGTCCAAGGTGTCAATCTTGTGGGTGATGGTGCTGATGCCCGACATGGTGTGCGATTCCCAGAGATACATCTGTGCAACCTCGGCACCGCTGTTCGACTCGTTGGTGATGAATGCGTCGCCAATAGTCCAAGTCTGGGTGTTGCTATAGTCGGAGAAGTCCTTGTATCCGCGAGCGTAGAGACCGTCGTTGGCAGAGAAGAAAAGGTTACGACGCGATTCGGGAGCATACTGCTGATAGCGCGATGCTGCCACCTGGCCGCCGTTGCCCTGCCAATACTGGTTGGCAAGGTGGTTGATGCCCGACTGGTTACGGTCATACCATGAAGCGTTGTAAATGCTCGAACTGTTGTCAAGACCTTTCAGGTGGTGCTCCATACGGGACTCGATGAAGAGATTGGCGCTATGAGCGGCACCAATGAGCAGAGAACCATCAGTGCAGACGGCAACGCCGTTCACCTGCACGTTGTTGAGACCACGGTTGATGTTGATGAAAGACTCAAAGTCTCCATCGGCCTCAAAGACACCAGCATTAGTGGCAATATAGAATACTTGGGTGGTAGAACCGTCCTCTTTCTGGAGTTCGGTCTGAACTATATCGTTGATGCCGGAGTGAACATAGTAAGAACTGGAGAAAATATCGTCCATGAAGTTAGTAGAACCCATCTCGTACTCGTTGTAGGACGATTTGGTCCACTGATAGAGAGCATCCTCGGTGTAGCCATGGCCATTCCAGAGCGACGAACCGCCAATCAGAACGTGCTTGTTGTTGTCCTTGTCAACGCAGATGGCACCGCAGGTGGCACCTTTCTCGCGAGAGAAGGGAAGCACCGTGGGGGTGGTGAGGAGAAGCCAACTGTTCTGGTTTTTGGTCAGGTAGAGGCCTTTGAAGTTGCCTTTGTTGTCGGAAACCATAGCGTAGAGATAGTCGGGATTGTCGATAGACGAAGCCAACTGAATGCGTGAAGCAGTGGTGAATACGCTGTTGGTGGTAGTGATATCTACGGCGTTATTGCTCTCGTAAGAGGATATGCGATAGAGTTTCTTTTTGCCGGAGAAATAGACCATGTTATATGCTTCTACCACGGCAACGTCAAGAATCTCAACGCTGTCAAGGATGTGAGTAGGAGTGCGGCTCCAGTCCGATTCGCTTTCAATCTTCCAGCGATACAGACCACCCTTTGCGGCAGCATATATATATAAGGTGTTGCCATCGTAGGCATAGGCCAGACGATTGATGTTGGCAAATTTGTCGTTGGTGGCGGGATTGGTGCTCTCAACGCGTGAGAAAGCGCCTGTCTCGGGATTGTAGC
The DNA here is from genome assembly GCA_900318665.1 of uncultured Bacteroidales bacterium. Classification (GTDB taxonomy): domain Bacteria; phylum Bacteroidota; class Bacteroidia; order Bacteroidales; family P3; genus Colimorpha. The sequence continues at coordinate 35,207 of ONLQ01000009.1, read as the reverse complement.
GAACGATGCCGACGCCCTTCGACGCCATGGTGGCAAATTTGGTGCCCTGAGCGAAGCAGCCTTCGCCAGTAGCGATAACGAGGGAGTTGTCCTTCAGTTGAATCATGTGGCTTATAGGCAGGGTGCGCGAAACACCGTCAATTTGGCAGTCCACATAGTTCCAGATGCTGGAGAATTCCGCATAGTCAGTATTGTTCGACCTGATGTAGAGGCCGCCAGTAGCGGTGCCGGCGTAGAGTGTGTTGTTCGTAGCGTCGCGTTTATCGACGATAAGGGTTGTCACACGACCACCGATGTTGTCGGGACCTATCTCGATAAGTTTTGCGTTGCTGCTACTCTGCGCCATACCATTGGCAGGAATGAGCGCAATCAATCCTACGAACAAACCGAAAAGTACTCGTTTGCTTTTCATAAATTGTTTAATATTAATTAGATATTCTTTTGAATCATACTAAAACAAATAGCAAAAATACATTTTTTTTTTGATATTTGCCTTTATCCCCGCTTTTTTTCGTTCTGAAGAGGAAGTAGGGGAATATTGCATAAATATCTGTTGTGTTACGGGAATAACATATACAAATGTTTATAATGTTCGATGAAAAGGTCTAATTTATGTTAAAAAATGTTTTTTTTAACAATAAACAAAAAAGCCTTATCGTTTTCTTTTTGTTTTGAATATTATGTAATCTATCTAATTTAATATGAACGAAACAGTGAACATCCAGGAACTGAACGAACGCATTGAACGCGAAAGTGCGTTTGTTGATGCGCTGACTATGGAACTGCGCAAGCAGATTGTAGGTCAGAAGCACATGATAGACAGTCTTTTGATTGGACTGTTGAGTAATGGACACATACTGCTTGAGGGTGTGCCCGGTTTGGCCAAGACGCTGACCATCACTACGCTGTCGAAGGCTATCGACGCCAAGTTCAGCCGCATACAGTTTACCCCCGACCTGCTGCCTGCCGACCTCGTGGGAACGCTCATCTATAGTCAGAAAACGGAGTCCTTCAACGTTAAGAAAGGTCCTATCTTTTCTAACTTTATTCTTGCTGACGAGATTAACCGTGCTCCTGCCAAGGTGCAGAGCGCACTGCTTGAGGCTATGCAGGAACGCCAGGTGACCATTGGAGAGGAGACTTATAAACTCGAAGAGCCTTTCCTCGTCATGGCTACACAGAACCCCATTGAGCAGGAAGGTACCTATCCGTTGCCAGAGGCACAGGTGGACCGCTTTATGCTGAAGGTTGTGATAAGTTACCCGAAGAAAGAGGAGGAGCAGGCTATTCTGCATCAGCAACTGACTGGCGAGTTTGCCACGCAGCAGCCCATATTGAAACCCGCTGACATTCTGCGTGCTCGCAAAGTGATGCGCGAGGTTTATATGGACGAGAAGATTGAGGGTTATATTACCGATATTATATTTGCAACTCGTTATCCCGACCAGTATGGCTTGGAGCGTCTTAAAGGTATGATTAGTTACGGTGCGTCGCCTCGTGGCAGTATCAACCTTGCTCTGGCATCAAAGGCCTATGCCTTTATGAAACGTCGTGGCTATGTCATTCCCGAGGATGTCCGCGCAGTTGCTATGGATGTGCTGCGCCACCGTGTGGGCCTTACCTACGAGGCAGAGGCCGAGAACGTCACGTCGGAAGAGATGGTGAACGAGATACTGAACCGTGTCGATGTTCCCTGATGCCGGCGTAGCAAGGCAAATCTGTAATCCACGATAGGCAATCCTGTTTTTCAGACTAACGACTATGCAGGAAGAACAAAACGATATTTTGCGCAAGGTGCGCAAGATAGAGATAAAGGCTCGCGGGCTGTCGCGCCAGTTGTTCTCGGGCGAGTATCACAGCGCCTACAAGGGGCGAGGTATGGCTTTCAGCGAGGTGCGCGAATACCAGTATGGCGACGACGTGCGTGCCATAGACTGGAATGTCACGGCGCGACTCAACCATCCTTATATAAAGGTGTTTGAGGAGGAGCGCGAACTGACAATGATGCTCTTGGTTGATGTGAGCGGCAGCAACCGCTTTGGCACCCATCGGCAGTTCAAGGAAGAACTTGTTGCCGAGGTGGCTGCCACGCTGGCGTTCAGCGCTATAACCAACAACGACAAGGTCGGCGTCATCTTCTTCAGCGACAAGATTGAGAAATTCATTCCGCCAAAGAAGGGAAGCAGCCATATTCTGCGTATTATTCGCGAACTCATTACTTTCCGTCCCACGAGCAATGGCACCAACCTTGCCGAGGCTTTGCGCTATTTCACCAATGTGAGCCGTAAGCGTTGCACGGCTTTTCTGCTTACCGATTTCTTCGACAGCGGATATGCCGATGCGCTGAAGATTGCAGCCAAGAAGCACGACCTGGCGGTGATGCGCATTGTTGACCAGCGCGAAGCCGAGTTGCCCGACATAGGCCTTACGAAGTTCTCCGACCCCGAAAGCGGTCGCACCACCACAATCGACACGTCGAGCCGTGCCGTGCGCAATGCCTACAGGCAGAACTATCTGAGCCGTCAGAAGCAAAACGACGAGTTGCTGACCAAGTATGGCATCGACCATATAGACCTTGCCACTGGCGAGGACTTTGTGCGTCCGTTGATGATGCTGTTCAAAATGAGGAGTTAATTTATGAAACTATCAACAAGAATTTATTTGCTGTTGGTGCTGACGCTGCTGTGTCCTGCGGTGCGAGCCCAGATGGCATACTCTGTCGATACCACGACCTTCGTCATCGGCGACCAGGTGGTGCTTTCCATACCTCTGACGGACTCGCTGCCGAGTGCCGATATGCTGGCGCAGAACGGGATTGTGGTTGTGCGTCAGTATTTTGATACTGTTGAGAATAATGGCGCAAAGCAGATTTTGCACAATTCGGTGCTTACCTGTTTCGATGCTGGCGAGCATTGGCTGCACATTGGCAGTGCCGACTCGCTGCTTCTCACAGTGTTTGACGTTGAAGGAGTAGATACCAGCAGCCTTGACATTAGGGATATCGCGCCATACATGAAAGAGGGCTACACCTTTTGGGAGATATTCCGCTGGATTTTGTTTGCACTTCTGATTGCCGCCCTTGTGGTGGGAGTGATTTATGTGGTGCGTCGTGTGCGCAACAATCAGCCAATCCTGCCAGTGCCTGTCAAGCCCGAAATCCCAGCCGAACAAGTGGCGTTGCAGGAATTGGAGGCATTGCGCCGCCGCCAGTTGTGGCAGCAGGGCAAACTGAAAGAGTACTACACCGAGTTGACCGATGCCGTGCGTCGCTATCTCGAAAAGGGGCATGGCATTTTCTCTACCGACATGACCACAGATGAGACCCTCGAGGCTTTCCACCGCTCAGCCATATATACAGACCAACGCGAAATAATGCTGCGTCAGATATTGACCACAGCCGACATGGTAAAATTCGCCAAGTCGGAACCTCTGCCCTACGAGCACGACCGTTCTATGGGCAACGCGGTGGCATTCGTTCAGCAAACCGCCCCGAAACCTGAATCCGACGAGGCAGAAAAGGAGGAGAATCAATGAATAACTTAATATTTGCCAACGGATGGGTGCTGTGGTTCCTGCTGGTGCTGCCGCTGATGATAGTGTGGTATGTGCTGCGCTATCGCAAACAGCGTGCCGCATTGCAGATTTCCACTATGGACTTGTTCGACACCCACAGCAAGAGTCTCCGTCAGCGCTTGCAGCATCTGCCTTACATCCTGCGCCTTGTGGCTGTGGCGGCCGTCATCGTAGCGCTGGCACGTCCGCAGAGTCAGTTGAGCCGTCAGGAGATGCGGGTAGAGGGCATAGACATAGTGCTCGCAATGGACGTCAGCGGCAGTATGCTTGCCGAAGATTTCCGCCCCAACCGTCTGGAAGCCGCCAAGAACGTGGCTGCCGACTTCATCAACGGGCGCAAGGATGACCGCATAGGTCTTGTGGTGTTTGCTGGCGAGGCGTTCACGCAGGTGCCGCTGACCATCGACCACCATGTTCTGTTGCAGCAGGTGGGCAAGGTGAAGAGTGGCAACATAAAGGACGGTACCGCCATAGGCGACGGATTGGCAACGGCAATCAACCGCATAAAGGATAGCGAGGCCAAGAGCAAGGTAATCATTCTGCTCACCGATGGCGTTAACAATATGGGTTCCGTTGACCCTCAGAATGCCGCCGAGATAGCGGCACTCTACAACATACGTCTCTACACCATAGGCGTGGGTTCTATGGGCAAAGCACCTTTCCCGTTCAAAGACCAATTTTGCCGCACGGTTTATCAGAATATCGATGTTGAGATTGACGAGCCATTGCTGACCCGTATGGCGCAGAGCACCAACGACGGACAGTATTTTCGTGCCACCAACAAGAAATCGCTCAAAAGCATTTTCGACCAGATTGACGGCATGGAGAAAAGCAAGGTCGATGTGACGCAGTATGCGCAGACCAAAGACGAGTTCCTTCCATTCCTATTGCTGGCCATCGCCGCATTCCTGACCGAGTTGCTGCTCAGCCTGCTATATTTCCGTCAGTAGGGATAGTTTAAACATATTCCGTCCGAATATTCAACCCCAATTATCCGAACATCACTTTATCATGCTTCATTTCCAACATTCACAATATCTATGGCTTCTGCTTGCAGTGCCTGTTCTGCTGGCGGTGTGGCTGCTGATGCGTCATCTGCGTCGTCGCCGTCTGCTGCGTTTTGCCGACGACAGCATGTTTGGCCGTCTTATTCCCGACGAGTCGTCGTGGCGTCCCGTATTCAAGATGTCGCTCTGCCTTTTGGCAATGGCTTTTCTCATTGTGGCATTGGCCAATCCGCAGCGTGGCAGCAAGATGGTGAAAGGCGAGCGAATGGGTAGCGACCTGGCCATCTGCCTCGACATCAGCAACAGCATGATGGCAGAGGATTTGCAACCCAATCGTCTTGAACGTGCCAAACGCGTTGTTACCAATCTGATGAGCAAAATGGCAGGCGACAGGGTGTCGCTCGTTGTCTTTGCAGGCAGCAGTTACGTGCAGATGCCTCTCACCAACGATTATAGCGCCACACGCTTGTTCCTCGACCAGATAGATTGCAACCTTATCTCTTCGCAGGGCACAGCCATAGGCGATGCTATTGACAAGGCGATGGCCTCGCTTGGCTATGGCGACGAAGACCACGAATGGGTCAAGACCAACAGTCGTGCCATAATAGTGATTTCCGACGGCGAGAACTTTGAGGACGATGCCGTAGGGGCCGCTTCGCGTGCCGCCGATGAGGGAGTGATGGTCTGCACCATTGGCATGGGTATGCCCGATGGCGCACCGATACCTGTCTATAATCGTGCCGGACAGCGCACTGGCTACAAGCAGGACGGCGAGGGCAATGTGGTCATGACGCATCTCAACGAGTCGATGCTTACCGACATAGCCCATGCGGGAAAAGGTGTGTATGTGCGTGCCGGTAGTGTCAATGCTGGTTTCGATGAGATAGTGAAACGTATCTCGAAACTGGATAAGGACAATATGGAGGAGGCACTTTTTGCCGAATATGAAAGTCAGTATCAGTATCCTCTTGTTGCGGCACTCGTGTGCCTAATTCTCGAGGTGCTTTTCTTTGAACGTCGCAATCGCAAGATAGATTGGAAAGGTTTTCTGTCGCGCGATTAATTATCAAGTATTGCTATGAAACGCATAATAGTTCTTTTGTTTCTTTTTACAACCATTTCGCTGTCGGCCCAGACTGCCGATGTGAGGCGTGAGGTGCGCAAAGGCAACCGAGCCTATAAGCAAGAGCGCTACGACGATGCACAGACCGCCTATCAGCGTGCTCTATCGCTCGACAGCACCTACTATAAGGCTCACTACAACCAAGGCAATGCAATGTATCGTCAGAAAAACTACGACGAGGCTATACAGCACTACGACAAGGCCTTGCAGAATCCTTCGCTTTCTAACTCGCAGCGTCGGCAGGTGCTTCATAATGCCGGCAACAGCCATTTGCAGGCAGGACTGAAAGACCGTGCCAATGGTATGCAGCATTTCCAACAGGCTGTAGATGACTACAAGCAGGCGTTGATGCTCGACCCCAAGAACGAGGACACCCGCTACAACCTTTCATATGCACAGAAACTCCTACAGCAGGCACAGCAACAGCAGAAGGGCGGGGGACAGAACAATCAAGACCAAAACAAGAACCAAAACCAGCAGAATCAGCAACAGCAGGGTCAGCAGAACAAGGACCAGCAAAATCAGCAGGACCAACAGAACCAACAGCAGCAGAATCAGCAACAAAATCAGCAAAACCAAGACCAGCAACAGCGCAAACAGCAGAATAGCGGCCAGCAGAAAAGCCAGCAGCAGAAAGATGCCGAGCGACTGCTTGAGGCTGTGCAGAACAACGAGAAAAAGACCCTCAAAGAGCAACAGCGTGCCGCGGTGCCTGTGCGTGCTGGCAGAATAGAGAAAGACTGGTAGTCTTGATAATGCAGAGTAGATTTTAATACCATATACTTAAATATGAAAAGAATAAGGCAAATATTGTCGTTCATAGTCCTGGCTATCATTGCAGTCGCTACCGCGTCAAGTCTGCAGGCGCAAACTCTTCGTGTTATGGCGCCTGCAACGGTGAGCGAAGGGCAGCAGTTTACTGTGCGCTTTGAAGTCAACGACCGTGCCAGCAATTTCAAAGGTCCTTCGTTCAAAGGATTCAGCACCTTGAGCGGCCCCGGCACATCAACAAGCAGTAGCATGAGCGTTGTCAATGGAAGGGTGAGCCACGAAACACACACAACGTTCACCTATCTGCTTTTGGCCGACCAGATTGGTACTTTCAATGTTGGAGGTGCCTCGTGTGTGGTTGATGGCAAGACCATAAGCAGCGAGCCTTTCACAATAAAGGTCGAAAAGGGCAACCCGCAACAGCAGCAGGCTCAGCAACAGCAACAAAATCGTGGCGGATGGGGTGACCCGTGGGGGCGTCAGCCACAATCACAGCCCCAGCAGCCTGCCACGATAGACAGCAAGAGTCTTTTTGCCAAAGCGTCGATAAATAAGAGCAATCTCTATCAAGGCGAGCAAGCCATAATATCCTATAAGATTTATACACAGGTGCCTGTGCAGCAGTATCAGATAGACAAACTACCTGGCAACAAAGGTTTTTGGGCCGAGGATTTGAGTGAGGGCAAGCAGATAAAACAATACGAGGAAACTATTGATGGGCGCCGATACATGGTGGCGGAAATCCGTCGCGGCGCTCTTTTTGCACAGGAAAGTGGTCATCTGAAAATAGAACCTCTCAACCTTGACGTGCTGGCTCTTGTCCAGCAGCAGCGTCGTCGCACGGGGACTATATGGGACCTCTTCGACGACCCATTCTTCAATCCACAACAGGCTGTGCAGAAGCATCTGACTTCCAACGCTATCAATGTTAATGTAAAGCCGCTGCCTCCTGCACCCGATGGCTTTTACGGAGCGGTGGGCAGTTTCGATGTGTCGGGTGGCGTGGATAATGCCGAGGTCAAGGCAAACGAGGCTATTACGTATAAAATTACTATCAGTGGTAGTGGCAACCTGATGCTAATCAACGAGCCGCAACTCAACCTCTCCAATGCTTTTGAGGTTTACGACCCGCAGGTGAAGGACAAGATAAACCGCAACGACGGCGGCATCAGCGGCAGCCGTACCTACGAGTGGGTTGTCATTCCTCGCACACAAGGCGAATACGAGATACCCGATTTCTCGTTTGTGTATTTCAATCCCGCAAGCGGGCAATATGTTACCAAGAAAGTTGCTGCGGTGCCTCTCAAGGTTGCAAAGGGCGACGCCAATGCTATGCAGAACGTCAGTTCGGCTAAAACCGATGTGAAACTGATTAATAGCGATATAAATTACATCAAGACGGGCAACGCTGGTTTCGGTCAGAAAGGTCGCTCGGCAAGTCCTGCATGGTGGTTTTGGACGGGGCTGGTGCTGATAGTGGTGGCAAGTGTTGTCACGGTTGCCGTTGGCCGCAAACGTCAGGCCGCACGCAAGGATGTGGCTGGAATGCGTTTGCGTCGTGCCACTCGCGAGGCCAGACGTCGATTGAAACAGGCTGCAAAGCACCTCAAGGACGGAAACGATAATGCCTTCTATGAGGAGATTTACAAGGCTATCTGGGGCTGCCTTGCCGACAAATACAATATTCCGCTTTCCACGCTTTCGTCCGACACTGTGCGCGATATACTTGCATCTCGACAGATTGACGAGGACAAACAGAAATTGATTTTGCAGACCCTTGCTGATGTCGATTTCGCCCGTTTCGCTCCCGGCGATAGCGCCTCGAAAAAGCAGCAAATCTACGATGAGGCTCTCGAAATGATTGCTTCGCTCTAATTTATGAGAAAGGTCAAAAAGTGATTCGATAGTTATGAAAAACAATATCTTTATATTTCTATTTGTGGCGTTTATGCCAGTGTGGCTTGTTGCGCAGAACGATGTCAAAATGCAGGCCGACGAAGCCTATAAGCAGGAAAACTATCGTCAGGCTGCCGAACTCTATGAGGGCCTGATTGCCGATGGCGTTGAGTCGCACGAGGTATATTATAATTTGGGCTGTGCCTATTTTCGCATGAACGAACTTGGATTGGCAATAGTCAATTTCGAGCGTGCAAAGCGTTTGAATCCGTCAGACAAGGACACACGCGAAAATTTGGAACTATGCTATAGTCGCACACAGGACCATATAGAGCAACTGCCGCAGCCTCTCGTCTCGTTGTGGTGGCAGCGACTTGTGATGCTTTTCTCTCCGCAACAGTGGTATGGCCTTCTGTTGCTTATGATTTTGTTGGTGGGTGTATGCGTTGTGTGGTTCCTGCTCTCTAGCGAGTTACGTCAGCGCCGAGCAACGTTGATAGCCAGTGTGCTGGCAGTGGTGTTGATGCTCGTGGTTGTTGGCTGCGCTGTCCAGTCGGGACATAATGCAAGCAGTCATAAAGATGCGGTGGTGATGCGTGCCATGGCAACGGTCAAATCGTCGCCCGATGGCGGTAGCAACGACAAGTTCACTCTTCACGAAGGCACGAAAGTCAGGGTTGAGGAGACTCTCGGCGACTGGTCACGCATACGCATTGCCGATGGCAACAATGGCTGGTTGCGTGCCGACGAGATAGAGCGAATTTAATACCATTTTGACCTATGTTTTTAGAGTCTGTCGGAACACAAAAATAGGCTCTAAAAATTTTTTTTACAGATAATTGCAATTATTTCAGTATTTTTGCCAATTGTTTGAACAACATCTTTGAAAAATGAAAAGGCACAGTACAACGTTTCCATACATCGTTGGATGTATGTTGTTTGCTATGTTTCTGATGGTTGCGCCCAATAGGGTGGCTGCTCAGTCGGAAGGTGAAAGCAAGATAAACAGCGAGTATCACGACCAGATTATTTCCTATATCAAGGAGGATTTGCTTAAGAAAGAGAAGCAGATTGCCAAACAGGCAGAGCGCATTTTGGTCAATCTTCCTAACGAGTATAAACTCTACGACGAGACGTTTGTAAAGATTCATCTCGACGTGGAGGAAGGTACGAAAGAAGACGGCACGCCGGAGTATAACCTTGTCTATAGCATTGCCTACACCTGCAAGCATCTTGAGGGCGTGACCGACGACTATCCCATGGGCGTCTATTTATGGGACAAGTCTAACTCCTGTCGAGCCATCTGCAATCTTACAAAAACAATGGTTGAAGGTCCTTGCCGTGAGTATTTCCAAGGCAACAAGGTTTCGACTATCCGCATCAAGGCCACCACCGATGGCGCCAATATCTCCCATGTGCCATACAAAGGCGAATACGGCGATTTCCGCTATTGCCCTGTTACCTACAATGGTGAGCAGGTGCGTATGTCGGTGTCTGTGGCGGAGGGTATCAACAACAATGCCCAGTTGGCATATATCCGTGCGCAGAGCATTCGCAATTTTATTGAGACCAGTATTTCAGCGTTGAAAAACGAGGATAACAAATATGAGTATATCACTACAACCTACGAGAAAGAGGGTGGTCAGTATCGTCGAAGCAGCATAGAGATAGTGGTGCATGGCGCTTTCGATAAGACCGCCGAAGAAATGGAGGCAAAACTGCGTGACGATGCCTATGTCGATTTCAATATTCCAGAGACCGAGCCAGGCAGCAACCGCAACACGTTTGCTCTTATCATTGCCAACGAGGACTATCCATCGCCGCTGCCCGCAGTGCCTTTTGCCGCCAATGATGGCAACATCTTCTACAAATATTGTCTTAAAACCCTCGGTATTCCCGAGCGCCATATCAAACTGCTCTCCAACGCCACACGCAACGAGATTCGCGAGGATGCCATACAGTGGGTCAAGGATATAACAGTAGCCCTTAATGGCGATGCCAACATTCTGATTTATTATGCCGGAGCAGGCACCACCGATGCTGACTACAAACCTTATCTGATGCCCACCAACCTCGATTTGAAAAAAATCAAATCGCTCAATGGCAAATATGTTATAGGTACCGATAATATCACCCTTTCGAGTGGCGAACTGAAGAAACTGTTGCCGCAGTGCGTGTCGATAGACTCTATCTGTATGTGGTTCAACAAGGTTGCCGTCAAAAGCATAACGCTTATTGTTGATGCAAGTTTTGATGGCACCCAGCGCAACGGTCAGCCATTCTTTGGCGTGAAATCAACGGTCAAGAAACTCAAGGCCCTCCGTATTCGTAACGACATCTTGGTACTCTCGTCATCGGAATACAACAAGACTTCCTATTCCTACGACGACCAGCACCACGGTTTCTTCACCTATTTCATTCTCAAGGAACTGAAACGCACCAAAGGCGACATAACCCTGAAAGAACTCTTCGACAACGTCAACACCCAGTTGAGTTACGAGTCGTCGCTGCAAGGCAAGTTGCAGCAACCCACCGTAGTCCCCGGCGGCAAACTAAAAGAAAGCTGGGAGTCGCAGAAGTTGAAGTAACAGCCATCATGGCTTCTTGTCAAAGATAGAGGTTGTAGAAAGATATTGGACATCAATCAGAACAACCTCTTTTTTTTGATATCCTTGAATGTCGCTTTCCTTTTATGAAAGTATAAGGGTGGTAAGATTTTTTTGCTTTCGGAAGCAGATATGATTATTGTTGACTTTTCTCAAGAATCAGATTTGCTAAACAAACAGCGACTTCTTGTGGATCTTCGCGTGGACGCCATGCGAGAATATAACTTACTTCGGCATCGGTGACCGCGTAGCCCTTTTCTGCAAATTCCTTCAGTTTGTCTTTCATTGCTGCGGAGAGGTTTGCAATGTATTCTCCCTTTTGCGATACGAGATAACCGTTGCGGTAGGTTAATTTATCTCCACTGCGTAGGCATAGTATTTGTTCTTTTCTGTCTCGGAAATAGTCAAGCCAAACATCTCGCATAGATAGCGAAAGGGCTATTGATGGTTGTATGGATAGGAATGATATGTCGTGGTAGATAAATAAGTTGTGTTTTGAACGAGTGATTCCCACATAAATAGTGCGAAGCATATCGTTGTCGATGTTTTTAATGTCGCCAAGCAGCAAATGAACGTTGTCGAACTCACGCCCTTTGGCTTTATGGATTGTACTGACAAAGACGGTGTTTTCCTCGGAGGCAATAAAATCTTCTATGTTTGATTCGAGTGCAAATTCACGAAGGTCGCTTCGATAGAAGGTTTTATGTGTTGTTTCAAAATCAGCAATGAATTGTAGTAGAACATCAAGGCATTGACTTGTAGCGTATGTCGCCTTTGTTCGTCGTTTGGCTTCATCCCATTGCCCTCGATTGATAGTCCCATCTTCATTTTCTCCAAGTTGTTTGAAAAAATAGCGTACTTCGGCAAGGTTGATGAAACGAAAGCCGTCTGTGGCTTGAATTAGTCGGACATGAATTCCTTGTTGTAGTAATAGGTGTGCTACTTGGAGAGCCTGCTCGTTGGTGATAGTGAGTACAGCCGTTATCCCCGAGTTTTTAGTGTTTAGGTATGATTGTAGTGGGTGGGTTGTGACATTAATAGTACCATCCATTTGACTGACAGGAGATATTGGGACCTGCTTCATTCTATTGGCGATTTGTTGAACGAATTGGTTTGCATATTCAACAATGGCACGGTCGGAACGATAGTTGTCTGTTAATTCATATAGTGTGGCGTTGTAATTAGTGATTAGCGATCGCAAATGCTCAGAATTGCTTCCTCGGAAAGTGTATATATTTTGGTCATCGTCTCCAACGGCAATGACACGCATTTCCTCGTTCTGATGCATCAAGGCTTGTACTAAACGGAAGTCATCTGCCCCCATGTCTTGTGCTTCGTCGATGACAAGTACACTTTTGGCAATCTTACTCTCTTCTACCTCTTTGTTTTCAATCATTTCAGCAGCTCGATGAACTACGCTGTCAACTTCCTCGAGAGACCCTTGTTTCCCTAATAAATCAAAACTATAGGAATGGAATGTTTTGATGTCAACATAGTGTGCTGCATTACCTACTAGTTCGATTAGACGTTTTTTGAACTCTGTGGCGGCTGCTCGTGAGAATGTTAGCATCAGTAATTGCTCGTGCTTTACATCCTCCATCAATAATAGCGAGGCCAATTTGTGAACCAACACACGTGTTTTGCCACTGCCAGGACCTGCCGCGACAACAATATATTTACTTTCTCTGTCGTCAATAATCTTTCTTTGATGTTTATTTAGCGTCCCAAAGATTTGTTCATACTTGGCAGGTGTGATGTTTTTTGTGATTTGTGTCTTTTTCTCTCCCCTAAAGTATTTGTTGATGAATACTTTATAGTCCATTTGAAAATAGTCGCTAACAAATTTTATGGCAGAGTCGTAGTCTTTAACCATCATATTGGCATATTCGCCTACGATGTGAATTTGTTGTATGCGTTGTCTATAAAATTCGTCAAGCAGCCGATATTGTTCTTTTCCATATCTACGGGTTCGTTCTACAAGGCGGTGTAATTGCATTGTGCTATATATGACCATGAAACCACCATCAATCTTTATTAGTCCCATTCGTGATATGTAAAGAAGCGCCTCTTCGGCATCCATGAGTGATGAAATATCTTTAAATCCGAATATCGAACTTTGCTTTGTGGCATTGTATTGTCTTAGTAGTTCGACAATGGAAAAAGAAATCATCTTGTTGTCTGCTGTGGCTATTGAGTTCAATGTGGTCGCAATGTAACGGCATAAGTCTTTCCGACGTTCATATCTCTCGAGGGTTGTATTAATATCTGTTTGCAGTCGGATGCTTATGTTCTCCGCGGCTCCATAGTGTTCTTGTTTGTTTATATATCCTTTTGTGTGGAGAAAATGCAGTAGTGTGCGTAGCAGTTTTACAGAACAACGACTATTACCTGCTTCTTGAATATCTGAGTTTAATTGTTTGTAATTGTATATATGGACATCATTAGTGAATTGTTCTAATAAGTAGCGTTCGATGCGCAATGCATCTTCTAGACCACGGGTGATATTTGAGCGGTCCAAATATGCTCGCATATCTTGTGCGTCGGCTAAAATACCTTCTTGTCGCATGAGATTGACGTTCCTTATTACCGATTCTTTATTTATACCAAGAATGTCGGCAAGATAGTCTATGCGACTTTCGGCATCTGCACCGCGACCTCCTGCAGTGGCTTTACTGCTGATAAGTTTTTGGATGATGCGTGCCGCCTCTTCTCGTGTATGGTTATCAAAAAGCGGAGACGTTATCAATCGATTGCGTGCTTCATCCATAGAATGCACCTTGATGCCGGTGGCAAAGATTTTTGGTGTATTGCTGCCTCGTTGGATGAAGCCGGCTTCTTCTAAAGCCGTTACAGCTCCTTTAACTCGGGTTTCTATATCGATTCCATCGTCATTATCCCAACCAGCCTGTCTGGCTATATCTAAAGGGGAACAACTGACGTGTTCTCGCTTAGTGGTGAGGTCTTTGATGGCTTTCCATACTTGTTGTATTTCGCTTAGAGATAGTTTTGTTTGGTTGAGGAGGATGAAGTGTTTGTCCAAATCACTATCCCCAAAAAGAACATAGCAGTCGGCTTCCATTTTGGGGTCACGCCCCGCACGTCCAGCCTCTTGTACATAATTTTCCAACGAGTCGCTGATGTCATAGTGTACTACTAATCCTACGTCTTTTTTGTCAACACCCATACCGAAGGCAGAAGTGGCCACGATGACTTGTACGTTGCTACTCATGAACGCATTTTGGTTGGCAACCTTATCTGCTGCGTCCATCTTCCCATTATACGGCAGAGCCGTGATGCCGTCACGTTGTAGGCGAAAGGCTAGTTCTTTTGTTCGTTTGGTTCGGCTAACATAGGTAATGGTGGGACAATGATGACCTAGGATAAGATTGCGTAAGGCCGTGTATTTCTCGTCCTCGGTTTCTGCATGGAGGACAGAATAACGTAGATTTTTACGTTCAGCTTTTGCCGCAAAGATTTTTAGATCAAGTCCAAGTTTTTGTTTGAAATATTCGCAAATGTCGCTAACAACTTTTTGCTTGGCGGTTGCCGTAAAGCAACTGATGGCTATTGGGCGCTTTTGCTCTTTCTTTTCCTGTAGATTGCGGATGAAATCGCCAATAAACAGATAGTCAGTGCGGAAGTCTTGCCCCCAAGCAGAGAAACAATGCGCCTCGTCAATAACAAATCGCACTACATTACGACATAATAGTAGTCGTTCGATAGTTTTGCTACGTAGCATCTCTGGTGCGATATAAAGAATATTGGCAGTTCCGTCGGATACTTGTTCGATGGCGGAGGCGCGTTCGATAGGATCAAGCAAACCATTGATAGTAACAGCGTCGCTAATACCACGGTCGGAGAGGTTGTCCACCTGATCTTTCATCAGACTTTGCAATGGTGATATTACCACCGTGAGTCCGTGAATATTGCGACCCGCCATAATTGCTGGTAGTTGGAATGTCAGCGATTTGCCTCCACCTGTTGGAAAAATGGTCAGTATCGATTCTCCACGGATGGCAGCCTCTATGGCTTGTTGTTGCATTGGCACACCATCAAACATACGGAATTCATCATAACCAAATATCCTCTTTAAACTACTATGGGCGTCAAGACGTTGTTTACAGTATTCACATCGTTCGCATGGCGTGTTGCGTAGGAAGTTCATTACGTTCCCAACTTTGGGATAACTATGCATTACCCATGCCGGAGTCATCGATGTTAGGTCGTTTATGCTAATCAGAGCCAGTGAATAGGCCAACTCTATAGGATAATGCTTTACAACTGTTTCGATATTTGCGTTTTCGCAAATCAGTCCTCTAAATTCATGCCTTATTAGTGTTCCGAGACCTTCAATATCCAATAATGGGTCTGTCAATGCGATGTGATTTAGAAATCCACAAAACTCTTTATGTTCAGAAAGTAAACTTTTAAAGATTCCACGCTTTTCTATTGATAATGATTTCCATGTCGATACCTCATCATAAAATAGGTCTCGTGCTTTTTTTGCATCATTGACAGGGTTGTTTAATTCATCTATTTGCAGCTTGTCATCCTTCAGCAGTCTATGATATGGTTTTTCTGGGAACAACAGCGGCGACATAGGCAGGGTGTCTATGATGCTGCAATTGTCGGATAGGTGGATGTATTTTAGGTCATGACAGATGATGTTGTGCCCACATATGGTATCACATTTTGACACAAAATTATTGAAAACATTTGCAGCCTGTGTGTGTAGCACGGCGCCATCTTCACGTACAGCTCCATAGTCCTTTACGGTTTTATGGTCGTCATTATGCTGACTATTGCTAACCTCTGTATCAATAAAAACTATCATATTATGTTATACCGAGACTGTACGATCGAACTTGTTTGTTGCCTTATTGGTTAATGTTGGGGAAAGTGATTTCGGATTTGCCTAGGTCTTTTGAGGTTGCTACTGCTATTGCTCGTTGGCCTTTGTTGTTTACTGCGCAGTAGTAGTGATAGGTTATTCCGTTGTGGTTGACGAGGTAACTCTTGTGGGCGTAGCGGGCATCGTAGTCTTCGGTGGGGTATATGAGGTCGGATCCTTGCCAGTCGTACCAATGCACGAGGTCGCGGCTGCAGGCAAAGGTGTTGTAGGCTTTGTAGGGACGGTCGGGGTTGAAGGCGCGGAAGTAGAACATCACATAGAGGTCGCCGATTTTCTGAATGTGGGCGTCGCCCGAAATGGTGCCTTCTTCTTCGTGGGCAACTACGGGGTTGCCGTCGTAGCGTGTCCAGTCGGTCATGTTGTCGGATAGCGCAATTCCTATGCGTTCGGCTCCTATGCCGTTTTCGGGATTGTAGCCAAAGGCGTTGTAGAACATCACGAAGTCGTGGCCGAAATGACGCTGTTTGTCGCGAAATACTGCCGATTTGTATTGCGTCTCTTTCTCAAACCATTGGGCGCTGCTGTCTTTGGGTGATAGGACGGGAGCCTCGAATGTTCGCCAGGACATGAGATTGGAGGAAGGCTCGGCTACGGCCATGCCAATGCTTAGTGGACGAGTCTCATAGCCCGCATGCTCGCCGCCGAGATAGGTCATCCAATAGAGGTTGTTGTATGCTTCGAGTTCGTAGGTGCCGCCCCACTCTATGTCAACCAATGCGGCGTAGCCGGCAATCTGGCTGCGGTCCCATCCAGCGTCTTTGCGGGCAAGGATGGTCTGTATGGTGGTCCAGTGCAAGAGGTCGTCGCTGGTGGCGATGCAGGTCTCATATCCAATGCTGTCGAAAACGATATAGGTCATATACCATTTGCCGTTGATGCTGAACACCGTGGGGCTGTCCATCATGTGGTGGCTTGTGGCGCCCTCTTGTGGGGCGATGACGAGGCCATATTTATAAGGGGTTTTGACGGTCTCGTAGATGGCGGCCATCTCGTCCTGGCTAACGCTGTCGGTGATTGTGGAGGTTCCGCTGTGGTGACAGGCGGTCAGTAGGGATGCTGTCGCGATGATTAGAGCGAAAAGAATACGGGTGTGTTTCATATTGCTTTATTTAGATGAGTTCGTACATTGCTTGCTGGATGAATTTGTTGAGGGGGACGCTGGCGCGGAATCGCTCAACGACTTGGTCCAGCAGTTCGTCGGTGTCGAGGTACTGTTGCGGCATTTCGCACATGGTGCAGTAGTCTTTGTATTTCAGCAGGTCGCCGTCGGGCCAGTCGGCGGGAAAACCTTTTGGCACACGCGAGAGTTTGTGCATGGTGAAAAAGTCGTTGCCATAAAAACGCTGATAGGCGGGCTCTGCCATGATTTGCTTAAATTCGTCGATGTTGTAGAATATCTCTTGTCGTATGGCAGCAAGGGCTTCGGGCGATGGCATAAAGATGCCGCCGCCGAGAGCGCAGTTGCCGTGCAGACCATAGTCCTCTTGCCCTATTTGCAGATAGTAGCCGGGCATGCCGCCTTGTTTGCGTCCTCCTGTGGCCAGGAAGAATGAAATGTGACATTTATAGGGCCGCTTGTCGGGCGAGAAACGCAGGTCGCGATAGATGCGATACATACATTGCTTGGCCTGTGGGTGTCCTATCGAGGGGTCTAAAGAAACCATCGACTCGATTACGGCAGCAGTAAATGCTTCAAAATCTTTTCGTATGGCATCCCAGCGCGACTTGTTGGCAACAAACCACTCGCGGTTGTTGTTCTTCTCCAATTCGTTGAAAAACGGTAATGTATCGGGATTTATTCTCATTGTTTGAGATGTTTTTATTCGGTTTGTCTATTATCTTTTATTGTTCCAGCAGCGTGTGCACACCTCGCTTTCAATCGCTTCCTGGTCGCTGATGCCGTGCAGGAAGTCAAGGCCGGTTATCTCTTCCAACTCGTCGATGGTTATGGCAAGTTCGTACCATTTGACTGGTTGTTGCTCGTGTGGCGTGAGTAGCGCAATGCCTTGATGTGTGGCAGGACAATAGACTACCTTGTAGTAGGCTGATGGCACCGTGACTTTGTTTTTTCCAATGCAGATGCTGTCGTCGTTGTGAAGCACGGGTCCCGTGATTACATATATTGTGTCGAACGACTTTGCCCATTCGCGCACCTTGTTTTCGAGGTTGTTCCACAGCCCGTCGTTGAAAGCGTGTTTCTGCGGCGACATATTGCTCAATAGGAATGACTCGCTCATTGCCACGGCATCCCATTTCATGTCGGCAGCAGGTGCCAGATGGCCTCGGGCGTAGGTGCCGCTTGTTGGCTTGTAGTCGTATATTTGTGCGCTTTTAGTCTCAATGCTGGTGTCTTCGCGGAAGTCGTTGCTACGCTGATGTTTCCCATAGACGCGTTGACGTGTCAGCATATAGGCTACCCATGTGGCCTGTTCGTGCTGCTCGCTATAGACTAGGGCGTAACCTTTGTGATACACAATTTGCTCTCCATCGCGCAGAGCCGGGAAACATTGTTGCAAAAGCGAGTCGCTTTGCGTGTTATAATCTGCTGACGGCAGTTGGTTTTCTTGCCCGTGGCATGATGCCATCAAGAGCATACTTGCCACTATGGCAACGAAGTATGCGGCTGTGCTTTTCATTTTGTTGATTCTGTGTCTATTGTTATTATTTCAAGATTGCTGTCATTCACTGTGAATCGCACTTCGTGCTTGGCAAATGGCATGCAGTAAACTCGGTCGGGATTGTTATGGTATTGTGGACGAGGGTCGTGCGCAAGAGTGTCGATAAGTGTTTCGACAAGGCGTGGTTCCAGAGATGCTGGCGGCGTGTTGCGGAAAGTCACGTTCAGCAAGTGGTTGGCTGGCTCTGGTGCAAATCCGCTGCGTGCGTCGGGGTGGCTGTCGGTGTAGGGAATATAGGGCTTGATGTCGAGAATTGGTGTGCCGTTCATAAGGTCGGCAGAGTCAACAATCAGTGTCTCGCCGTATTTGGGGTGATGCTCTACGCGCAGCAGACGCACCGACGATAGCCCAATGTTGTTTGGGCGGAACGGGCTACGGGTGGCGAACACCCCCATGCGCTGGTTGCCGCCCAATCTTGGCGGACGCACGGTGGGCGACCATTTTTCGCGCTGTGCCTCGCTGAAAAGCCATACAAGCCACAGATAGTCGAAATCCTCTATTCCTCGCAAGGCTTCGGCCACACGATATTCGGGTTCGAACACTATGCGGCTCTCTCCTGCCACAATGCCTGACTGCCGTGGCACTCCGAATTTGGTGTCGTAGCAGTTTTCTATATGGGCTATCGTTTGCATTTTGATGTGAATTAAAATGCAAATGTAGTCAAAAAAACTGGAATAATGCTGACGTTTTTTGCTAAAACAGACAAGCCATTTTACGCATTGACTTGACTGCTATAGGAAGCAGTCGTTTTCGAACTCTTCCATGGTGCTCGGCGTGACGAGCAGCGCGCCCTCGTTGCTGATAGTAGCGTTGAAATACTGCTGTATGGCAGGCAGGTAGAGGTCTTTCTTGAAATGGTAACTCTTAGTGGTGAAGGGCAGGTCCTGTGTGACGAAGATGTTAGCTTGCTGCACCATAAGGCATCGCATGGCACATTCGATGCTGACATGCAGCGAGTCGGCCAGCGCTATTTCTTCGAGCAGGGGGATAAGTTCGCCTTTGTAGGTGGTATCTATGGTGCGCGAAATCTTTACCCATGTGTGCATCAGGTCGCGTCCCGACTTTGTGGAGCGCAGTTGGTATTCGACAAAGAGTGCCGGTTCGGTGCGTTTGTCTTTCCACGCCAGCAGCGTGGTTATAAGCACTGCGTCGGCATCCATCTGCGAGCAGAAACGTGTCAGGTCGCCAGACTGCAGGGCTTTGAGCCGTTTGGCAGAGCCAATGCCGGGCAGCAGTATGGTGTCGTTTGGGCGCGTGTGATAGCCTCGTTGTTGCAGACCTATGGGCAGTGTGTTTACAAAGAAACGGCTCACGGCATCGCGGTTGGCGTATTGGGCGCGAAGTGCCGAGTCGGCATCGGTCTTGCGTGTCGAGAGGTCGAAAAGCGGTGATATTACTATGCTGTGCGGCGCTTCCTCATAGAGTGCTGCATAACGCACATACTTCTTTTCGCCCGAACAGGCGGCAAGGAGCAGAGCGGCAAATACTATGGCAAGAAAGCGCGTCATGGTTTATACACAAAAAAAACATTCGGAAGCGTGTAAGCCGGGTTCTGTCAGCGGTGTCGGGAGTGCTCCCTCTGCCGTAGTTCTATCATTAATCTACTGCCGTCGTCGCCGACGGCCTCTATCGACCTACCCCTCGACAACGGGCGAGCCAGCCCTTGACTGTCGGTATATTTGGTCTTTCAACCCATAAGGCTTGCCATCGATGCCATTGCTGGCGACCGTCGTGAGCTCTTACCTCGCGTTTTCACCCTTACCAGCCTTGCGGCATGGCGGTATATTCTCTGTGGCGCTTTCTGTGGCGCGTCCCTTGGGGGTGCGCGCCCCTTCCCGTTAGGAAGTATGGCGGCTCTGTGTTGCCCGGACTTTCCTCTCGTCACCCTTGCGGGCGGCCAGCGATAGAACGGCTTCCGAATGCTCTATTAATTTATTCTATACCTATCGTTTTATTCTATAAAGATGTATTATCTTATATTTAACAAGAAAACGTGCGAAAAATTGTGCAACGGTGGCGGTATATACAAAAAAACTCCGCGAAAATCACGGAGTTTTCCTATATGGGGATTCTTGACAATTATTTATTGCGGAGATTGCCTCTGACAAACGGGATGTTTTTGGCTCGGATGAGGAGCGTGTCAGTAACAGAGGATTGGTGGATGTTTTTCTCGTACAGGTCTTCCATCGTCACTTTGCAGTCAAACGACATGGTTAACGGGCTGTCAACAATGTCTGTAATGATGATGGAGCCTATGGTGCCTTGCCAGTCGCATCCGCTCAACTCGGTGTATTTCTCTTGCGAGGTGTAGAGATAGCAGTGCGTCATAGCATATTTCATTTCGGCATCGCGGTCAAATTTGTAGCCTAACAGCATTTGGGGGAATTTGCCGGGGTTGTTTTTGTTGGCAAAGACCATTGAGAAGAAATAGGGGTTTTCTTCATCGTCGAATTTTGCCACCATCGTGTCGAAGGCAATGGAGTTGTCGCCAAGAAGCACGGCTATTCCCGGAGTCATGTCCTTCTCTTGCTCTTGGTTCTGTTGCTGTTGATTTTGTGGTTTGTCGTCGTCTTTTTTGCAGGCTGTGAAGAACAAAATGCTGGACAGCAATGCCACTCCGAGGATTTTAATGGTGTTTTTCATGGGTGTAAATTTGTGTGTCTTTCGAGGGTGCAAAGATATGTATTTTTGTATTATCGTCACAAAAAACAAATCAATAGTTTTCCACAATTGAAAAATGGGATGCTTCGGACTGGATTAATAGCCTAATATTTTGAGCATTGCCTTGTGCGATTGCTCTTTGGCAAAGAGCTTTGTGGTGTATTCGCCGTTTTCGTCTTTGTCGATAATGATGTGTTTTGGGGCGGGAATGAGGCAGTGCTGTATGCCGCCGTAGCCGCCGAGGCTTTCCTGGTAGGCACCGGTGTGGAAGAATCCTATGTAGAGGGGTTCGTCTTTCTGCAGTTTGGGGAGGAAGATGGCGTTGGCGTGCGAGTCGGCGTTGTAGTAGTCCTCGCTGTCGCAAGTTAGTCCGCCGAGAAACACGCGTTGGTATTCGCTGTCCCAGTGGTTGATGGGAAGCATGATGAAGCGCTGGTTGATGCCCCATGTGTCGGGCAGGGTGGTGATGAATGAACTGTCAATCATATACCACAACTCGCGGTCGTTCTGCTGTTTCTGGTCCAGAATGCTGTAGAGCGTGGCACCGCTCTCGCCAACGGTGAACGACCCGAACTCGGTAAAGATGTTTGGCTCCTCTATTCCGCGTGCGCCGCAGATGTTCTTTATCTGTGCCAGTATCTCCTCTGCCATATAGTCGTAGTCGAAACTGCTGGCAAGTGATGTCTTTTGCGGAAATCCGCCGCCGATATTCAGCGAGTCGAGTTCGGGACACACGTTCTTGAGGTCACAATAGACGTTCACGCACTTGGCCAACTCGTTCCAGTAGTAGGCCGTGTCGCGTATGCCGGTGTTGATGAAGAAGTGCAGCATCTTGAACTGAAACTTCTTGTTGGGCTTTATCTGTTCTTCGTAGAAACTCAATATGTCGTTGTAGCGGATGCCGAGGCGTGAGGTGTAGAAATCGAATTTGGGTTCCTCTTCCGATGCGATACGTATTCCGATTTTCATCGGTTCGGCGTCGCTCGGAATGAGTTGGTCGAGTGCGTAGTACTCGTTTTTGTTGTCGAGAATGGGAACCACGTTGTGGAAACCGTCGGCATAGAGTTCGGCAATGTTGTCTATATATTGCTGTTTCTTGTATCCGTTACATACCACGAAGATGTCTTTGTCTATGAGGTGCTGCTCGTAGAGTTCGCGGATAAGGTTGATGTCGAATGCCGACGAGGTTTCGAGGTTGATATCGTTCTTCAGTGCCTCTTCCAGCACAAACTCGAAATGGCTGCTCTTGGTGCAGTAGCAGTAGTTGTACGAGCCGCGATAATCGGTCTTTGCTATAGCAACGTTGAACATACGTTTGGCGCGCTGTATTTGCGAACTGATTTTGGGCAGATAGGTTATTTTGAGTGGTGTGCCGTATTGCTTGATGATTTCCATCAATGGAATGTCGTGGAACATCAGTTCGCCGTCCTCTGTGCGAAATTCGTCTTGTGGGAAGTCAAAGGTCTGGTCTATTAAATCGTGGTACTTGTTTTTCATTTTACAAATGTAGTTGAGTTGGATTGGTTGAAAAAGCGCAATCCGTGTTAGTCGGATTGCGCTGCAAAGGTATGAATTAATTTTGGATTTTGATTTTTGAATTTTGAAAGTAGTGATTTGATTTGTTGGTTTTCTCTTCTTTATACTGTGTTTTGGAATGGTATTCGTTGTGAGTCGTTGTTGCAATACTGCTATTACTGATGCTCTATGCCACAGATTTACATTATTCTATGGCATAAGATTTTTCTTCCTTTACTATCAAAGGAAGATATTGTAGTTATGCTTTTCTGGTATTAAAAAGAAAGTGTGCGGCGGAGCCAGTCAATTACTGGTGCTGACAATTTTGCCATTATTATTGATGTCGCTAAGGCGGCTATGGCTGTAATTGGGCCGTGCAGTATGCCTATTACTATTGCGAAGATAGGTATATATAGTAATGTAATGGCAAATCTTATTCCGAAATTGATGGAACTGCGGAACTGTGTGTCGTTTATGAGACGGCGAACAATCAGATGTGTTGGAATGAAAGGTATGGGATAGGCTAAAAGTGCAAAAAACAATGCGTCTTTTATCTGCGGAAATATTGCGGCAGAGGCTATTACTATTGCGATTAATAGTAATCGGGCGATGCGTTGTATTGGTGTAAGCGGTTCGGCAATGGTCTTTAATCGTCTGTGATTTTGTTTGCACCAGTCGATTTTTTCTCTTGCAAAGGATATGAGAGTATTTAGTTCTGATTTGGAGGGGCTTTCCTCTTCGGAGGTTTTTGAGTAATCGGGATTGTTGACTTGTCGTTCAAGACTGTCGAGCCGCAGGGCAATCTGCTGACGCATTAGAAAGCGGTTGTATGGCGTGTTACGCAGATTGTGCCGTTTCCGTTCTTCAGGATTGAGTAGGTTGCATAGTGCTTCGAACTCCTCGTAGTGCTGGTGGCTGTCGATGTTGTGCATGGCCGCTTTTAGTGAGTCGGTCAGTGCTTGGCGCATTTGGTTGAGCGCCGTGGGCTCGTCGGCAATGTATGCGGCCATGAACGGGCGGACATCAATAGGTTCTCCGATGTTTAGGACTGCGTGGCTGAATGGGCGTTCGTAGTCATCAAGGTCAATGCCAAGAGGCACGATGTAGAGTGGTGTGTCGCCCATTGCTGCCTGTGTCTCTCCCGCAATGCGGAACATACCTTTTACCAGTGGCAGCAGTTGGTGTCGGTCGGTGTGTTGGCCTTCGGCCATCATGCTCAAGGGGTAGCCTTCTATCAGCACTTGTTTGGACTGTTGGAAGGTGGCGGCGTTGCGAGAAAGCGATGCCATGCCGTCGCGACGGCGGAAGATGGGGAAGATTTTTAGGAAAGAGAGTATTTTTGCTACGGTTGGATTGGCAAAGATGTCGCCTCGGCAGATGTGGTAGATTGGTTTGTGGGTAAGCAATAGTACAAGGAGTGGCTCCATCATTGCGTTTTGATGGCATGGGGCAATAATATAGCCGCCATTGTGGGGCAGACGCTCTTGGCCACGAATGGTGACGCTGGCATAGTGGCAGCGTGTGGCATATTCAACGAGTGGCCGTAGCGTTTTATATAGTAGGTCGGACATTGGTCGTTGTGGTTGGAGCAGTTGACCTATATTATTGCTTTAAGATTTTCTTTATTGCCACGCCTTGGTGTGTGGTGATTCGTAGTGTATAGGTACCGCGGGGTAGGGCAGAGAGGTTGATTTTGCTGGTGGTGGCAGACATCAGTTGGCGTCCCATCTGGTCGAATATATCTACGCGTTGCAGTTCGTTGGTTTCGATTGTGATGTTGCCGTTGGTTGGGTTTGGATATACCTGTGCGATAATGTCGGATGCTGCATCTATGCCGTTGGGCGTTGAGCCCGCTTTCACTGTCACGTCGTCTATTAGGAGTATGAATTGGTTAGTGCAACTGTGGTGACGGAAAGCAATGTATATTGTCTTGCCTGCGAAGGCTGTGATATTGACGGAGTGTGTCACATAGCCTTGTCGTGAGAGGGTTTCAGTGAAGAGGGTGTAGAACGAGTCGGTGGGGTTGGTGGAGGCATAGACGGAGTAGGTCTCGCGGAAGTCTGAGGCGTCAACGGCGGCGGCAGCCCACGAGAGGGTGTAATTGCTGCCATGAGGTAGCGTTACGGCTGGCGAAACAATCCAGTTGTTGGGTGTCAGCGGCCCGTAGTTGTTCATATATGACTGCGAGGCCGCCACTCCATTGTCGTTGTAGCCGTAGGTTACATCTTTGTCAATGGCCCAGGTAAATCCATCGTCATCAACGTCGAAGAAACGCCAACAGTCGGCAGTTCTGCTGGTGGACGAGAATGTCTCGGTCCAAGGCAGGCTGACAGTGCAGTCGGATGGGTCGGGGTCTGGATTTGGGTCGGGGTCAGGGTCATTGCCGGCGAGGGTTACTGCCACATTGTCGAGGAAGAGCATATACTGGTTGGTGCAGTTGTGGTGGCGGAAGGCAATGTATATTGTATCGCCCGCGTAGTCGGCAAGGCTTACGCTATGTGTGACGTAGCCTATTTGCGTTATTGTTTCCTCGAATATGGGAGCCTCGTCGTCAAATTCGTCGGGCGAAGTGGAGAGGTAAACGGAGTAGTGCTCTTCGTAGTCGTAGCCATAGCCCGATGCAGCCCACGAGAGTTTGAAAGTGCCAGAATCGGGTACTACGACTGCAGGCGATACAATCCAGTTGTCGGGATGCAGAGGCCCGTAGTTGTTGACGTATGATGCCGAAGAGGCAAAACCATCGTCGTCCATGCCCATGGTGGCGTTGGGCGATATGCGCCATGAGTAGCCGTCGCCGTCAACATCGTAGGCTGTCCAGCAACCGATGGTGGTGCTGAGCGAGGTGAAAGTCTCGGTCCAAGGCGCCACAACGGTGCAGTAGTCGTTCACGGGATTGTCGGGCACATAGAACTCTATGTCGTCAACATACAGGAAGTACTTGTCAACGGAGTAATAGTTGATAGCCACATATTTGGCTTCGGCGGGAATGGTTGCGGAGAATTGTTCCCAACTGCTTCCGGCGGCACTGACGTTGCGCACCTGGTGCGTGAAACTCGACAGGCGGTCGTCGGTGGTGGAGTAGAGCACGCGGAAACTCTCTGCCTTGTAGTTTCCGTAGGGTGCATAGTAGTAGAACGACATCTGTGACGCACCATTGAAAGTGAGTTCGGGGCTGATAAGGTATTGGTTGTAGTTGGTGGCAGTGTAGTAACTGCTGAAAGCAAAACTATAGGTGCTGTTGTGCGATAGTTCGCTGTTGCGATTGCGTCCGAAATAGCGTTCGTTGTTGCTTCCCGTAACGGCGCTGGTGTAGGTCCAGCAGCGCATACCTTCTTCGAAGTCTTGAGAATAGGGCAGTTGAGAAATGTTGCACGCAGAGCCGAAAATGCCTTGCACCATCCATGTAATGAAATATCCTTCCAAGGTTATGCTCCGCCATGTATCGCCACCGAGCGAGTACCAACTGCCTGCCGTGGTACCGGCAAAGAGGCTTGCTCCTGCGGGGCTGTCGCCCTTGTGGCCTACAATAATCCAGAGCGAGGTGCTATTGTTGATAGGCACGGGGCTGTCGAACGAAACAGTGCGCCATGCATTGGCGTTAGTGAATGTGACTTGTTTTGAGGCAATAAGGTTGCCAGGCGCGTTGTCGCCACCTTCGTAGATGCGAATGACGTGTGTGCCTTGTGCGAAGTCGGGCAGGCGTACAGCCTTGATGGTGTTGTGCGAGCCGAGGTCTTCGGCGCGTAGGCGTATGCCCCAGAACAGGGTGTCGTTACTCCCGCTCCCAAGGCTTGTGAGAGGTACGCCGTTGTCGTAGTGCAGGGTGTCAACGCCGAGGGTGGCGAATGTTGCCGCAAAAGTCCTATTCTCAGTCACATTGAGAATGAAAGGATTGAGCGAATCGACGTCCCAGCCCACAAAGCGATAGCCGTCGTTGGCTATGGCCATAATGGTATCGATGGTGCCAGCGGGGAATGTTCCAGTGCCAGCCACGCCGCCCATCGCGCTGTTGTTGACGGTGGCATTAATATGGTAGCCCGAAGAGGTAGCACATGGGTCGGTGATGGTCTTGTTGCCCGAGAAGGCTCCCGATTGGCGTAGTTTCTGATTGCCGTCGGCATCGTAAACCGTGAAAGAACATTCGTTGTCGTAGTTGCCGCTGTTCCATTTTAGTATGACATTGCCTTGGCACACCGAGACGTTTTGATATTGTGTGGTGCTGCTTGCTGTGGCGGCCACGGTGGCATAGATGAATCCAGAGGCGTCGGTCATGGTGAGCGAAGCACCGTCCCATCCGTCGTTGTAGGAATCGTTCATGGCAATTTTGAGTACGCATTTCTCATCGTCCGAGCAGCCGTATTGAACCACGCTAATGGTGCTTTGCAGATTGCCTTGGCGTATTGTGACCGTAGCGGTGCGGTTGCTGCCGGTGTTGTTGGCTGCTGCGGTGATGGTGAGTGTTGATGTAGAGCCGCTTCCGTTGCCAGTGGAAGGAGATGTGGTAACCCATGATTGGTTGCTGGTGGCGCTCCAAGAGGCGGAGTTCTGACTTGTCATGATTTGCACACTCTGACTGCCACCGTTTTTGGCAAAGGTAAGGGAGTTTGGCGACACTCGGAGAGTGTTGTTTGGGTGGACGTTAATAAGAGCAAGGTTGTCGAGATTGAAGGTGTAGGTGCTGTTGCTGCCAGTGCCGCCACCGCCAGGGTTGAGGGCGCCTATGGCAAAGTAGCCGTCGTAGTAGCCACCCCAGCCCCAGTTGAAATGGAATCGGTTGTTGGAGTTATATCCGTCGCAGACGAAGGCGTGGCCGCTCTCGCTGTCGAAACCTGCATAAAGCACGGGACGCGAGGCATCGAGTTCGTCTTTCAGCATTTGAATCCATTGCGTGGGGGTGTATTGGTTTTGATATACGCCTCGCAGGTCGCTGCTATAGTCAAAATAGTCGAGCCAAGCCCAGTTGACGGCGGCATAGCCACGTCGTGGCATATAGACTTGTGCTCCGCTGGCATTGGCAGAATATGACATCTCGACGCTCACGCCACAATGGAACATGAGCGTTGCTACGGCATTGATTTGTTGGCTGGAACTGGAATTGGATAGCGAGTTTGGCATATTTGCCCAGTCGTAGGTGGTGGCACCGAAGTTGGCGCTTATGGTTCCAAAGCCACTTAACGAGTAGGAGTGTGAACCGTTGCCCACAGTGGGGTGGTTCCAGTATTTCATAACCTGTGCCATAGCGGTTGCCACGCAGCCTGTGACCGATTTCGCACGATAGGTGTTGTCGTAGGGGCAGAGGTTGTTATAGTATGGGTTCTGGCTCCATTGTGTGGTGAGTAGTGGCGATACCGAGCCTGCACTGTATTGAGGGAAATTATCGCCACGTTGCAACGCTTGCCATTCGGCAGCGGCAATATCGCCTTGCGCAATGTTGTTTGCTTTCAAATAGCCAATCTCGGCGGCATAGTCATTGAGCCAGTGCGTCACATGTTCGGGCACGTTTTTGTTGTCGAATGTGCCATTGACGGAATAGCCGAGAATGGGCATCGCCACATCGTCGGCAGCCACAAGCACAAAGCCCTCGGGCTTGCAGGTGAAGAGAAACATCTCCTGTAGTCCTGCAGGATACTGTGCCTCGCTCCATATCAGTTTGTCGGCAGTGGCGGGATTCTGCTGGCGCATAAAGGTCTGTGCAACAGATTTTGCCAATTTGGGGTCAACGGGTGCTGCCGTCACAATGCCTATCCCGACAAGAACCGATAATATTATGACGATGGATTTCTTCATATTGCCAGCATTATTTATGGTGGTTTGTAATCTGTGGTTTGATTACTGCTTGTTTCCGTTTTCGTTATAGGTGGTTAGTCCTTCGTTGAGCCAGGCTACAAATTTTCGAGTATCGCGGTTGTACTGGTAGTTTTTGTCAGTCAGTGTGTTTCCTTCTGCGTCAATCAGCACGTAGTATGGCTGCGCGTTCATGTTGTATAACGATTTTTCGAGGTGGAGGTTGCGGCGGCCAAGGGTTTTCAGCACTTTCCCGTCGTCGGTTGTAACCCATTCTTCTTCGGGCAGTTCTATTGTGTTTTCATCCACGTAGAGTGCGCAAATGATATATTTTTCGGTCAGCAGTTGCTTAACCTCTGGGTCATACCATACATAGTGTTCCATCTCGCGGCAGTTGGCGCAGGTTTTGCCAGTGAAGTCGATGAAAATAGGCTTCCCGGTCTGTTTCGATGCCGTCTTTGCCTCTTCAAGGTCAAAATATCCATCGAATCCGGTAGGAAGATGCAGGTTGTCTGCGTATTTTCTGCCGTTAGAAGGCTTGTTTGCATTGGATTGACTATTGGCATTTTCGTGAACTATGCGTTCAATGTTGAAATCCTGCGTCTCCATTGGTGGCAGAAATCCCGATATGGCTTTGAGCGGAGCGCCGAAGAGTCCGGGAATCATATAGACTACAAAAGAGAAGACTATGATGGAGAGGAAGAGGCGTCCTACGGGCAGGTGTCTCACTTTCCAGTCGCCTTTGAAGCGGATTTTGCCCAGCAGATAGAATCCTAACAACGAGAAAATCACAATCCAT
The DNA here is from genome assembly GCA_900318665.1 of uncultured Bacteroidales bacterium. Classification (GTDB taxonomy): domain Bacteria; phylum Bacteroidota; class Bacteroidia; order Bacteroidales; family P3; genus Colimorpha. The sequence continues at coordinate 5,882 of ONLQ01000009.1, read as the reverse complement.
AGGGCGAGATAAACCTCGCGGTCAAGCAGATGCCAATTGCAATAGAGGTCGGCCATGGAGAGGAATTTCAGACCGAAAGCAAGTTCGAGGAATGCGAAGGTTATCTTCACGGTGTTGAGCCAATTGCCGGATTTCATGCCTTTGAGCCAATGGGGAAATAGCGCCAGCAGAGTGAAAGGCAGTGCGAAGCCGATGCCGAAGCCCAGCATTGTTACGAGCGAAATCCATGCGTTGGTGGTGCTGGTGGTGAGGCCCACGAGTGCCGCGCCAAGTATGGGACCGGTGCAACTGAACGAGACGAGCACAGTGGTCAGTGCCATAAAGAAAGGTGCAAGCCAGCCGCCTTTCTCGGCCTGCTCGTCGCTTTTGTTGGCCCAGCGTGATGGCAGTTGGATTTCGAAAAGTCCGAAGAATGAGAGTGAGAAAATAAGGAAGATGATGAAGAACAGCAGGTTTGGAATCCAGTGGGTGCCGAGGAAATAGAGCGATTCGGGACCGAAAACTATTGTGAGCAATGCTCCCAGCACGGCAAAAATCAGAACGATACTGATTCCGAAAATCCATGCCTGATTGCGTTTGCCTCCATGCACGAAGTAGTTGACCGTCATCGGAACCATGGGGAAAACGCAAGGCGTAATCATCGTGAGTATGCCTGCAAGCAGAGCCAAAAGAAAAGCCATCCATAGCGATTGCTCCGATTCGGCGGGAGGCTCTGGCATTTCCTCAGCCAATAAGGCATTTGCTTTGTCCGTGACGGTTGTGGCTGTTGTGATGCTGTCAGATGCAGATGTCTGTTCGTCGGGATTAACGGCAGCAGCGCCTTCGCTGGCAACGGGTTCGACTTCAGGAATATTGAATGAGAAGGGTTGGTCTTCGGGGGGAATGCAGTTGCCGTCGTTGCAGAGTTGGAATGAGAGAGTCCCCTCGACCTTGAAGGCTTTGTTGGTAGTTCTTTTAATCTTTTGGCGGAATGTCACCTGATTAGAAAAGTCGCGAACAGTGACTTTGAAAATCTCGTCGAAAGCCTCATGGGGCTTGGGCTCTGTTATTCTGCCGTCGAGACTGTATTTGTCCGACTTTGTAAACGAAAATTCGGTTGGCAGCGGGCCGCCATCGTCGGTGCGGGTGGAATAAATGTGCCATCCGGCGTCAAGTTTCACCGTAAAGCAGAGTTCGGCGCTTTCGGCGGTGGCTTTCTCTACGGAGAACGTCCAGTGCGACGGGTTGAGTTGCTGGGCCCAAATCGTAGAGAAAACAAAAAGTGCTATTATGATGGTTACAAGCCGTTTCATATTGTTTATATGGTTATTTTAGGTTGAATTTCAATTCTTTCTCGGTTTTGGCTGTTTTTACGCGCAAGGTGTACATTCGGCGTGGCATTTTGGTTATGTTGATACGAGACCCTTTCTGGTAGTGAGGAATGAGGCGTACCGATTTGCCTTCGGGGTTGATGAATTCAACCTCGGCCTCTGTCCCGTCGAATGATAGTTCCACATAGCCTTGATCGAGGTGTGGAATGACGCGTATTTTTTCGGCGGCTTTGCCTGCGGCGTTATCATTATCGTTGTCGTTGTTCTCTGCAATGGCTGCTGCATTGTCGCCTGCTATTGGTAGCATATATCCCGACAAACGAGCCATGCCGTAGAGGTCATAACCTACGAAGATGTCGCCAGCGTTGTTGGCAACTATAGAGGTTATGGAGCCGCGTGGCAGTTTGTTCTTTTCGGGGGTGAAGGAGTCCCAACTCTTCTTGCGGTCGAAAACAGCCACGCCTTCATTGGTGGCAATCCACAGCCAACCATGCGAGTCGATGGTGAGGGCGTTTATCTGGTTGCTCGGCAGGGGGCTGTTGTCTTTTGTGAATGTGGACCATGTCTCGCCGTCGTAGCGGCAGAGCCCGTTGAGGGTGCCAATCCATTTCACATCTTCTTGGTCTATTACCACCGAGGGAACAATCATGTCGGGTATGCCGCTGTTTTCGGGGGTGTAGGAAATCCAGCGCCGTCCGTTGTAGAGGCCGAGACCGTTGTTTGTTCCCACCCATTTGCGGTTGCGCTGGTCGATGGCGGTGCTGAGCACAAAGTCGCTGGGCAGGCCAGAGTCATTGGGCGTCATCATGTCCCATTTTGTGCCGTCGTAGCGCACCAAGCCCACCAGCGTCACGCCTATCCATTTTGTGCCGTCGTTGTCGATGGTTATGTCGCCAATGAACTTCATGTTCAGGCGGCGCGTTTCTTGTTCATGCTCTTTCCATTTCGACCCGTCGAAGGCAATGACGCCGAAGTCGTCTGTTCCAATCCACAGCCAGCCGTCTTTGTCGAATGTCATACAGTTGATGGACTGCCCTTTTAGTTTTTTGTTGAACATGGCGTAGTCGGTCCAGGTGTTTTTTCCTGTCAGACGGCACAGTCCGTTGAGAGTGCCAACCCACAGACCGCCTTTCTCATCGGTAGCCAACGACAGCACGTTGTTGCCAGCAATGTCCGAGTTGTTGGTATTATACAGCCGCCACGTCCCGTTTTGGGCGTGCGAGACGATAGATGTTAGTAGAAGTAGTATGAAAAGAGTTTGTTTCATGTGAGGGTGGTGTTATCGGAGTAGTCTGAATAATCAGGTTAATGCTTTTTCAGGTTTTGTGTTTCTCCTTTTTTGCAGCAGGGAATAGTATATTGTTGAGAATTAGGCGGTAGCCAGGAGAGTTGGGGTAGAGGTTGAGGTCGGTTGGTGGGTCGCCTACATAGTGGCTGTAGTCTTCGGGGTCGTGGCCGCCGAGGAATGTCCATGTACCTTTTCCATAGTCGCCGTGCAGATAGCGCACCTCGCCAAGTTCCTTGTTCTCGCCGAGAATGACGACAGATGTTTTCACCAATTCTTTGCGGAAGGCGGTGGTCTGCCCCATAAAGCCGTGAACTATGCGTGTGTGGTTTTGTGTCAGCATGGTCGGTATCCAGTCCCATTTTGCCGAAAAGTCGAACAAGGTGAAGAAATCGGTGTTTTGGTTTACCTTTCTGTTGCGGCTGCGTGGGTCGATGTCGATATTGGATATTTCGTATTCAGATGGATTGGTGCTGATTCTAAAGTCTTTGAAGGCAAAGGTCTTGGAGAAGTCGAGTTGGTTTTGTGCATCGGGCTGCATGGGGTCGCCGTCGAACATCACGTCGCAGATGTCAACATTCTCGGCCGCCAGCGCCACATCGTAACTGTCGGGTGCCGAGCACATAGCGAAGAGGAATCCTCCGCCCGACACAAAGTCGCGAATCTTGTGAGCTACGGCAAGTTTGAGCATCGACACCTTGCTGAATCCCAGTTTGTGAGCCATATCCTCCTGGGTGCGCACATCTTCCACATACCATTGCTGGCTGCGGTAACTGCCCCAGAATTTGCCATACTGCCCTGTGAAGTCCTCGTGGTGGAGGTGAAGCCAGTCGTACATGGGCAGCACTCCGCCTATAACCTCTTCGTCATAAACAACGTCGTAGGGTATTTCGGCATAGGTCAGCACGAGTGTCACCGCGTCGTCCCAAGGCAGTTTGCTTTTGGGCGAATAGACGGCAATTTTAGGTGCCTTTTGTAGTTTGACGGCGTCCATATTGACGGCGGGGTCGGCAATATGCGACAAGATGGCGGTGGATTGTCCGTCGGCAATAGGTTCGCAGGTCACGCCGCGCAGACGACATTCGCGCTCTATGGCATCGGCGTGTTTCATCATGAACGTTCCGCCGCGATAGTTGAGCAGCCATGTTACCTCCACGTCGCGTTGCAATGCCCAGTAGGCAATGCCGTAGGCTTTGAGGTGGTTTTTCTGAGTCTCGTCCATTGGAATGAGCAGGTAGGCTGCTCGTGCCTGTCCTCCAAGGAGTAGCAGCACCAGCATAAGACATCCTAAATGCTTAAATCTTATGGCGTTCGATAAGAATCGTTTTATGTTGGTTTGATTGTGTCTCATTTTTTTTGTCACTATTTCACAAGACCTATGAGCAGTCGCACTGCTTCGTCGATGGTTTCCACTTTGTTGAATGTCAGCGAGAGCCTTCCGTCTTTCTCTTTGAGGCGGGCGGTGTCGGGATGCGACTGGACATATTGTATCAGTTTCATAAAGTTGGCCGACTGGTAGAAGGGGTTGTCCTTGTTGGCAACAAAGAAACACACCATGCGCCCTTGTTGCAGCATAAGGCGTTCTATGCCAAATTCTTTTGCCATGCGGCGCAAGGTTATGGTGCGTATGAGTTCTTCGGTGGGGCGGGGCAGTGGACCGAAACGGTCGGCAAGACGAGCGCGGAAGGCTGCAAGGTCCTCTTCGGTGGATAGGCTGTTTAGTTCTTTGTATAGTACCAGTCGCTCGGTGCCGCTGCTCACATAACTGTCGGGCAGCATAACCTCAAGGTCGGTCTCCAAAAGACATTCCTTGGCGTAGGTTTTATCACGCTCGCGCTCTTCGCGAAACAGTTCGCTAAAGTCGGTTTCTTTCAGTTCCTCGATGGCCTCGTTAAGAATCTTGTGGTACATATCGTAGCCAATATCGCTTATGAAACCGCTTTGCTCGGCGCCGAGAATGTTGCCGGCACCGCGAATGTCGAGGTCGCGCATGGCGATGTTGAAACCGCTGCCAATGGAACTGAACTCTTCTATGGCCGTTATCCTCTTTTGTGCCTCGTCGGTGAGCATTGAGAATGAGGGTACCAGCAGATAGCAGAAAGCCTTGCGGTTGCTGCGACCTACGCGGCCTCGCATCTGGTGAAGCCCGCTAAGTCCGAAGTTCTGCGCATTGTTGATAATCATGGTATTGGCGTTGGGTATGTCCAAGCCGTTTTCCACTATGGATGTAGATACCAGCACGTCGAGGTCGCCTTCAAGAAACTGCATAAGCCGTTCCTCTACCACCTTGCCGTCCATTTGTCCATGGGCTATTGCCACGCGGGCATCGGGCACCAGCCGCTGAACCATTCCCGCCATCTCGGAGAGGTTCTCCACGCGGTTGCTGACAAAGAACGTCTGTCCGCCACGAGACATTTCGTACATGATAGCGTCGCGTATAACCTCTTCGTTAAATTCGCACAACTCGGTCTCAATAGGCTGACGGTTGGGTGGCGGGGTCTGTATGATGCTCAGGTCGCGAGCGCCCATAAGAGAGAATTGCAGGGTGCGCGGTATGGGGGTGGCTGTGAGCGTCAGGCAATCGACGTTCACTTTCATCTGGCGTAGTTTTTCCTTGGCGCTGACGCCAAATTTCTGTTCCTCGTCGATGATGAGCAGCCCAAGGTCCTTGAATTTGATATTCTTGTTCAGTATGGCGTGAGTGCCTATCAGTATGTCGAGTTTTCCGCTTTCGGTGTCACGGAGTATCTGGTTGCGCTCCTTGGTAGAGCGGAAACGGTTGAGATAGTCGATATTGACGGGCAGCCCTTTCAGTCGGTCGCTGAACGTGTTGTAGTGCTGGAAGGCGAGAATGGTGTTAGGCACCAGTACCGCTACTTGCTTGCTGTCGCACACCGCTTTGAATGCGGCTCGTATTGCCACCTCGGTCTTGCCGAAACCAACATCGCCGCACACGAGACGGTCCATCGGCGCGGTGTCCTCCATGTCGTGTTTCACGTCGATGGTGGCTTTCAGTTGGTCGGGGGTGTCCTCGTAGATGAACGATGCCTCGAGTTCGTTTTGCAGGTAGCCGTCGGCGCTGAAAGCATAGCCGCGAGAGGCTTTGCGCTTGGCGTAGAGGGCTATAAGGTCTTTGGCAATGTCCTTGACCTGCTTCTTTGTGCGCTGTTTGAGTTGCTGCCAACTGTTGCTGCCAATCTTGTCGAGAGTAGGCGCTATGCCGTCTTTGCCAACGTAGCGGCTTATCTTGTGGAGGGCGTGGATGCTGATGTATAGCGTCTCGTTGT